>NZ_LZMD01000001.1 GCF_001668575.1 Mycobacterium sp. 1164985.4
GATCTCGATGATCCCGACAGCCGCATCTCCGCCCAGCTGGCCTACTGGCAGGATGCGCTGTCCGGTATGCCCGAGCGGGTGGTCTTGCCCACCGATCGGCCATATCCGGCGGTGGCCGATTACCGCGGGGCCAAGGTCACCGTGGACTGGCCGGCGGAGTTGCAGCAGCAGATCGCGCGGGTGGCGCGTGAACACAACGCGACCAGTTTCATGGTGGTGCAGGCCGCGTTGGCGGTGTTGTTGGCGAAGCTGGGCGCCAGTTCGGATGTGGCGGTGGGGTTCCCGATCGCCGGGCGGCGTGACCCGGCTCTGGACGGGTTGGTCGGGTTTTTCGTCAATACGTTGGTGTTGCGGGTCGAGGTGGCCGGTGATCCCACGGCCGCAGAGCTATTGGCTCAGGTGCGGGCACGTAGTTTGGCCGCCTTCGAGCATCAGGATGTGCCGTTTGAGGTGTTGGTGGAGCGGCTCAACCCGACCCGCAGCCTGACTCATCACCCGTTGGTGCAGGTGATGTTGG
>NZ_LZMD01000002.1 GCF_001668575.1 Mycobacterium sp. 1164985.4
CCACCGAAGAAATCCTGGCCGGTATCTACGCCCAGGTACTCGGACTCGACCGCGTCGGAGCCGACGACTCCTTCTTCCAACTCGGCGGCGATTCGCTGTTGGCGATGCGGGTCGTCGCAGCGGTCAACACCAGTCTGGACACGCACCTTGAGGTGAGCGTCTTATTCGAGGCGCCGACGGTGGCGCGGCTTGCACCGCGGATCGGTGTCGGCGGTGGCGGGCTTATGCGACTGGTGGCGGGTGAGCGCCCGGCGGTGGTGCCGTTGTCGTTCGCCCAGAACCGGTTGTGGTTCATTGATCAGCTGCAGGGACCCTCGCCGATCTACAACATGGCGGTGGCGTTGCGGCTGAGCGGGACCCTGGATGCACAGGCGTTCGGGGCGGCGCTTGCCGATGTGGTGGGCCGGCACGAAAGTCTGCGCACTTTGTTCCCCGCCCCCGAGGGCGTTCCCCGGCAGCTGGTGGTGCCGGTCGAGCACGCCGACTTCGGCTGGGACGTCATTGATGTTGGTGACTTGTCGGAGACCGAGCTTCAATCGGCGATCGACGCGGTGGTGCGTCACCCGTTTGATCTGGCAACTGAGATCCCTTTGCGGGCAATGCTTTACCGTCTTGGCGATGGCGAGCACGTGCTGGTGGCGGTGGTCCATCACATCGCGGCGGATGGCTGGTCGATCGCTCCACTGGTGGCTGATCTTGGGGTGGCGTACGCCGCGCGGTGCGCGGGGCAGACGCCTGGGTGGGCGCCGCTGCCGGTGCAGTATGTCGATTACTCGTTGTGGCAGCGCGCCCAGCTTGGTGATCTCGACGATCCCGACAGCCGTATCTCCGCACAGTTGGCTTATTGGCAGCAAGCGTTGAGCGATATGCCAGAGCGGGTACAGCTGCCCACCGATCGGCCCTATCCGCCCGAGGCCGATTATTGCGGCGCCAAGATAGCCGTGGACTGGCCCACGGAGCTGCAGCAGCAAGTGCGCGAGCTGGCTCGTGGGCACGACGCGACCAGTTTCATGGTGATGCAGGCCGCTCTGGCGGTGTTGCTGGTCAAGCTGAGCGCGAGTTCCGATGTGGCGGTGGGGTTCCCGATCGCCGGGCGGCGCGACCGGGCGCTGGACGAACTCGTGGGCTTTTTCGTCAACACACTGGTGTTGAGGGTCGAGATTGCCGGGGACCCGTCGGTGGGCGAGTTGTTGGAGCAGGTGCGTGCGCGCAGCCTGGCCGCTTTCGAGCATCAGGATGTGCCGTTCGAGGTGTTGGTGGAGCGGCTGAATCCGATCCGGTCGCTGAATCACCATCCCCTGGTGCAGGTGTCGTTGGCCTGGCAGAACTTCGGGGGCCAGGTCGGTGATCGGTCCGCCGAAATGGCGCTGGGGGACCTGAAGGTCGCGGCGATGCCGGCTGAGACTCACACCGCCCGTATGGATTTGACGTTCTCCTTGGGCGAGCAGTGGAGCGAGAGCGGCGAGCCGGCCGGTATCGGCGGGCACGTCGAGTTCCGCACCGATGTGTTCGATGCGGCCAGCATTGAAGCGTTCGTTGAGCGGTTGCAGCGGATCGTGGTGGCGATGACGGTTGATCCGTCGCGGCGGTTGTCGTCGATCGATGTGCTCGATGTCGATGAACACGCCCGGTTGCAAAGGTGGGGTAATCGGGCGACCCTGACCGTGCCGGGACCATCGGCGATGTCGATTCCGGAGTTGTTCGCTGCTCAGGTCACTCGTGCGCCGGGGGCGGTGGCGTTGACGTCTCAGGGCCGTTCGTGGACGTATCGCGAACTTGATGAGGCATCGAATCGCTGGGCGCATCTGCTGGTCGGCCGCGGGGTGGGACCGGGGCAGCGGGTGGCGTTGTTGGTGGAGCGCTCAGGCGAGGCGGCCGTGGCGATGCTGGGGCTGCTCAAGTGTGGGGCGGCCTATGTGCCGATCGAGCCGGCGCATCCGGATGCGCGGATCGAGTTCGTGCTCGATGATGCCGCCCCGATCGCCGTGCTGACCACCGCGGGGCTGGCCCATAGGGTGGCCGGCCATGAGCTGGTGGTCATCGACATCGACGATCCCGCCCTCGAGGCCCAGCCAAGCACCGCGGTTATGGGACCGGCCCCGGATGATGTCGCGTATTTGATTTACACCTCGGGGACCACCGGTGCGCCGAAGGGTGTGGTCACCAGTCACCACAACGTCACTCAGCTGCTGCAGCAGTTGGGCCGCTATCTGCCGGTGACCGGGGTTTGGACGCAGTGCCATTCCTATGGATTCGACACCTCGGTGTGGGAAACCTGGGGTCCGCTGCTGAACGGCGGCACGGTGGTGGTGGTGCCCGACGCGGTGACCCGTTCGGCGGAGGACTTGCACGCGGTGCTGGTCGCGCAGCAGGTCAATGTGTTGACCCAGACCCCCTCGGCGGCAGGGATGCTCGCCGTCGAGGGGTTGGAGTCCACGGCGTTGGTGGTGGCCGGGGAGGCGTGTCCGCCGGAGTTGGTGGATCGGTGGGCGCCAGGGCGGGTGATGATCAACGCGTTCGGGCCGACCGAGACGACGATGGTGGTGATGCTCAGCGCGCCGCTGACGGCGGGGTCGGGAGCGCCGCCGATCGGTGCGCCGGTGCCAGGGGCGGCGTTGTTCGTGCTCGATGGCTGGTTGCAGGAGGTCCCGGCCGGGGTGGTCGGTGAGTTGTATGTGGCTGGTTCGGGTGTGGGTTATGGGTATGTGGGCCGGGCGTCGTTGTCGGCGTCGCGGTTTGTGGCGTGCCCGTATGGGGCCGCGGGTCAGCGGATGTATCGCACTGGGGATTTGGTGTGGTGGGGTGCTGATGGGCAGTTGCGGTATGTGGGTC
>NZ_LZMD01000003.1 GCF_001668575.1 Mycobacterium sp. 1164985.4
CCCATCCAACTGGGCATGCTCATCCTCATCGAGCAAATCAATCGACAACAACCGCCGCGACGCATCCGCGGTCATGATTACTGATCCGGTTCAGCGGTCAAAGCCGCCACCACCCGCCGCAGCCGTGCCATCAAAGAGTTGATACCTGCGGCGTCGAACACCTCGGCGTCGTACTCGACACGCAATGTCAGCTCGCGACCCGGTGACGCTTGTACCGCCAGCGGATAATGGTTGTACTCACGTGCGCTGATGTCGGTGATGGCCAACTCGTATTCACCGGCGAACGCAGCGGCGTCAACCGGGTAGTTCTCGTAGACGAACAAGGTGTCGAACAACTGATCGTGGCCGGCGATGCGGTGAATCTCCGATAGCGCCAGGTGCTGGTGGTCGACGGTGCGGTTGTGCGCTGCTTGCAGCTGATCCAGAAGGTCGGCGATGGTTGTTGTCGGCGTGATCGTCGCGCGCACAGGCACGGTGTTGATCAGCAGGCCAACTATCGAGTCTGCGCCGTTGACGTCGGTTGGGCGCCCGGAAACCGCGGTGCCGAAGGCGACATCACGCTGGCCGGTCAGCCACATCAGCAGCTGCACCCAGACGGCTTGAAGCACGGTGCTGACGGTCGTGTGGTTAGCGCGTGCCAGATCGCCAAGTGCCTGAGTGGACTCCTCATCCAGACGGAACGTTGCGACGTCGCGTCGGCCGAGACCCAACCGATTTGGCGAGCCAACCAGGGTGGGTGTATCGAACCCGGCAAGCACTTCGGCCCAGGCCGCGCGGGCCGCGTCCATGTCTCGTTCGGTCAACCAGCTGACAAAGCGGCGGTACGGCACCGCTGCAGGCAACCGCTGCCCGTAGTAACCGGCGATGATTTCCTGCAGCAAGATCGCGGTCGACCACCCGTCGAGAACGATGTGATGGTTGGTCAGTACGAAGCGGTGGCGGTCCGGTGCGGTGCGAATCAGCGCCGCCCGGAAGGGTGACTGGTCGGCGAGGTCAGCGACCGCGGCGCGTTCGGTGGCGCACACCTGCTGGACCTGCTGTTCGAGGTCCACGTCGCTGGCAGTGATTTCGACGTATCGCCACGGCGCAGTCGGTTCCGCCGGGATGATCTGCACCGGCTCGTCGAAGTCTGCACAGAAGCGGGCCGCCAGATGCGGGTGACGGGTGATCGCCGTCTGGACCGCGTCGTGAAGCCGCTGCGGTTCAAGCGCACCAGTGATGGTGATATCGCGCTGAATCGCATACACGTCGTCACCGCGGTCCTGCACAGTGTTGGCGTGGAACAGCAGCCCCTGCTGCAGGGGGGTCAGCGGCAACACGTCCGAGACGGCGTACTGCTGGCACAGTTCGTCGAGTTGGGGCTGGCTGAGCCGGGCCGGGGTGATATCTGAGGGTGTGAGCCCGCCGCCGCCGGAGCGCACCAGCGCGCAGATGCCAGCGAGGGCCTCGAACCACAACCGGCTCAACCGGTCCACCTGCGCCTGATTGAGCACCGATTGCGCCCAGGTCCAGTTCGCGTGCAGTCGTGGGCCGTCCTCGGTGTCGACGGTGGCGGCGTTGAGTTCCACTGTGTGGAGCAACGGCATCGGTATCGCCGCGGCCGCGCCGGTAAGGGTCAGGCCTTCCTGGCTGATCCGCCACAGTTCCTCGGAGAGTTCGGCCGCAGCCGCGCCCAACCGGCCCAGATAGTTGAACGCGATCGGTGGGTCGACCCCGTCGAGGTCGATCTCGGGGTTCAGGTAGCGCAGCAGGCCATAGGTCAGCGGATCGGGCAGCGCGCGCAGTTGTTCCTTGGCGTTCTTGACCGATGCTTCCAGCGCCGACTCACCTGCGGTCACCTGCGCCCAGTCCAGGGCCCCCACACTCAGGGCCACCGGGTAAATGGTGGTGAACCAACCCACGGTACGGGTCAAATCAATCCCGCCGGCAAGTTCCTCGTGGCGGCCGTGACCCTCCACATCGATGCCGATCGGTGCATCGCCGGAACCCAAGAACTCCGCGCAGGCCAATCCGAACGCAATCAACAAGATGTCTTGCACCCCGGCGTGCAATGCTGCGGGCACCTCACCGAGCAGCATCCGGGTGGTCTCGACATCCAGATCCGCCGACAAGTTCCCGGCGGTGATGAACGTGTCCACCTCCGGTCGCACCGACGCCAACACCGCCGGCGTCGCGGCCACCTGCCGCCACGCATCGGCCTGTGCGATCACCTCAGGGGCGTGGGCATATTCGGCGAGCACCGTTGACCACCGGGCAAACGACGTCCCGCCTGCCGGCAGGTCAATCGACTGCCCACTGTGGTGCTGGGCCCAGGCGATGTTGAGATCTTCCAACAGGATTCGCCACGACACGCCATCGACTGCCAGATGGTGAACGATCAACACCAACTGGCCGGTTGAGCTGGCCCACAGTGCACTCAGCATCACGCCGGCGCCCGGGTTCAAGCGCGACCGCGCCTCGGCCACCGCATCATCATCGATCGCGTCGACGGCCTGCACGCACGCGGCGGCAGCCACTGTGCCGGCCTCGGGCACCGTCAGCGCCCATCCTCCGGCGCCGTCATCCTCGACGCGTACCCGCAACATTGCATGCCGATCCAGCAAGGCCTGCACCAACACCACGACGTCGGCCTCGCTCACCCCGGCGGGCGCCTGAACGACCATGGTCTGGTTGAACTCGTCGACCGAGCCGTCCACGCTGGCCAGCCAGCCCATGATCGGAGTGGCCACCACCGGCCCGATACCCTCATCGACCGTGCCCGCGGCGCTGTCCGCTACTTCGACCACCAGTGCAAGTCTGGCGACGGTCTGCTCGACGAACACATCCCGCGGGCGACACAGCAGGCCGGCCGCCCGTGCCCGCGCCACGACCTGCATCGACAGGATGCTGTCGCCGCCCAGCTCGAAGAACGACTCGTCAACGCCGACCTGCTCCAGCCCCAACACCTGGGCATAAATCCCGGCCAGAATTTCCTCGACCGCGCTTTGCGGCGCGCGGTAGCGATCCACGTCGGTGTATTCGGGTGCCGGCAGGGCACGGGTGTCGATCTTGCCGTTGACCGTCAACGGCAGTGTTTCCAGCACCACCACCGCGGTCGGAACCATATAGCCCGGCAGCCGCTCACCCAGTTCCGCGCGCGCAGCGGCCGGGTCGGCCGTTCCGGTGACATAGCCAACCAGGCGCTTGTCGCCGGGGCGGTCCTCGCGGGCGATCACCACCGCCTGCTCCACGCCGTCAACGGCGTTCAGCGCCGCCTGGACTTCACCGAGTTCGATGCGGTACCCGCGGATCTTGACCTGCTCATCAGCCCTGCCCACATAGCGCAACTGCCCATCAGCACCCCACGACACCAGATCCCCGGTGCGATACATCCGCTGACCGGGCCCGCCAAACGGACACGCCACAAACCGCGACGACGACAACCCCGCCCGGCCCACATAACCCTCGGCAAGCCCAGCGCCGGCGACATACAACTCACCGACCACCCCCGGCGATACCCGCCGCAACCAGGTGTCGAGCACGAAAAAGCCCAGATGCGCCAGCGGCACCCCGATCGGAGACAGCGCGGTCTGCGCATCGGCGGTAACGATTTCCCGCAACGAGGCATGCACCGTGGTCTCGGTGATGCCATACATATTCAACAGCCGCGGCAACCCCGGATGACGACC
>NZ_LZMD01000004.1 GCF_001668575.1 Mycobacterium sp. 1164985.4
CGGGGGTGGCGGGCTCGGGGCCGCCTGTGTCGCAGGCGCCGGGCGCGCGCTGCGCTGCGGGGGCGACGACGACCACTCCCCCGTCGGCCGAGCCCGAAGCAGCACCGCCGCCGGAACCGGAGACCGACCCGTCGCCCGAGCCGCAGACCCCTCCGTCGGCCGATCCTCCGCCGATCGATCCCGGGCCCGGCAACGGCGCTCCGGAGGCCGATCCGGATCCCGCCGACACGGATTCGAGCGGCGGCCAAACGGGTACCGACACCGTGCCCGACGAGTCCAGCCCGACCGACGGTGCGTAGTTAGGACAACCTTCGTAGCGGCGTTTCCCTTGGAGATGCAACTATGACCCCCGGGCTTGAGCAGGCCCTGAGTCAAGTTACCGACGGGTAACTTGCGATAAGTTACTCTTGGGTAACTTGAGAACGGGAGGCGCGCGGTGGACACGCAGATGCTGATCAGGCTCGTCGTCGGATTGGGGCTGACGGCCCTTGTGCTGGTCTTCGCCGCCAAACGCGTTGTCTGGCTTACGACGTTGATCCGCTCCGGAGCGCCCACCAGCCCGGAGAACAACCGCAAGGACAACCTCGGCAAGCGCATCACCACGCAGATCGAAGAGGTCTTCGGGCAAACACGGCTGCTCAAGTGGTCACTGCCCGGCCTCGCCCACTTCTTCACGATGTGGGGCTTCTTCATCCTGGCGTCGGTCTACCTCGAGGCGTACGGCCTGCTGTTCGACCACGACTTCCACATCCCGATCATCGGCCGCTGGGACGTGCTCGGTTTCCTGCAGGACTTCTTCGCCGTCGCGGTGCTCCTCGGCATCATCACGTTCGCGATCATCCGCGTGATGCAGGAGCCCAAGCAGCACGGCCGCGACTCCCGCTTCTACGGATCGCACACCGGCGGCGCCTGGCTGATCCTGTTCATGATCTTCAACGTCATCTGGACCTACGCGCTGGTGCGCGGGGCCGCGGTGAACACCGGCGCGCTGCCGTACGGCAACGGCGCGTTCTTCTCCCAGTTCATGGGCTGGGTGCTGCACGGGCTCGGCGAGCCCGCCAACGCGTGGATCGAGACCATCGCGCTGTTGCTCCACATCGCGGTGATGCTGATCTTCCTGCTGATCGTGCTGCACTCCAAGCACCTGCACATCGGCCTGGCGCCCATCAACGTCACCTTCAAGCGGATGCCCAACGGGCTTGGCCCGCTGCTGCCGGTCGAGTACGCGGTCGATGGGCAGGCAAAGCGCATCGACTTCGAGGATCCGCCGGAGGACGCGGTGCTGGGCCGCGGCAAGATCGAGGACTTCACGTGGAAGGCCTACCTCGACATGACCACGTGCACCGAATGTGGTCGGTGCCAGTCGCAGTGCCCGGCGTGGAACACCGGTAAGCCGCTGTCGCCCAAGCTCGTGATCATGAACCTGCGCGACCACCTGTTCGCCAAGGCGCCCTACATCCTCGGCGATAAGGAATCACCGCTGGAGAACACGCCCGAAGGCGGCCTCGGTGAGGAACTGCGCGGCGAGAAGGAATCCGAGAAGCATTCGCACGAGCACGTTCCCGAGTCCGGCTTCGAGCGGATCCTGGGCTCGGGCCCGGAGCAGGCGACCCGGCCGTTGGTCGGCACCGAGGAACAGGGCGGCGTGATCGACCCCGACGTGCTGTGGTCCTGCACGACGTGCGGTGCCTGCGTCGAGCAGTGCCCGGTCGACATCGAGCACATCGACCACATCGTCGACATGCGCCGCTACCAGGTGATGATGGAATCCGAGTTCCCCGGCGAGCTCGGCGTGCTGTTCAAGAACCTGGAGGCCAAGGGCAACCCGTGGGGTCAGAACGCCAAGGACCGCACGAACTGGATCGACGAGGTCGACTTCGACGTGCCGGTGTACGGCCAGGACGTCGAGTCGTTCGACGGATACGAGTATCTGTTCTGGGTTGGATGCGCCGGCGCCTATGAGGACCGCGCGAAGAAGACCACCAAGGCCGTCGCCGAGCTGCTGGCCGCCGCGGGCGTCAAGTACCTGGTGCTCGGTGAGGGCGAGACCTGCAACGGCGACTCGGCCCGGCGCTCCGGCAACGAGTTCCTGTTCCAGCAGCTGGCCGCGCAGAACGTCGAGACGCTCAACGAGCTGTTCGAGGGGGTCGAGCGGGTCGACCGCAAGATCGTCGTCACCTGCCCGCACTGCTTCAACACACTGGGCCGCGAGTATCCGCAGGTGGGCGGCAACTTCACCGTGCTGCACCACACCCAGCTGCTGAACCGGCTGGTGCGAGACAAGAAGCTCATCCCCGTCACCCCGGTCGCCGAGGCAGGTGCGGAAGGGAAAGCCATCACCTACCACGACCCGTGCTACCTGGGCCGCCACAATAAGGAGTACTCGGCCCCACGCGAGCTCATCGGGGCTTCCGGGGCGAAGCTGACCGAGATGCCTCGCCACGCCGACCGCGGCCTGTGCTGCGGCGCCGGCGGCGCGCGGATGTGGATGGAAGAGCACATCGGCAAGCGCGTCAACACCGAGCGCACCGAGGAGGCGATGGACACCGCCTCGACGATCGCGACCGGCTGCCCGTTCTGCCGCGTCATGATCACCGACGGCGTCGACGAGGTCTCCGCCGCCCGTGAGGTGGAGAAGGCCGAGGTTCTGGACGTGGCGCAGCTGCTGCTGGGCTCGTTGGACAAGAGCACCATCACACTGCCGGAGAAGGGCACCGCGGCCAAGGAGGCCGAGGAGCGCGCGGCCAAGCTGGCCGCCGAAGCGCCCGCGAAGGTGGCTCCGACCGAGGCCGAGCCCGAGCCGCAGGCAGAGCCGGAGCCCGAGGCCGAGGCAGCCACGGCCACGGAGACCAAGCCCGTCAAGGGTCTCGGTATCGCCGGCGGCGCCAAGCGCCCGGGTGCCAAGAAGGCCGCGCCCGCGGCCGACGAAAAGCCCGCTGCGGCAGCGCCTCCCGCGAAGGGTCTCGGCATCGCCGCGGGCGCCAAGCGGCCCGGCGCCAAGAAGGCAACACCCGCTGCACAGGCGGCACCCGCAGAGGCGGAGGCCAAGCCGGATGCCGCCGCGACGCCCGAGCCGGAGGTCAAGGGGCTCGGCATCGCGGCAGGCGCCAAGCGGCCGGGCGCGAAGAAGAAGGCCCAGCCGACGTCGCCGAACGAGGGCGAGGCGACCGTCACGCAGCCGCCGAACGTCGACCCGGACAAGGCGTCGCCGGGTGCCAAGACCGACACCGCCGACTCGGATCGGGGCCTGGAGGCCAAGCCCGAGCCCGAGGTGAGGGGACTCGCCATCGCACCGGGAGCCCGCAGGCCGGGTGCCAAGAAGTCGGCCGCGCCAGCCCCGCCGAAACCGGCTGCCGCCCAACCGGAGCCGCAGACCGATGATGAATCCAGCGCTGCCCCTGAGCCTTCCGAGAGCGGCGACGGTGACAAGCCGGAGGCGCCGCCGGTGAAGGGTCTCGGGATCGCCAAGGGAGCACGCCCTCCGGGTAAGCGCTGAGCCGTTGATCGGCGATTTTGGTTAATCGCTGGACAGAAATGAGAGCATGGAGGTCGTGACCACCCACCACGTGCCGATCCATGCCGCCGGACACGGGCCGCGGCCGCGCACGTTCACGCAGTCGTCGAAGCTGCAGGACGTCCTGTACGAGATCCGCGGACCGGTGCACGAGCACGCGTCGCGGCTGGAGGCCGAGGGTCACCGCATCCTGAAGCTGAACATCGGCAATCCCGCCCCGTTCGGTTTCGAGGCGCCGGATGTGATCATGCGCGACATCATCCAGGCGCTGCCCTACGCGCAGGGCTACTCCGACTCCAAGGGCATCATGCCGGCCCGTCGCGCGGTGTTCACCCGCTACGAACTCGTCGAGGGGTTCCCCAGATTCGACGTCGAGGACGTCTATCTCGGCAACGGCGCCTCCGAGTTGATCCAGATGACGTTGCAGGCGTTGCTGGACAACGGTGATCAGGTGCTGATCCCTGCGCCGGACTATCCGTTGTGGACCGCGTGCACATCGTTGGCCGGCGGCACCCCGGTGCATTACCTGTGCGATGAGACGCAGGGTTGGATGCCCGACATCGCCGACCTGGAATCGAAGATCACCGAACGCACCAAGGCGATCGTCGTGATCAATCCGAACAACCCGACCGGCGCGGTGTATACGCGCGAAGTCCTCACGCAGATAGCAGATTTGGCACGGAAGCACCAGCTGATGCTGCTCGCCGACGAGATCTACGACAAGATCCTCTACGACGGTGCCGAACACATCGCGATGGCGTCGGTGGCCCCCGACGTACTGACGTTGACCTTCAACGGACTGTCGAAGGCCTATCGAGTGGCGGGCTACCGGTCTGGCTGGCTCGTGATCACCGGCCCCAAGGAGAACGCGGCGAGTTTCATCGAGGGCATCAGCCTGCTGGCGAACATGCGGTTGTGTCCGAATGTGCCCGCGCAGCACGCGATTCAGGTTGCTCTCGGTGGCTATCAGAGCATCGAAGACCTCGTGCTGCCAGGAGGCCGGCTCCTGGAGCAGCGCGACGTGGCGTGGCAAATGCTCAATGAACTCCCCGGCGTGTCGTGCGTGAAACCCCAAGGCGCCCTTTACGCCTTCCCCCGGCTGGACCCAGAGGTCTACGACATCGCCGACGACGAACAGCTGGTCCTGGACCTGCTTCTGCAGGAGAAAATCCTCGTCACCCAGGGCACCGGGTTCAACTGGCCGACGCCGGATCACCTGCGAATCGTGACGCTGCCGTGGGCCCGCGACCTGGCCAACGCGATCGAACGGCTGGGCAACTTCCTGACGAGCTACCGGCAGTAGGGGTCCCGCGCCCTACCGGCCTAGAACCCGGTGCGCTCCAACCACGCCTCCCAGACCGCGGCGTCGCCGAACACCTCGATGCCGAGATCGGCCGCCGTACGCCTGCGAGTGATCGCGAGGAGCAGGTCGGCCGCTGTGCCGCGCAGTGCGGCATCGGCCTTGCTGTGATCGTGCGACCACGAGACGCCCAGCTCGTCGTGGACAATGGTCCATTCGCCCGTGGGCCCGAGTCCGTCGTCGGTGGCGTGCATGTGGATGCTCCTGCCGGGGTCCAGCGCCGGTGGCGGGCCTGCGGCGACCATCAGCTCGACCCATTCGCTGATGGCATCGGCGGCAAGCTCCGCCGGTGGGGCGTATTCGGCCCCGAGCGCCAGCGCGGCGTCGGCGTGGTGCACGGTCACCTCGTGCAGCCGACGCCGAATCCACCAGCCCGCCGGGCGCGGGCCGCGGAAGGTCCACACCCTGGTCGCCGCACCGGCCCGTTCGACCGCATCGACCACCAGCTGCGCACCCTGGTTGAACCAGTCGGCGGCACGCTCGAGCTCGTCCGGCGGTTTTCCGTCGCGCACCTCGCGCGGATCCAGCGCCGACATCCGGCGTTCGGCGATGATCTGCGCCGCCCACCGGTTCCCACGGCCCACGTGGCGGAAGAGCTGCTTGAGCGTCCAGTCGGGACAGGTCGGCACCGGCGTTGAGGGGTCGGCACTGCGGATCAGTTCCCCGAATTCGCGGGTCTGGTCGAGCAGCGCGGCTCGGAAATCCACGCCCCGAACGTACTCAAAACTCGACGCCGAGACCCCCGATCGAGGCGATCTAGCTCCCGCGTGTCCGGTTCCGAAAGAACAGGCCCGGTCAGGACGGAGAATTGAGCTGAGAGCGCGCGGTTCCCAGCGCGATCGGCAGCGACGCCCACCCCCGCAGCACCCGCGTTTCGCGTCGGCTGCCCGCACCGGCCAGCCGCGCGTCGGGGAAGCGCTCGAAGAACGCCCGCAGCCCGACCTCGCCCTCGGCACGGGCCAGGGCCGCCCCGAGGCAGAAGTGCCTACCACCGGAGAACGACAGGTGGCGGCCGGCGTTGTCCCGCTCGAGGTCCAGACGGTCGGGGTCGTCGAAGACGTTCGGATCGCGGTTGGCGCCGACGATGTAGACGATCAGGGCCCTGCCGCGGGGAATCGGCTGGCCTGCGAGCTCGGTGTCTTTCGCCGCCCGGCGCGCGGTGAGCTGCACCGGCGGTTCCAGTCGCAGGATCTCCTCCACCGCGGTGGGCCACAGTTCGGGTCGCTGCGCCAGGGTCTCGAGGTGCTCTGGCCGGTCGAGTAGCATCCGGATGCCGTTGCCCAGCAGGTTGACCGTCGTCTCGAATCCCGCGGCCAGCACGAGGCCGGCGGTCGCCATCAACTCCTGCTGGTTGAGTCGGGCGCCTTCGTCGGACGCCGCAATCAATTGGCTCATCAGGTCGTCGCCCGGGTTGCGCCGCAACCCTTCAAGGTGTCCGGACAGCCACTCGTTGAAGCCCACGACGCTGCGATAGACCGTGCGGTACTGCCGCCAGGTCAGGCCGATGTCGAGGCTTGCCGCACCGCGCTCGCCGAACTCCAGGACCTTCGCCCGGTCCGCGTCGGGAACGCCCAGGATGTCGCCGATCACCGCGACCGGCAATTGGGCGCAGTAGCGGTCGACGATGTCGACGGTTCCGGCGTCGGCGAGTTCGTCGAGCAGCGATTCGGCGGTTTCCCGGACCCGCTCCCGCAGCGCGGACACGGCTTTGGCGGTGAACACCGACGACACGAGCTTGCGGTACCGGGTGTGCTGTGGTGGTTCCACCGCCAGCATCGACGGCGGTTCGAGCGGATGCAGTAGGCCGGTGTTGGTGCGGTCGGCCACCCACCGCACGGGCTTGGGCAGGTTCGAGCCGATCGGCATGACCTCGAAATCGTCGGACCGCAGCACGTCGCTGGCGATTCCGTGGTCAACGGTCAGGTGCACGATCGCGGCCTCGACCAGCGGTCCCCGGGCACGCACTTCCTCGGCGAACGCCACCGGGTCGGCGCGCACCGTCGGATCGGCGATCATCCGCGCCTGCGGATCGCCGCGGCGGGCGAGCAACTTCGAGGCGCCGCGCACGAAGCCGTGCACCGCCAGCCATCGGATCCGGTGGCGGATCGGTCCACCCGGCCGGCCCGGACGAATCGGTTCCACGCGGCCGAGCCTACCGACTGTGCGCCATCGCGCCCCTCCCCAGGCAGTGAACCCGCCAGCCCGCCCGCATCCACCGGTCCGTGTCGAGGCAATTCCGCCCGTCTACAACAACTTTCGCGCGCACGGAAGCGGCGAGCCCGGTGGGGTCCAACTCGACGAATTCGCGCCACTCCGTGAGGACCAGCACGGCGTCGGCCCGTTCGCACGCGTCGGACACCGACGTCGAATAGTTCAGCGTCGGAAACTGGCGCCGGGAGTTCTCCATCGCCTTCGGGTCGTAGACGTTGACGGTCGCCCCGTTGAGTTGCAGCATCCCGGCCACGTTGAGCGCCGGCGAGTCACGCACGTCGTCGGACTCGGGTTTGAACGCGGCGCCGAGCACGGCGATGTTCGCGCCCAGCAGCGATCCACCGCACGCAACGGTCGCCAATTCCACCATCCTGCTGCGCCGACGCATGTTGATCGCGTCCACCTCGCGGAGGAACGTCAACGCATGGTTGGCGCCTAGTTCACCCGCGCGGGCCATGAAGGCGCGAATGTCCTTGGGCAGGCAGCCGCCCCCGAAGCCCAACCCCGCGTTCAGAAAGCGGCGGCCGATCCGCGGGTCATGACCCAGGGCGTCGGCGAGCAGCGTCACGTCGGCGTCGACGGCCTCACACACCTCGGAGATCGCATTGATGAACGAGATCTTGGTCGCCAGGAACGCGTTCGCGGAAGCCTTCACCAGTTCGGCGGTCTGCAGGTCGGTGACCAGAAGAGGAACTTCATGGGCCAGCAGAGGGGCGTAGAGTTCGCGGATCGCGACTTCGGCGGCACTCGAATCCCCTTGCACGCCAAGCACGATCCGGTCCGGATGCAAGGTGTCCTGTACGGCGAAGCCTTCCCGTAGGAATTCGGGGTTCCAGGCGATCTCGACGTCCGCACCCGGCGCTAGCCCACGCACCCGGTCCCGGAGTTCGGCGGCGGTGCCGACGGGGACGGTCGACTTGCCGACGATGACCGCCGGCCGGTTCAAGCGCGGAACCAGGGTGTCGACGACGGCGTGGACGTGGCGCAGATCGGCGGCGTACTCCCCTTTCTTCTGCGGCGTGCCGACGGCGAGGAAGTGCAGGTCGGCGAAGTCGGCGGCCGCGTCGTAGTCGGTGGTGAATGTCAGCCGGCCGGCGGCGATGTTGTCGTTCAACATCTTTCGCAGCCCCGGCTCGTAGAACGGGATCTCACCGGACGCGAGTTTGGCGACCTTGCCGGCATCGATGTCGACGCCGAGCACCTCGTGACCCAAGTCCGCCATCCCCGCCGCGTGGGTGGCTCCCAGATAACCCGTCCCGAAAACGGTGCACCGCATACCGCCTTGATATGCAGCCCGAATGAGCTAACCGCTACGCGACACTGAGCGCCGGGCCAACGGCAGGTTACAAGTGGCTAGCCGCCGGCGCAGATGTTCAACACACAGATCGACACCCCGCCACGACCTGACGAGCCGCCCCGGCCCCGGGAGCCGCTATCGCTCGGCCCGCTGCCGGGATACTGACCGACGCTGCCGCCGGGGTAGGGGTAATCGTCCGACCCGCCGGGAAAACCACCGGTTCCGTTTTGCCAAGGCGGTGTCCATTTCGGCGGCTTCTGTGGCTTCGGTGGTGTCCATACCGATCGCGGCGGCGACCACGGCGGGTTCCACGGGTTCTGCGGCCGCGGGTAGTACTGCGGCGGTGCCACCACCGGCGGGACGTACACCGGAACCGGTGCCGGAACCACCGGCGCAGGCGCGACGGGTGCGGGCGCGGGTGGCGGTGCCACCGGAGCGGGCGCGGGCGGCGGTGCCGCAGGCGCGGGCGCTGCAGGCGCCGGCGGCGGCGACTCGACGTAAACGGTCCGCGGCGCCTGCGGCGCAGGTTGCTGCTGAACCACCGGCACGGGCGCCTTGATGGTCTCGGCCTGCGGAGGCGGCGGCGGTGCCTGAGCCGGCTGTGCCTGCTGCGCGGGCGCGGGCGGCGGCGCGGGCGCGACGGTGCTCGGCACGATCGCGCTCTGGCCTGGACTCGGCCGCTGATCGGCCGTCGGCCGGATGCTCACCGCCAACGAGATCACCAGAGCCACAACACCGACGACGAAGATCGACGCCATCGCGCTGCCGACGAGCAGGAACGGCTTGCGATCGTCGCCGGCCGCGGGCGACAGGCCCGTCCCGGACTCGTCACCGCCGCTGTAGGCGCCGTCGCCGCCCACGGGCGCCAACTGTGTTTCCGCCGCGGCGAGCCCCGCGTAGACCGAACCCGCGGTGGTGCCGTCGGGGTCTTGCGAGTAGGCGAGTCCGACGGTGGACGCCTCCATCGCCGGCGCATTGGCCGCGGCGAGGGCCGCACCGCGAGCGAGCGCCATATCGGGCTCGTCGGGGGCGCGCATCGGCAGGCTGACCAGGTGCTCCAAATGGCTTCTCACTGAGCTGACGTCGACACCCGAGCCGACGACGAACATGCCCTGCGGCGGGTCGTCCTGGGCGTCGACGGCGGCGGCCATGTCCGCGAGGACGGCCATCGCGTCCTGGCTGTGCAGGCTGCTGCTGAGCACCTTGACCACGGACCCGTCATCGGTCTGTACGACCGACAGCGTGGCGGTGTCGCGATCAATGAAGAGCAGCGCGGTGGTGTCATAGCCGACCGCGCGCCCGACGGCCTGGGCCAGCGCGGCGGCGGCGTGTCCTTCGGAGACGAGCATGACGTCGTCGATGTCGCGCGCAGCGAGCGCGTCGCGCAGTTGCGAGGCCTCGGCGTGGTCGCTCCAGGTGACGCCGATGGCCTTGAGATCGTGACCGCCCGCTTCGGCGCTCTCCTTGGTGCCGAGTACGGCGTCGACCACTTGGGCGGCGGCACCCGAGGTTGCTGAACCGTCGCTCCCGCTGACATCGAAGACGTCGTGGTCGACGGTGGCCCCGTCGCCCTTCTCGCCTTCCACCAGCACCATGCGGACCGTCACAGGTGTCATCGACACACCCAGTACGATGTCCACTGCCCCTCCAAAAAGTTTGCTATGGTATCTAGTCCGCCGATCGGCCCCTCTCGCCTCACAAGCCACCGACTAGTACTTGATCGTCCCCACCAGCACGGGCGTTACGCCCGAACCCGCATTTGCTGAGAACGATCAGCCGCGGCCAGCTCGATATGCGGCACGGGGATGCCGACGCCGATATCTAGACCCTACTCGCGTCAACGAGCGAAGGCTCCAATGCGTTCAATCGGCGGCGTTGAAATCCGCGCGCGACGCATTCTCCGGATCTCCGAAGCCAGTCAGCGATGTCCGCCTGGTGGGCACGTGACCGTGCACGCCTTCCGCGTACGCGGTCTCCGCGTGCTGGGTGAAGTCGACGCCGGTGGTCTCGTCTTCGGCGCTGACCCGGAACCCCATCACCCGATCGATCACCTTGGCGATGAGATACGAGGCGGCGAATGCGTAGAGGGCCACGACCACCACCGCCAGCGATTGCTTGCCGAGCTGGGTCAGCCCGCCGCCGTAGAACAGCCCCGACGGACCGGCGGTCATCACCTCGGTGGCGATCAGTCCGATCAGCAGCACACCGACGACGCCGCCGACGAAGTGCACACCGACCACGTCGAGCGAGTCGTCATACCCCCACCGGAATTTCAGGCCGACCGCGAACGAGCACACCACTCCCGCCGCGGTACCCACGATGAACGCGCCGAGGGTGTTGACCGTCCCGCACGACGGCGTGATGGCGACCAGACCGGCCACCACACCGGAGGCGGCGCCGAACGTGGTGGGCTTGCCGTCGCGAATGCGCTCGACGGTGATCCAGCCGAGCATGCCCAGGCAGCCGGCTACCAGGGTGTTGAGGAACACCGCGGCCGCGGTCCCGTTCGCGCCCAGGGCCGAACCGGCGTTGAACCCGAACCAGCCGAACCAGAGCAGGCCCGCACCAAGCAACACGAACGGCAGGTTGTGCGGGCGCATGGCGTCCTTCTTGAAACCGATGCGCGGCCCGAGCACCAGCGCCAACGCCAAAGCCGATGCGCCCGAGACGATTTCGACGACCAGCCCGCCGGCGTAATCCAGCACCCCGAGGTCGAGCAGCCAACCGCCGGGGCCCCACACCCAGTGCGCCACCACCGCATACACCGCCACGGTCCACACCGGGACGAACACCATCCACGCGGCGAACCGGGCGCGGTCGGCGATCGCGCCGCTGACGAGCGCGGCCGTGACGATCGCGAAGGTGAGCTGGAAGGTGGCGAACAACAGCTCGGGGACGTTGCCGTGCAGAGTCGTCGGGTTGATCCCAAGCATCCCGATGTGGCGCAGGTTGCCGAAGAGACCGCCACCCGCGTCGTCGGAGAAGGCCACGCTGTAACCGGCCAACAGCCACGCGACCGTGCACAACGGGATCGAGATGAAGCACATCATGATCATGTTGAGCACGCCGGTCGTGCGGACCATGCCGCCGTAGAAGATCGCCAGCCCGGGCGTCATCAACAGCACCATCGCCGTCGCCGCCAGCAGCCAGGCCGTCGCGGCCGGATCGATCGCGTCCATGGGGGCTCCTCCCAATCGGGATGAGCTTTCAGGTCAGACGTTTCAGCCGCGGGGCGGGCGTGTTTCCGGAATGTTTCGTGTTTCGGCCGAGTTACCGAGTGCTCACGACACGGTCAGGTCGACTTGATGAAATTCTGGTACGACCGCGACGGGGTCGGACCCCGTTGTCCCTGGTACTTCGACCCGGCCCGCGCGCTGCCATAGGGATGCTCGGCGGGGCTGGTCAGCCGGAGAAGGCACAGCTGACCGATCTTCATTCCGGGCCATAGCGTGATCGGCAGGTTCGCCACATTCGACAGCTCGAGCGTGATGTGTCCGGAGAAGCCCGGGTCGATGAAGCCCGCGGTGGAGTGCGTCAACAGCCCCAGACGCCCCAGCGACGACTTGCCCTCCAACCGGCCGGCGAGGTCGTCGGGCAGGGTGCACAGTTCGAGCGTCGAGCCGAGGACGAACTCGCCGGGGTGCAGCACAAACGGCTCGCCCGGCTCGGACTGGACGAGGGTGGTCAGCTCGTCCTGCTGCTTGGCCGGGTCGATGTGGGTGTAGCGGGTGTTGTTGAAGACGCGGAAGAGATTGTCGAGCCGGACGTCGATGCTGGACGGTTGGACCAGGGAGTCGTCGAAGGGATTGAGGCCCAGTCGCTCGGCGGCGATCTCGGCGCGGATGTCGCGGTCGGAGAGCAGCACCCGACGAGCGTAGCCGCTCGGATGTTAGCCTTCGTCCTCAAACAGGCCGGTGTAGTTCAATGGCAGAACATCAGCTTCCCAAGCTGAGAACGCGGGTTCGATTCCCGTCACCGGCTCCACGTTAAGCAGCTGAAGCTCTTCCTCGCTACCCGCTGTACCGGGCCGGTGGTCCCGTTACGGTCCCGTACCCGCTTGTACGGCACCGGGGCCGTGTGCGGCCATTGAGCGAAGATCCACCTTCTGACCTCAGTGATGCCACTATTGTGGACGTGACTGATGGACGGGTCCACTACGCGCGCAACGGGGACGTGCGGCTCGCATACCGGGTGTTCGGTGAGTCGGGACCGTTGTTTGTCTGGGCGCCAGGCTGGGTGGTGAGCAACGTCGACACCATCGACGCGCCGAGTAGCCCCTACGCGGACATTGTCGAGCGCCTCTCGCAGGGCACCCGCTTCGTCATGTTCGACCGCCGCGGGAGCGGACTGTCGGATCCGTTGACCCACGCCCCTTCACTCGACGAAAAGATGGATGACTTCCGAGCGGTCATCGACACCGTGAGCGACGGGGAAGTCGTCTTGTTGGGCACCGGTGAAGGCGGTTCGGTGTGCATCTTGTTCGCCGCGACCTATCCAGACCGTGTTTCTTCGCTGATGCTGTACGGGACCGCGGCGCGGTTTTCCCAGGAACTTCCCGACTTTCCATGGGGGTTCACTGCGGCAGAAATCCAGTCGCAGCTCGATGCGATCGATGACGACTGGGGCGACGGTGCGCTCGCCGAGCTCTTCTTCAACGAGGCGGCAGACGAACCTGGTGTCCGCGAAATGTTCGGCAAGCTGCAACGCTCGATCGCGAGTCCGGCGATGGCGCGACTGTGGTGGCAGACCCTCATGGAGACTGACGTCCGGGCGGTGTTGCCCGCGGTCAAGGCCCGGACTCTCGTGGCCGCCCGTCCTGGCAGCCGGCTCGTCCCTTTCGAAGCGGCCGAGGCGCTGGCCGCCGCCATACCCGGGGCACTTTTCGAACGGCTTTCGCCCGGGGCCCACAATGCGTTCGATCTTGTAGACGAATTATCATGCATGGCACTCGAATTCGTGAGTGGACGTCCGAGGGAGTCGATCGATGAGCGGGTCCTTAAAACCGTGATGTTCACCGACATCGTAAACTCCACGGAGCGGCTGAGCGCCCGAGGTGACGCGCACTGGCGGCATCAGCTGAACAGTCACGACACGCTGGTCGACCACCTGCTCGCCCTACACGGCGGCGTACGCGCAAAGCACACGGGTGACGGCGTGTTCGCGCTCTTCGACGCACCTACCAAAGCAGCACGATGCGCACTGGACCTCGTACCCTCACTGACTTCGCGCGACATTCCGATCCGCGTTGGCATCCACACCGGCGAGTGTGAGCGACGCGGACAGGAATGGAGCGGGATGGCCGTACACACCGGGGCGCGCATCGAAGCGCTCGCTGTCGCAGGCGAGGTACTGGCGAGCCGCACGGTCCGCGATCTCTCCGCGGGGTCGGGCCTCAAGTTTGAAAGCCTTGGCCCCCAACGACTCAAAGGTCTACCCGAGGACGTCGAAGTGTTCCGTGTGACGAGCGGTTAGATGAGCAGCCTAGCCGTGTAGCGGAATCACGTTGCCGTAGTTGGCCTTTTGCACAGGGGCCGACAACGCGCCGAGCGCGGCCATGTTGCCGGTGTGGTCGTCGGTATTGATGAGGTGAACGTAAACCGTCAGCGTGGTCTTCACGTCGCGGTGCCCCATCAATTCCGCTATGTCGATGGGCCGGATGCCCGCCGCAAGGCACAAGCTCGCGTACGTGTGGCGCAGCGAGTGGAACGACTGGTTCGCGTCGAGCTTCGCGGTCGGGGTGAGCCTGTTGGCACGCGGCACCGCCGGGCGGTACACCGCCTTATAGAACGTCGCGTGGCGTAGCGGCGTCTCCCAGTCGAGCACCAACCGCTTCTCCGCGTCCTCCACGGTGAGGAGCGCCAGGGCGGCAGCCCGCCGCTGCGTCCGGTCCTTCGCCGACGCGCTCGGTGCTGCCTCTTCCATACCCGTAGGCGCCGCTCCTGGTGCGGCGGAGTTCGCCCGCACTCCCGTGGGCCGGGGCCTCGTCAACGACATACCGGGCCACCGTGGCGCGTCGGACTCGTCCCGGCGCGGGTGCTCGGCGAGGTACTCACGAGCAACGCCGTCGTCTCGGCGGTCAACGGCACCCGACGGTAGCTCTGCTTGGTCTTCAGCGGGCCGTACTCGATGGCCGCACGCTTCGCCCGCGCGGCCCGCCCTCCGACGCTTCTCGGCGTGTGGTCGTT
This sequence comes from Mycobacterium sp. 1164985.4, assembly GCF_001668575.1. Taxonomy (GTDB): domain Bacteria; phylum Actinomycetota; class Actinomycetes; order Mycobacteriales; family Mycobacteriaceae; genus Mycobacterium. The sequence goes on from NZ_LZMD01000004.1 coordinate 14,568, forward strand.
CGTGCCACTCGCCCATGCCGATGGTCCCGTAACGGTCCCGTACCCGCAGGCGTACTGGGGCCGTACCGCAGCCGTACTCAACTAGTCCGCAGGACGTGCCCAAGTTGCCGATGACCAGTGCAAACGGTGGTCTTCGCAAGCCCGCCTACCACCAGGTATCGCTCACCTGTTCGGATGTCGAAAATACTTCCCAAGCTGAGAACGCGGGTTCCATTCCCGTCACCGGCTCCACGAAATCCACCCTCCGGCACTCAGTGCGAGGGTTGACAATCGGTACCGCGGGTAATGCCCTCCTTCAGGCGTCGTAGGTGCGCGCTGTCAGCGATTAGCGAGAGGTCGCCGCCCGATGAACATTCGATCCGCCACGCCAGAGACGGACACGAACCCGCCACACGAACGGTTACACCGCGGCGAACGTCCGATTCCACCCGACGACGATCCTTTCTATCGAGCGCCACAGGGCTATGAGCAAGCCGAACCAGGCACGGTGTTGCGATCGCGCGACGTGGAGATCGGTTTTCTCGGGCTGATCGGCCAACCAATCAAAGCCACTCAGCTGCTGTATCGAACGACAAATCTGCACGAAGAACCGGAGGTGGCCGTGACGACCGTGTTCGTCCCGCCGCAGCGTGAGTCGTCCGTCGCCTGCCCGGTCCTGTCGTATCAGTGCGCGATCGACGCCGTGGCGTCGCGCTGTTTCCCGTCCTTCGCCATGCGGCAGGGCGCGCGGCCGATCGGCGCGTTCGTCCAAGCCGAATACCTGTTGGTGATCGCGGCGCTGGCCGAAGGCTGGGCGGTTTGCGTGCCGGACCACGAAGGCTGCCACGGCATGTGGGGTGCTCCCGTCGAACCCGGCTACCGGATCCTGGACGGGTTGCGCGCGGCGACGGGGTGCGAGCGCCTGGGATTGTCGCCGTCAGCGCCGGCGGGTCTCTGGGGATACTCAGGGGGAGGCTTGGCGTCGGCGTGGGCGGCCGAACTGTGCGAGCGATACGCGCCGGAACTCAATATCGTCGGCGCCGTTCTCGGCTCGCCCGTCGGCGACCCGGGGAGTGTCGCCCGCCGCCTCAACGGCAGCTTCTTCGCCGGACTCGCGGCCCTGATGATCTCCGCGCTGACAGAGGTCTTCCCCGGCGCGCGCAACGTCGTGAACGAGCACGCGACCGCAGAGGGTAAGGCGTTGCTCGACAAGCTGAAGACAATGACGACTGCCGAGGCAGTCTGGCAGCTACGCAATGTCGACATCGGGTCCTACGTGGACATGACAGCCGACGAGTTGTGGGACCTGCCCGAAGTGCGTCACATCTTCGACGAGACGAAGCTCGGTAAGTCCAAGCCAAAGCCTCCCGTCCTGGTCGTGCAGGCGGTGCACGACGGAATCATCAGCGTCGACGACATCGACGCGTTGGTGGCTGCTTACGAGCGCATCGGTGCGGCGGTGACGTATCACCGAGACCGGTTCTGCGGCCATCTGCTGTTGCACCCACTTTCGGCGCCTATGACGCTGCGGTGGCTGCGCGATCGCTTCACCGACCGGCCGGTCGACGAACACAAAACCCGCACTGTGTGGCCGACGTTGTTCAATCCGTCGACATACCTGGGAATGGCCAAGTTGGGCGTCATCACGGCCAAGGTGGTCCTTGGGCGGTCCGTCCAACGCCAACCGCTCTCGACGACGGATGCTGGGTAACCGCCGGTCCGTGGTCGGGTCAGCCGCAGCACACAGCGGTGTCGGCGTCGGTCTCGGGAAGTTCAGGGCTGACGCCGAACGCCTCGGAGTCGGCCAGCACGGTGTAAACCTCCCACTTCTCCCCGGCTGGGCCCGTTACCCACACCTTGTCTTGTTTGGCGAAGCAACACGTCGTGCCGATTTCCTCGTCGGTGACGAGTCCTTCCCCTGACAGGCGCGCGATTTCAGCGCGCACTTTCTCGCTGGTCTCGACCTCGACACCGAGGTGGTTGATCGTGCCTCCCCGGCCGGGATTCTCCAGCAGAACCAGTTTGAGCGCTGGCTCCGCGACGGCGAAGTTGGCGTAGCCGTGCTTCACCTTGGCTGGCTGCGTGTCGAACAGCTTGGAATAGAACCCGATGGCCTCGTCGAGATCATCGACGTTGAGGGCCAATTGGATACGGGACATGACTTCCTCCTACCTGTGAGACATATATCGAATTAGTGCGCTGCCGCCATACTGCTCCACCTTTTTGATAAATGTCAAGAAGCTGGCATACTCGAGTCATGCCCAAGGCCTTGCCCACCGTCGACATCTCCGCACCCGTGTGCTGCGCACCTGTTGCCGCTGGCCCGATGAGCGACGAGGACGCACTGCAGGTGGCGCTTCGCCTGAAGGCGCTCGCCGACCCGGCGCGGGTGAAGATCGTGTCGCACCTGTTCGGTTCCGACGAGGGCGAAGAGAACAGCGGCGATCTCGCTAAGGCCCTCGGGCTCACGGAGTCGACGGTCAGCCACCACCTCGGCCAGCTTCGGCGTGCGGGACTTGTGGAGTCGGTCAGGCGCGGGATGAACGTCTACCACCGTCCGCATCGAGACGCCCTCGGCGCGCTGTGCCTCGTGCTCGATCCGAACTGCTGCAGTGGCTAGGTAGACGAAGCCGTCTAGTCGAGTTCGGCGCCGTAGCCGCCGCGCAAATCCTTGTGGGCAGCTTTGAGTGTGCGGTCACAGAGAGCGACCAAAGCGTCTACGTCGAGGTCTGATTCGTCGCCAAGCCGGTCCAGCCAAGCGCATTCTTCTCGCTTCAACTCGGACCACTTCTGGTATCCACCGAAATAGACCGTCTTGTCATCGGGCGGCGGCGCATCGACGACGGTTTGGGCTAGCTGTCTCTTGCAGGAATCGAGCTGCGCCAGCGAGTAGCCATGCTCGCGGAACTGGCGATCCCATTCGTCGAGCAGCAGGTTTGTCAATTCCCGAACCGGTTCTGCAGCGTAGACCATCAACTCCGCAATCCCGTCGTCCAGACCCACGCGCATGCGGAACTCGTAGAGTTCTCTGAGGGTTTCGGCGCGTCTGCGGTTCGGGGTTGCCGGATTGTCTGCCGATCCCAGAGTCTGGGCGCCACGCTTGACGTAATGCGTCGCGGAAATCAGCGACTTCAAGGCGGCCTTCTTGTCGTCCGCCGCTCGCTTCTCGTAATCCAGGATTCGCTCGTGGTCTCGATCTTGTTGCCTGCTACGGGCATCAATCCGCTTCGTCCAGACAGCGACGGTTGCCGTGGAGATAACCGAGGCCAACGGAACCAGACCGGTGGAGATGACGGTCAACCAATTCACGAATTTCGAGGCTACGCGGGACGCCCTGCCGATAAGGCCCGATTAACCTCGAGTGAGTGGCTACTGCGGCACTCGATCTCCTGCTCGGTCCGGAAGGGCCGAATGTGCTGGCCGTCGCGGTCGCCGAATACGACTGCCAACTCCAAGACCTACGCCCAGCGGAAGTCAACGTCGATCCCTCCGGAGCCGCGATCGTGACGTACGTGGCGGACGTGCGCCGCGCCGACAGCACAGTCACGACGGAATTCCTCGGCGCCACAACGGGAAAGCGGATCCCGGCCGGTGCTGCCGTCGTCGCGGGTGAGTACCGCGGCGAGCCGGTCGAGGTCGGTGTCTGGGCCTGGCCCCGTGATCCCGCGCTACCCGCACTGCCGACGGCGAGCACCCCCGCCCTGCTGGCCGAGCTGTTTCGCGAGTCCAGGCTGAGCGAGTCGTCGATGCTCGACATCCGGCCACTGCGGTACCTGCCGTCGCGGCACGCCGTTCTCGAGGTGCACGACGGAGGCTCCCGGTGGTTCGTCAAGGTCGTGCGGCCGTCGGCGGTGGACGATCTCCGCCGTCGGCACGCGATCGCCGGCAGTCATGTGCCCGTTCCTCAGGTCCTCGCTTCGACCGCGGACGGCGTGCTTGTGCTGGAAGAAGCGCAGGGAACTCCCCTGGACGCCCTCATCGCCGACGGTGACGCCGCACTGCCATCCCCCGAGGCGCTGGAATCGGTGCTGAACGCCCTGCCGGACGACCTGATGACCTTCGATCGGGAACCGTCGCATCTGGAGCTGGTCGAATACCACGCGGGCGCACTGCGGCGAGCGGCCGCCGACGAACCCGCGGTGCTGACCCGGCTCACCGAGGTCGTGGACGCCCTGCACTCGGTCGACGTCGAGCGCGAGGAATTGGTACCGGTACACGGCGACTTCCACGAAGGCCAACTCTTCGCCGACAAGGGTGTCGTGACAGCCCTTCTCGACATCGACAGCGCCGGGCCCGGAGAACGGTCTGACGAGTGGGCGACGCTGCTCGCGCATCTGTCGGCGCTGGCGCTCGACGATTCGAGCCAGGAAGTCGCGACCCGATACGCGGACGCGGTCCTCGCCCACGCCGAGCGGCGCCTCCCGGCTCGACAGCTTCGAGAGAGAACGGCTGCCGCGCTGGTCGGGCTGGCGACCGGGCCGTTCCGCCTGCAGCATCCGCAGTGGCCCCTGCACACCTCGACGATCCTGGACGAGGCCATGCGTTGGCTGGCCGACGCGAAATAAGGGTTTGCAGCCCTTGGCATTCCGAGCGAGACTGGACCGTGGGCCGGGGAAGCGAGAACGAATGGGAAGCGAAGGGAAGATCGAAGTGGAACGACCGGCCACCTGGAAAGTCGTCACCGTCGGCGCGGCCCTCACCGGTCTCAGCGTCACGGGCGCCGGCGCCGCCCAGGCCGACAATGGAGCTACCGTCCCCGCCCCTGCATCGGTGAGTGCGGCGGACCTCAACGCACCTCTGCGCCCGCACGGGACCCCTCACTGGTCACCGTGGAGGCCCCATTGGACACCGTGGAAAGTGGTCAATAGTCCGTGGAAGTGCGTCGACAGCCCGTGGAAGTGTGTCCCGCCGTGGTGAAGGCCGGCTGACGGCCGTCCGAAAGATCCGGCCCCACGAGTCCGCGACGTCAACACCCACGTAATGAGGTTTCTGTGAAAGGCCTGCCCGAATAGCTCGAACTCTATGATCACCTACCCGACCGGTACGTAGGCCCCGCCGCGAATCCCCCGTAGATTCCGATTCGGCGTCATCAAGGCCACAACCGGGAATCACGCGCTCGCGCCGCCCAGCCGCCGGGCTGACACGGTCGTTGAATTGCGGTCACTATGACTAAGGCCCTGCACACCCTGGCTACTGCCGTCGCGGCGTCGGCGATCGCGGCCATCGCGCTCGCCGGCCCGGCGAGCGCCGATTCACCGCTGCTGAACGGAACCTACGGATCCACCGACGGCGACCCCTACAACGTGTGGACCTTCGCGACGAGCTGCGGCGCCGGCGGATGCACGGGCACGGTCGCCAGCAACCAGGGCTGGACCACGCCCACCACGCTGACCGGCGGCCGCTGGACCTTCACGGTGTCCAAGCCCGGCGGTCTCACTTGCGATGACGGGCACTACGAGCCGGCCGTGGTGTCACTGTCGGTGGACCCCGCAACCCTCAGTGGTGTGCTGACCTCGGACTCGAACTACGGGTGCGCGGGCGGCATCGTGACCCAGACCCCGTTCCAGCTGAAAAAGCTCGGCTGACGTCGCACCTCAGCCCCGAATGGCGGTGCGGAATCGGTCGCGGTACGCCTTCGGGGACACGCCCAGGTGCTCGACGAATGCTCGCCGGAGAGTCTCCGTGCTGCCGAACCCGGCCAGGTGCGCCGTGTCGGTCACGGTGCGTCCGGCGTCGAGCGCCGCGCGGGCGGCGTCGATGCGAATCATCTCGACGTATTCTGCGGGACTCATCCCGAGTTCCGAGCGGAACAGCCGCGTCAACTGACGTGTGCTCAGCGAAGCCCGCACGGCAAGGGATTTCACGCTGTGGTCGGCGGCGGGATTGGCGGCGATCGCCTCCGTGACGGCTCGAAGCGCGGACTGCGGCGGCGGATTCGCCTCGATGAGCGCGGAGAATTGTGATTGTCCGCCAGCCCTTTTGAGGTAGACGACCAACCAGCGGGCCACGTCGCGGACGAGGTCGACGCCGTGGTCCTGTTCCACCAGCGCGAGGGCGAGGTCGATGCCCGACGACACCCCCGCCGAGGTGAAGACGTCGCCGTCGCGGACGAACAGGGCGTCGGGCTCGACGGTGATGTCGGGGAACAGTCTTGCCAGCCTTCGGGTTTCGCGCCAGTGCGTGGTGGCGCGTCGACCGCTGAGAAGCCCCGCCTGGGCCAGGATGAACGACCCCGTGCAGATCGAGCCGAGCCGCCGAGTGCGACTCGCCACCGATTTCACCGCCTCGACGAGTGCGGGGTCGATGGGCCGCGAGGGGATGCTGTCACTGCCCGCGACCAGAACCGTGTCCGCGGATTCGATGGACGCGATGCTGTCGGTCACCCCCATGCGGATCCCGACCGACGTCGCGACGTCACACCCGTCCACTGACGCGACCCTGATGTCGTAGTCGCCGCCGAACCGGTTGGCCTCGGCGAAGACCTCTCCCGCTCCGGCGACGTCGAGCATGGTCACGTCGTCGAAGACGACGATCACCACCACCCGTGAGCGGGCATCCGAAACCACACCGTCATTGTGTCGCATTTTGTGGGGCGAACGGCTCAATCACCGTGTGCGCACGACCCCTCGCCTGCGTTGACTCGAAACGAAGTAGTCCAACAGAGGAGGCTGATGATGAGTACCCAATCGATCCAGTCGATCGCCGGCATAGCGATCCCCGACAGTGCACTGGTGCGCGCGGCGACCGAGTACATCCGCGATGCCGAGGACGATCTGCTGTTCGACCATTCGCGCAGGGTGTTCCTCTTCGGAGCGCTGAGGGGCAGCCGATTGGGCCTGCAGCCCGACCTCGAGCTGCTCTACGTGGCCGCGATGTTCCACGATCTCGGGCTCACCGAGCGCTACCGCACCTCGGAGCTGCGCTTCGAGGTCGACGGCGCCAACGCGGCGCGGGATTTCCTGCTGCAGCACGGCGTCGAGGACGCCGACGTGCGCAAGGTGTGGTTGGCGATCGCCCTGCACACAACACCGGGCGTTCCGCAGTTCCTCGAACCCGAAATCGCGTTGGTGAACGCCGGCGTCGAGACGGATGTCATCGGCATCGGGCGCGCGGAGCTTTCCCCGGAAGCGGTCGACGCGGTGACGGCGGCCCACCCGCGTCCCGACTTCAAGAACCGGATCCTCGCCGCCTTCAACGACGGAATGAAACACCGGCCGGACACCACTTTCGGAACGATGAACGACGACGTGCTGGCGCACTTCGACCCGACGTTCGAGCGGCAGGACTTCGTCGACCTCATCCTGACCAACAGCTGGCCCGAGTAGCGGAGGATTACGGAAATGGACATCCACGAAGCGCTGTACACCACACGGATGATGCGGCGACTGCGGCCCGATCCGATTCCCCTCGAGACGCAGGCCCGAATTCTGGACGCGGCTGTTCGCGCGCCGAACGGCGGCAACACCCAACGTTGGCATTTCGTCGCCGTCGACGATCCCGAACTCATTCGCGAGTTCGCGAAGCTGTTCCGGCAGGCGCGCGACCTCGAATACGAGAAGTTCACGACCGGGACCGGGCCCATGGTTGCGACGGCTCCCGGCGCGGACGGCGCCGCGCACGTCGAGACCATGCGGCGGATGAAGGGCTCAGGGAACTATCTGGCCGACCACTTCGAAGAAGTGCCCTTGCTGCTGTTCGTCTTCGCAATCGACGATTTGGGCGGCGCCAACATCTATCCCGCGATTTGGAGCGCACTGCTCGCGGCCCGCGCCGAGGGTGTCGGCGGCGTCATGACGATGGTGCTCCGCAACTTCGAGGACCGGGTGAACGAGATGCTCGGCGTCCCCGTTAGCGAGGGCTGGAGGATGTCGGCAATGCTGGCCCTCGGCTATCCCCTGGGCAAGTGGGGTGTGGCGGCCAATCGCCGTCCCGTGCACGAGGTTTCATCGCGCAACCGATGGGATGCCCCGTTCGGTGTGCAGGTGCCGCAGCCGTTGTGGCCCACTCGAGACACAGCTGGGGCCGGCCTGGCCGCCGTGAGTTGAGGAGCAGACATGTCGAAAACAGAATCCGCCATGCTGACCGTGATGCAGCCCAGCGAGGGCGATGTCGTGTCCATCCCGGGCTTTGGAGCGGTATTCAAGCTGACCAGTCGCACCACCGGCGGCTTGGTGTCGATCGTCGAGCATCCGTTCCCGTTAGGCGCGATCACCGCGGCGCACAGGCACACACGCGAGGATGAGCACTCCTATGTGCTCGCGGGCGAGATCGGCTTCCGATCCGACGACAGCGAAGTGGTACTCGGCCCTGGCGGTTACATCACCAAGCCGCGCGGGCAGATGCATGCCATGTGGAACGCCGGGAACGAGCCCGGGCGCATCATCGAAGTCATCACTCCCGGCGGAGGATTCGAGAACTACTTCCGCGAACTGGGCGAACTGCTCATGTCCGGCCAAGCCGCGGTCGCATCCGGCGCCCCCCTGCATGAGTCTGCCGAATTCAAGGAGTTGGCAACCAAATACGGCCTGACGTACGGCACGCCGGACTGGATGGACGACGTCGTTCGCCGGTACGGATTGTCCCCGGCGACACATTGACAGACGTTCTTACTCCAGGGCGAACTTGACGCCGACGTACCCGTCTCGAAACCCTGTGCAGGGAGGACCCATCGGGGATAGTCTCGATTCAGCCTCGCAGCGAGCGCTTCGAATTAGCAAAGCCTTCTCGCTGAGGCTGTCGAAGGAGGTGTCGAGTGTTCGATCTGTCAAATCCTTCTAGCCGACGCCTCGGTCTGGCGATCGTCGGCGTCGCGTTCGCCGCGACCCCCGTCATCACCGCACTGGGCGGCGGACCTGCCCAATCGGTCGCCGAGCCGGGCTGCAGCGGCAGCGAATCCATCGTCGACGGGACGCCGACGTGTGTGCCCGCACCCGCTGCCCCGGGGGTGTCCAACGTGCAGCCGCCCCCCGTCGACACCCAACAGCAGGACGGCGGGCACCACTAGTGCTCCTAGCGCGCGGCGCCGTCGCTTTACGCCAATCGTGAACCGTCGGCCGCCGCCACGTGTCGCCCCGCGGTGTCACTGTGCAGACCCCGGTTGACTAAAAGCGAGACTCAGCGCAGGTAAGTTTCGTCGCCCGTCGGGTAACCGCCACCGCGAGTCGTGACGTGGACGTGGTCGTAGTGGCCGTATCCGCCGCGCTGCGCGCCATCAGGCGTGTAGTACACCCCGCGCCAGATCGCGTCCTGCAAGTCGAACCGCTTGGCGTTGCGCAGCACGTAGGACACGATCTCGTCGCCCAGCGCAATCCCCTCGGCGCTGCTGGGGTTCGGGATCATCACGTCGAGGGCTAGTCCGTTGGGATGCCACCGCAGCGAATCCGGGCGCACCCCCCCGATATTGCTGATCTCAGGGAAGGCCTCAGTGATCGCCCGCGACGCCAGGATCGTCTTGACCTGCAGGCCGCGCTCGGGCGCGATGCCCACCGGAAGGGACCGGTCAACGGTGCGGTAGCGGGCCGCTGCGACCGTGGGGTCGGGCGCCACGCCCAGGCTGGCGTGCCCGATCACGGCCGCCGGCGCGATCGCCGGGGCGGCGACGATCTCCAGACAACACGGTTTCGCGTCGGCGGGTTCTTCGACGACCGGCTTGATCTCCGGGGCGGGCCGGGCCGAAAAATGGACGTCTCCGCCGACCGCGAAGAAGAGGGCAGCCGGAGCGAGCATTGCAGCCACGCCCATCGGTGACGTGCGCCGCTTCTTGGCTACGGAGTGCCGTCCCACGCAGGGTTGTATATCAAACCGTTACATTTGCCGCAATCCGAGGCGATCGGCCGAAGTGGCCGCTCAGACGGGGAGGATCATCTCCGAACGTGACGAGATTGCTCGATAACAAGGTCATCATCGTCGCCGGTCTCGGCGGCATCGGCAACGGTCTCGCGCACCGGTTCGCCGACGAGGGAGCCCGTCTCGTAGTCGGCGATATCGACGCTGACCTGGTACAACGCCTCGTCGCCGAGATCGATCCGGCCGGCGAGCGGATCCGCGGGACGCATCTCGACGGGACCGACGAGCAGTCCGTCGTCTCGGCGGTCGCGCTCGCCGTCGACACCTTCGGTCGCCTCGACGGCATGCATGTGAACTTCACCAATGCAGCCGACGCCTATCTCCCCGGCGGTGTGGTGGAGCTGCCGCTCGAAGCCTTCGACGAAGTGATGCGCGTCAACACCCGCGGGTTCGTCATCTGCGCCAAACACGCCATTCCGGCGATGGTCGAGGGCGGCGGCGGTTCGATCGTCTTCACTGCTTCCATCGACGCCTACAACGGTGCTAGCACGCGCGTGTCCTACGCGATGAGCAAGGCCGCCGAGTTGGCCCTGATGCGACACATCGCCCGCCGATACGGGCCGAAGGGCATCCGATGCAACGCGATCGCGCCCGGCTTGATCTGGCACTACAAGTTCGATGAGCAACCGATGCCCGACGGCGTCGTCGAGCAGGCCCGCGCGCGGCAGATGATTAAGTCCCGGTTCGGGGCACCCGACGACGTCGCGGCGTTGGCCACCCTGCTGCTCTCCGACGACGGCAGCTTCATCACCGCGCAGACCATCAGCGTGGACGGTGGCGTGACGTTGCGGCCCTGATATACGCCCCGGCGGTAGGGGTAATCTCGGGACCTCATTCATCGCAAGAACGGGGACAAGATATGGACCTCGTGCTCGGCCTGTCGATGACGTCCAGCACGGTTCGGTGGGTCCTCGTCGAGGGCACCACCGGGGAAGGCGCCACCGTCGACCGCGGTTCGTTCGACTTCGACGCTGCGGTCGATCCCGACGACCTCCTCAATGTGGCGCTCGCCGACGTCTCCGACAGCCCCATCCACGCCATGGGCGTCACCTGGACCAACGAGGCAGAGGATGTCGCGTCCGGTGTGTTGAGCGCCCTCATCGCGCGGGGGTACGACAACGCGATCGCGATCTCCGAGCTGGAGGCGGGCGACGTGCTGGCCGCGGGCATCGCCGAGATCGCCGACTACGACGACGTCGCGGTATGCATCGTCGAACCCGACGCCGCGGTGGTCGCGATGGTCAACGGCGAGCGCGTGACCGTCGACCGCATCGCCAGACCCCTCGACGGCGCGGACGTGGTCGAGCTGCCCAGCAGCGTGATCGCCATGCTCGAACTCAACGAATGGCAGCCGCAGTCAATCTTCGTGGTCGGTTCGGCCCGCGACGTGGATCTGATCACCTCCACGCTCGGCAACGTGACGGACTCACCGGTCTTCTCCGCCGCGGAGGCCGACTTGGCCCTGGCCCGCGGAGCGGCGCTGGCAGCGGCGCGCGCGGTCAACCGGTTGGACGCCAAAGTCGCGAAGGGGCCGTCGAAGATCGGCGCGCTGACGTCGGTGCTCGCCGCGGCGGTGGTGGCGTTCGTGGTGTCGACGTCGGCTGCTGTGGGCTTGAGCCTCACCGGCGACCGGGACTCCGCCCATCGGGGTGTGCAGGAAGATTCCGTCGCAGGCGAGACCGCCCAAAAGATCGAGAACACGATCGACGGAAAGAAGGCGACGACGCCGGCCGAGGCGAGGCCGGTCGTCGCACAGACAATCGCCGAGGCCGCACCTCCGCCGCCAGCGGCACCCGTCGTCGAACCGGTCTACGAACCGCCGGCCTACGTTCCGCCGGCAGCGGAGTACACCGCACCCGAGCCGGCCTACACACCGCCGACGCCCGCCGAGGCTCCTCCGGCTTACACCCCGCCCCCGGTCTATGCGCCTCCGCCGGCGCCCGCCTACGTGCCGCCGCCGCAGAAGCCGCGCCTACGCGACCGCATCATCGAGCGGATCCCGATCATCAACCGGTTCCACGAACCGGAATATCCGTACGGCCGCTAGCCGCTAAGGGCAAGCGGCGGGCGCATCGTCACGCACCGCGCGATCGGCGGGCAACGTATAAGTGACCGTCGCTTCCGCGTGGTGAAATCCCTTGTTCGACACCACATGTGGAACGCCGGCGGGGACGAATATGGCTTGCCCGGCACTGAATACCACCGGAGCGCAACCGCCGCCGACGGTCTGCAGGGTCACCTCGCCGCCGTTGATCACCGAGTACTCCGGGCCGGGATGGGTGTGCCATCCGCTGCTCGACGCCGGGGCGAGCACCAGGTTCTGCACGTAAAGGGTCGTCGGCTGACCCACGGAGACGATCGCGATGGGAGCGTCGGTCGTGCCCTCGGCGAGGTCCGTGCGCTCGATGTCGCCCTCCGCGGGTGTCGCATTCACGGCCGGCGCGATCGCCATGGTTGTGATCACCAGAGCCTCGATCGCCAGAGCCGCGGCAACGGTAGATAACCGGTTCATCGCCGCATTATCCGACAGTCGGGCCTACGGCACCGGCTGGTAAGGATTCTGCGGCACCTGGATGGGGATCGGAACCGGCACGAACGGCACGGTCAGGTAGGTGGTCGTCATCGCCGTGGTGGTAGGCGTCGTCGTGGTGGTCGGAGCCGTGGTGGTCGTCGACGGCGTCGTCGTCGTGGTTGTCGTCGTGGTTGTCGTCGTTGTGGTGGTAGTGGTCGTCGGCGGGGTCGTGGTGACCGTCGTCGTCGGCGGCGGAGGCGGTGGCGGCGGGGGTGCTTCGGTGGTCACCGGCGGCGGTGGTGCGAGTGTGACGGTCTCGACGGGCGGCGGCGGCGCCTCGGCGGTGACGGGTTCGGGCTGTGGTGCCGACGGCGGCGGCACGGGCCGGGTGCGCGGAGCCTCGGTCACGCCGGTACTGCCGGTGGCACTGGTCAGTGCGATCGCCACCCCGCCGACGGCGACCACCGCCACGGCCGCCGCGACGCCGAACACCAGACCCGGTATCCGCTGCCAAAGCCGGGGTTCGTCGATCGGCCCCGTCGCGGCCACGTACTGCACGGGCGGTCGCATCGATCCGGTGTCGTAGGGGGCTTCGTACACTCCCGACCCGGTGAACGGCAGCGGTTCGTCGGCGGCGTCGTCCTGCGACCAGGCCAACGCGTTGGAATTCTCCGACGCGGGCAAATCGACCGGCACCACCGGCGCCAAGCCCGTCGGGGCGTCCGCAGAGGCTACCGGGGCCAAGCCCGTCGGGGCGTCCGGAGACGCGACCGGTGCCATGCCGGTGCGGGCTTCGGCGGCCGACGTATACGCGCCGATCACCGCGGCACCCGTTGCCGCGTCGACACCCGGACCCGTCGTGGCGATCACCGACATGCCGGTGTGCTCGGCCAACCGCCGTCGCACGAACGGAATAGCCGCACCGCCTCCGACAGCGACCAAAGCGGCGACGTCCTGCCAGCCAATCCTGTTGCGCTGCAACGTGTCATCCAACGCAGCCAAGACGCCGGTGAACGGTGTGGCGATGAGCGCCTCGAGCTCGTCGCGAGTCACGCGGATCGCCGCGCGATGGCCCGGCAGCACCGCGTCGAGGTCGATCGACTCCTGGAACGAGAGGTTTTCTTTGGCGTCGCGGCACTGCTCGCGCAGACGCGACAGTGACGCCACGGCGGCCGTGCTCGTTGGATCGACCCCGCCCGTCGCTGTTAGTCCGTCGAGGACGTGAGCGAGCAGCACCTGATCCACCAGCGTGCCGGAGAACTCGGTGTGACGCGTGGACTCGTCGATGGGCTCGAATGCATCGCCGGCATCCGCCAGCGTGATGCTGGTGCCGCCACCACCGAAGTCCACGAGCGCCACCACTCCCTGGGCCGGCAGGCCGGGCTGTTCCGATAGCGCGGTGAGCGACGCTTTGGCGTCGGAAACGAGTCGCACCCGCGTTCCGTCCGCCCCCAGGACGGGATGGCTCCGCATCGCCGTGCGCACGGTGCGCAGGGTGGCAGGTCCCCAATACGCCGGCACCGCGACCGTGACGTCGTCGGTTGCCGAACCGCTCGCGTCGACAAGCTCGGCCAATGCGGCGACCAGCAACCGGTCGGCCGAATGCGACGACCCGTCCGCGGCGACCAGAGGCACCGCGTCCCCCACCCGCTCGACGAAGCCAGACATCAGCGCGCCGTCCGGCAAGGCGAATACCGAACGACGAATCACGGGTTGATTGCCGATGCGCACCGCGACCAAGTTCGTCGTCCCGATCGACAACCCCAACGGGTCGCTCATAACGGACCACACGATAGTCGTCCGGACACAGCGAACCTGTCAGACACTCCGTGCGAACCCCGTTCGGCCGCCGCCGTTTTGGGGTGCACCAAACGGGTACCTGAAATGCCATGACATCTCTCTGGCTAGCAAACCGCGTCGAGCGCCCGGCACCGGCCGATCCGCTGGTCGAATCGGACCGGTCCGCCGACGTCGTAGTGGTCGGGGCCGGCATCACCGGGCTCATCACCGCTGTGCTGTTAGCGCGCGCCGGCAAGGACGTGCTGGTGCTCGAAGCGCAACGCGTGGGGGCCGGGGCCACCGGGAACACCACAGCCAAAATCAGCCTGCTGCAGAGCACCAAGCTGTCGAAGATCGTTTCCAAGCACGGTCCGCAGACCGCGAAACAGTACGTCGAGGGCAACCGCGAGGGCCAGGAGTGGCTGGTTGCGCACTGCGAGGCGCACGGGTTGTCGGTGCAGCGCGAGGACGCCTATACCTATGCGCAATCCGAGAAGGGTGTCCCCTCGGTGCGGGCAGAACTCGAGGCGTGTCAGGCCGCGGGGTTGGACGCCGACTGGGTCGACGACGCCGATGTGCCGTTCCCGTTTCACGGCGCAGTGCGACTGGCCGACCAAGCGCAGTTCGACCCGATGCCGCTGCTGGACAGCCTGGTGGTCGAGCTCGACGAGCGCGGTGGACGGCTGACGCAAGGTGTTCGGGTACAAAAGGTTTCGAACGAGGGCGACAAGCTCGCGCTCGGTGTGCGGACCACCGACGGCGAAGAATTCGACGTGCACACCGATCAATGTGTTCTCGCGACGGGCATCCCGATCCTGGACCGCGGCGGTTTCTTCGCCCGCCTCAAACCACAGCGTTCCTACTGCATGGCCTACAAGGTGCCCGGAACCATCACGCGCGGCATGTACATCTCCGCGGATTCGCCGACCAGGTCGCTGCGTTATGCGCCGACACCCGACGGCAACCGGCTCATCGCCGGTGGGGCCGGACATCCGGTCGGCCATGAGAAGAGCCCAGCGTCGTCGGTGCAGGAACTCGACCAGTGGACGAAGCTGCACTTTCCGGGTGCCATGCAGACCCATTACTGGTCGGCACAGGACTACTCGCCGATCGACGAGCTGCCCTACGTGGGGCCGATCCTGCCCGGTAACGACAAGATCTTCGTGGCAACGGGTTTCGACAAGTGGGGTATGACCAACGGAACCGCTGCCGCGCTCGCGCTGTCGAGCCGCATCCTCGGCGGCAGGATGGACTGGGCCGAGGCGTTCGCCAGTTGGAGCCCGCACGAATTGTCAGGCATCCCGAAGGCGATGCAGACCAACGCGCAGGTGGCGCTCTACCTGACCCGCGGGTGGATCACGCCGGTCACCCGCATGCTCAACCGGACCCCCGAAGAAGGCGGTGTGGTCAGTGGCCCGCCTTGGGACCTGGAGGCGCGAAGTGTGGTCGACGGCCGCGAATATCGCGTCTCGCCGGTGTGCCCGCACCTGGGCGGCATCGTCAACTGGAACGACGCCGATGAGTCGTGGGAATGCCCGCTGCACGGGTCGCGCTTCGCACCCGACGGAACCCTTCTCGAGGGCCCCGCAACTCGCAATCTCACTGCGGCGCGGTAGATACCGGATTCTCGGGCAGCAACTTGCGGACGGCGATCGACCCCACGATGCCGATGGCGATCAGCGCGATTGCGACGGTGTCGGACGTCGAATCCGACACCCAGCCGATGATTCCGGTGACGGTGAGGAACGGCGGAAGCCAATCAATGGCGCCCGACCACGAGTCCGACTCCCCCGTCGCGTAGTCGGGATAGAACTCGGTGAACGACGCGGCGAAGACCAGCGCGCCGATGGGGATGATCCATGCGGTCCAGAAGTTGTCGTTGTCGCGCAGGACGGCGTCACCGATCCCGCCCGAGATGGCCGACACCACAAACGCGGCAGCCCACGCTCCGGTGATCGCGAAGTTGATGCGGCGAAACGGTGGCGTGTCCCAGTACTCGCGCGGCGTCGTGTCCTTCGCGTAGGCCATGGTGAACGGACGCCGGACGATCAGCGTGCCGACGGCGAATACGGCCAGCACGATGTTACTGAGCTCGCCGGACCACAGCTGAAGCCAATCGATCACCCGATCCGGCGCGAGCAGGCCGAGCACGGCCAGGACGCCGAAGTAGGCGATCGTCAGCGCCTCGAGGGAGTGGACGGGCACCCCGCGGCGGGTGCCGACCCACAGCGTGAGTAGGGCGAGGCCGAGTGCCGCCGAGGCGGCTTCCTCGAAACGGCCGGGACCTGCGACGACGGCCATGAGGATCCACGGCGCCAGCCCCGCGAACGGAGATTTGACGTAGGCGTCGACGAATTTCATGTCCGGACTGTACGCGGTGCGGACGGGTTGTGCTGCAATGTCGGGCATGGGTGACATCGATGAGATCCAGCAAGTGAAGTTCCGTTATCTGCGCGCGCTCGACACCAAGCACTGGGACGAGTTCGCCGACACCCTCACCGAGGACGTGGTTGGCAAGTACGGCGAGTCGATCGGCGAGGAGCACCACTTCACCAACCGCGACGAGTTGGTCAAGTTCATGCGGAACTCGCTGGGTCCCGAGATCATCACCGAACACCGCGTCACCCATCCCGAGATCACCGTCGACGGCGACGAGGCGACGGGCACGTGGTACCTGCAGGACCGGGTGATCGCACCGGACTTCAACTTCATGCTGATCGGTGCCGGCTTCTACCACGATCGGTATCGGCGTACCCCCGACGGTTGGCGGATCAGCGAGACGGGATACGACCGCACGTACGACGCGTCGATGTCGCTGGAGGCGCTGAATTTCAAGGTGAAAGCCGGTCGGGCACTGAACATCTGACTCACTGAGCGATCGCGATCAATGCGCCGGGCCTCAGCCAGCGCATGATTTCGACCAGCTTGCCGTCGTCGATGGCCACGCATCCTGCCGTCGGTCCGCCGTCGGTGGCGTGCAGGAAGAAGGCACCGCCGTTGCCCGGAACCCGCGCCTTGTTGACGCCCATCACGACGGCGTGGACGTATTGCGGGATCTGGAGGTTCTCGGTGCCGCTGGCCGGGTCGGTGTCGAACGGGCACTGCGCCTTCTTGCAGACCTGCATGGTGTTGTAGGTCGGGCTCTTCATGTCGCCGTCCCACCAGTGGTCGGGTCCGACCTGCATGTACGGTAGACCCCCGCCGGGGTTCGGCGCGGTGCCGAAAGCGAAGTCGAGCGTGAAAATGCCCATCGGCGTTTTCATTTCGCCGTCATGGGTTTCCGGCGCCATACCTTTGGCGCCGATCCAGGCCGGGATGCCGGCCGCGACCGGTTGCCATCCCGCGCCGGTCCGTTGATAGACGTCCATCTTGGCTTTCGAACCGCCCACGCCGACAACGGAAATCACCTGGGTGGCGTTGCCGACCGATTGCGCGAACCAGGGAACGGTCTGCGCCTGGCCGACCGGCGCCGACGCGAGGGCGATCAGTCCCGCGCACAGCAGGGTCAGCAGTCGGCGCACCGACGCATGCTAAGTCGCGGCGTGCTGTGGGAACCGTATGCCACGCGGTCCCGTGACTGATCGGCGATGACACGATTATTTTTCGACCCCGGTGGATACGTTGGGGAGATGGATGTTGCCCAGGTGGTCCGCCGCCCCGCCGGCTTTCGGCGAATCACGCACGGTCTCGGCGCACTGGACCGGGAGATCTTCGACGCGGTCGCCGAGTCCCCGACGCCGCTGCTCGACACCCTCATGCCGCCGCTGACCCGGGCGGCCGACCACTCGAAGCTGTGGTTCGCCATCGCGGCAGCTTTGGCCGCGACGCGCAACCCGAGTGCGCGGCGCGGTGCGGTGCGCGGCGTGATGACGCTGGCGGCGACGAGCCTGATCACCAACCAGGGCGCCAAACGGATCCGTAGGCGGTCGCGCCCGCAGTTCACCTCCGTGCCGTTGGTGCGCCGCACGCGTCGTCAACCGACGTCCAACTCGTTCCCGTCGGGGCACTCCGCGAGCGCGGCCGCGTTCGCGGTGGGAGTCGGGTTGGAGAGCGCCTCGCTCGGGCTTCCGCTGGCGCTTCTGGCCGGGCTCGTCGGGCTGTCCCGCGTGGCGGTGGGCGCGCACTACCCCGGTGATGTGATCGCGGGGTTCGGCCTCGGTGCGGCGGTCGCGGTGCTGGGCGGGCGAATCGTGCCGCCGGCGGTGCCGACGAGGCTTCCAACCGCCGATCCGCTGCGAGTGGACACCCCGCCGCGACCGGACGGCGCTGGTGTGGTGCTGGTCGTGAACCCGGCTTCCGGCAGCGGAACCGGATCGGACATCATCGACGAGGTCCGAAATGCGTTGCCGCGCGCGGAAGTTGTGGAGCTCACCGATGACGACGACATCGCGGATGTGCTGCGCTCGGTAGCGCAGCGCGCGGAGGTCCTGGCGATCGGTGGCGGCGACGGGACGGTCTCGTGTGCGGCGGCGGCGGCGATTGAAGCAGGGGTGCCGCTGGCGGTGTTCCCGGGTGGGACGTTCAACCACTTCGCGAAGGACATCGGTTGCGACACCGTGGAAAAGACGGTCGAAGCGATTCGGCAGGGTAGCGTCGCGTGCGTCGACATGGTGTGCCTGAACGAAAAGCAGATGGTCGTCAACACGGCGAGCATCGGCGCATACCCCGCGTTCGTCCGGACGCGGGAGAAGTATGAACACAAGATCGGCAAGCCGCTGGCCGGGCTGTACGCGATGTATCACACATTGCGCCACGAGCAGCCGGTTCGCATTCGCTACGACAACAAGACGTTGCAGACGTTCCTGTTCTTCCTCGGCAATTCGGCTTATCTGCCTTCGGGATTCGCGCCGTCGAGGCGGGATCGCATGGACGACGGCCTGATGGACGTCCGCATCTTGGAGACCGGCCACCGGTTCAGCAAGCTGCGCATCCTCCTGGCCGTCACACTCGGCAGGCTCGTACGCAGTCCCTTCTACCACGAGATGCGGGTGCCCGAATTCGAGTTCACCGCGGTCGACGGGCCCACGCTGCTCGCCCACGACGGCGAAGTCGGAACCGAGTGCACGACGGCGAGCTTCAGCGTGCGATACCGGGCGCTTCCGGTATTTCGCCTGCTTCCGTGACGGGGCGCGACGGCGCAACGAGCAACAGACAGAGCACGAAATACGCGTAGCCCAAGGCCCATCCAGCCACGACGTCCGACGGATGGTGCACGTTCAACACCACGCGGCCGATGCCGATGGTGATGACGACGATCGCCCCGGCGGCGATGAGAACGGCGCGTACCGGCGGGCGGGTGATGGGTAGTCCGACGGCTAACAGTGCGAGAACGGCAACGATCACCCCGAGGGCATGGCCCGAGGGGAACGAGGTCCCCAAGGCGGTGACGAAGGCGGTGGACGGACGGGGACGATCGGCCGCCGCCTTGGCGATCTCGGTCACGAGTCCGGCCAATTCGACGGTCACGATCAGAAATACCGCGATCCGGATCTGGCGGCGTACAAAGGCGACAACGATGAGGACAACGGTTACGAGGCGGAAGGCAGCGGGGCCCAGGACGGTGCAGAAGACGTCCCACCCGTGCACCCAGCCAGGACGGCCTTCGCCGTGGCGGTGGAAGGTGTTGAGCGCGGCGGAATCGACGTCGGCCAACCATGTCCAGTGATGCGCGAAACCGACCCATAGCACGGCGTATAGCCCGACCGCGGTTAGCGCCGACATCACCAGCCAGCGCCTGTGTGATCCCATCGTCCACCTCTACCACGCGGATCGACGGGCCATTAGGGTGACTGCTCATGGCGGTGTTCGTGCGCAAGCTGCTCCGTATCGGCGGGTTGCCCGAGGATCTGCGGGCAGAGTTGGAGGCCGAGGGCGTCCTCTTCCTCGCCGAATACATCGCGGTGACCCGACGGTTCAGCGGAAAGATCCCGGGACGACGAGCGAGCGCGAATGTCACGAGTTATGTGGGCTCGCTCGCGCTGACCAATCAGAGGGTGCTCGGCACGCTGTCGACGGTACCGAAACTGGCGGGCCGGACGATAGACCAGCGCTGGGACGCTCCCCAATCGGGAAATGTCGCGGCGGAACTGACCTCGGCGGGTATGCACATCGATGTCGACATCGCTGCGGTGGATTCCCGCTTCATTGGCCAACTTTCGTTGAATTACAAAGTCGCCATCCCCGAGGATGTACTCGCACGGATGCCCCGGCGATCGCTGTCCTTCGACGTCCCACCTGAGTACGTGTTTCGCGCCGTGGGCGTGCCCTACCACCCCTAGAGGCCCTGGCCGGTCAACACTTCAGGTGCAAATTCGCCCCCGACCCGTACATGTGGGGGCAATACTGGACCGACGATCCTCACCGCCGCGTGATGGGAGAGCGCCGTGAGCGATGAACTGGCCCGGAAGATGTTCACCGAGTTCAAAGAGCGCGCGGGTCAGCGGCTTGTCACGGGGCCGAAGCGCGTATTCGTTCCGAATGCTGAACTCGACGCGTTCTGGGCGACGTTGGAGCCCGCGACGATCGATTTCATGATCGGCGAATGGGAAGGCGGCGAATTCGACACCGGTCACCGGGAAAACGGAACGTTGGCCCTCATCAACTGGTTCGGCAAGACCTTCATCTCCGCGACCGACGTGAAACCACTGGTCTGCCTGGACAAGAACGGCAACAAGTACTCGAACACCGAGAACGGCGAAGGAAGCCTCTGGATGGAGGAGTTTCGAGGTGAGGTCACCGCCACGATGGTGTTCGACGGACAGCCCGTCCACGACCACTTCAAGAAGATCGACGACCGCGCCGTGATGGGCATCATGAACGGTAAGAACGCCCTCGACAACGGTCGCCACGCTTACTTCTATCTCGAACGCGTCTCCTAGAACGGCGGCGGCCGATTGCGTTCGTCGGCGTAGGGCTGGTTTCGGCGGCGTTCGGCTTCGATTGCCGCAATGCGGTTCTGTTCGCGGGTTCGTGTGCGGCGCGGCATTTTCAGGGTGCGCGCCG
>NZ_LZMD01000005.1 GCF_001668575.1 Mycobacterium sp. 1164985.4
CACCGGCACCTCACACCCCGCGAGCCAGCCAACCCCGGCCCTCGCAACCGAGTAGGAACAAAACCTGGGGTACTTCAAACTGCTCAAGATTCGACCGGAGCCGACAACGGCACCGCAGATGATGCCGTAGATCAGGCACAACAAGAGGAAGAGTTCATAGGGGGTTGAGGTACCCACGCCGGGCGTAGCCAACTACCCGCCCGTTCGCATTACGTTGCAAAGAACGTGGAGAACCTCCTAAACGTGTCAGTCAGCCGGTCACCCGAAACTGTCCTTGTGCTCGCGGGGCGAGGCTTAGTCTGCGACTACCGCTAGCGAGAGGAGTTTCCAACGATGAGCGAGTCAGCGGAGTCGGTCATACGCAGGTACTTAGCCGCTATGGAAACGTCCGACGCGGATGAACTGGCCAGCTACTACTGTGACGACGCCGTCTTCATTGATGGTCCGCGAGGGACCCACGAGGGTATCGACGCCATCAGGACAGAAATGCAATCGATGGCGATGCTTTCTAACTTTCGCGTCGAGGTAAAGACGCTCGTCGCGAACGGTCGCACCGTGATGACGGAGCGAGTAGACATTTTCGGCATCCAAGATAAGTCGTTCGAGTTGGAAGTCGTGGGGGTGATCGAACTCGACGACAATAACCACATCAAACGCTGGCGGGATTATTACGACCTCAGGTCGATAGAGGAGCGCATGGCCGCAGCGTTTGCACCACCGAACTGACGATTCGGGTCAGCGCTACCCGTGTCCACGTATTTGACGATCAAGGGCGCACTGTAGATGTAGGCACCGGCACACCCCCCGGGTGTGCGTATATCACTTAGCCCCCGTACCCTCGGAAAAGAGCTATAACAGCAGCTAGAACGTGGTGCGCGATACTGGGATTGAATCCCATTTGTAGTTTGCTAGAGTCGGAGCTGTGATCAGCGACGATCGTGTAATCGCCACTCTGGCAAATGGATTCAGTATCGGAAGATTGCGGAAGTGTGCGGAAAGAAGTGTGCTAGAAATAGCCCACGGATAGCCCGGGGGACCCCTCGGCCCACGTTCTGCCCATCTCTGTATCGCGGGAAGGATCACCCAGTGACGCGCACTGCTGGCACGTTCGGATCTGTCGAGCAACTTGCCGGGGGGCACTATCGTGCCCGCTACACCGGCCCCGACGGACGCCGCCACAAGGCCCCGATCACGTTCCTGACCAAGGGCGATGCCCGGGCGTGGCTGGCACTCCAGCAGGCCGACATCATCCGCAAGGCCTGGACGCCGCCGGAGGCCGCACCCAACCTCGACAAGCGGTTGACGTTCCGCACCTACGCCAAGCGCTGGCTCGACGAGCGCCGGGTGAAGGGCGAGCCGTTGAAGGTCCGCACCCGCGAGCATTACGCCTGGCTGCTCGACGAGCACTTGTTGCCGACGTTCGGGGCGATGCCGATCGCCTCGATCACCGCCGACGACGTGCGGGCGTGGCACACCAAGATGGGCAAGGCCACGCCGACGGCGCGCTCACACGCGTACGGGCTGTTGAACGCCGTCATGAACACAGCCGTATCCGACGGCAAGGCGGTGTTGAGTCCGTGCGTCATCCGTGGCGCGGGGACGTCGCGGCGCGTGCACAAGATTCGGCCCGCGACGTTGGCGGAGCTGGAGGCTTTGACCAAGGCCATGCCCGCGCCGTATCAGGCCATGGTGATGTTGGCGTCCTGGTGCGCGCTGCGGTTCGGCGAACTGTGCGAGCTGCGGCGCAAAGACTTCGAGCTGACCGGGCACGTCGAACGCGGCGACGACGGTAACGACGTCGTGGTCCGGGAAGGCGTCGTGCACGTCGAGCGCGCAGTGGTGCGTGCCGGTGACGGATTCGCGGTGACCACGCCCAAGAGTGACGCCGGTATCCGCGACGTCGCCATACCGCCGCACTTGGTGCCGGTCATCGAGGACCACTTGGCGACTCACGTCGGCACCGGGGGAGACGCGCTGCTGTTCCCGGCCAAGCACGGCGGGCACCTGGCCCCGGCTACGCTGTACCGGCGGTTTTACACCGCCCGCAACGCCGCCGGTCGGTCCGATCTGCGGTTCCACGACCTGCGGCACTCTGGTGCGGTGCTGGCCGCGCAGACCGGTGCCACACTGGCCGAGCTGATGGCCCGCTTGGGGCATTCCACGCCGCAGGCCGCGATGCGATATCAGCACGCCGCTAAGGGCCGCGACAGGCAGATCGCGGCGGCGTTGTCAGAGCTCGCCCTAGCAAGGTGACGCGATTCGATACTCCGACTTGGCCCGGGTTTGCGCCCACTGCCAGCCGCAAGTCGAGGCTTTACCCTTCGGCGTGCTCCGGCGCGGTCGCACTCGTCAACGTCGCTGCGTTGTCGTACTGCAGTCGTACGCTGAAGTGCAACTGACATGAAGACACCTAGGGGGATCCCTTGACGCCGCGATCCGCTGCTCGCGAACTTCGCATGGAGGCCTGGAATAAGGGAACGAGAATGCCGTTGCCCGTCGACCCGTTCGCGATCGCACAGAACCTCGGTATCGCCGTTAAGCAGGAAGTGTTAGACGACAATCTCGCTGGATTCATTGTTCGAGAGAACGGCGGACAAGTCGAAATTTTCCTCAATGCCCTCGATGCTCATGTGCGTCAAAGGTTTACTTTAGCCCATGAGCTCGGCCATTTTTTCAAGAATAGAGGCGAGGAGAACATCGGCTATGTCGACGAACGTTCAGAATTGGCGTCGTCCGGAACCGACCCCTCCGAAGTGTGGTGTAACCAGTTCGCAGCTGAGTTGCTAATGCCAGCCGCAATAGTCAAGAAATATTGGGCGGAGGGTATGTCACTCGACGACCTACGCAATAAGTTCAGAGTTTCGACGGCGGCGATCGAGTACAGGTTGAAGAACCTTGGTCTCGTCTAGTGATGACGACGCCGGGGAGGCGAATGGCGAATCCTCGGATGAATCGCCGAAGGCTGCATCCAATAGGGCTTACGTCAACAGAAGGCTGTGGGTCGCCCGGCGGCTCGAGGAAGCAAAGACCCCTACGGAAGTCCGGTGGTCGCGTGGTCCCGAGGGTGAGGTCGACTCCTCACCGGACTCGAAGCCTCCAGTGGTCACCGAGCAGGAAGAAGACAGTGCGAGTGCTTTGCGAGCGGTCGAACTGCGCCTACGGCACGCACAAGTAGACAATGAAGAGCAGGATCTAAACCTGCGGCGAATGGTTGCGAAGTGGTCAATCGGATTCGTATGTGTCCAGCTGGTAGCAGCGAATCTCTTCTTCGGTTGGTATCTCTGGTTCAACCGCGAAGCGCCGGATGCGAAGATAATGACTGTATGGCTAGCGAGCTCAGTAGTCGAAGTTATTGGCATAGTAGTTGTCATCGCTCGAAGCCTTTTCCCTGGCGATAGGTCCAAATTGTTGCCGCACACCGGCAGCCCAGTGAAGGAGAAGCCCTAGCTACCTGCGTTAGTCCGCTTCATCGCAGTGAGACGGATGAACCGCGAACTACATGCGACTTCGCCCCGAGCGGTAACCGGCAAGAGATGGCGTGCGTGGCGGACGCTCCGAGAGGTGAAATCTCGCCGCTATATAACGCGGACCAAATCGTATTAGCGGACGGTCGACCTAGCCTGTGCCCTATGCGCTCGGCTTCAATCCCTGGTAAACGACGGGGATCAGCTCTCCGAGGAGTTTCTGAGACAGTTCGGGATTGTTGAGAATTTGGGTGGATAGGTCTTCCGAGGACGCCATCGCTCCGATGACTGCGGCAACGAATTCGTTCTGCAGGTCGGGGCTGGCTGAGAACTGAGCCAGTGTGTTGTGCTCGGCCTGCTGTTGCAGGGTCTCGCTTTCCTCGAGCCGGTCCTTGATGTGGGTGACGACGTTACGGACGCTGGAGTCGGGGTGGTCACCGGAGAACAGGTCGTTGATTTGGGCGATGACCTGTTCCAGAGCGACCAGTTCGGGATCGCGGGCGGTGCCGGTGCCTCCAGCTTTGGCCGGTTCGAGCATCACGCCGCCAGAGAGCTTGCCGTCGGCGACGTGCCCGGCGTGCTGTGCGAGGTAGTCGAAGTCGACGCCGGACAAGTCGATGTCGTGGTGCAGTTGCTCGCTGGAGATCGTCGGACCGAGGAATCGCAAGTAGATCGAGAGCTTCTCGATGGTGGGGTCCTCGTAATTGACGATCTGGGAGAGGAAGTCGTACTGGCGCAGGAATGTGCCGATGTCTTTGCGGAAGAGGTCCAGCTCTTCCAGCGCCAGGCTGTCATCGTGGTCGCGAGCTTGGCGTTCGCGGTCGCGGAACACGTCCTGCGCGGGTTTGAGCCACTTGTTCAGCGCCTCGTGGCCCTTACCAGCCTGGTGGGCGTACTTGAGGTAGTCGGCGACCAGACCGTTGACCTCAGCCTCTTGGTAGATCCCGGCGGCATCCAGCTTGTTCACGGTCTGGTGCACGATGTTGGGATCAGTGACATCGGCCAGGGTGGTGGCGTCGTAGTAGGGCTCGAATGCCTCTACGATCTCGTCGGCGTTGTTGGCGAAATCCAGCACGAACGTCTGGTCCTTGCCCGGAGCGGTGCGGTTGAGCCGCGACAACGTTTGGACCGCCGCTACCCCCGAGAGTCGCTTGTCGACGTATAATGCCACTAGCAGCGGCTGGTCGAACCCGGTCTGGAACTTGTTGGCCACCAACATCACCTGGTACTCGTCGGTGGCGAACGCTTCGCGCAGATCGCGACCTTTCAAGCCTGGGTTCATGCTGGTTTCGGTGACCTTCTCCAGACCGGAGTCAGGGTCGGTGACCTCCCCCGAGAACGCCACCAGCGCGGCGATGTCCGTGTACTTATGTTCGGCGATGTACTTGTCGAAGGCCAGCTTGTAGCGCACCGCCGCCTTACGCGACGACGTGACGACCATGGCCTTAGCCTTCCCATCGAGACGCCAGGCGACGTTGTCGCGGAAGTGCTCGATGACGATCGCGACCTTCTGGCTGATGTTGGTGGGGTGCAACTTGACCCAGTTCATCACCGACTTGATGGCCGCGCTCTTGTCCACCAACTCCCCGGCAGGCTCGCCGGAGACCTGGACGGTGCCCGAGGCGGCGGTGTCTTCGGTCTGGAAGGTCTGCCCGTCGTGGGTGAGCCTGAACGCGGTCTTGTACGGGGTGTAGTTGCGCAGCACGTCGAGGATGAACCCCTCTTCGATGGCCTGCTGCATCGAGTACAAATGAAAGGGATGCGGGGTCGCGTTGGTGCTCGACTTGTGGCCGAACAACTCCAACGTTTTCGCCTTCGGGGTGGCGGTGAACGCGAAGAACGACAGGTTCTTCGATTCGGCGCGGGCGGCCATCTCAGCAGCCAGCACATCCTCGGCATCGACGGTGCCGCCGTCGTCCAGATCCTCTAATTCGCTTGCAGACAGCGCGGCCTTGAGCCGTTTGGAGGCTTCGCCTGCTTGCGAGGAGTGGGCCTCGTCGGCGATGATCGCGAAGCTCTTGCCCTTGAGGTCGGCTTGCTCCTGAATCAGTTGCAGCGCGTACGGGAAGGTCTGGATGGTGACGATGATGATCTTCGTCCCACCGGTCAGCGCCTCGGCCAACTCCTGAGATTTGGCCCCACCCAGTCCGGCGATGTGGGCGACCACGCCTGGGGTGCGGTCGATTTGGCGGATCGCCTCCTGCAACTGGGCATCAAGAACGTTGCGGTCGGTGATCACGATGACCGAGTCGAACACCGGCGTGTTGGCCTCGTCATGCAGCACCGAAAGCCGGTGCGCCAACCACGAAATCGAGTTGGTCTTACCCGACCCGGCGGAGTGCTGAATCAGGTAGCGCTGACCCGGCCCCTTCCGGCGGGCGTCGTCAACCAGGCGGGTAACGACATCCCATTGGTGGTAGCGCGGGAACAGCATCCGCTGGGTGCGGATTTTCCTGTTGGTGGCGGGGTCGATCTTCTCGTCAATCTGCAGGTGCAGGAAACGACCGAGAATGTCCAACCAGGTGTCCCGGTCGAGGATCTCGCGCCAGAGGTAGGCCGTGGGCGAACCACCGTGCGGGTTCGGTGGGTTCCCAGCGTGGCCGTGATTGCCCCGGTTAAACGGCAGAAAGACGGTGTCTTTGCCCGCCAGCTTGGTGGTCATCTGCACTTCGGAGTTCGATACCGCGAAATGCACCACGGCGCGAGAGCCGAACTGCAGCAGCGGTTCCCCTTTGGGTAGCCGGTGATGCTTGTACTGCAGAACCGCGTCGGTGACGTTCTGGACACTTAGGTCAGTCTTCAACTCTGCTGTCGCCACCGGTATGCCGTTGACGAAGAACACCAGGTCGATGCTGTTGGAGTTCTGCGTCGAATAGCGGACCTGACGCATCACCCGAAGCCGCACCGCGTCATATCGGCTCTTGGTGGTCTCGTTCAGCGTCGTGTTGGGCCGGAACTGGCACATCGCGAACTGGGCGTTGAGGTCCTTGAACCCTCGCCGCAGCACCGACAACGTGCCGCCGTTGGACTTTGGATCAGCCCCCAACTGCTTCACCAGGGTGGCCAGCACCCCAGCCCGCGCCTTCGTCAGCGCCTCACCCGTCAGGTCCGGCTTGACCCGCTTCGCCAACTGTTCTGGCTGCGTACCGGCAAGCCAATCGAATACGTCGTTGGGGAACAGGGCCAGCTCACGGTCATAACCCTCATCGGTCGGCGAGTACAGCCAGCCGTGATCGGACAGGTACTGGCAGATCTCCGTCTCGAACGCCGACTCGTGATGCTGCTGCGTCACCGCTACACCACCCCCCGAACATCTATCTTCCCCGTCACCGCAACAGTGATCAAAGTGGAGCGGTACTCCCGCAGCGTCGCGATCACTTGCTGGGCCTTGGCGATTAACTCATCGATCTGAGTGGTCTTGCGGTCAAGGAAATCCACGATCTCCTGCTGCTCATCCAGCGGCGGGAGAATGCACACGCAGCATCCAAGTTCTTCGGCGTTCAAATGGGGTTGCGCGGCCCGTGTCCGAGCGATGTCAATCTGCCCCTGCTTGAGATATGTAGACAACAGCGCGTATTGGATAAACGCGGGCACGGCCTTCGACACCCTAAGGACCATGTCGAAGCCTGCGATTGCGCCTTCGTACTTCTCGACCACTATTGCCGAATCTCCCGTGTACGCGCCACTGCGCACAACGAGAATGTCATCTACTTTCAGCCAGAAAATCCGTTGCGAGGGTATGTGGTCGGGATTGACGTAAACCATTCCGTCTTCGCGGATCAACCCTGATGCGACATTGGTCGCCCGAATAAGAGGAGTGCCAACCTCAACGTAGGCCGGTGGCTCACCGAGGCCATATCGAATTTCGCCCAAACGCTTGATCGGCGCTGTTTCCCAGTGAGTGGGGATGCTGCCAAGCCCCTCAAGATTGGATTCCCTTATCTCGGCGTCGGGGATGAGGCCCTTTGTGACGGCGTGGGTGATGGTGGCGGTGCGGTCCTCGCGCAGGGTGGCGATGAGCCGCTCCTGCTTGGCGATCAGTGCATCAATCTTCGCGGTCTCCCGGTCGAGAAACCGGACAATAGCGACCTGCTCTGGGCGACTCGGCACGGCGATACGGAGACTCCGCAGCTTGTCCTGATTGATG
This sequence comes from Mycobacterium sp. 1164985.4, assembly GCF_001668575.1. GTDB lineage: Bacteria > Actinomycetota > Actinomycetes > Mycobacteriales > Mycobacteriaceae > Mycobacterium. The sequence goes on from NZ_LZMD01000005.1 coordinate 7,612, forward strand.
TTCGGCTGTCCGCCACCCGAAGCGAGCACGATGAGGTGATCGCGGGCGGCGCTGAGCGAGTAGTAGGCAAATCGACTGCTGACCCGCTTTGGGTTGGCGAAAGCGCAGCAGGCTTGGTTGGTGCAAGCAGGTGCATCCAGCCAGCCCAAGCGTCCGATGGTCGCCCCGTACATCGCAATAAGTAGCGTGCCTGCCGGATAGACCTTGAGTGCGCTATAGGTGGCAAGTGCTGCCGGTGTCACCCTCTTTTCGGTTTGAGTGATTCCCTTTTCCCGGAGTTCGCCGGTTGTCACCCAGTTGATGTCGCCATCGTAGAAATCAAGGTTTGCACTCTCGGGCGTCGTGCCGCTGGATATGTCGTTAAACAGCCACGACATCCGTTCGATAGACCACGATGATGGTGTCAGGCCCAACCAGTAGACGTCCGTTTCGCGATAGTCGGGATACGCGGGCCAGGTCATACCCCAACCTCGGCGAGCATCGCTTGTATTTCCCCCACGAGCACGCGGAGGTCCTTCTGGATCTCGTCGAGAGGCCTCGGTGGGATGTAGCGGTAGAAGCGGCGGGTGAACGGAACCTCGTACCCGACTTTGGTCTTATCGTGGTCGATCCACGCGTTCGGCACGTGAGGCAATACTTCGCGGGCGAAATACTCCTCGATGTCGTCGGTCAGCGGGACGTTCTCGGTGTCGCGCAAGGCCGGGTTGGGTTCGGGGTTGCCCTTGGCGTCGGTAACGATGATCGCCTCATCGTCATGCTCGCCGATGGTCGACCAGATCGTCTTGACTAAAGGAGCACCTGGCTTCATCAGTCCGGCCTTGCGGAGTGCGTCTTTGAGTTCGGTGATGAACTCGTCGCGGTCTTTCCACTCCCACCCGATCAGCGTCGTGAGGGCGTTGCGGAGCGCAGCCTTCTCGCCATCCTTGAGCTTGTCGACGCTCTTATGCGCCAGCACTTCCTCGACCTTCTCCTCGCTCGGGGTGAAGCGGAGCTGCAGGGGGCGTTCGACGGTGATGGTGGAATAGCCGAACTCCTTCCCCTTGAAGACCTTGGAGTGGGCGTCGTGCTCGTCGGTGGCGTTCTGGTTGCGGAAACTGTCGTAGAGGCTGCAGATCCGCTCGATGTCCTTCGGGCGAAGCTCCTTCCTCTTCGACCCCAGAGACTTGCGCATCTTCCCGTACATGTCGACAGCGTTGATGAGCTGGACCTTGCCCTTGCGCTTAGTAGGTTTGTTGTTGTCCAACACCCAGATATAGGTGCTGATGCCGGTGTTATAGAACATGTCGGTCGGCAACGCGATAATCACGTCGAGCATGTCGTTCTCGATAATCCACTGCCGAATGTTGGACTCACCCGATCCAGCCCCGCCGGTGAACAGTGGTGAGCCGTTGAGCACGATGGCCAAGCGGCTGCCGCCCTCGCCGTTCTTGACCGGCTGCATCTTGGAGATCAGATGCATCAGGAACAGCAGCGAACCGTCGGACACTCGGGGTAGGCCGGGTCCGAAGCGGCCTGCGAAGCCCCGTTGCTCGTATTCGTCGGTGACCTTCTTCTGCTGGGTGTTCCAGGCGACGCCGAACGGCGGATTAGAAAGCAGAAAATCGAAGTGCTTGGTGCGGAATCCGTCGTCGGTGAGGGTGTCGCCGAGGTAGATGTTGTCGACGTCCTGGCCCTTGATGATCATGTCGGACTTGCACATCGCGTACGAGCGCGGGTTGATGTCTTGCCCGTACAGAACGGGGCGGGCCTTCGGGTTCATATCGATGAGGTGATCGTGTGCGGTAGAGAGCATGCCGCCTGTTCCGGCTGTGGGGTCGTAGATCGTTCTCACGACGCCCGGCTTGGTCAGCACGTCGTCCTGGGTGTGGAACAGGATGTTGACCATGAGCGCGATGACCTCACGGGGGGTGAAGTGGTCACCCGCCTGCGCGTTGTTGGATTCGGCGAACTTGCGGATCAGTTCTTCGAAGATGTAACCCATGTCGTGGTTGCTGATCACCCGTGGGTGCAGGTCGACGGCGGCGAACTCCTTGACGATCAGGTACAGGCGATCGGATTTGGCAAGGTCACCTATGAGGTCGATCATGCGGAACCCGTCGAAGACGTCGCGCACGTTGGGCGAGAGGTGCTCGATGTAGTCGATGAGGTTGTCAGCCACACCTTCGGGATCGCCGACGAGTGCGGCGAAGGTCCAGCGGGAGGTGTTGTAAAACGGCAGCTTGAACTTGGACTTGAGCATCACGCCCGGGTCGACCTTGGTCGCCGCGACCTTCTCGTACTCGGCAAGGACCTCCTCCTTGGTGGGCTCCAGGATGCAGTCCAAGCGCCGCAGGATAGTGAACGGCAGGATCACGTCGCCGTACTGGTTGGGCTGATACGGCCCCCGCAGCAAGTCAGCGATCTTCCAGATCAGGTTGGCATTGGTCTGCGCCATGTTCTCGATTCACTCCCCAGGTCCGATTTCGAGACAGGGCGAAACTACCGCGTCCGGGCGGGCGAAGGCGGGCATAGCGGTCGTAGTCGGCAGAGTCGGACTTGGTAGGCAGACTGATGACATGGTCCGTACTGGTGCCCGTGCTGCCGCTCTACGGCAACTACTGATTCGCGCCGGGCTCCGGCCCGTCGACCCCGGACCCCCAGCTCCCCGATTGGACGACTTGTCCAATGGCGCCCGTACAGCGGTACTCGCGGTATACGACGAGCTTGGTGGATTGCAGCCGATGCGTGCCCTTCGTCCTGGCGCCTGGGACTTATCTTTCGCGGAGGGCCTGGTGGTGGAGCTAGACGAGGAACTGCATTTCAATCGCTACCGATCCGTGACGCTCAAAGCTGCCGACCCCGCCGAGCTGCCCTGGCAAGACGCGTATCTCGACTTCTGCGCACATTACGAAGAGCACTGCCTCCAGGCCGGCAAGTGGGGCAAGCGTTGGACGACACCTTCTTGCGAAGCGATGTTCGGCCCTGCAGGCGACCCGGGTGCGCTGCAGGAGGCAGGCGCTCCGCGATGGAAGCAGCGCGCCCTGTACGACGCCTTCAAAGATATCGCCGCCTCCGATTCACGTACCTGGCGCCTCGCCAGGATCTCGGTCTGGGACGAGATTGACGGCGTTCGGCTCGGCGACGCTCTGAACGCCGGGGCACCGGTCGATCCTGCGCAGCTACGCGATCTCGTGACTCGTCGCACGACGTCAGCGACCTGAGGTCGCAGCCTTGGTTGGCTCTAGATACCGGTACAGCGTCGCGCGACTCACGCCAAGATACTTCGCGATGTCCTTCGCTGTGTGACCATCGGCTTTCATCCGCGTCGCGGTGGCGATATGTTCGGCGTCGTCGACCTTGCGGGGGCGTCCGAACTTGGTGCCGTTGGCGCGTGACGCAGCCCGCTTGAGTGCGGTGCGCTCTTTGATCAGCTCGCGTTCGTACTCGGCCAGCGACCCGAGGACGCCGATCATCATCCGGCCCGCCGGAGTTGAGGAGTCGATGCCGTCGGAGACCGACACCAAGGTGGCACCTCGCTCGGTCAGTACCCGGACGGTCTGCAGGATGTGGAGCATGTTGCGTCCCAGTCGGTCGAGCTTCCACACCACCACGGTGTCGCCGTCGCGCACGTACTCCAAGAGGGCAGCCAACCCTGGCCGGTCATCTCGTGCACCCGAAATTACGTCGGAGAAGACTCTGGTGACCCCAGCTGTGACGAGTGCGTCGTTCTGCTGACCGAGAGTTTGGGCGACAGTTGAGACTCGCGTGTATCCGACGCGCGTGCCCGCGAGAATGGTTGTCGCGGCATTGTTCTGACTCACAAGAGTGGTCAACGCGAGTTTCGAGACAGATATTTCTGAGACCAACTTTCGAGACACCGCCACCTGGATGATCTCGACCGGTAGGCGGCGGGGCCAGCGGCGTCTCATATGTGGTCTATTTCGAGACTCGCTCCGCGAGAAGGTTCTACTGTTCGCCGACGATGTAGTTCGTGAAGCCTCCAGAATCGAAGAGGGCTACCGAGTCGACCCGTCGGCAGTGGCTCCGGGGCTCCGGGGTGTGGGAGACGGCCAATGCCGTTCTATCCGTCTCTGTTGACGTCGTCATGAATGACGTCGGAGGCTTCCTCGCCATCGAGGACGACCCCCTCCGATTCGAGGATGCCGATCACATCAATCGAGGTCTCCGCATCGTCCTCGTCGCTGGAGACGTCTACGTCGGCGTCGAAGACTATTGGCTGCAGGTCGCCGCCCTTGTCATATAGAAATCGCTCCCGGTACGCCCAGTAGGCGGCATCGGCCACATCGTCGACCATCTTCCAGTTCAGCGCGGCTCCGATCCCAACGCCCGCGATTGGCACCAATTGTCCGAGCTTTTTCTTGGTGAGCTTCTGCCCGAACTGGGTAGCGAACTTCTGTACAACCTTGACGAAGGTCTGCTGGTTTAGCTGCTGCCACGCCATGTTGGTAGCGAGGCTGCGGGTCAGGATCGCGAGCTGTTGATATGCGACGGCTTTCGCTGACGGGGTCACCGCCAGACCGAGACCGATGACTTGCATCATGAACACTTCCTCAGCGGGATCACGCGGGTCGTAGCCGTAGTAGAGAGCATCATGAGCGATTACCCGGCTGCAGGCGGAGAGGATTGTCGCGGCGTCGACGCCCATCGCTGCCGCGATGGTGCCGAGTCCGGGCGCGGAACCTGCACCTGCCCCAGCTACCGCACCAGTTGCGGCGAGCGCTTGGCCACCGCTTACGGCCAGTCCGGCGGCGGCTCCCTCAACTGCGGCGGACACGGAATAGGCGTAGTGCAGCCGTGTAAAGGAGGCGACCTTGTCGACTGCCCTAAGGTCTAGCTCTCGGATGTCGTCGAGGTGCTTGACCGAGTGGCCCTTTCTGGCGTATGCGCGAATTACGCGGGCCTCGGACGTCGTCAATTGACCGGTGCGGGTCATGAACTTGCCAGCCCCTTCAGCGGTCGCCTTCAGCGCAGCGACGCCGCCATCCTTGACCTTGGCTGCACCAGGGGTTTTCAGCGCTTTGCCGTACCAGTCGCGCCCCTTGGTCCTGACCGACTCCGGTACCAAGCGACGTGGGGACCGACCTAATTCGCGCTCCCGGTGTTCACGGACCTTTTCCATTTGCTGCTGCTCGTAGGCTGATAGTCCCACTGGCCTTCGTCCCCCTTTACTTCGAATTCTGACGACGTCAGCACCCCGCAGTGGCGAATTGAGGTGCCGAACGTCCAACCGCGCCTAGTGCCACCGCTATCGGCGACGACGTTGTCCAGGATCGGACTGTTTGCGGATTGCCCGACGAATGCAGTGAAGACAAGGGTGCATTGACTGGAACCGCGCGACTAAGGGCACAGTCTGCTTGTCGAACCTTCCTTCCTGCCCAGGCCATTCAGATCACTGAGCCCGCGACTACTTCGCAAGAGCCGCAAAGTTCAGGTCCTGCAAGGCTTGGATTCATACGAAGTGGGGCCGCGTGGACTAGCTGGGAATGACGTCATTACACAGTGGGTGGGGACCGTCGGCCATGCTCCCCGTATTGATGTAGCCTCCGCTGCTCACGCTGTACCACGCCTCCTTACCGAGGAAGAAGGCGCTGTTCTCGTCAAGACCGTAGCGATTCATCAGCATTTGCGTGAGGTCAGTGACGTAATCAGCGCCACCGGCAACTGCTCTGCAGGCGAATGCAGCCTGTTCGGGCGTCCACGGGCCGCATTTATCCGGTCGCTGTGATGAGCATCCTGGTCCATTGGGATTGGATGACGACGTCGCCGTCCCTGAAGGAGTGAGTTCAGGGCCCGCTACTGGACAAATCCAGTCCATCGCCGAGCGGTAGATTACTCTGGCGTCCTCGTAGCTTAGGCCGTGGTACTTATCGACCAAGCGGTCCTCCACCGCAGCTTGGTCAGCACCCTGCGTATCCCAGTCGCACACCCAGGCCGCGCTGTCAGTAAAGGTGACCCCGAACATGAGGTCGTAGCCTTCCGGCGATAACTCCTGTTCCATCGCGCGGGCGTATCCCGCCCAGTCGGCTCCGTCGATGTTGGGCAGCTCATCGCCCGGTGTGGGCACGGTCGGAGTGCGAACCACAGTCGGAGTTGCACTGCTACTCGTCGGGGATGGCGGCGGCGCGGCAGCAGGTGCCGGTGACGTCGGGGTTGTGACCGCTGTCGGCAACGACGTGGTCGATGGCTTCTGCGTGGGTGTCGCGCTGTGATCGGATTGCGGGGATTGCTGCTGCCATGGCCGCCAAAGCGCCCCGGCGACAACGGCAAGCAGCAGTGCGACAACCGAGACCGCGATTACCCACCGCGTGGGGGAGCCCACAGGGCTGTTCTGTGTCGTAGCGCCAAGAGTCTTGGACGCGGCAGGCGTGACGTCAGACGGAAGGGCTACTGGGGCAGGCGTGGTCGGCGCGGCGTGTTGTGAATTTTTCGGGCCAGCGGATTCGGTGATCGCGGTCGCGAAGTCGGTGCAGGATACGAAGCGGTCGTTGGCGTTCTTGGCTAAGGAGGCAGCCAAAATCGGGTCGAGCGAGGCAAGTTCGGGCCGTATGCCAGCGAGTGCAGGTACTGGGGCGTTGAGGTGGCGGCTGATGACGACAGCCGGGTTGGAGTTCGGAAAGGGCTGCGATCCGGCCAGTAGATGAAAGGTCGTGGCAGCGAGCGCATACTGGTCCGCTCGCCCATCCATCGGCTCGCCCATGAGCTGCTCAGGGGCTGAATAGGCGACCGTCCCTACCGTCATGTTGGTCGTGGTGATCCCGCTGACGTCGTCGAGCTGCCGGGCGATACCGAAGTCCGCGAGATAGACGTCAGGTTCGTCGCTGTCGAGGTCGGCGACGATGATGTTGGCGGGTTTGACGTCGCGGTGCAGGAGGCCTTTCTTGTGCGCGTAATCCAGAGCGCTACCGACCGCACTGACTATGCGCACGGCGAGGTCGATCGGCATACCTGCGGGATACTTCTGGGCCAGAAGCTGTGCGGCGTCGGTGCCGTCGATGTAGTCCATCGCGATCCAAAGGTGACCATCGTGCTCGCCTCGGTCGTGGACGCCGACGATGTGGGGATGGCGCAGTCCTGCCGCGAGATCCGCTTCGCGGACGAATCTTTCCCGGAAAGACTCGTCACTCGATAGATCGGAGCGAAGAACTTTGAGTGCTTCCTGGCGCGGCAAGCGGGGGTGTTGGACCAAGTAGACCTCGCCCATGCCGCCAGAGCCAAGCAGCCGCAGGACTCGGTACCCGGCGAAGGCTTCGCCAATTCTCAAAGGCATGAGTTGGGTGCAGGCTGTCGGCGTGGGTTGGTGTGGCGACATGGCGTTCGACCGGCGCTCGTGGTGCTCTTACGGGTCAGCCCGACCTGCGGTGCATCCCGCCCCGTCATGCTCAGCGGCACCGCTACACCGAACCGACTGCACCAGTGTGCTCGGGGCACAGATGGTTTACCGCATATCCAGCAAAAATATTGGCGTAGTAGCTGGAGTACTCGGCAGAGCCGGCTGCCTGCAGAACCGGCGTAAGCGGGTTCCCGTCGCCGTCTAGCGTTGAACAGACCTGGTGACCCACGGCAACCGGGTCCATGCCGCTCAAGAACGCTGGCCAGCCCGTGTAGCTACTGCCTAGAGAGCCGATGGCCTGGAGGAAGTTGTACTCCTGCTCTGGTGTGGCCGTTGCCGGGGAAACGCCCGCGAACACGAAGGCGACCGGTGCGATACCACCGACGATCACCGCTCTCAGGCTGATCGCGATCCTGCGTTGTTGCCGCCTTTGCGGCAGACATAGAAAGTGTGTCTTCATGATGGGTTCAGTTGGGGACCCAGCCGGTGCTGATGTCGCATACCAGAGGCGCGCCGTCGGGGGATTGCGCGGCGTACTGCTGTTCGATGCGACATGGGGCTCCGATTTGCCGAGTGCCTATCACCGGTATCGCCCGAACCCATAAACCGGTGCCGTCGCTTTGGCCTGCACAGATCATTTGAGAGCCATTCGACGTCTGGCCGAACGGGAAGCGCTGCCAGTTGTAGCAGGCAGCGCCCTCGACAGCCCCATCCACCAGCCCGGGCAAACCGTATTGCTGCGACATCGGCACCGGGCACTGCCCGGTACTCACGCCGATGCTGTTGATCTCCGCGTTGGACCTAGAGTCACCTGCATAGTCGATTTGGTCGGTGCATCGGACATCGGCGGACGCTGACTGTGCCCAAGCGAGCGATCCCATACTGACTGCCGAGCAGCACAATAACGACGCCGCAGCCGCGCCAAGCGAACCTCTCATTAAGTTTCCCCGTGATTCTCGATCCCTACCCCGCGAGAAGTGTATACAGCAAACTTCCAAGATCGTTACAAGTGCGGGCAACTGGGCCGGTCATCGTCGTCGGCGTCTCGATGGCCCTGGTCGCGGTTTGGGGCATGGTTTTCGTCAGCTCATATTCGCGACGCCCGCAGCCTCTTGCATGCTCACAGCGCTGTCAGGCGTGTGGCTGCTGCGTTCGCATCGAAAGGCTGCGCTCGGTCTCTAGGATGTCAGTACAACCATCGAGCATGTCGTCAGAGTCCATCTTGCGCATCAAGACCGCTTGCGGGTTGTCCATGCGCATCGACGTTTCGATTACGAGGCGGCAGGCGTCTTCAATCGAGCGGACGGTGCCCCCAGGAATCGTTTGGCTGTTCCGCCACACCATCCTGGCATCGCTGCTGAGCGCGGACCTGCCGTACTGATACGCGCCCTCGTCGCGGGATCCGAATCCGACGGCTACAGCGACACCGACGAGGATGACGACAGGAATGGCAATAACAGCTATTCGCCTCGGCGTTTTTAGGGCCCGCCAGTGTGCCAGGAGTTTGGTCGCCGTACCTCCGCTCTCGTCGGCGGGCTCACCCGCAGGAGCAGACGGCGGCTTCCGTGGCGTTTTGGGTCGCCGCGATGCCGGGGCTGTTGTCGCGATCGATACGGTCGACCGCGGTGTCGATTTCGCCCCTCGCCCTGCTGCGACGGGAACGACCTCTTGGTGTCGAAAGGCTAGGGTTCCGAGTTCATCTGCGAACTTGACGAACACGTATTCGTCGTCGGCTTCATAACGCGGATCGACGATGCCGACCTGGCCGAAATGGTCGTCATCGGCTGCGACGACTTTCACTCGTCCACCCGATACGAACTGCGGCACGGCACGCTCTCTCTCGGCTTGAGTGTCACGGACGCGACAGCCGGCTTCTAGAATCGGGTCAAGACAGATCGCAGCGGCTCGGGAGCGGAGCTAGGTAGGCGTTCGATCCCGGTCATGTCTGGGTCGCCGATTCGTCGTTTCCCGAGGGCACGCTATCCAGCAAATATCCTAAATTGGGATAAGGCGGGCTGCAGGGTGCGCTGATCGAGTGGAGAAGTCCATCTACTCGGCGGAGTACCAGCAGCTGTGTGTGCTGTTACGTCAGATGCGCCGAGAGAGTGGGCAGACCAGGTCCAAGTGGCGGAGCGGCTGCAGGTTCCACAATCATTTGTCAGAAAGACGAGTCAGGTGAGCGGCGCCTGGACGTTATCGAGCTGCGGCACGTTGCAGAAGCTCTGGGCACCACATTGGCCTCAATTGTGTCCCGGCTGCCGCGGTGAACGTCTCCGCTGCGCACTCGTACCACCCTCGGACCTGGCAGTAGATTAACGGCCTAGGCGGAATTAGGCGCGCCGCGCCCCTTACGCCTCTTCCCGCTTCATCACGTCTTGTGTCCCCTGGTGATCTGCATGGTCGACGACGTCTTCAAGAACTAAGCGGCCAGCAGCTTCAGCACGCTCACGGCGCTGGTATTCGCGAATGTGGGCGTACTTGGCGTGCACCCGCTCGATAGAGGGTGCACGATCGGCAGCCGCATTGAGGCGACGATGACGTTCAACAGCGTCCGCATCGAGGCTGGCCGGGACGAAGCCCAATTCTGCAGCCAGCTCGGCACGACGCTGGCGTTCATGGTCAACGCGATCGCGATCAGGCCCATCGTTGACTCGGTGGTTGGACAAGCTAGGCGCAGTCTTCTGCAGCGTGTTGAGTGACCCGGAGTCCGTCCGGCTCCCACTCGGTCGTGAAACCGAACCCCACAGCCAGTCTTCGGTCTTGCTGAAGTCGTCGGTGATCACGAGCGCCTCGACGTCGGAAATCGGGCGGATAGCCTCCCACGGGACGCCAGAGCCTGTAAGGATCGCAGACAGCCTCTGCGCGAAAGCAATTCCAAGTCGCGCAGTCGTCATGCCCCGCTCCCGTCGTTTCACACGTTCAACGATTGGAGGTGCGGTTGTTATTTCCCTCCCAGCGTAGAAGCTCAGTCATTCGGTTAGTGACAGTTAACTCGGCACTGGAAATGCAGTGTGCTAGAGGTGTTCGCAGTGCTCAGGACGCTGCGCGTTGCACGCAAGTGACACCGTTAACTAGCCGCCGGGCGTATTTGAGCGTCACAGATTGTTGTCTTTCTATAGCCTCATTCCCAGGCGTCAGGGGCACAACGGAATCGGCACCGCGTGCGCGCTACGCGGAACCGTGTAGTAATCCCTCGGGTTTCGCGACCACCGAACAACCCATGAACCTGATCTCTGCGACATCGGTTTAGTGCGTGACCGCCGCAACCTCGAATCGATGTTCGGAGCCTCGCCCGCGAGTAGTGCCGCTGGCGCGAAGCAGAAAATTGGACATCAGGCGGTGAGCACTCTACCTGGCCGTCGCGCCGCACCCCATGCCGTGAACGTCCAATGCTGTCTTCGGAACGGAATTGACAGCGGTCTACGTTGCAAACTTCGCACGGGTAGGCCACCTAGCGGACCGAGATCGTGGCGACCGCGTAGAAGGTTCCGCTGCAGTCGATGGTTCGGACCGAGAATGTGCCCAGCGTGAAAACAGGACGTAGAACTTCGTCGTTTCGCTCATCCTCGGGTGCTCCTCGTGGCCGTAGCGGTCGTGGACGCCACGTCGAGGTTGTAGCGACGCCTGGCCGTGGAGGTCGACGACCGATCGGCATGGCTGACCGTGGCGGTTGCGACGTCCGCAGAAGGTCGGGCGGCGCAGGACGCGCCCAGATGCGCGACCAGATCTCGTCGGGCAGCGGACCGGTCTGCTCATGGGGGCCGGCGGGACAGCCAGCGTGATACTCGGCGGCGGTGTTGATTCCCTGCGGGTCGGCCAGAATGAGGCGCTCGGTGCCGGTCGCGTCGATTGCCGCCACGGCGCGCAACCGGCTGCCCTGGCGAACAGGTGAACAGAACGTGAGTCGTCGATCAGGTCGTGGCCGTCGAGATCGTCCTGGTGGGTTCATGGCGGTGGGTGTTTCTTTCACTCGGCGGATTCGGTTGAGGCGGGGGTGACGCTCAAGAGGCCGGACAGGCGCGAGGTGCCCAGGCCAGCGCGATCGGTATCACGGGTGACGGCGTCGGTAACGCGCTTGTCGACCTGCCGGTCGCGGCGGCGCTTGGCACTTTCGGCCCCGGCATTCATGGGCTTACGCCTGGCGAACTCGGCGGCGATCTCGTCGAACCGCTCGGCCACGTCGAACATGTTGCGGACGCGGCCAGACCAGTACCGGTCGGCGCAGACGTCCTGAATCAGTCGGTGGGCCTTCTCGTAGTCGCGTTCGTCGTGGGCCAGCATCCGGCGCGACGAGGCGGTCCAGGCGCCCAGGGTGGCCGGTGGGGGGGCATTCCTGCCCGAGGCCACCTGACCGTCGGCCAGGAGCTCGACCAGGGCGGCGCATTGAGCCTCGACGATGGGATCGGGCAGCGGCTTGGAGATCCACCCGACCCCACGTGACCGATCGGCGTCGGTCATTCCGGTGCGGGATGATTCCGCAGCGGAATGCCCTAGAACGATCGCGGTTTCGTGGTGGCAGGGTCCGGTGTCCCCAAGCGCTGCGCGGTGTTCTCCAGGTGCTGCCACGCCCGGGCCGGGTCCTGCCGAATCGTGGCCAGGTGAGACCAGGTGTTTAGCCAGCTGACCGCGATCCTGCGCCAGCGGCTGGCAACGCGCCGCAGGCGTGGACCAACCAACCAGGTCTAGATCCTGGTTCTGGTTAGAGGTTCTGGTTCCGCAACGGGATTTGCGGTCAAAGACCCTCGGGATTTGCGGTGAAAGCCCTTCGGGATCTGCGGGCAAAGGCCCTTCGGGATTTGCGGTCAGAGACTGCGCTTCGTGGCGCTGAGGCGCACAGACGTCGAGTTGCTGCGACTGGTCGGCGACGTCGTGGAACAGGTATTCATTCGGGGCGCGCCGCACCCCGTCCGGCTTGGTCCTCGGCACCACCTCGATGGCGTCCGCAGCGGCCAGCACGCGCAGCATCTGCCGGGTGCGCGTGGTGCCGACCCCGGCGCGCTCGGCGATCGTGGCGACCCTGGGACGGCAACCGTCGGCACCCTTGAAGCTGCGCAGCACCGCGTACATGCCGACCTCGGCGAGCGGCACCCGACCGAGCAGCGCCACGGGCACCCTGGCCCATCCGTCACGGGTTCCGGCGGGCCGCTTACGGAACGTGTAGACCAGTCGCCCGCCGTGCGCCTGACCGACGGTGACCGTGAGGGCTTTGGCGTTGACCAACTGTCGGCGGGCGCGCGCTACGGTGTCGACGCTCACGCCGAGCAGTTCGGCCACCTCGGTCTCGGTGGGTGAGCAGGTTTCGGCGGTGCCGTAACGGAATGCGCGGTAACCCGCATACACACCCACGCTCCGCAGCGGGACCCGACCGAACAGCCAGACCGGGACCGGTGCGAATCGGTCGGCGTTCGGACTGCCCGCCGGAGTACCGTTGTCGTCAGTCCTTGGCGTGGACCTGGTCGCCTCGGTGTCGTTCTCGATGCCGGGGCGGCTGTCGTTTGAGGCGGCCACCGCGTTGGGGGTGACGTTCATCGGGCACCGCCACCGGCGCGCAGCAGACCGGCGATGCGTTCGCGCTGTTTCTCGCGCAGCGGCGGCGCGCCGTCGAGAAACTTCTGTACGTGCTCTGCCAGCTTGAAAGCGCGCAGATTACGGTGGGCTTCGTCGGTCATCACGAGGCGCCCACCTCGGCACCCCGCAGCGTCTGGGCCTTTTGAGTATCCATCCACGCATCGAGGTCGGCGAGGTCATACATGACGCGGCTACCGAGACGGTAGGACGGCGGCGCGAGACCGTGCTGACGGCGATAGCGCAGCGTCCGCACCGGCAGACCGGTGCGATTGGCCGCGCCGTAGATGTCAACGGCCCGAGGCGATTCCGAACTCATCGGAGTTCCTTCCACTCATCCCAAGGTGTGCGTGAGTGAGTGGGGATGGTCTGGCGCTCATGTCTGGCCGACCATGGCCCACAGTACACAGCTGTGATTCAGCGGTATCGCGGCGAAACCGACTGCGCCGCAGACTATTCCGCTCCGCTATGGGCTTGCGGCGTGTCGTGCGGCGTGCCGGGCCCCCGCAGGTCATGACGGAGTGCAGGCCTCGACGTGCTCGGCGTGCTCGCCGGTCCCGATCCGGTCGTCGCCATCGGCCAGCCCGACGTCGGCCAGCCGGTCACGGTCGGCCTGCGACAGCGGTGCGGCGGTCACTGGACAGATCCGCCGAACGGGACCATGGCGGCGTCGACCTCGTCGAGGTCCAAGCGGATGAACCGCTTGCCCATGCGGTAGCCGGTCAAGCGCCCGTCGGCGATCATGGCGCGCACGGTGCGTTCGGTGACGCCGAGATAGTCGGCAGCCTGATTGAGGCTGACGTAGCGGCGGCGGGCGGTGGTGTCGGCGCGGTGGGCGCGCTCGGGGGTGGGCATGGTGGGTCTCCAGCACGAATCGTTTCCGAATGATTCGGCCTGGGGGACGCAGACATGTTGGGTGCCGCAAGAGGTCTGCGGCGGGACTCAAACGGTCCTCCCACGCGGTCCTATCGGTCCGGAACCGTGCGGCGTACACCTAGCTTACAGCGGCGTGATTCGGTACCTCACAGCAAACTGTGACGAACAGCACGCGGTGCTGAAGCGGGGCGGATCGGGCGGGATGCGCTGCTCACCTCTTTGCCCATACTTAGCCCATGGCCTTGGTTTAGTGGGGCTAAATACGCACTCTGACGTGCACGAACCTATGGTGCGCGATACTGGGATTGAACCAGTGACCTCTTCCGTGTCAGGGAAGCGCTCTCCCGCTGAGCTAATCGCGCCGAACCATCATTGAGGTGGAGACGGGAATCGAACCCGTGTGCACGGCTTTGCAGGCCGTTGCCTCACCACTCGGCCACTCCACCGCTGGGGTTGATGCCACTGCACCTTCGAGCGGATGACGGGATTCGAACCCGCGACCCTCACCTTGGCAAGGTGATGCGCTACCAACTGCGCTACATCCGCGCGCCACGAACGACTCGTCGCCCGTCGCGAAGGACGACGATAGTCCACCAAAGTGTAGCTGCACAAATCCCGACGTTCGCCGGTGCGTCTCTGCCCGTTCACATCTCAAAACAGCAGGTACGACTCATGGGATTGGAGGATCACCGCCCCACTTGGACGCGACCTCGGCACGGTGAGTGGGTGCGGTCACCCGGAAATGCATTTGTCGACGCCGATCCCTGACTACGCATTCGGGCCGCGACCCCGGATCGTGCTAGTCTTCGACGTCGTTCGGCCGTTCGGTCGACTCTCCGGTCTCGTAGCTCAGCGGGAGAGCGTCCGCCTCACACGCGGAAGGTCGCTGGTTCGAACCCAGCCGGGACCACCCCTTCATCGACGCGCGCGCTCTGCCGTCTCCCTAGACTCGACCCCATGCGTCTGGTGCTCGATCCGCCGTCCTGGAACCGTCATGTCTGAGGCGGACCGTCCCGGCGAGATTCTTCCCGAGAGCGAATGCTGGAACCTCCTGGGCAGCGTGTCCCTCGGGCGACTCGTCACGACCGCCGACGGGCACCCCGAGATCTTCCCGGTGAACTTCGCCGTCCAGAACCGGACGCTACTGTTCCGCACCGCCCAGGGCACCAAGCTCGTCAGCACCGCGGTGAACCACGACGTGGTCTTCGAGGCCGACGATCACAATGCCGCTGAAGGCTGGAGCGTGATCGTCCGCGGCGTCGCCCGCACGGTGAACGACGACGATGACCTCGAGCAGGCCGAGCGCGCGCACCTGAAGCCGTGGACGGCACACGCAAAGGACCACTACGTCCGCGTGCTTCCTCGACGCGTCACCGGCCGCCGCTTCCGGTTCGGTTCGCAACAAAGCTAGTGCCTGCGTCGCCAGACAACGACTCCGACCACCGCGAGAATCGCGACTATTGCCACGACCGGAACCGTCTGCTTCGGGTTGTCGGTCGCCGTATGCCGAAGCGTGTCCGCCTTCTCGACGACGCGGTCCTTCGTTTCGGCCGCCTTGTCCTTGGCATGCTCCTTGGTCTCGTCGACCTTCTCTTTAGCGCGCGTCTTCACATCCAACTTGGCCTGCAGCGCCTCGACCGTCTCGCCCAGTTCGTGGCGCGTCTGCTCGATATCGGCCTGAATGTCGTCGACGCCGGCGTCCGGGCCCGGCTCGGGACGTGGGTTCGGTGCGGTCATGACCGTGCGTCCTTCAGCTCTTGGATGTCTGCTTTCACCGTCTCGACGGTTTTGGGAGCCGCCGGCGTGATCTCTTGAGCCTGTTTGCGTCCCACCAGCGCCGCAATGCCCGCGATCACGAACAACACGGCCGCGACGATTAGCGCCGCCGCCCACACCTCCACCACCAGGGACAGCGCCGCCACGCCCGCAGCGATCAACGTCGCCGCGCCGAAGAAAGCCAACAAGCCCGCCACACTGAACAATCCCGCGCCGATCCCGGCATGTTTGGCCGATTCCTGAAATTCCTTCTGCGCCAATCGCATTTCATCGCGGATCAGCCGCGACGTCTGCGTCGACAATTGGCTCATCAACTCGCCGATCGACGCGTCTGCAGTCGGCCTCGATTCCACCGTCATCACATACCAACCTCTGCCTTGATTGCCTGTAGCGACAGTGATGCCCGTGGTCAGCGGGGCCGAAACCCTCGGCGACCTCTGAATACATCTGCCGATCGTTATCTGCGCGGCGACGGTGATGCGCCAAGAACCCCAGGTGGGCAGGGTCGACGCCGCGGGCGACTTCGAAAAGCCGCTCTACCATGCCGAACCGGTCACCATTTGGAAACGGCGCGGTGCGGCGTGGCGTGTCGTCGACAACTGCCTGCTGATATTAACGCGGTCGTACGACGCGACCTCGGTACGGCATGCAAGGTCTGCTGCCTCGGTTGAACGAAAGTGTGAGCGTGAGTGGAGGGATCAACGTCGATGACGACCTTTAAAGGAGTCAACATCGCGGCAGCTGTGGGGACTGGATTAATAGGTGCGGCCATTGGGGTGGCGATCGCATTGAGTCCGACTGCCCTGGCCGGGGGGTACGAGTGTGTCGGATCGGCGAGCGGGCAGGCGCCCGCCGCCGCACCGGGTGCACCCGTCTGTGCTCCGCTGACCGACATGGCCGGTGTGCCGATGGCACTGCCCGGCCCGCCGCCCATCGCGCCGCCTCTGGTGCCACCCGTCGTGCCACCGCCCTTGGTGCCGCCCGTCGTGCCGCCGCCTCTGGTGCCGCCTCTGGTGCCACCGCCGGTGGTGCCGCCCGTTGTGCCGCCGCCTCTGGTACCGCCGGTTGCTGGTGCTCCGATCGTGGGCGGCGCCCCGGCAGTGGTCGGCGCTCCGCTCACGGAGATGGGCGGGCTCGCCGGTAAGGGCAAGGGGGACCCGTCTCGCCCGCCTGCGCCAGGTGCGCCTGTTCCGGGTCAGCCGACTCCGCCCGGGCCTGCGACCTGATGGCACACCGAGGATAGTCCCTCCGGTTTGGCCCGACGGCGAGGAGCAACTCGTCGTCGGGCCAAACACATTGCTTCACTGGAGATTCCCGCATTTCGATGTGTTGTGGCTGAACCGTGATGGAGACTTGATCGAATTGCCTACGCGCTCTTGGTCGTAAAGCGCTCGGGCCTGACCTACGATATTGACATCGTTGTAATTCCAAGGGAGGCACCAAGATTGCGTGCTGCACTTCGGTGTGTTCTTGCCGCCGTTGTCATCGCTTCAAGTGTGGTGGCCGGGCCGGCCGTAGAAGGCTCGGCAGCCGCCACCCAGACGGTGAGAAGCGCCATCGCCTCCATTGCGCCCGCGGAGGGTCAAGTAGTTGGTATCGCGCATCCCGTAGTGGTGACGTTCAAGGACACTGTGGTCGACAGAGCAGTCGCCGAGCGTTCGCTCGACATCACCTCGACGCCCGCGATGACTGGACGGTTCGAATGGCTCGACGCCAGGACCGTTGAATGGGCTCCTGACCAGTTCTGGCCGGCGCACAGCACGATCGCGCTGTCTGTCGGCGGTATCAAGACCAACATCGCGACGGGTCCCGCGGTGGTCGGTGTCGCCAACATCGCCGAACACACCTTTACCGTCACCATCGACGGCGTTCCGCCTCACGAGCTCCCGTCGCCGCACCACCGCCCCTTCTTCGGCAAGCCGGGCGTCTTCCCGGCCTCGATGGGCAGGCCCGAATATCCGACACCCGTCGGGACTTTCCCCGTGTTGGGCAAGGAACGCGACGTGATGATGGATTCGAGCAGTGTCGGCATCCCCGTCACCGCGGACGACGGCTACCTACTCGACGTGGAGTGGGCCGTCCGGCTCACCAACCGCGGCATCTTCGTTCATTCGGCGCCGTGGGCGATCAATTCGCTCGGCCACGAGAACGTCAGCCACGGGTGCATCAGCCTCAGCCCCGAAGACGCCGAGTGGTACTTCGACAACGTCAAGGTCGGTGACCCGGTCATCGTGCAGGAGAACAGCATTGAGGTGCCGCGGCCGAGGACCGATCCCGCGAACCCGGAGGTTCCGCGCGTGATCTCGCGATGAGGTCAGGATTGCGCTTGGCCGACGATCTCGTTAGCGATCTTGAGCAGCGGCACGTTGGAGTCCTGAGATAGCTTGCGCAGGAGGTCGAACGCCTGCACCGCGTCGACGCCGTAGCGTTCCATCATCATGCCTTTCGCCTGGCCGATGGTGTCCCGGCTCGCCAGTGCCTGCCTGAACTGCTCGTCTCGACGTGCGGCGTTCCAGGCCACCGACGAGTGGGCGGCGAAAACCAGCCCGAGGCTCCTGGACTCGTCGCCGAAGGCGTCGGGTTCCTCGGAGTAGACGTTGAGCGCGCCCATCGTCTCGCCCTCGATGAACAACTGGAACGCCATGATGGAGCGAATGGGAGTCTCCGCCAAGGCATCTCGGCGATACCGTGGGAACCGGTCATCGGTCTGGAGGTCGGCGACGTAGACCACCTTCTTCTCCCACGCCGCGGTCAGGCACGGGCCCTCCTGGTGACGCTGCTGGATCTTGTCCAGCAGCATCGGATACAGATGCGTGGCCGCCGGGGTCTCGACGCTTTTCGACTTGCGCGTGACGGTGATGCCGGCGTACTGCGCGCCGGGAATCTCGACCGCCGCGTGTTCGGCCAACTCCGCGATGACGGTGTCCGCGTTCTGGCGGCTGTAGAGCCCGCGCACCAACTCCGCGATGCGCAGATGCGCGTCCTCGCGTTCTTCGGGTTCCTTCGCCATTACCATGCGGAGTCCTTCTTGCTCGATCTCAATCACGCGCCGGCCGCAACCGGTCCCGCGGCCAAGCCGTAATTATCGGTGAAGAAAACCACCGTCAGCCCATTTTCACCCGGACCGCAAGTACCGCGTCCTACAGCGCCCTCAGATACCGTCCGGTCACCACCCGTTGAACCAGCGACGTCACGGGCGAACCCAGCCGGCTCCACCAGGTCGCATGCCGAGAGAACGCCGTGACCACCGCCGTCACCTCGCCCGAAGCCGGATCGTGGCGGACCAGGAACAACTCTTCGCCCGACTCCGCGTGGCCGGGCAGGGTGCCGTACGCGAACCCCCGGGCGTCGTGATCGTCGACGACGTACACCACCCGGCACGGCGCCGCGATCGGGCCGAGATGCACCAGAACCTCCGACCCGACCTCCGCGACCTCCGTCGTCGCCTCGACCCGCACCCCGGCACCGCGCAGCATGCCCCACCGCATTCCGGCGTCCGCGGCGTCCTCGAAGCGGTCGCGGCCATGGCCGATGACGGCTGTCTTGTGCACATGGTGATACCCGGGCGGCAGCGTGCCCGCGGTGGCGCCCACCTCCGGATACGTCAGCGCGAGCGCCGTCAGATCGCTGAGCTTCACCCGCGCCACCTTGCCATCGTCGGCGTACGGTCGGGGCATGACCACCCCTGTCGCGAAAGCATCCGGCACGTTCACGCTCGGCGATCTCACCGTCAACCGCCTCGGCTTCGGCGCGATGCGGTTGACGGGCAAGGGTGTTTGGGGTCCCCCGCAGGACCGCGACGAATGTCTGCGGGTGCTGCGACGCGCCGTCGAACTCGGGGTCAACTTCATCGACACCGCGAACTCCTACGGCCCCTTCGTCTCCGAAGAACTGATCCGCGAGGCGCTGCACCCCTACGACGGCATCGTCGTCGCGACCAAGGCCGGGCTGGTGCGCACCGGCCCCGACGAATGGCCGGTGCTCGGGTACCCCGCGTATCTACGCCAGGAGTGCGAGATGAGCCTGCGGCGTCTGGGCGTCGACACCATCGACCTGTTCCAGCTGCACCGCATCGACACCAAATTCCCCGCCGAGGACCAGATCGGCGAACTGCTCAAGCTTCAGCAGGAAGGCAAGATCCGACACATCGGCCTATCCGAGGTCACCGTCGAACAACTCGAGGCCGCGCGAAAGGTGGCGCCGATTGTGACGGTGCAGAACATGTACAACGTCAGTGTCCGCTCGGCCGAGCCGGTGCTCGACGCATGCGAGGCCCAGGGAATCGGCTTCATTCCATGGTTCCCGCTGGCCGCCGGGCCGTTGGCCGCGCCAAACGGGCCGCTGCAGCGCATCGCCGCCGAGCACCACGCCACCGGATCGCAACTGGCATTGGCGTGGCTGCTCAGGCGCTCGCCGGTGATGCTGCCGATCCCCGGCACCTCCAAGGTGGCCCACCTGGAGGAGAATGTGGCCGCCGCCGAGATCGAGCTGACCGACGACGAGTTCGACACGTTGAGCAAAGCCGGAGCGTCCGAAGACTGACCGAGGCAATACGGTGGACGGGTGAGCTCTGAGCAGCACTCCGGCGGTGGCTTCAACCCGCCGGTCGCCACCGATCGCGGCGGACCCGACTACGGACGTTTCATCGACGCCGTCCGAACGCTGCAGGACCACGCCCGCGCCGCCGACGCCCCAGACGACGTGATCAGCGAGGCGGCCGACCAGATCGAGAAGGTGTCGCAGCTGCTCGCCCCGTACTACGCCGACGAGTGGTCCTCACCGTCCGGTCGCCGGATGGACCTGCCCGGCCGCGGCAACATCTTGGCGATACCCCTCGACGTGCGCATCACCGAGGACCAGCGCATCGAGGGCACCGCCCAGTTCCGTCGCTTCCACCTCGGCCGCAACGGCGCGGCGCACGGCGGCAGCGTCGCGCAGCTTTTCGACGCCCTGCTGGGGTTCACCGCGTTCACGCTGAGCGGCAGCAGGGCTCAGCGCACCGCGTTCCTGCATGTCGATTACCGCAAGATCGCGCACGTCGAGAGGGAGTTCGAGGTGGAGGCGGGCATCGACCGCCTCGAGGGCCGCAAGATTTTCGTCTCCGGGCGGTTGCTCGACGGCGAGATCGTGCTCGCCGAGGCGCACGCGTTGTTCGTCAAGTTGAAACCTGGCCAGCCGTGAACACCTCCGACGTCAAACAACGCCTCGGACGGTGGCGCGAGCGGGTGCGCGAACGGCGAACGGTCAACTTCGGCTACCGGATCGCGGTCGGCGTCGTCGGTGCCGCGGTCCTGGCCCTGGGCATCGTCGCGATCCCGTATCCGGGGCCGGGCTGGGCCATCGTCTTCGTCGGCCTCGGAATCCTGGCCACGGAGTTCGAGTGGGCGCGACGGCTGCTCACGTACGCCAAGGAGCGCTACGACAAGGCGATGGAGTGGTTTCACCGTCAGCACGCCGCCGTGCAGATCATGGGCGGGGTGTTCACCGCACTGGTGGTGTTCGCGACGCTGTGGCTGCTGGGCGCGGTCAGCTTCGCCGCCAATCTCGTCGGGCTGGAGCACAAGCTGCTACAGAGCCCTCTCGGCATCGGGTCCTGACGGCACAAGTCGCCGACGGGCACCGATAGCATGGTCGCGTCCTCGAGTCTGTTGACAATGAACTGGAGAGTCACCGATGAGCGCCGCCCCCAACCGCACCTCAGCAGCCCCGATCCGGGTCGCTGCCGGGACGACCGCGGGGGAGGCGGTGCGCGAGGCGGGCCTCCCGAGCAGGGGTGCGCCCGATGCGATCGTCGTCGTGCGCGACGCCGGGGGACGGCTCCGCGACCTGTCCTGGGCGCCCGACGCCGACGTCGAGGTGACGCCCGTGGCAGCGGACACCGACGACGGTCGCAGCGTCATCCGGCACTCGACCGCACACGTCCTGGCGCAAGCCGTGCAGGACCTCTTCCCGGAGGCCAAGCTCGGTATCGGTCCGCCGATCACCGACGGCTTCTACTACGACTTCGACGTCGAGCGGGCCTTCACCCCCGAAGATCTCGCCGCGCTGGAAAAGCGCATGCGTCAGATCGTCAAAGAGGGCCAGCTGTTCTCCCGCCGCGTCTTCGAGTCGAAAGACCAAGCGCGCGAAGAACTCGCGAACGAGCCCTACAAGCTCGAGCTGGTCGATGACAAGTCCGGCGACCCCGACGTGATGGAGGTCGGCGGTGACGAGTTGACCGCCTACGACAACCTCAATCCCCGTACCCGCGAACGGGAATGGGGCGACCTCTGCCGTGGGCCGCACATCCCGACGACGAAGTACATCCCGGCGTTCAAGCTGACCCGCAGCTCGGCCGCCTACTGGCGGGGCAGCCAGGACAACGCCAGCCTGCAACGCATCTACGGCACGGCGTGGGAATCGCAGGAAGCCCTCGACAAGTACCTCGAGTTCATCGAGGAGGCTCAGCGCCGCGACCATCGCAAGCTCGGCGCCGAGCTCGACCTGTTCAGTTTCCCCGACGAAATCGGTTCGGGCCTAGCGGTTTTCCACCCCAAAGGCGGAATCATCCGGCGCGAGCTCGAGGACTACTCACGACGCAAGCACATCGAGGCCGGCTACCAGTTCGTCAACACTCCGCACATCACCAAGGCCGAGCTGTTCAAGATCTCCGGACACCTCGACTGGTATTCCGACGGCATGTTCCCGCCGATGCACCTCGACGCCGAGCTCAACCCCGACGGCACGGTGCGCAAGCCGGGGCAGGACTACTACCTCAAGCCGATGAACTGCCCCATGCACTGCCTGATCTTCCGGTCGCGTGGGCGTTCGTATCGCGAACTTCCGTTGCGGCTCTTCGAATTCGGCACGGTGTACCGCTACGAGCTGTCCGGCGTCGTGCACGGTCTGACGCGAGTGCGCGGGCTGACGATGGACGACTCGCACATCTACTGCACCCGCGACCAGATGCGTGACGAGCTGACCTCGTTGCTGCGGTTCATCCTCGACCTGCTCGCCGACTACGGGCTGACCGACTTCTACCTCGAGCTGTCGACCAAGGATCCCGACAAGTTCGTCGGTTCCGACGAGCTGTGGGAAGAGGCAACCAATGTGCTGGCCGAGGTGGGCGCCGCGTCCGGGCTCGACCTCGTGCCTGACCCCGGCGGTGCGGCCTTCTACGGCCCGAAGATCTCGGTGCAGGTCAAGGACGCGCTCGGCCGCAGCTGGCAGATGTCGACCATCCAGCTGGACTTCAACTTCCCGGAACGTTTCGAGCTGGAGTACACCGCCGCCGACGGCTCGCGCCAACGGCCCGTGATGATCCACCGCGCGCTGTTCGGGTCGATCGAGCGGTTCTTCGGCATCCTCACCGAGCACTACGCGGGCGCGTTCCCGGCGTGGCTGGCACCGGTCCAAGTGGTCGGCATTCCGGTCGCCGACGACCACATTCCGTACTTGAACGGCCTTGCGACGCAACTGAAGATGAGGGGCATCCGCGCCGAGGTGGACGCCAGCGACGACCGCATGGCGAAGAAGATCGTCAACCACACCAACCAGAAGGTGCCCTTCATGTTGGTGGCGGGGGACCGCGACGTGGAGGCCGGCGCGGTCAGCTTCCGCTTCGGGGACCGCACCCAGATCAACGGAGTACCGCGCGACAAGGCCGTTGCGGCGATCACCGAATGGATCGCGGGCCGGCAGAACGCCACTCCCACAGCCGAACTGCTCGAGGTGGACACAGCCAAGTGAGCGCCGAAGAGCACGCCGACCGCGGCGTCGACAACGAGCACACGGTGGTCGACCGCGGTGCCGGTGAGCCCGACCATCTGCAGCGGCTGTGGACCCCGCACCGCATGAGTTACATCGCCGAGGCGCCGATGAAGGGCGGATCGGCGGGTTCGGCTAAGTCGCGTCAGCCGTTCACCGACATCCCCACGATGCCCGACGAGGAGGGTCTCGTCGTCGCCCGCGGCGAGTCGGTCTACATCGTGCTCAACCTGTACCCGTATAACCCCGGGCATTCGATGGTGGTGCCCTACCGTCGAGTGTCCGAACTGGAGGACCTCACACCCGAGGAGAGCCTCGAACTGATCACGTTCACGCAGAGGCTGATCCGAGTGATCAAAGCGGTGTCGCACCCGCACGGGTTCAACGTGGGGCTCAACCTCGGTCAGTCGGCGGGTGGTTCGCTGGCCGACCACCTGCACATGCACGTGGTGCCGCGCTGGAGCGGAGACGCGAACTTCATCACGATCATCGGCGGCTCGAAGGCGGTGCCCCAGTTGCTGCGTGAGACCCGTGAACTGCTGGCCAAAGAGTGGGCGAGACAGCAGTGAGCAACTTCTACCTGATGACCCGGGCGGCGTACGAAAAGATCAGCACGCCGATCGCCAAGGGCGCGCTGCGCGCGGGCTTCACCCCCGACAGCATCACGATTCTGGGCACCGCCGGGTCCGTGTTGAGCGCGTTGACGCTGTACCCGATCGGTCAGTTGTGGTGGGGTTCGGTCGCGGTGTGGATCTTCGTGCTCGCCGACATGCTCGATGGGGCGATGGCCCGCCAGCGCGGTGGCGGCACCCGTTTCGGCGCGGTGCTGGACGCGACCTGCGACCGGATCAGCGACGGCGCCATCTTCTGCGGGCTGCTGTGGTGGGCCGCGTTCGGAATGCACAGCACCTCGCTGGTCGTCGCGACGGCGATCTGCCTGGTGACGTCGCAGGTGATCTCCTACATCAAAGCCCGCGCCGAAGCCAGCGGTCTGTCGGCGGAGGGCGGCCTGATCGAGCGCCCGGAACGGCTGATCATCGTGCTGGTCGGCGCGGGTCTATCCGGCCTCTTCGGAGTGGTGTTGCTGCTGCACATCGCGATGTGGGTGCTGGCGGTGACCAGCCTGGTGACCCTCGGGCAGCGCGTGCACAGCGTGCGCACCTCTCCCGGGGCGATGGACCGCATCGCCAAACCCGACTCCACCGCCGCGGGCGGGGACAAACCGGAGGCGGGTGAGCCGTGACGACCACCCCCTCGGGACCGACGGCCAGTGCCAACCCTCTGGGTGGCCGGTTGGCGGACTGGGGGTATGCCGCCGGCTGGCGGGTGGTGCGCGCGATGCCGGAGTTCTTCGCCCGCAACACTTTCGACGCCGGCGCGCACTTCGCTGCCCGTGGCGGCGGGCCCGAACAGCTGCGCAAGAACCTGGCGCGGGTCGTCGGCGTGGCGCCCGAGCAGGTGCCCGACGGCCTTATTCGTGCTTCGCTGGCCTCCTACGCCCGATACTGGCGAGAGGCATTCCGGTTGCCGACGATGGACCATGAGGTGCTCGGCCGGGAGTTGGTCGTGGACGACATCGACCGAGTCTGGGCCGCGCTGGACGCCGGCCGCGGCGCGGTGCTGTCCCTGCCGCACAGCGGCAACTGGGACATGGCCGGAGTCTGGCTGGTGCAGAACTACGGCACGTTCACCACGGTCGCCGAACGGCTCAAACCCGAGTCGCTGTACAACCGCTTCGTCGAATACCGAGAGGGCCTCGGCTTCGAGGTCGTCCCCCTGACCGGCGGTGACCGTCCGCCCTTCGAGGTCCTCGCCGAACGGCTACGTGACAATCGGCCGGTCTGCCTGATGGCTGAGCGCGACCTGAGCCGCAACGGAGTCGAGGTGGATTTCTTCGGCGAACCCACACGCATGCCCGCCGGCTCGGCCAAACTCGCGATCGAGACCGGGGCGGCGCTGCTCCCGGTGCACTGCTGGTTCGAAGGCGATGGTTGGGGCATGCGGGTCTATCCCGAGATCGACACGTCCTCGCGCGACGTCCCCGCCATCACCCAGGCGTTGGCCGACCGGTTCGCCCGCAACATCGCCGCCCATCCCGCCGACTGGCACATGATGCAACCGCAGTGGCTGGCCGACCTGTCGGCCGAGCGGCGCGCGAAGCTGGAGGCCAGCCCGTGAGAATCGGCATGGTCTGCCCGTACTCGTTCGACGTGCCCGGTGGGGTCCAGTCACACGTGCTGCAGCTGGCCGACGTCATGGACGGTCTGGGCCACCACGTCAGCGTGCTCGCACCGTCGTCGCCGGGTGCCCAGCTGCCCGACTACGTCGTCTCGGGCGGCAAGGCCGTGCCGATTCCCTACAACGGATCCGTCGCGCGCCTGCGGTTCGGACCCGCGACGCACCGGCTGGTGAAGCGCTGGCTCGCCGAAGGCGACTTCGACGTGCTGCATCTGCACGAGCCCAACGCCCCCAGCCTGTCGATGCTGGCGCTCAACATCGCCGAGGGGCCGATCGTCGCGACATTTCACACCTCGACCACGAAGTCGTTGACGCTCACCGTTTTCGAGCCGATCCTGCGGCCGATGCACGAGAAGATCGTCGGCCGCATCGCGGTGTCCGACCTTGCTCGTCGCTGGCAGATGGAGGCCTTGGGCAGCGATGCGGTGGTGATTCCCAACGGTGTCGACGTGGCGGCGTTCGCGTCGGCGCCGCTGCTCGACGGCTACCCCCGAGCGGGGAAATCGGTGCTGTTCCTGGGGCGCTACGACGAACCCCGCAAGGGCATGGCGGTGCTGCTGCGCGCGCTGCCGAAGCTGGTCGAGCGGTTCCCCGACGTCGAGATCCTCGTGGTCGGCCGCGGCGACGAGGACGAATTGCGCGACGACGCCGGCGAACTCGCCTCACGTCTGCGCTTCCTCGGACAGGTCGACGACGCGGACAAGGCCTCGGCGATGCGCAGCGCCGACGTGTACTGCGCACCGCACACCGGCGGCGAAAGCTTCGGCATCGTGCTCGTCGAGGCGATGGCGGCCGGCACCGCGGTGGTGGCCAGCGACCTCGACGCGTTCCGTCAGGTGCTCGACGACGGGGCGGCGGGCCGCCTGGTCCCCGTCGACGACGCACCGGCCCTGGCCGACGGGCTGATCGAGGTGCTCGCCGACGAAGCGGTGCGCGAGCGTTACGTCGCGGCGGCGACCCACGCGGTGCGGCGCTACGACTGGTCGGTGGTGGCCCGCCAGATCATGCGTGTGTACGAGACCGTATCGGGCTCGGGCACCACGGTCACGGTCTCCGGCGGTGACGGCGGCGGCCGGGCCAGGACCGCGAGAACAGCGAGGACCAGGAAGGCGGCCGGAGGCGTTCGGTGATCACCTGGATCGTCGTGATCACGCTGGCGGTGCTGGTGGTGCTGATCCTGGCGGTCGGCGGATGGGCCGTGCAAACGGCCAACCGGCTGGACCGCCTGCACGTGCGATACGACCTGTCCTGGCAGGCGCTCGACGGCGCATTGGCCCGCCGCGCGGTCGTCGCCCGTGCGGTCGCCGTCGACGCCTACGGCGAGGGTCCGGACGCCGCCCGGCTGGCCGCGCTGGCCGACGCCGCCGAACGGTCACCTCGGCCGGGGCGTGAGGGCGCGGAGAACGACCTGTCGGCCGCGCTGGCCCAGGTGGACCTGGCGACGTTGCCGCCGCCTCTGGTCACCGAACTGTCCGACGCCGAAGCGCGAGTCGTGCTGGCCCGCCGCTTTCACAACGACGCCGTGCGCGACACCCTCGCGCTGCGCGAACGGCCGGTGGTGCGACTGCTGCGGCTCGGCGGAACCGCTGCCCTGCCAACGTATTTCGAGATCGTCGAGCGCCCCGAGACGGTACCGGAGGTCGGTCGCAGGTGAGTTGGCGCACGTCGGCGCGAGTGGTTCTTCTCGACGAGGCCGGCGCCGTGCTGCTGTTCCGCGGCTCGGACCCCGGACTGGCCGACGCGCCGCGATGGTGGTTCACCGTCGGCGGTGCGGTGGAACCGGGGGAGGAGCTGGCGGACGCCGCGGCGCGGGAGATCGGCGAGGAGACCGGTCTGCATGTGGCCGCGGCCGACCTGGTCGGACCGCTGTGGCGGCGTCAGGCGGTGTTCGAGTTCGACGGTGCGGAGATCCGCAGCGAAGAGCTCTTTTTCGTGTACCGCACGACGCGGTTCGAACCGTCGGTCGGCGGTCACACGGCCCTCGAGCGACGCACGATTCACGGCTATCGCTGGTGTGATGAGACAATGATCCAAGAGCTGGTCGCCAATGGCGAAACCGTCTACCCGCTGCAACTCGGCGAGTTGCTGGAACAGGCCAATGCGGTCGCCGACGCGCGCGGGGGCGGTGCGCATCAGCAGTTGCAATCGATCCGCTGAAGTGCGGAATCAACACATTTGCGGCCGCGTTTAGACTGGATCAGTAGCGATTCGGAGGAGATAGCAGTGGATACCGCACCGAACGGGTCGGTGACCCAAACCGGAACAGCCCGGGTCAAGCGCGGCATGGCCGAGATGCTCAAGGGCGGCGTGATCATGGACGTCGTCACGCCCGAGCAGGCCAGGATCGCCGAGGGCGCCGGTGCGGTGGCGGTCATGGCGCTCGAACGGGTGCCCGCCGACATCCGCGCCCAGGGTGGTGTCGCTCGTATGAGTGATCCCGATCTCATCGAGGGCATCATCTCGGCGGTCACGATCCCGGTGATGGCCAAGGTCCGCATCGGCCACTTCGTGGAGGCGCAGATCCTGCAGAGCCTCGGCGTCGACTACATCGACGAGTCCGAGGTGCTGACCCCCGCCGACTACACCCACCACATCGACAAGTGGAAGTTCACCGTGCCGTTCGTGTGCGGTGCGACCAACCTCGGCGAGGCGCTGCGCCGCATCACCGAGGGCGCGGCGATGATCCGCTCGAAGGGCGAAGCCGGCACCGGCGACGTGTCCAACGCCACCACCCACATGCGTCAGATCGGCGGTGAGATCCGACGGCTCACGTCACTGTCGGAGGACGAACTCTATGTCGCCGCCAAGGAACTGCAGGCGCCCTACGATCTGGTGGTCGAGGTGGCCAGGGCCGGCAAGCTGCCCGTGACGCTGTTCACCGCCGGCGGCATCGCGACCCCGGCCGACGCGGCGATGATGATGCAGCTCGGCGCCGAGGGCGTGTTCGTCGGGTCGGGCATCTTCAAATCCGGCGATCCCGCGGCGCGTGCCGCGGCGATCGTGAAGGCCACGACGTTCTACGACGATCCCGACGTGCTGGCGAAGGTGTCGCGCGGGTTGGGTGAGCCGATGGTCGGCATCAACGTGGAGGACGTCGCGGCACCTCACCGGCTCGCCGAACGCGGCTGGTAAGCGAACCGGATGGCGATCGAGAAGATCCTCGACCTGGAGCAGCTCGAGGTCAACATCTATCGGGGCAGCGTATTCAGCCCCGAATCCGGTTTCCTGCAGCGCACTTTCGGCGGGCACGTCGCGGGGCAGTCACTGGTTTCGGCGGTGCGCACGGTCGATCCGAAGTTCGAGGTGCACTCGCTGCACGGCTACTTCCTTCGACCCGGCGACGCCAAGGCGCCGACGGTGTACATCGTGGAGCGCCTGCGCGACGGCGGGTCGTTCGTGACGCGTCGGGTGAATGCGATCCAGCACGGCGAGACCATCTTCTCGATGTCGGCGTCGTTTCAGACCGACCAGAGCGGCATCGAGCACCAGGACGCGATGCCCGTCGCCGCATCACCCGATGAGATTCCGAACTACGCGTCGGTCAGCGAGGTGTTCGACGACGCCAGCTTCCGCCAGTTCGACGAGTGGGACGTGCGGATCATTCCCCGCGAGACGTTGAACAAGCTGCCGGGCAAGGCATCTCAGCAGCAGGTGTGGTTCAGGCACCGCGACCCCCTGCCCGACGACCCCGTGCTGCACATCTGCGCGCTGGCCTACATGAGCGACCTGACCCTGTTGGGCTCGGCGCAGGTGAACTACCCGCAGGAGCGCAAACACCTGCAGGTCGCCTCCCTCGACCACGCGATGTGGTTCATGCGTCCATTCCGCGCGGACGAGTGGCTGCTCTACGACCAGTCCTCGCCTTCGGCCTCCGGTGGCCGGTCGCTGTGCCAGGGCAAGATCTTCAACCAGTACGGCGAGATGGTGGCGGCGGTCATGCAAGAGGGACTGACCCGCTTCAAGCGCGACTACAAACCGTGAGTACTCCACACGTCGGTGTCCTTGCGCTGCAAGGCGATACGCGCGAGCACCTGGCTGCGTTGCGTGAGGCCGGGGCGGAGGCCTCAACGGTGCGGCGGGTCCGCGAACTCGAGGCCGTCGACGCGCTGGTGATCCCCGGCGGGGAGTCCACCGCGATGAGCCATCTGCTGCGCGAGCTCGACCTGCTCGAACCGCTGCGGTCGCGGCTGGCCGACGGCATGCCGGCATACGGCTCATGCGCGGGCATGATCCTGCTGGCCTCGGAGATCCTGGATGCCGGCGCGGCCGGACGCGAGGCGACACCGCTGAAGGCGATCGATATGACGGTGCGGCGCAATGCCTTTGGTCGTCAGGTCAACTCGTTCGAAGACGACCTGGCTTTCGGCGGCGTCGACGGCCCGGTGCACGCCGTGTTCATCCGCGCGCCGTGGGCCGAACGCGTCGGGCCCGATGTCGAGGTGCTGGCCCAAGCCGCGGGTCATATCGTCGCGGTGCGCCAGGGTAAGCGGCTCGCGACGGCCTTCCATCCGGAGATGACCGGCGATCGTCGCATCCACAAACTGTTCGTCGACATGCTCTAGTTCCCGAGCGATTTGTGAGTGATTTCGATCGCTAGGCGAACGTTTTCACTCACAAGTCGCAGACAAGGCTAGCGGATTTCGAGGCCGGTGACCGCGCGGCCGATCACTAGACGCTGAATCTCGCTGGTGCCCTCGAAGATCGTGAAGATCTTGGCGTCGCGGTGCATACGCTCGACGGGATACTCGCGGGTGTAGCCGTTGCCGCCGAGGATTTGAATCGCCTCGTCGGTGACGTACACCGCAGTCTCGCTCGCGACCAGCTTGGCCATCGACCCCTCAGCGTTGTCGAACGGCTTGCCGTTGCGCGCCATCCAACCGGCCCGCCAAACCAGCATCCTGGCGGCGTCGATGCGGGCCTTCATGTCGGCCAACTTGAATGCGATGGCCTGGAATTCGCCAATCTTCTTACCGAACTGCTCGCGCTGGCCGGCGTACTCGAGCGCGTACTCATATGCAGCACGGGCCACGCCGACCGCCATGGCGCCCACGCTGGGTCGCGTGCGCTCGAACGTCGCCAACGCGGCTTGACTCTTGGATTTCTTGCCCTCGCGGATCCGCGCGACCCGCTCCTCGAATTTTTCCCTGCCGCCGACAATCAAACGTCCGGGGATCCGCACGTCCTCCAGCACGACCTCGGCGGTGTGCGAGGCGCGGATGCCGTGCTTGAGGAACTTCTGCCCCTGTCGGAACCCGGGAGTGTTCGGCGGAATGATGAACGTAGCCTGTCCGCGCGTGCCCAGTTCCGGGTACACCGATGCGACCACGATGTGCACCTCGGCGATCCCCCCGTTGGTGGCCCAGGTCTTGACACCGTTGAGCACCCATTCGTCCCTGACCTCGTCGTAGTGGGCGCGAGTTCGAATGGCGCCGACGTCAGAGCCGGCGCCGGGCTCCGATGAGCAGAACGACGCGACTTTCGGTTCGTTGACGGTGCCGAACATCTGCGGCAGCCATTCGCCCGCCTGCTCAGGGGTGCCGTTGGCGGCCAGCGACGCCGCGGCCAAGCCGGTGCCCAGGATCGACAGCGCAATACCCGCGTCGCCCCAAAACATCTCTTCGAACGTGACGAGCATGCCCAGACCGGACGCTTCTGCGGCTTGCTCGGCGAAGAACTCCATCGAGTACAGACCGACCTTCGCGGCCTCCTGAATGATCGGCCAGGGCGTTTCTTCACGTTCATCCCACTCCGCAGCTGCGGGGCGGACGACGTCGGCCGCGAACTCGTGCACCCAGTCCCGGATGTGAATGAGATCAGGCGACAACTCAAGCGAGAAGGACATGGACACTATCTTACTGCTGAGTAAGAAGCCGCGAAGCAATGTGGCAAACATAACAGGGCAGGCAATACGGGGATTCCGCCGTGATGTTGGTCGAAGTCGAACCCCCACCCAGCACCGACCCGCTGGTCAAGCTCCCACACTCTTGGTGACCGCGCGCCGAACCAAGTGCATCGGCACCACCCGGCTTGGCGGCAAACCACTATGTCCGAAGTCGCTGTGCAGAAAGCCGAGTGCACCGAAGGGCGTGAGGACGCCGACTTCCGGCGAGACGGGCGCGGTCGTCGACGGCGCCGCTACGTTCACGACGACCCGACCGGCGCGCCGACGTGGGTGCAGGTGCACGTGCACGGCCACATCGGCTGGCCGGCCGCCGTCGGCTACCGCGTCATCGCGCTGACGTCGCCCGACGCGGTTCGGTAGGGCGCAAACATCCACGTAGACTCGTCGGGCGGACTCAGCGCACGAACTTGGCGCACGAAAGCGCAAGGAGAGGTACTACCTGCATGAGCGGCCATTCCAAGTGGGCCACCACCAAGCACAAGAAAGCGGTCATCGACGCCCGCCGCGGCAAGATGTTCGCCAAATTGATCAAGAACATCGAGGTCGCCGCGCGGACCGGCGGCGGCGACCCGGCGGGCAACCCGACGCTGTACGACGCGATCCAGAAGGCCAAGAAGTCGTCGGTGCCCAACGACAACATCGAGCGGGCCCGCAAGCGCGGCAGCGGTGAGGAAGCCGGCGGCGCCGAGTATCAGAACATCACCTACGAGGGCTATGGCCCCAACGGTGTCGCGGTGCTGATCGAATGCCTGACGGACAACCGCAACCGCGCGGCCGGCGAGGTCCGCGTCGCGATGACCCGCAACGGCGGCAATATGGCCGACCCCGGTTCGGTGTCCTACCTCTTCTCACGCAAGGGCGTGATCACCCTCGACAAGAACGGCCTCACCGAGGACGACGTGTTGATGGCGGTGCTCGAGGCCGGCGCCGAGGACGTCAACGATCTCGGCGACTCCTTCGAGATTCTTTGCGAGCCAACCGATCTCGTCGCGGTGCGCACCGCGCTGCAGGACGCCGGCATCGACTACGAGTCGGCCGAGGCCGGGTTCGAGCCGTCGGTGTCGGTACCACTGGACGCCGACGGCGCGCGCAAGATCATGAAATTGGTCGACGCGCTCGAAGACCTCGACGACGTCCAGGACGTCTACACCAACATCGACATCTCCGACGAGGTCGCAGCCGAACTCGACAACGAGGACTAGAGGGCCAGGTTAAATCGTCAGCGCCACACGGTAGTGGCGGGAGGCGAAAAGCCAATTCCCGTCGACGCGTACGAGCTCGTCGACATACTCGCCGACCAGTTGGCGCACCGGCTGGTCGCGCACGCGCACGAACTCCAGACAGTAGGAGCGCGCGTCCGCGCGGTCGCCGCGCACGGTCACCGACGCCATCTGGGTGAAGAACGCCATCTGCTCGATGGCCGTGAAGATGCCGTGCCAGTGGTCGCGCAGTTCGCTCCTGCCGTGACACTCGCCGCCCGAGCCCGTCCTGCGGCCGTCCTCGGTCCAGCACGCCAGGTACGCGTCGAGGTCCTTGCGGGTGACCGCGTCGCTGTAGATTTCGAGGCGCTCACGGATGAGCTGTCTGTCTTCGGCCGGCCCGACGAACGTCATTGGCCCATTATCGGGACGACCACGAGAGAGCGGAGACCGCAGCATGGCCAGGGTGACAGTGACCGATCCGGAGGGGGAGACGGTGACGGTGCGGCGCTGGTGGTGGCGAACCCTGCCGTGGCAGACCGGATTCGAGACCCTCGACGCGGTCTTCTTCCTGCTGATGCTGCCGTTCATGGTGATGTGGCCGGTCTGGCTGCTGCTGAAGTGGCTGGGCGTGTCGTGGACCGTCGTGATCGAACGCGGCGGCGAGCGGATCGGCCGCGAACGCGTGCGCGGTTGGCGCCGCTCCGGCGAACGCGTTTACGAGATCGCGGCGGCGGTGCAGGCCGGCACGTACCCGGTCGAGGAGCCAGCCGCTTCCTGACGAACGCTCAGCCCCGGCCGTTGCTCCGCACCAGCTCGTCGTCCTCGCACTCGATGGTGTGATCGAACGCCTTCGCGCGTTCCTCGGCCTCCGGGCTGCCCGAGAACATCCCCGCAGCGACGCGTTTGGTCTCGCCCGCGATCTCGCGATCGGTCTGCGCCTCGGGAGCGGGCGCCGCCGGTTCGATGCGCTTGATCGGCACCACTCCGCCGGTGCGCTGCACCCAGGCGACCAGTCCTTCGCGGACGGCGCACTGCAGGTCGAAGAGCGCGCCGGCGTTGCGAGCACTGACGACGATCCGCACTCGCACCACGCCGCCGACCGCGTCGGTCACCTGCAGCACGCCGCGGCGGCCGTCCCACAGCTCGCTTTCGGCCAGCAGCCGGTCCAGCTCGGCGCGCATGTCGTTGAACGGGACGTTGAAGTCGACGTCGAACTCGACCGCGCCCATGATCTCGGTGGCGCTTCGGGTCCAGTTCTCGAACGGCTCGGTCGTGAAGTACGTCGACGGCAGCACTAGGCGGCGCTCGTCCCAGATTCGCACGACGACGTAGGTCAGCGTGATCTCCTCGATCCGGCCCCACCACTGCCCGTTCTCGAGCTGGACGATGTCGCCGACGCGGATCGCGCCGGAGAACGCGATCTGCATACCGGCGAAGACCGCGCCCAGTGACGTCTGCGCGGCCAGACCGGCGACCACCGACAACACACCGGCGGAGGCGAACACTGTGGTGCCGATGTCGGAGAACGACGGGAACGTCATCAGGATCGCGGCGCCGCCGAGGACGACGACGATCGCGATCGCGAGCCTGCGCAGCACCGTGACCTGCGTGCGCACCCGCCGCCACAGCCGGTCGGCGTCCGATATCTCCTCGCCGCCACCGCCGTAGCGCGCGATCATGCGCCTCTCGGCGACGCGGACCAGCCCGGTGACCAGCCAGGTGATCGACACGATCATCAGGATGAGCAGCCAGTGGTCGACCCAGTCGCGCCACGAGTCCGCCGTGTCCGACGTCCGTCGGACCGCGACCGTCGCCGCGATGACCATCAGCAGCATGCGCACCGGCTTACGGGTGAGCACCTCGATGTCCTTGAGCAGTGCGCTGCGGCGACTGATGCGCGCCATCAACCAGGTCACGACCACCCCGAACACGTATACGGCGGCGATGGCCCCGGCCGCCCACGCGATGGTGACGGCGATATTGGTTGCGGTCTGCAGTTCGGTCTCGTCCGGCATGGGGATGGGATCACTCCACGAATCGGGATCAGGGTCCTCTGTCGCGTAGCCGCGTTGCTTCCGAGGGAAACATCGGTTTCGGGGCGTCGGACGCGGATTCTGCCGTCCCACAAGCACAATTGGCGCGTGGCAGTGGTACGGGACACAGGCGGCACCGAGTGGCAGATCAGCAGGCGGTGGTGGCCGTTTCCGCGGTGCGGATCGCCGCGGGCGGGTGCGGCGGTCAGTTCGTGATCTGAGCGCGCGTGTCCTGTCGGATTCGGGCCCGTCGGGCGGCTAAGCTCTCGAACAGGTGTTCACAGAAGGGCCGGACGTGCGGGTGATGGGAGTCGACCCCGGGTTGACGCGCTGCGGACTGTCGCTCATCGAGGGCGGCGCGGGTCGCCAGGTCATCGCGCTCGACGTTGACGTGGTCCGCACCCCGTCGGGCGATCCGCTGCACCGGCGCCTGCTGGTGATCAGTGACGTCGTCGAATACTGGATGGACACCCACAAGCCCGATGTGATCGCGATCGAGCGGGT
>NZ_LZMD01000006.1 GCF_001668575.1 Mycobacterium sp. 1164985.4
GTGTCGGCTCCGGTCGAATCTTGAGCAGTTTCTTCCGGGGTGGTTTCTAGGGGCGGTCGCAACACTTCTCTAGATTCTGGAGGTTGTGTTGGCATCGTCGCGTCGGGTGAAGAAGGGGCCGGGGCGTCGTCCGCTGTCGGCCAAGCGTCAGCGGTTCCTGGAGTTGCGGGCCAGGGGGTGGAGCGTGCGGGCTGCGGCCCGTGAAGTCGGCGTGTCCCGGTCTGCGGCGACGAACTGGACCCGCGGCTACAAGGTCTTCCGCAACGGTGTCGAAGTCAAGTTCGTCCCGCCACTGGATCGGCTCGAGGTACGCGAGATCAGCCCTCGATTCCTGTCCCAGGACGAGCGCATCGAGATCGCCGATCTCCGTCGTTGCGGGCTGAGCATGCGTGCGATCGCCAGCCGACTCGGCCGAGCACCATCGACGATCTCCCGGGAACTGCGGCGCAACGCGCCGACCGGACGCGGGTACAGGCCCTTCGATGCTCATCGGCACGCGGCTGCACGTCGAGCACGTCACCATCGACGCCGTGTCGATGTCAACGTTCAGCTGGGCCGCGTGGTCGCCGAGCTGCTCGGTCGGCGGTGGAGCCCACAGCAGATCAGCCGGCACCTGCGCCTGCTCTTCCCCGAGGATCGGTCGATGTGGTTGTGCCATGAAAGCATCTATGCGGCTGTCTACCAACCAAATTCGCGCTTCATGCGACCGTCACGGTTGGCGCCGCACCGCCGCTCGCCGCTGCGCACTGGTCGAGATCACCGCCGCGCGCACCAGCGACAGCAGCGCCGACGAGGCCGCTTCCAACAGCCAATGCTCACCATCCATGACCGCCCGTTCCCGCCGGTCGATCGATCCGAGGCCGGGCATTGGGAGGGTGACCTCATCATCGGTGACAACCACCTCTCGGCGATTGGCACGTTGGTTGAGCGTCAGACCCGGATGCTGCGACTGGTCCATCTACCCCGCGCCGACTCCGACTCGCTGCATGCCGCCCTGGTGGCTCGCATGCAAGATCTGCCGCCGGCACTGATGCGCTCGATCACCTGGGACCAGGGCACCGAGATGGCGCGTCACCTGGCCACCGCCGAAAAGCTCCGCGCGCCCATCTACTTCTGTGACTCCCGGTCACCCTGGCAACGCGGGACCAATGAGAACACCAACGGGCTGCTTCGGGACTATTTCCCCAAGGGAGTCACCCTGGCCATCCATTCGCCACAGCACCTCAAAGCAGTCGAAGAGGAGCTCAACAATAGGCCACGCATGGTGCTGCAAGACCGTTGTCCGGCTGACTTATTCGCGACGCTGCTAACCTCTGAAAGTCGGTTGGTGTTGCGACGTTGACTAGAACCCAACCCGGAACTACCTGCTCAATTTTCGAC
>NZ_LZMD01000007.1 GCF_001668575.1 Mycobacterium sp. 1164985.4
TAATTTGTGTTCGGCGGTGTCCTACTTTTCCGCCCGTGTGGGGCAGTATCATTGGCGCTGGCAGGCTTAGCTTCCGGGTTCGGGATGGGTCCGGGCGTTTCCCTGCCGCTATTGACCGCCGTAACTTTATTCACTTTTTGTAGTGCCCCATGTGGTTGGGGTAAGGGTGTTTTGGTGGTGGGGTGTGTTGCGTGTGGTTGATACGCGTGGATGGGGTGTGGTTGCGAGTGTGTGTAAGTTTTCGGCCGGTTAGTGCCAGTTCCCTGAACCCATTGCTGGGCGTGTAGGTCTGGTCTATCGATCCCGTGGTCTGCGGGGGGCCTTATCCCACTTGTATGGGTGAGAAGCCTGGTCTTGGAGGGGGTTTCCCGCTTAGATGCTTTCAGCGGTTATCCTGTCCGAACGTGGCTATCCAGCGGTGCCCCTGGTGGGACAACTGGTGTACCAGAGGTTCGTCCGTCCCGGTCCTCTCGTACTAGGGACAGGTTTCCTCAAGCTTCTGACGCGCGCGGCGGATAGAGACCGAACTGTCTCACGACGTTCTAAACCCAGCTCGCGTGCCGCTTTAATGGGCGAACAGCCCAACCCTTGGGACCTGCTCCAGCCCCAGGATGCGACGAGCCGACATCGAGGTGCCAAACCATCCCGTCGATATGGACTCTTGGGGAAGATCAGCCTGTTATCCCCGGGGTACCTTTTATCCGTTGAGCGACACCCCTTCCACTCGGGGGTGCCGGATCACTAGTCCCGACTTTCGTCCCTGCTTGACGTGTAGGTCTCGCAGTCAAGCTCCCTTGTGCACTTACACTCAACACCTGATTGCCGTCCAGGTTGAGGGAACCTTTGGGCGCCTCCGTTACTTTTTAGGAGGCAACCGCCCCAGTTAAACTACCCGCCAGGCACTGTCCCTGAACCGGATAGACGGTTCGAGGTTAGAGGCCCAATACGATCAGAGTGGTATTTCAACAACGACTCCACAATCACTGGCGTGACTGCTTCTTAGTCTCCCACCTATCCTACACAAACCGTATCGAGCACCAATACCAAGTTGTAGTGAAGGTCCCGGGGTCTTTTCGTCCTGCCGCGCGTAACGAGCATCTTTACTCGTAATGCAATTTCGCCGAGTCTATGGTTGAGACAGCTGAGAAGTCGTTACGCCATTCGTGCAGGTCGGAACTTACCCGACAAGGAATTTCGCTACCTTAGGATGGTTATAGTTACCACCGCCGTTTACTGGGGCTTAAATTCTCCGCTTCACCCTTGCGGGTTAACGGGTCCTCTTAACCTTCCAGCACCGGGCAGGCGTCAGTCCGTATACATCGTCTTGCGACTTCGCACGGACCTGTGTTTTTAGTAAACAGTCGCTTCTCACTGGTTTGTGCCACCCCCTCCCGCTGCCCACCGCGAAGGTGTTGACGGTGTGGGGGTCCCCCTTCTCCCGAAGTTACGGGGGCATTTTGCCGAGTTCCTTAACCATAGTTCACTCGTACGCCTCGGTATTCTCTACCTGACCACCTGTGTTGGTTTGGGGTACGGGCCGTGTATGCGCTCGCTAGAGGCTTTTCTCGACAGCATAGGATCACCGAATTCGCCTCACTCGGCTATGCATCACCTCTCAGGAATCGTGAACGACGGATTTGCCTATCGTTCTCCCTACAGGTTTGCCCCAGTATTACCACTGACTGGTACGGCTACCTTCCTGCGTCACCCCATCGCTTGACTACTACCCACACGGGTCCCACGCAGCGGGTGACCCCCGCCTCCCGAAGGAGTTGGTAGGCCACCGTTTGGGTGGTTAGCAGTATGGATTCGTCAGGGACGCTCATACACGGGTACGGGAATATCAACCCGTTGTCCATCGACTACGCCTGTCGGCCTCGCCTTAGGTCCCGACTCACCCTGGGCGGACTGGCCTGGCCCAGGAACCCTTGGTCTTCCGGCGGGCAAGGTTCTCACTTGCCTTATCGCTACTCATGCCTGCATTCTCACTCCCACACCCTCCACCACTGAATCACTTCGTGGCTTCACCGGATGCAGGACGCTCCCCTACCCAACAACACCTAGTGTTGCTGCCGCGGCTTCGGCGGTGTGCTTGAGCCCCGCTACATTATCGGCGCACAATCACTTGACCAGTGAGCTATTACGCACTCTTTCAAGGGTGGCTGCTTCTAAGCCAACCTCCTGGTTGTCTTCGCGACTGCACATCCTTTTCCACTTAGCACACGCTTAGGGGCCTTAGCCGGCGATCTGGGCTGTTTCCCTCTCGACGCACGGAGCTTATCCCCCGCCGTCTCACTGCCGCACTACACCTTGCCGGCATTCGGAGTTTGGCTGACGTCAGTAACCTAGTAGGGCCCATCGGCCATCCAGTAGCTCTACCTCCAGCAAGAACCATGCGACGCTGCACCTAAATGCATTTCGGGGAGAACCAGCTATCACGGAGTTTGATTGGCCTTTCACCCCTACCCACAGCTCATCCCCTCAGTCTTCAACCTAAGTGGGTTCGGGCCTCCACGCGGTCTTACCCGCGCTTCACCCTGGCCATGGGTAGATCACTCCGCTTCGGGTCCAGAACACACCACTACACCAAACACTCTTGTATGGATACGCCCTATTCAGACTCGCTTTCGCTGCGGCTACCCCACCCGGGTTAACCTCGCGACATGTCCCTGACTCGCAGGCTCATTCTTCAAAAGGCACGCCATCACCCCACACAAAAGCGAGGGCTCTGACGGATTGTAGGCACACGGTTTCAGGTACTCTTTCACTCCCCTCCCGGGGTACTTTTCACCATTCCCTCACGGTACTGATCCGCTATCGGTCACTGAGAAGTATTCAGGCTTACCGGGTGGTCCCGGCAGATTCACAGCAGATTCCACGGGCCCGCTGCTACTCGGGGAAAACATTCCACAGAAGCCGCCAAGTTTTCGGTTACAGGACTCTCACCCTCTACGGCAGACCATCCCAGGCCACTTCACCTAACCCAACGGTTTATCACTTCTGCCCCTGACGGCGGTCAGGAGACGAAACGCCCCACAACACCGCACACACAACCCCCGCCGGGTATCACATGCACACGGTTTAGCCATCCTCCGCTTTCGCTCGCCACTACTCACGGAATCACAATTGTTTTCTCTTCCTACGGGTACTGAGATGTTTCACTTCCCCGCGTTCCCCCCAGACGCCTATATATTCAGCGCCTGGTGACACGACATCACTCGTGCCGGGTTTCCCCATTCGGACATCCTCGGATCCACGCTCGGTTGACAACTCCCCGAGGCATATCGCAGCCTCCCACGTCCTTCATCGGCTCTCAGTGCCAAGGCATCCACCATGCGCCCTTAAACACTTACACACAAAACAGATCAAAATTCTCGGAAGAATATTGCATTAA
>NZ_LZMD01000008.1 GCF_001668575.1 Mycobacterium sp. 1164985.4
CGGGCCGCGCACCGCGTGCCCGCTCGCCGTCGCGGCGCCGGACGATGAAGCGATGCCGACCTTGTCGCGCAGGCTCAGCGCCATCAGCTCGGCGGTCTTCTTTCCCACCTTCGGGATGCGGGTCAGCGCGGTGATGTCGCCGTCGCCGATCGCCTGACGCAGGGTCGGCCCGTCGTACATCGCCAGCGCCCCGAGCGCGATGCTGGGTCCGATTCCGGACACCCCGAGCAGCGTGAGGAACAGGTCGCGGGCGTCGCCGTCGGCGAAGCCGTAGAGCGTCTGGGAGTCTTCGCGCACGATCATCGCGGTGATCAACCGGGCCTCGGCGCCGCGACGCAGCATGGCCAGCGTCGACGGGGTTGCCATCACCTTGTAGCCGACCCCGCCCGCTTCGATCACGACGTGATCGAGCGCGATGTCGAGAACCTCACCGCGAACGGATGCGATCATCGTGCCGCCTTCGCTTTCGCCTTGAGCGTCGCCTTGTACTTGCGTTGTTGTTCGGCGGCCCGCGCCTCGGCCGCCGCCATCCGGGCGATCATCGGTGCGCGCCAACAATGACAGATCGCCAGCGCCAGCGCATCGGCGGCGTCGGCCGGTGTCGGCTTGGTCTGGAGCGCAAGGATTCTGGTCACCATCGCGGTCACCTGGGCCTTGTCGGCGTTGCCGTTGCCGGTGACCGCCGCCTTCACCTCGCTGGGGGTGTGGAAGTGCACGTCGATGCCGCGGCGGGCGGCAGCAAGCGCAATCACGCCGCCGGCCTGGGCGGTGCCCATCACGGTGGAGACGTTCTGTTGGGAGAACACCCGCTCGATCGCGATCACATCGGGCTTGTGGGTGTCCATCCAGTATTCGACGACGTCACTGATCACCAGCAGGCG
>NZ_LZMD01000009.1 GCF_001668575.1 Mycobacterium sp. 1164985.4
CGATCGGTGGCTGCAGTGGTGGCGGCGGCGGTGGCGGCGGCGGTGCGATCGGTGGCTGCAGTGGCGGCCCCCATACCGCCGATATCTCCCCCACCGATGCCGCCGATGTGGCCCATGCCCCCCATCCCGCCGATGTCTCCCATACCTCCCATCGGCGGTGGTGCGATCGGCGGTGCGATTGGTGGCGGGTCAACCGGCGCCAACGGCGGCGGTGCGATCGGTGGCGGGTCAACCGGCGCGAACGGTGGCGGTGCGATCGGCGGTCGCGGCGGTGGCGGCGGCGGTGCGATCGGTGGCTGCAGTGGTGGCGGCGGCGGTGGCGGCGGCGGTGCGATCGGTGGCTGCAGTGGCGGCGGCGGCGGTGGCGGTGTGGCGGATGGCGGCGCGTATGGGCCGCCCTGGCACACCGGATTTCCAGGCTGGCTGATACACCCCGGATCAGCCGGGCCAGTGATGGGTTGTGGACCAGGCGGAGGAGGCGCCGGCGAGTATGGACCGCCCTGACACACCGGGTATGTCGGCATCTCCACACATCTGGGATCACCGGGGCCAGTCGGGGGCCCAGGGGGAGGATTAGGAGGCTGAAGCGGTGCCGGCACGTTGGAAAACCCTGTGGCGGAGGGCATCGCGATCGCAGGCGCAGTGGTGCCGGTAGCAGCTACAACGATAAACACCCCCGATACAACGCTTTTCGCGATGACATTGCGGAGTACCGGGTCCTCGGTCCAACTCATCGGTTAATCCATCTCACGCCCTCAGAAGGCGACGCATCCTCCAATATTATTGACGCACATGAATATTCACGCACAGTAGCCTCCCGATGGTGGAACGGACGAACGCTAACCCATCCAAAACGCTTCGAGCAGCGATTCGGCAAAACAGCGCTCACCAACTGCCGAGTGCCTGATGACCGGACGGGCCCAGCGCGCCGAAACGTTGGCGCGAGAACCTCGACGCGCCGATCACGTCTCTGTCCGGCGAGTCCCTGGCGACTCGAGCCGTCATCGCGCGATGCCGCCCAGCAGTCGCTGGCGGCGGCGCACCTATGGACTAAGTGTCTTTCCCGGGCCTGCCCGCGGGACAGCAAAAGGGGCCGCGAGGCAGGTGTCCATTCATGTGGCCGGCACGAAAAATTCCCGAAATTCCGATGAGAATTCGTCGCGGCGCGTGTCGAATTCAGTGGGATCCCGTTCGACGTCATTGCGAGGGCACGAAAGACGGCCCCGACGAAACCGACACAACAGGAGATGAACTGATGGCGCGATACATGATGATCATGCGGGTCACCCCCGAAGGCGCGGCGGCGTTCGCCGATGCCGAGATCGACTTCAACGAGGTCATCGAGTCGATGGGCCGCTACAACGAGGAACTGATCAAGGCCGGGGTGATGCTTGCCGGCGAGGGCCTCACGGGGCCGGAGGACGGCTTCGTCGTCGACTTCGACGCGGACCCGCCGGTGGTGACCGACGGCCCGTACACCGAGGCCAAGGAGCTGTTCAACGGCTTCTGGATCATCGACGTGTCGTCGAAGGAGGAGGCCAAGCAGTGGGCCCAGAAGTGTCCGCTGGGGCCGGGCGTCCGGCTCGAGGTCCGGCTGGTTGGTGAGACCGACCAGTTCCCGCAGGACAATCCCTGGGTCAAGAAGGAGATCCAGTGGAAGGCCGACCTCGCCGAGAAGGTCGCCGCACAGGCCCGTGCGGAGGCCGACCGGTTGGCCTGACGATCGCTAGGTGGCGCGGATCCGGATGGGTCCGCGCCACGTCGCGTTCGGGTCGAGCACCTCGCCCTTCTGGGTGATCTCGACGTCGCCGTTGCGGGCGAGGTCGCGGGCGGTCTCGCGGGCGTCGTCCATCAAGTCGCGCCAGTCGTCGCCGCCGATCGCACGGGCGGCGTCCGACGGGCAGATCGTCTTGTCCGGGCCCCGTTCGCGAGACAGCTTCAGGATCGTCTCGCGCAGCCGCTGCCGGTCGCCCACTTCGCCGAATCTACGCTCCCGCGCACAGGGGTCGTATCGCTCGTGGCCTGGCGAGTTACGGGGACTTCGTGACTGGAATTGGAACACGTTCTAGTCTGAGGGGCATGAGTGCTGACCTCCTGCGCCATCCCATCCATTCCGGCCACCTCACCGTCGGGGCACTGAAGCGGAACAAGGACCGGCCGGTGCTGTTCCTCGGCGACACCACGCTCACCGGCGGGCAGCTCGCCGAGCGCATCAGCCAGTACATTCAGGCGTTCGAGGCGCTCGGCGCGGGGTCGGGCACGGCCACGGGCCTGCTGTCCCTCAACCGGCCGGAGGTGCTGATGATCATCGGCGCCGGGCAGACGCAGGGCTACCGGCGCACCGCACTACACCCTCTCGGCTCTTTGGACGACCACGCCTATGTGTTGAACGACGCCGGCGTCACGTCGCTGATCATCGACCCGAACCCGATGTTCGTCGAGCGGGCGCGGGGGCTGCTGGACAAGGTGCCGGGGCTCAAGCAGATCCTGACGATCGGGCCGGTGCCCTCCGAGTTGGAAGGCGTGGCCGTCGACCTGACCGCCGAGGCCGCGAAGTACTCGCCGCAGCCTCTGGCGGCCGCCGACCTGCCGCCCGACCACATCGGCGGCATGGCCTACACCGGCGGCACCACCGGTAAGCCGAAGGGCGTCATCGGCACCGTGCAGTCGATCACGACGATGACGACGATCCAGCTCGCCGAGTGGGAATGGCCGGAGAATCCGAAGTTCT
The DNA here is from genome assembly GCF_001668575.1 of Mycobacterium sp. 1164985.4. GTDB lineage: Bacteria > Actinomycetota > Actinomycetes > Mycobacteriales > Mycobacteriaceae > Mycobacterium. Next base: position 2,732 of record NZ_LZMD01000009.1, read on the forward strand.
TGATGTGCACCCCGCTGTCGCACGCGGGCGCGGCGTTCTTCGTGCCGACGATCATCAAGGGCGGCCAGCTGTTCGTGCTCACAAAATTCGATCCCGCCGAGGTGCTGCGGGTGATCGAGGAGCAGAAGATCACCGCGACCATGCTGGTGCCGTCGATGATCTACGCGCTGATGGACCATCCGGATTCACGCACGCGCGACCTGTCGTCGCTGGAGACGGTGTACTACGGCGCATCGGCGATGAACCCGGTGCGGCTGAAGGAGGCGATCGACCGGTTCGGCCCGATCTTCGCGCAGTACTACGGCCAGTCCGAGGCGCCGATGGTGATCACCTATCTCGGCAAGAAGGATCACGACGAGAAGCGGTTGACGTCGTGTGGGCGACCGACGGTGTTCGCCCGGGTCGCGCTGCTCGATGCCGACGACAAGCCGGTGCCGCAGGGCGAGGTCGGCGAGATCTGTGTGTCCGGTCCCCTGGTGTCCGGCGGCTACTGGAACAAGCCCGAGGCGACGGCCGAGACGTTTCGCGACGGGTGGATGCACACCGGCGACCTGGCCCGAGAGGACGAGGACGGGTTCTATTACATCGTCGACCGGACCAAGGACATGATCGTCACCGGCGGCTTCAACGTGTTCCCGCGTGAGGTGGAAGACGTTGTCGCCGAACATCCGTCGGTCGCTCAGGTCTGCGTGATCGGCACCCCCGACGAGAAGTGGGGTGAGGCGGTGACGGCGGTGGTCGTGCTGCGCCCCGACGCCGACCGCTCCGAGGACGCCGTCGCGCAGATGACCACGGAGATCCAATCCGCGGTCAAGGAACGCAAGGGTTCGGTGCAGTCGCCGAAGCAGGTGATCGTCGTCGACTCGGTGCCGGTGACCGCACTGGGCAAGCCGGACAAGAAGGCCGTGCGCGCACAGTTCTGGGCGGGTTCGGAGCGCGCGGTCGGCTGATTCCGCTCTTTTCCGTCCCGCGAGCAGACGCGAAACTGCCTCATTTCGCGGAATTTTGGGCAGGTTAGCGTCTGCTCGCGCTAGGAAGTGAGCACCCAGTCCGCCCGCGGTTCAGCGCGTTCGATGCGCGCGGCGTTGACGTCATCGACGGTGTGCACCCATGCCTGCGCCTGCTCCGGCGACTTGCCGAAGGCGATGTGACGCGCGATGAGGCGGCGACGACGCTCGTCGGTCGGGGCGTCGACGAACCAGACCTCGTCGAGCAGCGCACGCACCTTCGCCCACGGGTCGTCGCCGTCGAGAAGGTAGTTGCCTTCGGTGACGATCAGCCGATGCTCGGGCAGAACGGGAATGCTGCCCGCGATCGGCTGTTCGAGATCGCGGTCAAACGCCGGCGCGTAGACGGTCTCGTCGCCCTGGTCCTTGATGCGTTGCAGCAGAGCGAGATACCCGTGGGCGTCGAACGTATCGATCGCGCCCTTGCGGTCGAGGCGGCCGAGCCGTTCGAGTTCGACGTCGGCGAGGTGGAAGCCGTCCATCGGCACGGACACCGCGCCGTCGACCGCGGATGCGATCGCCTCGGCCAGTGTCGACTTGCCCGCACCGGGCGGACCGGTGACACCGAGTACCGCGCGAGGGTGACGGCGCCGCAGCGCGTCGAGGCGACTAGTCCAGGAGGGCATCGATTTCCGCGGCGAAGCGAGCGAGTCGCTCCTCTTCGCTCGGGATGCCCTCCTGCTCGTCGGCGGCGCGCTGCCAGCCCAACCGCCACATCCTCGCGATCGCCCGGTCCCCCAACCCCGCATACGGGTTGACGAGCGTGTGCGGGAACGCCTTGCGGCCTTCCCAATACGCGGTGACCAACCTGTGGGTCATACCTTCTAACTTTCCGTCGCGACGTCACCGAATGCATTGCGACACGCCGCAGGAAAACGCCTGTTTGCGTCGGCTCGGCACAATGAAGGCGTGACCGACGTGCAGGCCACCGTCGACGCGGTGTGGCGCATGGAAGCGGCGAAAATCGTCGCGACACTGACGCGTTCGGTCGGCGACGTCGGACTCGCCGAAGACCTGGCCGCCGACGCGCTCGTCGACGCGCTCGAGCAGTGGCCCGCGTCGGGTGTTCCGCGCAACCCCGGCGCATGGTTGACCACCGTGGCCAAACGCAAGGCCATCGACCTGTGGCGGCGACAGGAGAACCTCGACAGCAAATACGCCGCGATGGCTCGCGAACTCGAGACCCACGTCGACGAGCCCTGGGATCCCGACCGCATCGACGACGACGTGCTCCGGTTGGTCTTCATCTCGGCGCACCCGGTGCTGCCGCGGGAAGGCCGGATCGCGCTGACGTTGCGGGTGGTGGGCGGCCTCACGACCGAGGAGATCGCCCGCGCCTTTCTGACGTCCACCCCGACCGTCGCCGCGCGGATCACCCGTGCCAAGAAGACCCTCTCGGCCGCGAACGTGCCGTTCGAGGTGCCGGACCGCTCGGAGTTTCCTTCGCGGCTATCGGCCGTACTGAGCGTGATCTACCTGATCTACAACGAGGGATATTCGGCGTCGTTCGGGCAGCGTTGGATCCGCGACGAGCTGTGTGCCGAGGCGCTGCGTCTCGGTCGGGTGCTCGCCGCGCTGGTGCCCGACGAGCCCGAGGTTCACGGCCTGGTGGCGTTGATGGAGCTGCAGTCGTCGCGCTTCGCGGCGCGCACCGACGACGACGGCAGGCCCATCCTGTTGGAGGACCAGAACCGCTCCAAATGGGACCGCGCGCAGATCCAGCGTGGCGTGGCCGCGCTCGAGCGGTCCGCTAACACGTTGCGGCGCAAGGGTACCGGCTGGGGACCGTATGCTCTGCAGGCCGCGATCGCAGAGTGTCACGCCACCGCGCCGACCGCCGCCGACACCGACTGGCAGCGCATCGTCGCGCTGTACGACGGATTGATTCAGGCGGCGCCGTCGCCCGTGGTTGCGCTCAACCGGGCGGTCGCGGTGGCGATGGCCAGCGGCCCGGCAGCCGGATTGGAGATCGTCGACTCGCTGACGGGTCTGGAGGCTTCGCATCTGTTGCCGAGCGTGCGCGGCGAACTGCTCGCCCGGTTGGGCCGAGGCGCCGAGGCCGCCGCCGAATTCGACCGGGCAGCGGCGATGACCGACAATGAGCGTGAACGAGACATCCTGCGCGACAAGGCAAGTCAGGTGCGCCGGTAGCATCGGCGCCAGGAGTGAGATCAAGACCGCCCTCGTCGACCATTCGGGTACGTTGTTCCGGCTACGTCGTCACCGTCTGAGCGGTAGCCTCCCCGCATGGGCGATCGGACGGCGCCCCCGCGGTGGCTCAAATTCGCCAACAAGCTGGTGATGGTGCTGTTGCGTCTCGGGCTGCCGATCTCGCGGCACGAGTCCCCCGTGGTGTTGACCGTGCCCGGCCGCAGGACCGGCAAGCCACGGTCGACGCCGATCACGCCGATGTTCGTCGACGGCGCCCGCTACGTCATCAACGGCTATCCGGGCGCGGACTGGGTGAGCAACGCCCGCGCGGCCAATCAGGTCACGCTGCGGTATGGCCGGCGATCCGAGCGGGTGCGCCTCGTCGAGCTGACCCCGGACGAGGCGCGGCCGGTGCTGCGGCAGTTCCCGGCGCAGGTTCCCGTCGGCGTCGAGATGATGACGCGCGCCGGGGTGTTGGAGACCGGGACACCCGAGGAACTCGAGGCCATGGCGGGCCGCCTGCCGGTGTTCCGCGTCGAGGTCATCACGTAGCGTTTGCGCCATGTCCGACATTCGCCTGCCCTGGTGGCTGAAGTACGTCAACAAGGTGATGATCGGCCTGCAGAAGCTGGGCATCCTGGGCGACAAGGGCCCGGTCGTGCTCGAGGCGCCCGGGCGCAAGACCGGTAAGCCGCGCAAGACCCCGGTCACCCCGATGGAGGTCGACGGACAGCGCTACGTCGTCGGCGGAGTACCCGGCTCGGATTGGGCCGCCAACGTCAGGGCCGCCGGTGAGGTCACCCTGCACATCGGCCGCCGCAGCGAACGGGTACGGATGGTGGAGATGCCGATCGACGAGGCACGACCGTTGCTGCGGGAGTTCCCGCTGAAGGTGCCCACCGGGGTGGACTTCATCAAGAACGCCGGCCTGGTCACCGGGCCCAATCCCGACGAGTTCGAGGCCCTCGCGGGGCGGTGCCCCGTTTTCCGCATCGATAAGGTATCCCAGTGAGTGACAACCCCTTTGACCCGTCGCAGTGGCAGCCCGTCGACGGTTTCGACCTGACCGACATCACCTACCACCGCCACGTCGTCGACGGCGTCGCGCAGCCCACGGTTCGCGTCGCGTTCGATCGGCCGGAGGTGCGCAACGCCTTTCGTCCGCACACCGTCGACGAGCTGTATCGGGTCCTCGACCACGCCCGGATGTCGTCGGATGTCGGTGTCGTGCTGCTGACCGGTAACGGACCGTCACCGAAGGACGGCGGGTGGGCGTTCTGCTCCGGTGGCGACCAGCGGATCCGCGGGCGCAGCGGTTACCAGTACGCATCAGGTGAGACCGCCGAGACCGTCGACCCCGCCCGCGCCGGACGCCTGCACATCCTCGAGGTGCAACGGCTGATTCGGTTCATGCCGAAACCCGTGATCTGTCTGGTCAACGGGTGGGCCGCCGGCGGCGGGCACAGCCTGCACGCCGTGTGCGATCTGACCCTGGCCAGCCGCGAGCACGCCCGGTTCAAGCAGACCGACGCCGACGTCGGCAGCTTCGACGGCGGGTACGGCAGCGCGTATCTGGCCAAGCAGGTCGGTCAGAAGTTCGCCCGCGAGATCTTCTTCCTCGGCAGGCCCTACACCGCCGAGCAGATGCATGCGATGGGTGCGGTCAACGCGGTCGTCGACCACGCCGAACTCGAGACCGTCGCGCTGCAGTGGGCGTCGGAGATCAACGGCAAGTCGCCGCAAGCGATTCGGATGCTCAAGTACGCGTTCAACCTCACCGACGACGGGCTCGTGGGCCAGCAGTTGTTCGCCGGGGAGGCGACCCGGTTGGCGTACATGACCGACGAAGCGGTCGAGGGGCGCGACGCCTTCCTGGAGAAGCGCGACCCGGACTGGAGCTCTTTCCCGCGCTACTTCTGACACGCGGTTTGGGTGCACTAGCGATCGCTGGGCGACTGGTAGCGCACCCGAATCGCTAGGACGGGGACACGGCGCCCGGGACGCGGTAGGCGAACGACTTCTTCTGCCGCTCCTTCATCTTCTCCAGGCACTGGTGATGCTTGCGTGCGTGGTACGCCAGCGGAAAGTACGTCAGCCGGTCGGGAAGCACGCGATAGGCGATGCGGATCGCCTTGTAGATGCGGTTGAGCTGACGTTGCTCCTCCGGACTCCAACTCACGCCGAGCTTGGCGCGCAGACGGGGGTCGAGCAGGCCGACGATCGACAGGTAGTTCAACCGAAGCACGGGCCGCAGCGTGGCCTTGATCGCCGGATAGAACAGCTTGGGCACCGATGGGGGCATCTCCATCGTGCCGGTGATCAGATCGTCCATCAGCTTCTGCGCCTGCGGCGTGGCCTCGAGCTTGTCGATCATCGACTCGAAGTAGTCGGTCATCTCCTGATCGGTCTCGGGATAGTCGCGCATCGGCACATGCAGCAGC
>NZ_LZMD01000010.1 GCF_001668575.1 Mycobacterium sp. 1164985.4
CTGCTAACCTCTGAAAGTCGGTTGGTGTTGCGACGTTGACTAGAACCCAACCCGGAACTACCTGCTCAATTTTCGACCGGAACCGACAAGCTGAAGCTCTCGTTTTGATGAATCAACGCGTCAAGCAGCGACTTAAATTCTGTCAGCCGTCAACTCAACGATTGCAGGCAGAGCCGTGTCCCCTGCATTCAGACGATGTTGGACCCAGTAGCGCTCTGCTAGGCGATGTGGCTTCGATACCACATCAAATCATCTGGTAGATGGAGGGAATTAGAGAATGACGTTCGGTAACTACCAGTTCGAGATCTACCTGCAAGGCCTCTCCGGCATCGTGCCGAACCTGCCGATGACGTTCGCGGAGTGGGAAGCCAAGGCGGAGTCGGCGATGCCGCCGTCGGTGTACTCCTACGTCGCCGGGGGAGCTGGTGACGAACGGACCCAGCGGCTGAATCGCACCGCGTTCGACAACTGGGGCCTGATGCCGCGGATGTTCCGCGCGACCCGCGACCGTGACCTCACCGTCGATCTGTTCGGGCTGAAGTTGCCGTCGCCGGTGTTCATGGCGCCGATCGGGGTGATCGGCATCTGCGCCCAGGACGGTCACGGTGACCTGGCCACGGCCCGCGCGGCGGCCAGGACCGGTGTGCCGATGGTCGTCTCGACGCTCACCGAGGACCCGCTCGAGGATGTCGGCGCCGAATTCGGCGACACCCCCGGCTTTTTCCAGCTCTATACCCCGACCGACCGGGAGCTGGCCGCGAGCCTCGTCCACCGCGCCGAGGCCGCCGGATACAAGGGGATCATCGTCACGCTCGACACCTGGGTGCCGGGCTGGCGGCCCCGTGACCTGTCGACGTCGAACTTCCCGCAGCTGCGCGGGCGCTGCCTGTCGAACTACACCAGCGACCCGGTCTTTCGCGCTGGGCTGGCGCAGTCGCCCGAGGAAAACCCGCAAGCCGCCGTCCTGCACTGGGTCGGGCTATTCGGAAACCCACTGACGTGGGACGACCTGCCGTGGCTGCGCTCGTTGACTGACCTGCCGCTCATCGTCAAGGGCATCTGCCATCCCGACGATGCGCGGCGCGCCAAGGACGGCGGCGTCGACGCGATCTACTGCTCGAATCACGGCGGACGACAGGCCAACGGCGGGCTGGCGGCCATCGACTGCCTGCCCGGCGTGGTCGAGGCCGCCGATGGGCTGCCCGTGTTGTTCGACTCGGGCATCCGCAGCGGCTCCGACATCGTGAAAGCGCTCGCGCTCGGCGCGACCGCCGTCGGGATCGGGCGGCCCTACGCCTACGGGCTGGCGCTCGGCGGTGTGGACGGGGTCGTTCACGTGCTGCGCTCGCTGCTGGCCGAAGCCGATCTGACCATGGCCGTCGACGGCTATCCCACCCTGGCCGATCTCACTCCGGACACGCTGCGGCGCGTCACCTGAGCGCTGCGGCCGGGCTCTGCCACGGTGGATTCGTGGAAGCCGTACTCGAGGAGTTCGACGAGTACCTCGCGCTGGAGCGAGGTCGCTCCGAGCACACCCGTCGCGCTTACCGCGGTGACCTCCGCGCGCTGTTCGGGTTCATGGCCGAGCGCGGCCACGACGCCGGACCGGGCGGCCTCAGCCTTCCGGTGCTGCGGTCCTGGCTGGCCGCGCAGGCCGCCGACGGCGCCGCACGTACGACGCTGGCCAGGCGCACCTCGGCGGTCAAGATGTTCACCGCGTGGGCGGTGCGGCGCGGATTGATCGCCAGCGACCCCGCGGCGCGGCTTCAGGTGCCCAAGGCCCGGCGCGAGCTGCCCGCGGTGTTGCGCGAGGACCAGGCGCTCGACGCGATGGCCGCGGCGAAATCCGGCGCCCAGGAGGGCGATCCGATGGCGCTTCGCGACCTGCTGATCGTGGAGTTGTTGTACGCCACCGGTATTCGCGTCAGCGAGCTATGCGGGCTCGACATCGACGACATCGACATGCCCCGTCGCCTGTTGCGCGTCCTGGGCAAGGGCAACAAACAGCGGACGGTGCCGTTCGGCGTCCCCGCGCAGGAAGCGCTGTCGGCGTGGCTCGACCGTGGCCGGCCGGCGTTGGCGACGCCGGACTCGGGGCCGGCCCTGCTGTTGGGGGCGCGGGGGCGTCGACTGGACCCGCGGCAGGCGCGCACCGTCGTGCATCAGACCGTCGGCGCGGTCGACGGTGCACCCGACATCGGGCCGCACGGGTTACGGCACAGCGCCGCAACGCATCTGCTCGAGGGCGGCGCCGATCTGCGCGTCGTGCAAGAACTGCTCGGCCATTCCACGCTGGCCACCACCCAGCTCTACACCCATGTCACGGTCGCGAGGTTGCGGGCCGTCCACGACCAGGCGCACCCCCGCGCGTGAATATGGTGATTTCGGTGCACTACTGATCGATCAGCGACCAGTAGCGCACCGAAACCGCCGAAGGAGGGCTCGTGCAGAGGGCGACGGTGAGTTTTCCGTGGGGGACGGTCTCCTATCTCGAGTGGGCACCCGAGGAGGCTGGAGCGCCGACGGTGGTGCTGCTGCACGGTGGCGGAGTGGACAGCGCGTCACTGTCGTGGGGTGGGGTCGGGCCGCGGCTCGCGGCGAGCGGCTACCGCGTGCTCGCGCCCGACCACCCCGGGTACGGCGAGAGCCCGCCGGCGGCTTGGCCGTCGACCCAGGACCGGTTGGTGGCCTACGTGGGCGAGTTCGTCGACGCGCTCGGTCTGGACCGCTATGCGATCGGCGGCTTGTCGCTGGGCGGGGGAATGACAATCGGACACGTTCTGGACAGACCGGAAAAGGTCACGGGGGCAATGCTGTTGGGCAGCTACGGGTTGATGCCCCGGCTGTCCGAGGGACCGCTGTCCGGAGTGCGACAGGCGTTGACGTGGCTCACGGTGCGCACAGGGCTGCTCGGCGCAGTGAGCCGGTGGTCGGGGCGAAGTCGACGCGCGATGACGTGGGCCATGCCGGCGTTGATCACCGACCCGGCGCAACGCACACCCGAACTCGTCGACGAGATCTTGGCGGCCGCCCGAGCCGAACACGCCTTCGCCGCGTTCGGGCAATGGCAGCGCGATCAGGTCCGCTGGAACGGCCTCACCACCGACTACCGCACCCGGCTCGCGTCGTTCCCGCGACCCGCGCTGATCGTTCACGGGGACAAGGACACCAGCGTGCCGGTGGCGGCGGCGCGGGCGGCGGCCGAGCTGATTCCGGACGCACGACTCGAAGTCGTTGCAGGGGCGGCACATTGGGTGCAGCGAGACCACCCCGAGATCGTGGTGGAAGCGATGCTCGAGTTCCTCGACATGCTCAGCGCAGGAGCTTGATCACCTCGGCGATATCCGGCATCGCCGTGAGCGTGCACAAACTGTCGAGATTTCGCGGTGTGTCGTGTGCAGACGCTCAGTGTCAGGGTGGTAATCGCCGCGTTGCGGTGGTTGGGTCTTCTCGCCCGGTGTCTGGCTCCTGCAGACGCTGC
>NZ_LZMD01000011.1 GCF_001668575.1 Mycobacterium sp. 1164985.4
CGAGGCTTCCATCATGGTGTCCAACAACCGCAACGCACGCTGCCGAAACTCCGGCGAATACTGACGGGGCATAGCTTTCCAATCCTCCTATGAAGATCGGAACAAAACCTGGGGTAGTTCACGTTCGTCGCGATCTAGCCATACCGCACTTAACCTCCTCAACGTCGACCGCGCTGTGGACAACGCGACCCTGTCAGAAAGTTTGAGTCAGTGGACTTGTCAGACCTCGAATGTATGTTCGATATATGTCGGGGAGCCGGTTGCAGGAGGCGCTAGCCGGACTGAGCGCCGCTTATGAGGAGGTCGCCGCCTGCGATGTGGACCTGTTGACCCGACACGAGTTGGTGGCTGCTCTTGATGAGTGGGAGACGTTGTCGTGTCAGCTCCCGACGATGAATCACCGCTTGCTGGCTCGTCTGCAATGTGAGACGACGCCCAATGAGATGGGTGCCCACACCTGGAAAGAAGTGCTGCGGGTGCGCTACCGGATTTCTCCGCGGAGGCGCATCGGCGGTTGGCCGAGGCTGAGTTGTTGGCCCCGCGTCAGGCGGTGACCGGGCCGTCGCTGCCGCCGGCCCTGCCCGCCACCGCAGCTGCGCAGTCTTCGGGGTTGATCAACGCCGAACATGTCGAGGTCATCCGCAAATCGATCACCAAACTGCCCAGCTGGGTGGATGCGCCCACCCGCGAGCAGTTCGAGATCGACCTGGTCCGCACCGCGGTCAAAGTCGGGCCCAAAGAACTCACCGATACCGCCGACCTCACACTGTTTCTGCTCGACCAAGACGGACCCGAGCCCACCGACATCGACCGCGCCCGCAAACGCGGCCTCAGGAAGTCCAAACAAGGCCCCGACGGGATGGTGCAACTGCGCGCCACGCTCACCCCCGAAGCGTGGGCGGTGTGGGAAGCGATCTTGGCCAAATACGCCGCGCCGGGCATGTGCAACCCCGACGACCCCGAACCGTGCACCTCGGGCACCCCGACCCAGGCCCAAATCGACAACGACCACCGCAGCCTGGCCCAGCGCCAACACGACGCGCTGCTCGCCGTCGGGCGCATCGCATTGATGAGCGGTCAACTCGGCCGGCTCAACGGGCTACCGGTATCGATCATCATCCGCACCACCCTGCAAGACCTGGAATCACGCGCCGGAGTCGGCACCACCGGCGGCGGCACCATCATGCCGATCACCGAGGTCATCCGGATGGCCGGACACGCCAACCACTACCTGGCCGTGTTCGACAAAGCCACCGGATCGGCCCTGGATCTGTTCCGCACCAAGCGCATCGCCTCTGCCGCCCAACGGATCATGCTCATCGCCCGCGACGGCGGCTGCACCAAACCCTGCTGCACAATCGGCGCCTACGGCTCCCAGGTACACCACGTAGTGGCCGACTGGACCGACGGCGGCAACACCAACACCGACGAACTCGGCCTGGCCTGCGGACCCCACAACCGCAGCGTCAACACCGACCGCGGCTGGACCACCCGCATGAACGCCCGCGGCGAAGTCGAATGGCTCCCACCACCCGACCTCGACACCGGCCAAGCCCGAATCAACTACCACCACCGCCCCGAACGCCTCCTCCACCCCGACAACGAAGCCTTGGTTGAGGACGCGTCGAAGGACGCCTCGGTGTCGGCCGACGAAAACCCGGTCGCCGAAGCCGAACCGGGCGAAGCGCCATCACCCGGCGGAACAGCTGAGCCCGGCGGGCCGTCACCTCCAGGAGACCAGGCCGCCTGACCGCGCGACGAGATCGCAACACGCACGCGGATAGTTCGACGGCACCGGTATCGGCCTGCCCAGGGACGGCAGCCAAGAAACCAGAAACCCACCCCGACCGATGGTCGAAGCGGGTGTCCGAGGAGTGGAGCTAAGGGGACTCGAACCCCTGACCCCCACACTGCCAGTGTGAAACAGGGTGTGCTGAACCATATTCCGGCGTCTAGTACGTGTCGAATCGTCCACGTCAGTGGCGAGTTTCCGTGTTCATCTGTCTACTGCGTGTTCGCCAGTCATCGAGAGTCTTAGGACACCGTTAGGACATGGCGAACAATTGTTCGGGAACCGAGGCCCTCACTGCTCACCGTCCGACGGTCGGCGGTGGCAATGCGGTCGTGATTACCGCGGGCGCAGTCCGCTGAACAACACTTCGTGGATCGTGCGAGCCAGGAGATCCTCATCGAGTGGTTCGTCAGTGACGAGGAAGGTCAGTGCTGTGACGGTGGCGGCCCCGAAAAGTGCTGTGGCTGCGGCTCTGGCATCGGTCACGGCGGCCAACGAGCCGTCGGCGGCGCCGGCGTGCAGCAGCACTTCCACGGGTTGCAGGTATGCGGTGCCGATTTTGTCGGCGATGACTGGCATCCGCGCTGCCCGGCCGAGTTCGCCGATTAACGCGCGGCAGGAAGCGGGTCGCTGAGCCATCACCCGTAGTTGGGCCGCGATGACACGGCGCAGTCGGTCGGCGCCGCTCCCGCCGCTGTCTAGGACGATGCTGACCTCGCGTGCGATCTCGTGGAGAACATCTTCGAGCAGGAACGCCAGGATGTCTTCCTTGCCGGCGAAGTAGTAGTAAAGGGTGGCTTTTGGGACACCAGTAGCCGCGGCGACGTCTTCGATTTTGGTGTCGTTAAGTCCGCGCTCGGCGAACAGCGCCGCAGCCGCCGGCAGGCGGTCGGCGATTTGTGCCGGAACCTGACGCATTAACACTCCTGTCAATTAGACTGGCAGTCTAAACCATCGGTTTACACGGCGAGGGGAGCAGCAAATGACGACAGCCCAGCTTCACTACGACCCGTTCGATACCGCCATCCAAGACGACCCGTACCCGGTCTATCGGCAGTTGCGCGATGAAGCACCCCTGTTCCGGGCCGAAGCTGCCAACACTTGGGTGCTCAGCCGCCACGAGGATGTGGTCGCTGCCCTGCTCGATCACCAGACGTACTCTTCGGTCAATGGTGTGTTTCCGACGCCGCCGGACGCGCCGTTCCTGGAATCGTTCCTGCCGATGATGATCATGATGGATCCACCGCGACACGATCAGTTACGCGGTTTGGTCAGCAAGGCGTTCACCCCTCGACGGATAGCGGCCCTGGAGACAGCCATCGATGAGCTGGCGATGTCGTTGATCGAAGGGCTTACCAGCAACCAGGGCCGTGCGGATTTCGTTGCCGACTTCGCGGGCGGCCTTCCGGCCATGGTGATTGCCGACCTGTTAGGTGTGCCGCGGGAGGATCGTCAGCAGTTTCGGCAGTGGTCGAGCACGTTGATCCAGTCCAACCCCGCGCACGGTGAGGTCGCCGAAGGCTTAGCGGCCGCGGCTGCGGTATATGGGTATTTCGCTGATTTCCTGGCCGATAGGCGCCAGGCACCGCGCGATGACCTGATGTCGGCGCTAGTGACGGCCGAGGTCAACGGCCAGCACCTCAGCGACGACGAACTGCTCGGGTTCTGCTTACTGCTGCTGATCGCCGGCCACGAGACCACCACCAACCTGCTGGGCAACGCCGCGGTGGTGCTGGCCGAGCATCCTCAGAGCCGTCATCGGCTGGCGGCCGACCCGACACTGATCGGGCAGGCGGTCGAGGAGCTGCTGCGTTATGACTCACCGGTACAGGGACTTTCGCGGGTGCTGACCACCGATGTGACAGTCCACGGGACCACGATGCCCAGCGGTGACTCGGTGCTGTTGCTTTTCGGGTCGGCCAATCGCGACGAGCGGGTGTTTGCGGGCCCGGAGGTCTTCGACATCGACCGCAGGCCCGAACACCAGGTAGCCTTCGGTAGGGGTATCCACTTCTGTCTGGGAGCTGCGCTCGCGCGCATGGAGGCCCGAATTGCGTTACGCGCGTTGTTGTCACGGTTGCCGGACTGGGCGGTAGATAGAGATTCTGCGCTGCGCCTTCGGTCTGGGCCTATTCGCGGCTATCTGTCGCTGCCCATCAGCTGGCCGGCTAAATGAACTAGCTACCCTGCGGTGCGAGCGTCATCGTTGCTCGCGTAGCAGGCTTGGACTCGGTATGAGTGTCGATATCCGGGCGCCGGTGTGCGGTGAGGAAATCATCGACAATCTTTACGCAGTCGTCATGAGTCATGATGCGAAACCCGGTGATTCGGGTGAAGGCGAACGGCCCGATCAGCTGACACAGCGCCAGTTCGACGTCGAAGTCGTCGAGTTCGGCTCGCGCCTGCGCGCTGCGCAGCAGCGCGTCGAAGGGTTGTCGGTACTGGTCGATGACCCGGGCCCGCAGCGCCCCGGATGCGTCCCCGTCATCGGTGTCGCCTTTGGCGCCGGTGGGTCCCAGCGCGAGCCACGCCAGCGTGGTGACGTGCAGGGGTGCGTCGTCAAACAGCGCGGCTTGGCGGCTGAGCAATTCGATCAGCTGCTCGCGCAGGGTGCCGCTGGTCAGGGCCGGCGCAGTCACCTGGGGCAACAGACGCTCGAACGTGGCGGCCAGCAGATGTGAGGAACTCTTGAAATGGCGGTAGAGGGTGGTGCGGGCGACCTTGGAGGCCTTGGTGACCGCCTCGATGGTGACCGCCTCGACGCCTCCCGTGCTCAACAGGGTCGCGGCAGCATCGAGCAGCCGATTACGTGACCGAACTCGGCGGGGGTCGATGTCATCGACATCCTCGTCTGGAATCAGCTCTGGCTGGTTACTCTCACTCAAATTAATCACCTCGACCCAGTCGAACCTAGGCTATGTCGTCCCGCACTCCAGCCGTTGTGGTACTAACGGTAGCGTAGCGAAACTGATCGTACTGGGAGTGCACATTGCCCGACAGCGCGTCACCGCCGCAGCGGCTGCCTTCTCACACGCCGACGTGCATGGGGTGCGGCCCGCAGAACCCATACGGCCTTCAGCTGATGGTGTACCGCGACGGCGACCTGGTGTATGGCGATGTCACCTTCGATGAACGCCATATCGGCGCGCCGGGTTTGGCCCATGGCGGGGCGGTGGCAGCCGCCTGCGACGACCTGCTGGGTTTCACGCTCTGGATCGCCGGCACGCCCGCGGTTACGCGCAGCCTGACCGTCGAGTATCTGCTGCCGGTGCCTCTGCATCAGCCCCACCGCGTCGCCGCACACATCGCCTCACGCGACGGTCGCGCCCTGCATGTCATGGGCACAGGCACAGGCAGCGATGGCGTCACCCGCTTCACCGCCAGCGCCGTGTTCATCACCGTGTCCGCTGATCATTTCGCCGCCCACGGTGACGTGTCGGGATTCGGTGAACTGCTGGCACGGTTCGCCGCCACCGCCCAACCATCTCCCGACTCGCTCGGCGGGGCGCCGTGATGTCCACTGCGACGGAGGCCTACGTCACTTCGGCGCTAGCCGAGACGAAGTCGATTCGACCAGGCCCGGTGTCGTCCAACCGTTCTCGCGCGTCGGCGCGTCGGCGCGAGGCGATCCTGGATGCGACGTTGACCGCGGCCGCCGCCGGCGGCTACGAGGCAGTGCAGATGCGGGCGGTGGCCGAACGGGTAGGCATCGCGGTGGGCACGCTGTACCGGTATTTCCCGTCCAAAACTCACCTGCTGGTTTCAGCGCTGACCCGTGAATTCGAACGCCTCGACATCTCCTGCGATTGGTCGGCCGTAGCGACCACACCCCAGGAGCGGCTGGGATTGCTCACTGCGCGGCTGCATGACGACTGGCAGCGCGACCCGCAGCTGACCGCGGCGATGACGCGGGCGTTCGTGATTGCCGACACCTCCGCCGCCGGCGCGGTCAACCAGGCCGCCGGCGTGATCGAAGGACTCCTGGCCACAACCCTCGCCGGCGGCGAACCCACCGACCACCACCGCCAGATCGCCGGCCTGATCGCCGATGTCTGGCTGGCCAACCTCACCGCGTTCATCAGCAACCGTGCAACGGCCGCCCACGCCCGCGACCACATCGACCGTGCCGTGGGACTTCTGCTTATCGGCGAGGCCGCCGCGAATTGACGCGAACGCTACTACTAGTAGCGTAGCGATACCTGTAGTACCGTTGGGGTGACCCGATGATGTGTCAAAAGGAGCTCCCCATGCTCAACCAATGGATCGAATGCTGCATGGTCCAGCGCGTATCGCTGCAGGACGGACTTGTGTTGAATCTCGATGACTACAACGAGCTGGTCATCTCTGGGCGGCTGCGACTGACCCTGCCGCCGGTGGGCACCTACCCGACCGAGGACGTGCTGATCGACCCCACCAACGTCGCCCAGCACGAACGCCCACTACTCAACCTGGCCGGTTCGGTCTGCACCGAAGCCTGGTGCGCCGACAACGGCACACTGCACCTTCGGTTCTCGTGCGGGCACCGCATCGAGGTCGACGCCGACCCGCACGCCCCCACCTGGGAGCTCTACGGCAAACGCCACGGCTACATGGCCTGCTTGCCGGGCGGTCGGGTACGAACGGTGCGCCACGACGTTCCCGACGACAGCGCGGCCACCGAGATTGGCTCTGCCGCACCATGACCGACACCGATGCGACCGTCGCGGACACGGCCGCTTCCGTACACCGCAGACGCGACGGCCCGGCGGCATCGAGTGAGTACAGCCCACAGCTAGCGGGGCTGGGCACGTTCGTCGTCCGACACAAAGCCCTGGTATTCGGTGTGTGGATCGGCGCTGCCGTGGTGCTGGCACTGCTGTTCCCGCAGCTGGAGACCGTGGTCCGCCAACAGTCGGTGGACCTGGTGCCCCGCGACGCCCCGTCGCTGCAAACCGTCGACCGGATGAGCGCGGCGTTCAGCGAGCAGGGCTCCAAGACAATGCTGTTCGTCGCGATGGAAGACCCCGCCGGTCTGACCCTCACCGCACGCCAGCACTACGCGAACCTGGTGTCGCGGCTGCGTGCCGACACCACACACGTCCTACTGGTCCAGGACCTGCTCGCCGACCCGGTCACCGCGGCCCAGGCCGTCAGCCAGGACGGCAAAGCCTGGTATCTACCCGTCGGGGTTGCCGGCACCCTGGGTGATCCGGCCGCCGCCGAATCCGTGCGCGCCGTGCGAGACATCACCGCCAAAGAATTCGCCGGCACCCCTATCACCGCGCATGTGACGGGCCCCCCGGCGACGTTCAGCGACATGATCGCCTCCGCCGAGCACGACCTGTTGTTCATCTCGATCGCCACCGCAGGCATGATCGCCCTGATCCTGCTGATCGTCTACCGGTCGGTGTTCACCGCACTGTTGCCGCTGCTCGTCATCGGACTAAGCCTGGCTGTCGGGCGCGGAGTGCTGTCCGCGCTCGGCGAAGCCGGCATGCCGGTGTCCCAGTTCACCGTCGCGTTCATGACCGCGATCCTGCTCGGCGCAGGCACCGACTACACGGTCTTTCTCATCAGCCGCTACCACGAACAGCGCCGCGCCGGCGCACCCGCCGATCAAGCAGCCATCTACGCCACCGCCAGCATCGGCCGCGTCATCCTCGCCTCAGCGGCCACCGTCGCCTTCGCCTTCCTGGCCATGGTGTTCGCACGACTCAGCGTCTTCGCCGCCCTCGGCCCAGCTTGTGCCATCGCGGTGCTCTTCGGGTTCCTGGCCACCGTCACGCTGTTGCCTCCGGTGCTGGCGCTGGCCGCCCGGCGCGGCATCGGCGACCCCAAACCCGACCGCACCCGGCGCTACTGGAACAGCGTCGCCGTCGCCGTCGTGCGCCACCCGACACCGCTTCTCTTGCTCAGCCTGACCATCCTCATCGCCCTATCGGCGGTGGCCGCCACGATCCAGATCAGCTACGACGACCGCAAGGGCCAACCGGCGACGACCGCGAGCAACCAGGGCTACCAACTGCTCGACCGCCATTTCCGCAAAGACATCGCCATCGGCGAGTTCCTGGTGGTGGAAAACCCCACCGACATGCGTACCGGCAAGGGACTGGCCGACCTCGACGAGATGGCCTCGCGCATCGCCCAAATCCCGGGCGTCACCAAGGTTTCCGGAGTCACCCGACCCGCCGGCGCCCGACTCGACCAAGCCCAACTATCCTGGCAGAACGGCCAGATCGGCAACAAGATGGCCAGCGCCGCCGCCGACGGCAACGCCAGGAAAGACGACCTGGCCAAGCTCACCAGCGGCGCCGACCAGCTCGCCGCCGGGCTAGCGAAACTGGACACCACCCTGCGCAGTGCCCTGACCCCGCTCACCGGAATCTTGAACCAAGCGCAGTCCGCCGGCGCACGTATCGACCAGTTACGGCCTCTGCTGCAACAACTTTCGGCCACCGCACCCAACATCGACCAGGCCATCCAATCCGGGCCAGGAATACGGCCGCTGGCTGAACAAGCCCAAAACGCCATCGCCACAGTCGACTCACTCGTCGGAGCGCTCAACACGTCCCCGTGGTGTACCACCACCCCACAATGCGCCCAGATCCGCGACCAGGTACAAATCCTGGTCACTCTGCGCAACAACGGCTTCTTCAACCAGGTCGCCGACCTCGGCGACCGCTACAACCCGGCGGCCAACGCCACCGTCACCGGCACCCTCACCAACGTGCAGACAGCCGTCAGCTCAATGAACAAGGCGTTCGGCGCGCTGGGCAACCCCGCCGACATGGCCGCCAACATCGGCCGCCTCCAAGACGGCATCAGCCAACTCGCCTCCGGCGCACAAGCACTGGCCACCGGCGTGCACACCCTGGCCGACAGCAACATCCAAATGCTCTCCGGGATGAGCCAAATCGCCACCCAGCTGCAGAACTCCGCACGCGCCACCGCCGGCTCCGACTCTGCCAGCGGCTTCTACCTGCCCGCCAACGCCTTTGACAACCGCCAGTTCGCCGACGTCGCCAAGCTCTTTCTCTCACCCGACGGCAAGACCGCACGCTTTGCCATCGAATCGAGCTACGACCCCTACAGCGGCGAGGCCACCCACCTGGCCCAGCAGATGGTCGAGGTCGCCAACGCCGCCCGACCCAACACGTCGCTGGCCAACGCCACCGTCTCCGTCGCGGGCTTCCCCGCCGTGAACGCCGACATCCAGCGGCTCCTGTGGTCGGACTTCACGCTGCTGGCCGTCGCCACCCTGCTCGTCGTCGGACTGATCCTTTTCCTGCTCCTGCGCGCCGTCCTGGCACCCCTGTACCTGCTGGGCACCGTCGTGCTCAACTACCTCGCCTCGATGGGCATCGGCGTCCTGGTGTTCCAATGGGGCCTCGGCCACCAAATCGCCTGGCCCGTACCGCTCATCGCCCTCATCATCCTGGTCGCCGTCGGCGCCGACTACAACATGCTGCTCGTCTCCAGGCTCCGCGAAGAATCCGGCCGCAACATCCGCGTCGGCGTCCTACGCACCGTCGCCAGTACCGGCTCAGTCATCACCTCGGCCGGTCTCATCTTTGCCGCCAGCATGTTCGGACTGATGGTCGGCTCCATTGCCATCATGATCCAAATCGGCCTCATCGTCGGCTGCGGACTGTTGCTCGACACCTTCCTCGTCCGCACTCTCACCGTCCCCGCCATCGCCACACTTCTCCGCGAAGCAAGCTGGTGGCCCAGCACACCGCACCCCACCGCGCTCCGGGGCCGCTAGCCACTGCCCGCCCATTGAACGACCCATTCAAAATCACACTCCGCAACAGGCTCGGTGCCCGATGCTCAACGCCGTCCCCGCAAACCCGAAGGCACAGGCCTACTGATAACTCCGTTCTCCACGACCAACCGACGCTCAATCCCATCGTGGGATTTAGATGTTGGACCACGGCTCGAATTCGTCGTCTACGTGGACTCCGGGGCTGGTCTGCCCGCTGCCGCCAGCATCACGCGGGAACGACCGCAACAGGTCCTCAGCACCGCCAAGCGACACGATTGACTCAATCAAGCGAGCGGCCTCATTGGCGAACTCAACGTCACTGATGGTCGGGCCGACCGCGAAACGGGTCGGCGCGTCGAGACCGTAGAGCTTGGCGAGGCTATCGAGGGTGCGCAGCACAATCCTGGCGGCGTGGGCGTCGCCGGTCGTCGTAGCGGGCCAGAACGCCAGCAAGATCGCCTCAAGGCGCGCTGAGTGCACAGCCCGCAGCTCGTCAATCGACTCGGCTTCGCGGCGAGCAAGCAACCGCGACACCGCATGTCGAGCGCCGCTTTCGTCGCTGTAGTTGAGCTCGGCGGCGATCCGGGCGTAGGTGTGGCCCTGGACCCTCAGTTCTACCGCGTGCAGCGCGCGCTGACGCTCGTCGGGCTGGCGCACGGCGTTATTGGTCATCGGTGTTCTCCCCCTGAGGTTCGGACGGCCATTGGTCGGACAGCAGGATGAGTCACAGCACTCGCGGCACTCGGGCACGTTTGGCCGCCGCCAGTCGCATGTCGTCGGCGTCACCGAGGCCGACGTAGTTCCGGCCTCTGACCTTGATGACGTAGACGCGGCCCTTGTCCCACAGAGCGATCAGCCGCTCGCCTTTGCGATCGTGCGAGCCGGGCAGTCGCCGCCTGATCACGGCCCACGGATGTAAACCCTCGCCACCCGCGTCGCTGAGCGCCTCCAACAACGCGGCGTCGATCTGGTCGTCGGTAGGTTGGGTGAGATTGCGCAGTTCGGTCATCTCCGATGGCTCCTCGGGTTAGCTGACGGCGAGCGATTCCCCACGTGTTCCAAGTGTTCCGACCCTCCGGGAGCTTTCCTACGCGATAGGGCTACATGCGAAGGTTCCCGGGAGGTCGGAACAGTTGGAACACTTTGGGCGTGTGCATAGGTCATCGCCTTTCACGCTCCTTGAACCGAGTGGCCGAAGAGGTCTCGTCCGCGCCGAACCTCGTCCTCGAGAGTGCTAAAGCGGACACCGGACCACACCCATTGCGGTGCCTTGGACGACCGTGCCGGGGGCACGAGTGTGCCGAAGGCGTCGTTTGCCAGCCGCGCGGGACGTGCCAGGCCGTCGAGCTTGCGAGTCTTGACCTTCTCGACCATGTGCCGCCTGGTCTCCTGATGGTCGGCGAAACGCGCCGTGAACGTTTCCCGCGTCCAATCCTTGTGCCCATTTTCGTTCAGCCAGGCGTTGAAGTCGTCGCACAACTCGCTCGACAGGATCTTGCCGGCTGCGTCAGCGGTCAGCCGCTCGGTCCAATAACCCAGCACACGGTCCGTCTCGGCCCGCCACGCCCGCGTGTCCTCCTCGACCCGTTCGGTCGGCCGCAGCGCCGCAGCGGGGTTGGCGTACCAGGCCACTGCACCCTCGACCGCCCACGTCACCAGGGCATCGTGCTGGCCGTCAGCGCCCTCGCTGACCCGGTGCTTGAGCGTGGGGTCGCCGAGCCGGTCGGTGTCGCGCACCATCTCCTCGGGGCGCTGGACGTAGGCGTACGGGAACGCCAGCAGGGCCAGCCGCCGCCAGGTTCCGTGATCTGTCTGGTCGATGATCGGCCGGTGGTTGGTGTTGACGATCAGGGTGTGGCTGGACCGAAACGTCATGTTGTCCTGGTACAGGCGGCGGGCGGTGATGTAATCCACGTCGGTCATGCGCTTGATCGCGGTCACGTCCAGCGAGCGGCCCTCGGTCAGTTCCTCACCGATGACCAGCCGCCGCCCCCGCAGGTCGGCCCGCTCGGTGCTGTGGTCGTTACCCTTCTCAGCTGAAAACAGCCGCGATGACGCGGTGTGTGCGTAGCTGCCCAACGCGGGGAACAGCCCACCGGTCGTCAGTGCGCTCTTGCCGTTCTCGCCGCCGCCCTGCAACAAAACGATGCCGGCAGACATATGGCCCGTGATGCCCTGCCCAATCCGGCGCTGAAACCACGCACGCTCGGCCTCGGGCAGCGCCGAGAGCACTTTGTCCACATCGGGGTGGGTGTAGCCGGGCCGGTAGCGCCCCCGTGTGGTCCTGGTCATCAATAGCTCGGGATCGTGCGGAAGCAACTCGCCCGTTCGCAGGTCCACGACGCCGCCGGGAGTGTTCAGTAAGTCGGGGTCGGCGTCGAGCGCGTCGGCGTCGATTTCGACGATGTTTCCGGCGAGCTTGAGGATGGCGCTGATGCGTGAGGCGGACCCGACTTTCTTCCACGCTTCGATGGACTCGGACAGGTCGCTGTTGAAGGGGTCGGCTTCCAGCTTGCACACCAGGAACTTGATCCGTTTGATGATGAACTTCCGCAGGGCCTCGGTCGGTGGCCCGTCGCCGCACTCGCGCCAGTGGGTACCGGTCCATTGCAGCCAGCCGATTCCCCGCACCCGCAGAAACCTGCCGCTCAGTACCTTGACGGCGACGTCCTCGGCTAGCCCGGCATCGGTGAACCGTGCCTGACCCGGCATCTTGCCGTCGTCGCCGTCGGCGTCAGTGTCGGCGTCGTCCTGGGTGTCCTCAGAGGCGAGCCGGGTCGCGTCGCGGTCGTCGGTGATCTTGCGCCAGCACGCCGCCACGTCATCGTCGCGGCGTTCTTCCAGGCGCTCGGCGAGGTCGTCGCGTTGCTCGCCCGCCCATCGGGCATGCGGCAAGCTAAGACCGGCATCGTAGACGGCCGCGACGACGCGCATAGTGTCGGCCGAACGGTCTGGCGGACTGGTCACGTAGTCCAGCGCCGCACGGACGTCGGGATACGCGTTGAGGTCGAACGGCACCGGTTCGGCGTCAGTGTCGGCATCGGGCGTCGATGCCGTGGTCTTGGTCGTCCTGGCCTTGGTCGTCCTGGCCTTGGTGCCGCCGGGCGGCGACGCATCTGGCAAGGTGACGCCGAGCCGATCGGCCAGCGCGGCGGCGTCCCAGCGCACACCAGCGGGCCGGATTAGCCACTCGACCGGCGCGGACTGACCACCTCGGGCTTGACCTTTGTGGTTCAGTGTGCCGGGCGGGCGCAACATGTCGTTTGGCTTGATCTTGGCGTCGGCGTCGCCGAGGTGGGCACCGAGCGCCCGGCACAGAGCCGTGTGCTGGTATAGCGGCACCGGACCGGCCAGGTCCACGTAGACGTGGGCGTGGCCCGGCGAGCCGGTCGAGACCGCCCATCCACCGAGGTCGGCCACCTTATCCAGCGGACAATCGCCATCGATGTCGGTGTGAACCTTGGTGAGCGAAACGGCGCCACCGGGTGTGCGTTTGGTGCCCGTCATCACGTATGGACATACATATACGTCGTGGGTCTCCCCCATGCGGTCCAGTACGTCAGCGAGCTGATCGGCATCGACGGGCCAGACGTAGTGCCGCTGGCTCCATCGGGCGTTGGGATTTGAGTCGGTGCGCTTGAACGAGTACGTGCCCGAACCGGCGATATAACCTGCCCTCCCGACGGCGATGTGGGCATAGCCCTCGGTGTCGCCGAACACGGCACGCAGGTAGTCACTTGTGGCGTCGGCGGCGACATTCTGATTGCTAGGCACTGCCAATTGCCTTTCGTTCTGCGGCGACCGCCCGGCTAAGGCCAACCGCCCTGCGGTGCATGGATTCTGAGGCTTTCCGTCGGACGAAGCCAGGGATCGGGGCCAGAAGCCAATCCGAATCCAACGCCCGAGCCGACGGTCAGTCGTTAGGCGTCCCGCTATCGGCGTCGAGCATTCGAAGAACCGCCGCCGAGGGAACTCGCAGTCGGCGCCCCAGGCGGATTACTGGGATTGAGCCTTCCCGAGCTAGGTCGTAGGCGAGGCTTCTACCGATTCCCATTACTTGGGCGCACGCCTCCACCGAGATCGTCGGACTGCTGCGCAACTCGTCCATCACATCCAGCACCGCTGCGTTGTTTTTCATACCGCTAGTGTGTGCAGGTGTTGACCCGTACTTCAAGTTACGACTACGGTACAAATTATGGCAAGGAACCGGCTCGATTTCGTCCGTCCCGGGACTGTCTCTGGGCAAATCGCAGAAGTCAGCGCCCTGATAGGCAACGAACACGTGCACTACCGTGACGGCCCTGACGGCAAGCCCATCGCCTACTCCGCTCCGGGTATTGACACCAAAATCACGCTCTCGGGGCACCCATTCGTGTATGGGGTCCGGGCCAGAGAGGCCTCCGAAGGCCCGGAAGTCATGGAGCTGCACATCGACTCGCCCGAGCACGACGTACCGATAACACCCGCGGATCTACGCAAGCTTGCGCGGTATCTCGACCGCCTCGCGCACGCCGCCACCGTGGGCCTTGACCCGACCACACAAGCGTTTCTCAATCCAGAGAAGCCACCACCCAAACGACCTGGACCACATGGGCATTCGGATACTCATTACGCTTCGATAGCCGAGTTCGCGAAACAGGCTCATCGCGATCGCCAAAAGAACGGCCTGAGCGTCCGCCGTGCAATCGCCGAGCACTATCAGGTCTCAGTTGACACTGCAAACAAGTGGCTCGCCCGCGCACGCAAGGCTGGCCACCTCCAGGCCGGAGACCTTGGCGGCAAACCTAAACCACGGAAGGGCTCAAGCAAATGACCGGCGAATCTCGACACCGCGGCGAACGCACCGACAGCTCGGTCAGGAAGCTTCCCTCCGGAAAGGGCTGGCGCGCACGACCCAGCCTTGGGACCGATCCAGTTAGCGGCAAGCAGATTCGGCCGACCAAGATCTTCGCCACCAAAAAAGAGGCGCAGGACTGGGTGAGCGAACAGCGTCAACAGTGGAGAGAACACACCTGGACGCCAAAATCTACGCAGACGTTCGATGATGTCGCCAACCACTGGCTCAAGCTGCGCCACGCCGACCCATCCATCGGGCCGAATACCGTTCGCGCCGACCGTGAGTCGCTCGCCTACGCCCGCCGGGCGTTTGGCGCGGTGCCGGTCCAGAAGCTCACCCCGTCGGCGCTTGCCGACTGGTCAGCGACGCTGACCGGCAAGGGCGGCAAGGCGCTGGCACCCGCCACCAAGCGCCGCGCAATCGTCCGACTCAAGTCGGTAATGGCGCACGCCCGCAAAATGCGCTGGCTCACCTATGACCCCTCGGCTGACCTAACCTCACCCGAGCAAAAGGTCGTCATCGCGACTGCCGCCGAGGACATCTGGACGCCCGACCAGATGGGCAAGTTTCTCGATCACGTCGCCGCCCACCGCCTCGGCGGGTGCTTCGCGCTTACGCTCCTCGGGCTTCGCCGTGAGGAAGTCGGCGGGCTGCGGTGGTCGGACCTCGACCTGGAAACCGGCGCGCTAAAAATCCGACAGGCCCGCGTGGACATCAACGGGCGCGACATGATTGTGCCCACCAAGACAGACCGTAGCGCCCGCGATCTGCCGGTGCCGCCGCGCGAGCTAACAATGATCAAGGCCATGCGATCGGTGCACCTGCGCGAGCGCCTGGCTCTGGGCCGACCGCTGGCCGACGCCGACCTGTTGCTCTCAAGGGCCGACGGCACGTCGCTGCCGGTGCGCGACTACAGCCGTGAGTTCACCGCCCAGCGCAACGCTGCGGGCCTCAAGGCGATCACGCTCGGGAAGCTGCGGCACTCCAACATCTCTCGGATGCGCGCGGCGGGCGTCGCCGCCGACGTCGTGGCCGCGTGGCACGGCCACACCGAGCGGATGACTCAGGCGGTCTACGGGCGCGTGACCGACGACCGGCTGACCGCTGCGTCGGCGGCGTTCTCGGCAACCGTAGGACAGAGTTAGGACACTCGGGCGGGATAGGACACCGGCCCGCAAACAAGAAACCCGCCCCGGTCAATGGTCGGAGCGGGTTTTTTAGAAGTGGAGCTAAGGGGATTCGAACCCCTGACCCCCACACTGCCAGTGTGGTGCGCTACCAGCTGCGCCATAGCCCCTGAAGTCGTGCCCATCGAAGTTACACCACCTGCGGGAAGCGCTCAAAATCGCTGGTTACGGCAACTCTCCACCGGCCTCGGGCCCGATTGCGCGCGCCGGCGTGTGCTCGGCGGGCCGGCCCCGGGTCTCGGGCGCGAAGACCCAAATGAGCGCCGCGACCGCCAGGATCACCCCGCTGACCAGGAACGCCCATTCGAACGACGCACGCTCGGCGATCTGCCCCACCACCAGCGATCCGATGATCGAACCCAGGTCCGCCATCATCTGAAAGGTCGCGACGGCGGTCCCACCGCGCGCCTTATTCCCGACGATGTCGGCCACCGCCGCCTGCTGCGGTGAGACGAAGACACCGGTCGCCGCACCGGTCACATACGCCGCGACGAGAAAGATCGGCAACGACGTCGTGTAGCCGACCAGGATCGTCGACGCCGCCGACACGGTGAGCCCGACGATCAGCAACTTGCGGCGGCCGATCCGGTCGGACAGATAACCGCTCGGAATGACCACGGACACGTTGCCGATCGCGAACGTCGCCAGCGCCAGCCCGGCCGCTCCCGCGCTGTAGCCGAGCCCCTCCACCACGAAGAGCGGCACCAGCGCGATCCTCAGCCCAAACGCCGCCCACCCCGTGCTGAAGTTCGAGAACAACGCCGCGCGATACGCCCGGTGGCGCAGCACCTGCTTCACCGACACCGCCGCGTCCACCGTCTCCGAAGGCGCCGCGAGGGTGCTCCCCCGCAGGCTGACGGAAACGACACCCGCAGCAACCATCAGCGCCGCCCCATAGATCACGAACGGCGCCGCCAGGCCGAGACCAGCCGTGAGGCTGCCCAGCACCGGGCCCCCGACCGAACCGACCAGGAACCCGGTCGAGAACATGCCCGCCACCCTGCCGCGCGCGTTCTCCGGCGAGATCCGGATCATCAATCCCAGCGACGACACCGTGAACATCGCCGACCCCAGCCCGCCCAGCGAGCGAAACACCAGCAGCTGCCAGTACGTCTGCGCGAACGCGCACGCACCGGTCGACAATGCCACGATGATCAACCCGCTGATGTACACCCGGCGCTCCCCCAGCCGCTGCACCAGCAGCCCGGCCGGCGGCGCGGCGATCAGGCGCATCAACGCGAACGCCGTGATGACAAACGTCGCCGCGCTGATGCTCACCCCGAAGTGACGCGCGTACTGGGGCAGCACGGGTGCCACCACGCCATAACCCAGCGCCACCACGACATTCGCGCCGACCAGCAGCCAGACCTCGCGCGGCAGCTTCGGCTGGGTCACCGCCCGATCGGTCCCCCTCGGACAGTCGCCCTCCGGTTCAGAGCTCACCCGATGACCTTATTGACCACCTCACGCGCCGCTTCTTGCACCTCCGCCAGGTGCTCGGGACCCTTGAACGACTCGGCGTAGATCTTGTAGACGTCCTCGGTGCCCGACGGCCGCGCCGCGAACCAGGCGTTCTCCGTCGTCACCTTCAACCCACCCAGCGGCGCGCCGTTGCCCGGCGCCGTCGTCAGCTTCGCCGTGATCGGCTCACCCGCCAGCTCGGTCGCCGAGACCTCCTCGGCCGACAGCTTGCCCAGCCGCGCCTTCTGCTCACGGTCAGCGGGCGCGTCGACGCGGGCATACGTTGGTGCGCCGTACTTTTCGGCCAGCTTCGCGTAGCGCTGTGACGGCGTCTCACCCGTCACCGCCAAGATCTCCGACGCCAACAGCGCCAGGATGATGCCGTCCTTGTCCGTCGTCCACACCGACCCGTCCAGTCGCAAGAACGACGCTCCGGCACTTTCCTCACCACCGAAACCAATTGTCCCACTGAGCAATCCGTCGACAAACCACTTGAACCCGACCGGCACCTCGACCAGCTTGCGTTCGAGGCCGGCGACCACGCGGTCGATGATCGACGAACTGACCGCCGTCTTCCCGACCGCCGTCGACGCCGGCCACGACGGCCGGTTCGAGTAGAGGTAGTCGATCGCGACGGCCAGGTAGTGGTTGGGATTGAGCAAGCCCGCGTCCGGGGTGACGATCCCGTGCCGGTCGGAATCCGCGTCGTTTCCGGTGGCGATTTGGTAGGCGTCGGGATCGTCGCTCATCGCCCGGAGCAAGCCGGCCATCGCATTCGGCGAGCTGCAGTCCATTCGGATTTTGCCGTCGGTGTCCAGCGTCATGAACCGCCACGTCGCGTCGACGAGTGGGTTGACCACCGTGAGATCGAGGTTGTGGCGTTCGGCGATGGCGCCCCAGTAATCGACGCTCGCACCGCCGAGTGGATCGGCCCCGATGCGGATCTTCTCGGCGCTGATCGCATGCAGGTCCACCACGTTGGGCAGATCGGCGACATAGGCGTCGAGGTAGTCGTGGCGCTGCGCGGACTGCAGCGCCCGCGCCAGCGGCACCCGCTTGACGCCCTTGAGCCCGTCGCGCAGCAGCTCGTTGGCCCGCTGGGCGATAGCACCCGTGGCGTCGGTATCGGCGGGCCCGCCGTTGGGCGGGTTGTACTTGAACCCGCCGTCGCGCGGCGGATTGTGCGACGGCGTGACGACGATCCCGTCGGCCAGATCGCCCTCGCGGCCACGGTTGAACGTCAGGATCGCGTGGCTGACCGCCGGAGTCGGCGTATAGCGGTCCGCCGAATCGATCATCGCGACAACATCATTGGCGGCCAGCACCTCCAACGCGGACGCCCACGCCGGCTCGGACAGCGCGTGCGTGTCACGACCGATGAACAGCGGCCCGGTCGTGCCCTGCGCTGCGCGGTACTCGACGATGGCCTGCGTGGTGGCAACGATGTGCGCCTCGTTGAACGCCGCGTCCAGGCTGGAACCGCGATGGCCCGATGTGCCGAACACCACCTGCTGGTCGATGTTGTCGGGGTCGGGCTCTCGGGTGTAGTACGCCGTCACCACGGAAGCGATGTCGATGAGATCCTCGGGCTGCGCCGGCTGACCGGCTCGGGGGTTGGGCGCCATGCACCCGATTCTGCTCCTTGCGGTCATGCGACGCGTGTCGGTACCGCCATACTTTGGCTGTGCTTGGATACGACGGCCGCGAAATGCTCGCCGTCTTCGTGGGCGGTGCGCTGGGAACCCTCGCCCGCGCGGCGGTCGAGACACTGTTGGCTCCCGAACCCGGGCAGTGGCCGTGGCCGACGTTCGGCGTGAACATCGTCGGCGCATTCCTGCTCGGCTACTTCACCACTCGACTGCTCGAGCGGCTTCCACTGTCGAGCTACCGTCGGCCGATGCTCGGCACCGGGCTGTGCGGCGGATTGACCACGTTCTCCACCATGCAGGTCGAGATCGTCAGGATGCTCGAGCACCGCAACTACGGCCTGGCGGCCGGATACTTGACCGCCAGCGTCATCGCGGGCCTGATCGCCGTGTACACCGCGACGGCGTTGGTGCGACGGGTTCGGGTGCGCGGATGACCATCGCGGTGTGGGCGGGCGTCGTCGTGCTGGGCGGTGTGGGCGCCGTGTTGCGGTTCATCGTCGACCGCACCGTGTCGGCACGGGTGGGCGGCGTGTTCCCGTACGGCACGCTGGTGGTCAACGTGAGCGGTGCGGTGATCCTGGGCCTGCTGTCCGGCCTCGCCCTCAGCCCTCATCTCGCGCTGCTGTTCGGCACGGCACTGATCGGCTCGTATACGACGTTCTCCACCTGGATGCTGGAGACCCAGCGCATTGGCGAAGAGCGCCAGGGCCTGCCCGCGGCGGCCAACATCGTCGTCAGCGTGGCGCTCGGCGTCGCGGCGGCGGCCTTCGGCATCTGGTGCGGGGGGAACCTGTGAGCGTCGACTACCTCAAGCTGACCACCTATTTCGGCGAGCGGCAACGCGTCGAGGAATGCTTCCTCGCCGACGCGCTGCTGGACCTCTACACCGATGCCGGCCTGGCGACCAGCGCCGTGCTGCGCGGCATCGCCGGGTTCGGACCGCGTCACCAGGTGCGCACCGACCGGACGCTGAGCATGTCCGAGGACCCGCCCATCGCGGTCGCGGCCGTGGACGTCACCGACAAAGTCGCCCCGCTCGCCGACCGGGTGGCGGCGATGATGCATCGCGGCCTCATCACCCTGGAACGGGCTGGGCTCACCGGTGGCGCCGACGCCGCGGCGCTACCGGAGACCACGAAGCTGACCGTCTACGTCGGCCGCCAAAACCGCATCGGCGGCCGACCCGCGCACCAAGCGATCTGCGACACCCTGCACGAGCTCGGATTCTTCGGAGCCGTGGTCTTTCTCGGCGTGGACGGCACCTGCCACGGCGTGCGTAAGCGGGCCCGGTTCTTCAGCAGGAACGTCGACGTGCCCGAGATGATCATCGCCACGGGCGAGGCGGCGCAGGCGCAACAAGCGATCGAATACCTCGAACGTGAGTTGCCCGCTCCCCTCTACACGGTCGAGCGCGTCCAGGTGTGCAAGCGCGGCGGCCGGCTGCTCGGCCGCCCACCCGCGCTACCGCAGACCGACACAGCCGGGTGTCCGCTGTGGCAGAAGCTGATGACCTACACATCGGAGGCGACCCTGCACGATCGCGTGCCCATCCACCGCGCCCTCGTGCGCCGGCTCCACGAGGTGGAGGCGAGCAGCGGAGCGACGGTGCTCCGCGGCATCTGGGGATTCCGCGGCCGGCAGAAGCCGCACGGCGACCGGCTGATCCAGGCCGCCCGGCAGGTGCCGGTCACAACCATCGTCGTCGACAGCCCCGCCAGAATCGCGGCCGCTTTCGACATCGTCGACGAGCTGACCACCGAAGACGGGTTGGTCACCAGTGAATTGGTGCCGGCGCTGGTGGCAATCGACGGCGGCGAGCGGCGCGGGCGCCTACAACTGGCCCGCTACCCCTGATCCACGCTGGGGTAAGCCTAGCCTTACCTGATTCGACGTAGTACCGTCGCTCGCCGTGAATCCGTCTACTCCAGAAGCCGTGAGCGTCGCCCTCGCCGAGATCCTGCGCGACGATATGAACGTCGACGTCCGACGAGTCACCCGCGATTCCCGCTTGATCGACGACGTGGGTCTCGACTCGGTCGCCTTCGCCGTGGGGATGGTCGCGATCGAGGATCGGCTGGGCGTTGCGCTGAGCGAAGAGGACCTCCTGAGCTGCGACACCGTCGGCGATCTGGAAGCTGCCATTCTGGCCAAAACGGCTGCGACACCCACGAACTCGTGACCGAGCTGGCCGCAGCCCTGTCGTCGGCGATGTCGGAGACCTCGACCAGTCTGCACGTCCTCGACGCCGAATCCGGCCAGTGGACGCAACATCCGTGGTCCGAGGTCCACGCGCGGGCCGAGAACATGGCCGAGCGAATCACCGACGATCAGGCCACCGGCGTCGGCCTCATCGGCGATCCCACGGTCGAGTTCATCGCTGCAATCCCCGGAGCGTTCTTCGCCGGCGCCGGCCTGTCGATCCTGCCCGGGCCTATCCGGCGCGCAGACCCCGAACAGTGGGCGCAGACCACGCTGGACCGGTTCCGCTCGATCGGAGTCACGACCGTGTTCAGCCACGGCACCGAACTGGCGCTGCTGCGCAAGCATTCCGACACGATCGCCGTTCACGACCTTTCCGAGGTCGCGCACCCACGCCGCTCCACGACGTTCCGCGGCCCGGCCACCGCCGACGTCGCAATCCTGCAGGGCACCGCGGGGTCGACGGGAACGCCTCGCACCGCGCAGATTTCACCGGCGGCCTCGCTGGCCAACCTGCGCGGATTGATCGAGCGGGTCAACGTCAACGAGAAGTCCCGGCTGCACAGCTGGCTGCCGATCTACCATGACATGGGTCTGGCCTTCCTTCTGACGGCCACGCTCGGGGGCGCGGATCTGTGGCAGGCCCCCACGTCGGCGTTCGCCGCGTCCCCGTTCAACTGGCTCAAGTGGCTCATAGAGAGCAAGGCCACGATGACCGCGGCGCCGAACATGGCGTTCAACCTGATCGGCAAGTACGCGAGCAACCTGAAGGGCTTGGATCTCAGCCACCTCGGTTTCACCCTCAACGGTGGAGAGCCGGTCGACTGCGCAGGCTACCAACGCTTCTCCGAAGGAATGGCCCGGTTCGGGTTCAACCCCAATTCCCTGGCCCCATCCTATGGGCTGGCCGAATCCACCTGTGCGGTCAGTGTTCCCGTGCCGTTCACAGGGCTGCGCGTCGATGATGTGCAGGTGATCACCGAGGGCAGCGAGACCAACCGCCGCTTCGCCGTCCTCGGCCACGCGATCCCGGGTATGGAGATCCGGATCAACGCCGAGGCGGAACACACCACCGAGGTGACCGGTCGCGAGGTCGGTGAGGTCGAGGTCCGCGGCACCTCGCTGATGAACGGGTACGTCGGCGAGGCCCCGATCGACCGCAACGCGCGGCTGCCCACCGGTGATCTCGGCTATCTCACCGACGACGGTCTTGTGGTCTGCGGCCGCGCGAAGGAACTCATCACCGTCGCGGGCCGCAACGTCTTCCCCAACGAGATCGAGCGCGTCGCAGGCGAAATCGACGGAGTCCGCGACGGCTGCGTCGTCGCCGTCGGAACGGGAGAGACATCGGCACGCCCCGGCCTCGTGATCGCCGCGGAGTTCAAAGGCCACGACGAGCCCGCTGCCCGCAGCGAGATTGTGTCGCGTGTGGCGTCGCACTGCGGCGTGGTGCCCGCCGACGTGGTGTTCCTCAAACCCGGTGCGCTGCCCCGCACTTCGTCGGGCAAGCTGCGCCGCCTCGAAGTCAAGCGCACCCTGGAGGGAGCCAGCCGATGACGGCCACCGCCGAAGCGCCCGACGCACCGCCGCTCGAGGACTATCGCGACCTGCTCGAGAGGGTGTTCGACGACCGGATCACCGCGTGGACCGCGGAAGCCGAGGAGACAGAGCGGTTCCCGCGCAAAATCATCGAGTATCTCGGTGAGTCCGGTGTCTTCGCCGCCAAGTGGCCGCCCGGACAACAGCACCCCGACGTCGCCAAGGTGATCGAGCTGGCCCGCAAGCTCGGCCGGCTGGGCTCGGCAGGCATCGGGGTCGGGGTGGGTCTGCACGACTCGGCGATCGCGATCCTGCGCCGGTTCGGCAAGTCGGAATACCTAGAGGAGATCGCAGAGCACGCGATCCGGGGCGAGGCCGTGCTCTGCATCGGCGCATCCGAGCAGTCCGGCGGATCCGACCTGCAGATCGTCGGTACCGAAGTCCGTTCTGCGCGCGATGGTTTCGAGGTCGCGGGCGTCAAGAAGTTCGTCTCGCTGTCCCCCATCGCCGACCACATCATGTGCGTGGCCCGCAGCGTCGACCACGATCCGAACAGCAAGCACGGCAGCGTCGTCGTCATCGCGGTTCCGCTTGCGCAGTGTGAGATCCAGGCGCCCTATCGCAAGGTCGGCGCCGGCCCTCTCGACACCGCCGCCGTGCACATCGACACGTGGGTGCCCGCCGACGCACTGGTGGCGCGCGCGGGCATCGGCCTGGCCGCCATCTCCTGGGGGTTGGCGCAGGAACGCATGTCGGTGGCGGGCCTGGTGTCCACCTCGGCGCAGCGCGTGCTTGGAATCACCCAGGCGCGCATGATGGTTCGCCGCCAGTTCGGCAGCACGCTGTGGGAACATCAGGCGCTGCGGCTGCGGATGGCCAACCTGCAGGCACGCGTCGACATGCTCCGGTATGCGCTGGACGGCATCGCCGCGACCGGCAAGCTCGACCTGCGCACCGCCGCCGCGATGAAGGCCAACGCCGCCCGACTCGGCGAAGAGGTGATGAACGAATGCATGCACCTCTTCGGCGGCTCCGGTTATCTCGTCGACGAGACTCCGCTCGGAAGATGGTGGCGTGACATGAAACTGGCCCGCGTTGGTGGAGGCACCGACGAGGTGCTGTGGGAACTGGTGGCTGCCGGCATGAAGCCCGACCACGACGGTTACGCGGAGTTCAACCAGCTGCCCTGAGCGCTACGGGGCGTCGAGGGCGGGTGTGCGCGGCAGCGCGTACAACGCCATGCGCCGGTTCGACATGTCGTGCTCGCCGAGGAAGACACAACCGGCGTGTTCGCAGACATCGCGCGCGCCCTTGTTCCGGTGGTCCGGGTCGAACATGATCCGACGGCACTGCGGATCGAGATCGAAAATATTGGCGGTCAAGCGCGGCAACAGTATTGGCGCGATGCCGCGGTTGACGAATCGCAGCTCGGCGATCGCCGCGTGCATTCCGATGTCGTGAGGGTCCGCGTCGTACCGCGGCGCGATCGAATCCTTGGCGGCCCGGTACAGCTCGATGTAGACGAACGGCTGGCCCCGGAAGAAACCGACGAACGGCCGGGAGTATTCACCCGCCAGCTGGGCGCTCAGATATCGGTGCCACCGTTGCGGTGGCCAGTCGTACTCCCACGCCTGGACCAGGTGAGGGCGGCTCATCCATTCCGACACCATCTCCGCGTCCGTGTCGGGGTCGGCCAGCCGGATGAGATACGGCTCGGCGAGGACCGGCGTGGGCGGTGCCGCGACCTCACGCACCGCATCGGTAATGTCCGTCAGCTCCCGCGGAAGTACAGGCGAGGGTGCATCGTCGATCTCGGTCATCGCCCGCCGAGCCTACCGGACCGACGAAGGCAAGACTTACCTTCCTCCCCCGCCGCTGGTGCCCGTCATGCGAACAGGTCGTCGAGCGCCTTGTGTTCGAGGTCGGCCCACCGCTGCACCTTGCGTCGGACCTCGGCGACCGCCTCCTCGTCGAGATGCCGGGCTCCGTCAGGTGTGATCCGGCAGATGTCCATCGGTGCACCGACGCTGGGCGAGGACGCGTCCAGCGCGTCGAGCACCCGCAGCGCGGCCACCACGCCGTAGTCGACGCTGCGTTCGGTCATCCCGAAGTGCGCGAGCAGCGCGTGGGCCTGCTGGGCCATCGGCGATCCGCTGCCCACAGCGTGGAAGCCGATCTCCTCGTAGTGGCCGATGAGGCCATGCGGATCGATGTCGACGATGAACGGCTTCTCGTTCGCATAGCCGGCCGCCAGTACGTAGGTCGCCGGTGTGGCGCCCGGCTTGCCTGCGGGCACATCCTCGATGAAGTTCTCGTAGTGACGCTTGAGCACCGGCAGGACGCGGCCCTGCAGCGCGTGGCCGATGTCGGGAGCCTCCACGATCGCGTCCGGTTCGTTGTCGAAGATCTGCTCGAGGTCGTAGAGCACCGCACGCGAACCGCTGCCGCCCCATGCGGCGTGGTCGCCGAGGGGGTGCAGCTTCTGGGCCGGATAGCTCAGGCCCCGCTCGGGATCGGTGATCTGCGAGTCGGAGGCCACCACGACCCCGTCGGCGCAACGAATGGCGAGAACGACGGTCATCGCATGAGTTTCGGCAGCATGGGGCGATCGTCTCACGCCGGCCGCATCAGGAGGTCCCGAAGGACCTCGGCATTGCTCAGCTCGACGTCGCGGGTCGCGGTCACCAGCGTCACAGGCCCTTGCGCCAGCAGGGCACGCAATTCGCCCAGCGCCTGCGCACCGGCTTCGGTCTCCAGTTCGGCGGTGTAGCGGGCGACGAACTCCTCGAACCGTTCGGGCTGGTGCGAATACCAGCGCCGCAGCTCGGTCGACGGCGCGACCGACGGCAGCCACCGGCCGATCCGCGGATCGTTCTTGCGGAAACCCCTCGGCCACAACCGGTCCACCAGAACCCGGACGCCGTCCCGGTCACCCGGCGGGTCGTAGACCCGCGCGACGTCAACACTTGGGCGGCCACCCATGCGGTGAGATGGTAGGGGAATGCCGGTGGACCGAGTGGCAGATCTGCAGCGTTGGCAGGACTCGGGCGCTATTTGGGAGGTGCGGGCGCGACGGGAAGGCAGCGTGACCGTCGCGCTGCTGCGCTGCGACGGCGGCGAGGAAGTCGACGTCTTCACCTCCGAGGACCCCCGGCTGCTGGCGTTCATCGGCGAACGCCGCAGCAGCGAGGACTGAGCCTCAACGCCGGCACGCACGGATGAGGTCGGCGAACGCGGCGGCCGCGGCGTCGACGCCGTCGAGGTCCTCCGTGGCGACGAGGTCCAGCAGCAGGCCGCGGGTCACGGCCAGGCCGAGCCGCATCATCGCGGGATCGTCCGCACCGGTCAGGTGGGCGAGCCAGTCCACGACCGCGCCGGGCAGCATCTGCGCGAACGGTTGCTCGCCCTGCGCGCCCCGCGCGTAGCACTCGAAGAACAGCCGCTCGAACGGGCGTAGGTCAGGTCGTCGCAGGTTCGCCCACATCGCCGTCACGGCCTCGGCGGGATCCTCGGGGAGCTGCCGGGTGGTCGCCATCTGGCGTCGCTCCACCTCACCGACGATCGCCAGCAACAGTCCGTCGCGTGACCCGAAGTGATGCACCAACATGCGGTGGCTGGTGCCGACCGCGGCTGCCAGGCCACGGAGCGGGCGGTCGCCGATGCCGTTGCGTGAGACCTCCGCAACGAGGTCGTCCAGCAGTTCTTTGCGACGCTCGAGATCAGGTGGCCGGGCCATCGAGCCGGTGTAGATGCTCGCAGCGCGCCTTCAACCCCTCGGCCTCGAGGTCGAGGTAGCGCCTGGTCATCGACCGCATCAGCAGGCCGACGAGGGCTCCGACGGGCCCGCGTTGTTCGAGTGTCTGGTGGATGCGGGTCCGATGGTCTTCGACGGGCGTCACGTCGTGGCGAGCCACCGTGAGCCCGCCGGGCGAACGCTGCACCCAGGTCCACGACGCTCCCGGGGTCACCTCGGTAACCTCCCAGACCAGCTTCGGCATGCGCGGTTGCTTGATCTCGAATCGATTGCCCACCAACACTTCCCGGGCGTCGAGCGCCGTGATGCGAGTCACCGAGGCCGTCCACTCCGGCCAGCGCTCGACGTCACTGAACACGTCCCATACGGCAGCAGCCGGTGCGTCGATCTCGGCAGCACACTCGGTAATCATGTACCAAATGGTACATCCATGCCGTCGCCGAGAGAAGGGCTAAACCGCGTGTGCGGCAAGATTGCCTGGACATGACGCCCAGCGACCGCCCCACCACCCGTCGGCGACACATTCTCCGGCTGGTGTTGTTCGCCGCATTCCTGCTCGGGATGTTCTATCTGGTCGTCGTGACCGGGGTGATCGACGTCGAGCACGTCCGTCGCACCGTGGCTTCCACCGGCCCCATCGCGCCGCTGGTCTACGTCGTGGTCTCGGGCCTGCTCGGCGCGGTGTTCGTCCCCGGTCCGATCCTCGCGGCCGCAAGCGGCGTGCTGTTCGGTCCGCTGGTCGGCACGTTCGCCACCCTTGGCGCGACGGTCACCACAGCCTGCGTCACCAGCCTGGTCGGCAGGCGCGCCGGACGCGACAGTGCACGAGCGCTGCTCGGCGAGGACCGGGCGGCCCGACTCGACGGCCTCATCGCGCGCGGCGGGCTGTGGGCCGTCGTCGGGCAGCGCTTCGTCCCGGGTATCTCCGACGCGCTCGCCTCCTATGCCTTCGGTGCGTTCGGAGTTCCGTTGTGGCAGATGGCGGTCGGCGCGTTCATCGGGTCGGTCCCACGAGCCTTCGTGTACACCGCATTGGGAGCGTCGATTTCAGACCTGTCCTCACCGCTGACATACGCGGCGATCGCGGTGTGGTGCATCACCGCGGTCGCCGGCGCATTCGCCGCGCACCGGGGCGTCCGCAGTTGGCGCGGACGGGCACGCACCGACGACCACGGGCCCGCGCCCGGTCCCGACGACTGCTAGCCCGGAAGCGAGGCGCTGCCCGGCGGCGGGGTGAGCTGCCATGTGCCACAGGCCATCGCGAGCATGGCGTAGGTGCCGACCACGAAGATCAGCTCCATCGCCTGGTGGGTGCCGAGTTCGTCGACGAGACGACGCCATGTGGTCGGCGTCGCGCGGCCGTCGGCGAGCAACTCGTCGGTGGCCTCGAGAACCAGCCGGTCCGCCCCGTCGAATTCGGTGTTACCGCGGGTGATCCGGGCGATGTCGTCGTCGGACAGGCCGCCGGCCGTGGCGACCTTGACGTGCTCACCCCAGAAGAACGACGAGCGCCGCACATGCGCCAGCCGCAGCACCGCCAACTCGCGCAGGCGCAGAGACAGCTCACCGCGCTGCAGCAGAAACGCGTTGTAGGCGAGGAACTTCCGTGCCATCTTCGGGTGCCGGGCCAGCACCCCGATGATGTCGAAATTGAGCGGGTCACGGGGCTCTCCAGAACCTGCACGCGGAACCTCGCCGCCCGGTATGCCCATCAGCGCGCCGACGGCAGCGTACTCGTCGTCGCCCCACTCATCGGCGGTCAGCGGCGTCAGGAGCGGTGTGGCGTCGTCGGCCATGGTCACCTTTCTTCGTGGTGCAGTTCCGCGAGGGCGTGGATCTGCTCGAGGTAGTGCTCGAGCGAACGGTGTACGAATCGCGCGGATACGATCGTGGTGCCCGCTTCCGCCATGGCGCGCAACGTTTCCCGCGTGGCATCGGGGTTCTCGATCGGGTCGAGAGGACGGTCGGCGGCCAGCACGACATCGAAGCCGGGCGGGACGTCGCGTGCGCGGAGCCATTCCGCGGCGGTCTCGAGTGAGATGCCGAACGGTGCCCAACCCTCGGCGAGGGTGAGCGCCCGCCGCAGCGAACGCCGGGTCCGGCCGCCGACCCAGATCGGCATGTGAGCCTGCAGTGCACACGGGTCGACGATCAGGCCGCCGAATGAGTAGTACTCGCCGTCGTAGGAGGGCTCATTGCTCGACAGGGCTGCACGCAGGGCCCGCAGCGCGTCGTCGGCGCGCGGGCCGCGGCTGACGTGATCCAGTGTGCCGTACCGCTTCACGATGGCCAGGGGGTGGTGATATCCCAGCACCAGCGTCATGGTGACGAGCCGGATCCGCTCGGTGCGGGCCGCGACGTAACCCAACGTGGCCAGCGGGTCCCAGTACCTGGCACCGCGCCGCCCTGCCTCGGACGCCGGGATGCCGATGTGCTCACTGCAGGTCAGGTGGTGGTAGCCGAGCCGATCGGCCGCCTCGGCGACGCGGCCGATGTCCTTGACGCCTGCGTCGCGTTCCCACGTGAGTGCCGCTCCGGCGACGTTGGTGACGACCGGTGTCGCGATGCCCAGTTTCAAGTCAGTGGCTCTTCGCCCGCCAGGATGGTTCGGTGCATGAGGCGACCGCTGTCGACCGCATAAGGCAGCGCGCGGTGCATGGTGCCCGTGTTGTCCCAGATCAGCAGATCGCCGACCTCCCACTCGTGCCGATAGACGTACTGTGGCTGCGTCGCCCAATCCCGAAGCCGGGCAAGCAGGGCGCGGCTCTCCTCAACGGGCATGCCGACGACGTAATCGGCTGTCGCGCCGAGTAACAGGGATTTGCGGCCGGACTGATGCGTCCACACGATGGGACACGTCTTCGTCGGCGACTTCTGCCAGAACGCGATCTCGTCGTAACTCATCTCCGGCGTCACATAGTACTGAGACCGTTCGGCGCTGTGCACGACGCGGAGGTCGGCGATGAGGTCCTTGTCCGACTGCGGCAGATCGTCGTAAGCGGCGTAGGTGTTGCAGAACTCCGTATCGCCGCCGCTATCGGCGAGTTTCACCGCGCGCAGCAGCGTGGCCAGGTTCGGATAGGGCTGCAAGGACCCGTCGAAGTGCCAGAACAGCGAACCCTTCAGGTACTTCGCTCGCTGGTTGACGCTTTCGTCGAGCGAGATCTTGTAGATCCCGTCCTCACCCTCGTTGGCCACGACGGTACCCAGCGACCTGGCGATCACGACCTGTTGCTCGTCGCTGATCTGCAATCCGCGGAAGAACACGACGCCGCGTTGTTCCAGTGTGGCGCGGATCTTCTCGGCGGCGCGGCCGCTCAACAGCGTGTCCAGGTCGGTGCGGATCTCGCTGCCGATCCTGGGCGTCAGGTCGACGACGTCCAGTTGTGCGGAGGTCAGGCTCACGGCGCTCAACTCACCCTCGTCAGTATCGTGCTGGCCGAATGTTTGACTCGCGGCTGGTGCCACAGCTCGACCGCGAGCGAAACGGTGATCAGAGAGTAGAGAAGGTTGCGCAGGTTTGCGACGTCCTCGGGCAGCGGCTCGGAGTAGTCGAACTTGTCGATGTAGGCCACCGCTTCCTCGGCATACGGGAAGATCTCGTCATAGAACGCCCGGATCTGCTCCATCGAACTGCTGACCCGCTTCACATAACGCGCGTGGCCGTCCTCGATGGCCCATTCGGGCACGAGATGTTCGAGGTGCGAAAACTCCGGCGGCAGAGCTGGATTCATCGCATCGCCCTCTGTTCTTCTGCGGCCTTTACTCCGTTCTCGACGTAGTCACCGACCACCTTGTGGAAGTGGCGCAGCAGGATCTCCTCGTCGTTCATCGTGAAATGGGTGAGCGCGCCGCTGTTCAGCATCGCTTGCAGGCCCTCCGAGGGACTGGCGTCCTCGAGGATGATGTCGTTGAGATACGTGATCGTCAGCTCCTGACCCAGCCGCTCCTTGTGCGTCGTCGGGGGCTGGTAGTACGCCTCGGTCTCGAAGATGTGCGAATGCGGCCCGGTGGGCCAGTGCGTGTGGACGGTGAAACCGGACGCACCGAAGATCAGCACGAAGTTCGGAAAGAACTGAAACGAGTCGAAGCCGTACTTCTCCGATCGCGTCGGGTTGATGCCCGGAGGCATCGGCCCGCGGTCGCTCTTCTTGTTCCACGGCCCTGCCGCGCTCGCCTCGAACACGCACTCGATCGGTTTGGAGTACGGCGTCTTTCGCGACGGTTCGCCGGAGAACGAGAACATCCGGTGCGGACCCTTGAGCCGATAGGCCAGCGCGTCGGTGAACGGATTCGGTTGGTCGAACGCGTCCCTGGCCTCGGCGGTGACCGCGCCGAACGACGATGCATGAAGGTAGGGCCCGTGATAACTCTCGGCGAACCCGTCCAGAAAGATCTTCCAGTTGCACTGCAGTTCGGCCTTGAACTTGTAGACCTGATGCGGGCCGGCGAACGGGTACCCCTCGATCTCGTGCGCCAGCTCGCCCAGGTAATCACGCAGCGGTTCGCTGTTGTGCGGGTTGAGGTTGATGAAGATGAAGCCCTCCCACACCTCGCACTGAATGGCGGGCACCCGGCAGCTGTCGGCGTCGAAGTCGAGCAGCAGATCCTTGCGGGTGGCCGAGTGCAGTGAGCCGTCGAGTTTGTAGCGCCAGCCGTGGAAGCGGCAGTACAACAGTGGCGCGCGTCCCTCGACCTCGGCGAAGGGGTCATCCTCCCACAGCATCTTGTTGCCCCGGTGCGGGCAGATGTTGTGGAATGCGCGGACGACGTCATCCTTTCCTCGCACGATGATCACCGAGGTATTGAGGAACTTCAGCTCGCGGGTGAAGTAGCTGCCGGATTTCGGCACCCGCTCGACGCGCCCCATGTACAGCCACGTCTTCTTGAAGACGTGTTCGCGTTCCTTCTCGTAGAACTCCTCGGAGACGCAGTCCTCCAGGGACACCGGCCCGCGACCGAGTTCGGGGTGGGCGTCGGTCCAGTGTCCGCTCGCGGGCTTGGTCACCAGGCTGTCGTGACTCAACGGTCCTCCTCGTCGGGCGCAAGACGGTACGCCGAAGGTACCGCCGGCCAAATGGCCGAAACAGACCCATTAGCGCAACACCCTGTTGCATATTTGGAACGCTGTGGAGGCCAGGACGCCGCCGAGTGCACGGTTCTTCGCGCCGCTACTCGCGAAACGCGGACGCAAGCGTGCGCTCGACACCAAAGGAGGGCGATGGAACAGAACCTGCCCTTCGACGTCGATGCCCTGCTGATCTTCGGCAAGGTCGTGGAGAATCGCAGCCTGTCCAAGGCGGCGGCGCTGCTCGGCATGCCCAAGTCGACGGTCAGCCGCAAGCTGACCAAGCTGGAGTCCGACCTCGGCATCAAGCTCCTGCGCAAGAACACCCATCAGCTCACCGTCACCGACCTGGGCGAGCAGGTGTACGCGCACGCGGTCAACATCCTGGCCGAGGCCAATGGTGTCCGCGCGCTCGTCGAGGGCAGCAGGCAGGAGCCTCAGGGTGAGCTGCGGGTGGCGATCCCGGTGTTCGTCGGCATCGACTACGCCTCGCGGGTCGGCGCGGCGTTCCTGCGGCACTACCCGCACTCCCGGCTGGACATTCGGCTGGTCGACAGCATGGTCGATCCGATCCGGGACGGTTTCGACGTGGTGTTCAGCACCGGCCCGCTACAGGACTCCACGCTGATCGCGCGCAAGGTGTTCAGTCTCGAGCTGTTCCTGTGCGCCTCACCGGAATTCCTCGCCGGGTTGCCGGAGCCGATCTGCGACCCCGCGCAGCTCGACTCAATTCCGTTCATCGACTTCGGCTTCGGCGGGCCCCGCAGGCTCATGGTCACCGCGAAGGGTCGCCGCCGCGAGTTGACGCCACCAGTGCGCGCGCGTGCGAACAACTTTCAGGTCTGCAAGCAATACATCATGCAGGGACTCGGCTTCGGCGCCATGCCCACCCAGATCATCTGCACCGCCGAGTTACGCGAGGGCACGCTCGTTCCCTTGCTGCCGGAATGGAACCTCGAATCGCTGGACGTGCACATGGTTTATCCGTTCGAGCTGTCCTTCTCCACGCTGATCAGCGCCTTTTACGAGACCGCTTGCGAAATCATCATCGAGAACATCGCCCGCGCCTGACGCCGCGTGGCGGCCCGCGCTGCCGCGAGGAAGGTGTCGGGATGGCGGCGCCTGGCGTCAATCGGAACGGCACCGCGATCATTCAGGTCATCCCGCCACCGGACTCAACGACACCGCGATCGCCGATCTGGTCAAGCGCATCCGGGCCGATCGGGCCGCTATCGAAGGTGACACCGGCGCAACGATTCTCGTGGGCGGGAGCACGGCATCCAGCATCGACACCTCGAACAACCTGGCTGCGGCGTGCGCAACGGGGTCGGCCTCTCCGCCCGGGTGGTCACCTCCGCCGAGCGCCACGACATCGCGCGGTTGACGTTTACCACCTCTGCGGCGGGGTAGCCCCGCACGCAACAGGGTTGGGAGTGGGCATGCTGATGGCCGCCGGTGCCACGGCCGAGAAAGCCGTGGAGCGAGATAGCGAAGCCGTACTGGCGTGCTCGGCGATCATCCGGGGACTGGAACCCGCCGACAGGGCGTCGCTGATCCGCCGCTTCTCCTACGACCGTTACGCCTCGGGCCAATGCATCTACCACGAAGGCCAACGCGATCGTCTCCTCTACGTCGTCATCGACGGAAAGGTCAAGATCGGGTGGCGATGCGCGGACTTTCCCGAGAAATTGCTCGGCGTCCTCGGCCCTTCGGAGATCTTCGGCGCCGAGTCGGTCTTCGACTCCGGGCCGCGCACCGGTTCGGCCACGGCCCTGACCCCCGTGCTCGTCGCCGTCATCGACCGTGACGCGTTGCACGCCTGCATCGACGACAGCCCGCACATCACCGAGCAGCTGATGCGCCTTCTGGCGCGAAATCTGCGGCGTGCCGAAGACCTCATCACCGACCTGAATTTCACCGACGTTCCCGGCCGGATTGCCAAACAACTCCTTCACCTCGCCCAGCGTTTCGGTACCCGCCATGATCGGCAGTTGCGTGTCGACCACGGCTTGACCCAGGCCGAGATCGCCCAACTAGTCGGCGCCTCAAGGGAATCGGTCAACAAGGCGCTATCCGAGTTCGTCAACCGCGGCTGGATCACCGTGTACGGCAAGAGCTTGGTGATCCATCAGGCCGAACTGCTCGCTCACCGCGCTCGCTGACGCTGAGCAAACTTTTTGTCCGCGGCGGGAGTTGTATCCGCCGCCTGTGGGTAATCCGAGAGGCATGGACCCCGACACGTTGGTCGCGATGGCAGGATTAACGGCGCTGGGCGCCGCGGTTTTCACGGGTGCGATCTGGGACAGCCCGCTGGTCACCGCACCGACCCGGCTCACGAAGCAGCGGCCCTACGGCAAGCACGCGATGCCCGTCAACCCGCCGAGCAAGGCACGCGAATTCGCCGGTTGACCACGCACGCGCCCGTCGACCGCTACGCTGGGTCGAGGACCCCGGCGGGCAACGTTTCGACACGCCACTCGAAGGGGTAGACCGCAACAACCACAGGTTCAGATCCGAGCCGTGCGATCCATACGGCAGGGTCGGAAGTTAGGAGCCTGTGTGGTGTCCGAAGCGATTTCTGAATACGCAGACGTGGCGGACATGTTCCGCCGCCTGAAAACGCTTGATCGGGGGTCGATCCCCCATCAGCGCCAGCGCGAGGCGATCGTCGCCCGGACGCTGCCGCTCGCCGACCACGTAGCGCGTCGCTACCGCAATCGCGGTGAGCCGATCGACGACCTGGTGCAGGCCGCTCGTGTCGGATTGGTGAACGCCGTGAACCGCTTCGATCCCGACAACGGCGCCGATTTCTTGTCGTTTGCGATCCCGACCATCATGGGAGAGGTACGCCGGCACTTCCGGGACTACGGCTGGGCGGTGAAGGTTCCGCGCCGGCTCAAGGATCTGCAGGGGCAATTGGTCAAGGCCCGCGCGGAGTTGTCCCAGCAGATCGGTCGGGCGCCGACTCCGTCCGAGGTCGCCAAGCACCTGGGCATCGAACGCGATGCGGTGATGGAGGCGGCCATCGCCAGCAGCAACTACTCCACGCTGTCGACCGACGTCCAGGCCTCCGCCGACGACGAGTTCCGCTCGGTGGGTGACACGCTCGGCGACGTCGATCCGAACATCGACAAGGTGGTCGACCTCGAAACCGTGCGCCCGCTCATTGCGGCGCTGCCCGAGCGCGAGAAGACCGTGCTGATGCTGCGTTTCTTCGAGAGCATGACGCAGACCCAGATCGCCGAGCGCATGGGCTA
Source organism: Mycobacterium sp. 1164985.4 (assembly GCF_001668575.1). Classification (GTDB taxonomy): domain Bacteria; phylum Actinomycetota; class Actinomycetes; order Mycobacteriales; family Mycobacteriaceae; genus Mycobacterium. Next base: position 34,488 of record NZ_LZMD01000011.1, read on the forward strand.
TTCGCAGATGCACGTGTCGCGGCTGCTCGCACAGGCACTCCGCCGGCTCCGTGAGCAGGTGCGCGAACCGGGTTCCGGCGGTGTGGAGGTCGAGGCGGCCACTCGGCGCCGGCGCCGCCCGTCCGCCGTCACGCCCACGACGACGCCCCACCTCAAACGTGGCGCCTGAGTCTCACCGCGGCACGAAGACCGGTGCGTAGACCGTCTCGCCGTCGCGGTCCTGGATTTCAAAGCGCACCTCGACTGGAAGGCCGACGCGCACCGAATCAAGTTGACAGTCAACGATGTTGGCGACGATCCGCAGACCGGGTTGTTCGTCGAGCTCGACGATCGCGATGACGTACGGCAGCGGAACCGCCGGATTGAACGGTTGGTGGTTGACGGTGTAGGTGAACACGGTGCCGCGCCCCGACACCGGTTGCGCAGCGAGCTCTCCTCCACAGTCGGGGCAGTCGGCGGCCGGCGGCGACACCCACCGTCGGCAACGCTCACAGCGCGCGATCAGCAGCTGGTTGTCCCGTCCGCCGGTCCAGAACGCCCTGTTGTGCTCGTCGAGGCCGGGCAGCATCCTGGGCGCGGCGGGTGGCACGTCGTCGGACACGACTTCAGAACGTACAGTCTCGAGCGGGAGCATCACAGGAAACCCGCCGCGCGATGGGCATTCGGGCGGCGACGAGGCGAGGCGGTGGCCGATTGACCACGTTCGAGAAGGACGCGATCGTCAGCGGCCTCGGCATTTCCCGCATCGGCCGGCGCACGGGGATCCCCGGAATCGAACTGACGATGGAGGCAACGCGGGCCGCCGTCGACGATGCCGGCCTCACCCCCGACGACATCGACGGCATCGTCTCCTTCGGAGACACGCCGCTGGCCGAAGTCGTTGCGGCACTGGGCGCCCCGGCGGCCGACCAGGGTTACGGTTTCCCCACCGGGGGTGTGCTCACCCCCGTGATGTCGGCGATGGTGGCGGTGTCCGAGCGACGGGCACGCCATGTGCTGGTGTATCGGACGGTGCAGATGCTCGGCGGGACGATGACGCAGGCACCGCCCACCGCCGGGCCGAACCCGTTGGCGAATCCCCCGATCGAACCCCGCGTACCCGGTGCCCGGCGCAGGCTCGGACCGTTCGGCGACATCGACGAACTGCTGGCAGCACATGCGTACTCGGCGGCGAACTGGCTGGCCATGCATTGCCGCCGGCACATGGAGCTGTACGGGACGACGAAGGAACAGCTCGGCTGGCTCGCAATCAGCAGCAGAGCCAACGCCGCGCTCAATCCGCTTGCCGCCTACCACGATCCGATGACCATGGCGGACTATCTGGCGGCGCGGCCGGTGTCCACACCGTTCGGGCTGTTCGACTGCGACGTGCCGATCGACGGTTCGATCGCATTCGTGATTTCGCACGCCGACTACGCGGCGGACTGCCCCCAGCCTCCCGTGGCGGTGGAAGCCGTTGGCGGAGCTTATGGCTCGGGCGGGTGGTTCCACCGCGACGACTTCCCGAAAATGGCGTCCACCGATGCGGCGGCTCAGATGTGGTCGCGCACCGACTTGACGTCGTCGGACGTCGACATCGCCGAACTCTACGACGGTTTCACCTTTCTGACATTCGCGTGGCTCGAGGCGCTGGGGTTCTGCGCGGACGGCGAGGCGGGGCCGTTCGTCGAAGGCGCGAGGCGGATCGCGCTCGACGGAGAGTTGCCGCTCAACACCTACGGAGGCCAGCTGTCGGCAGGCCGGATGCACGGCTACTGGCTGTTGCACGAGGCGTGTCTGCAGCTGCGGGGACAGGCCGGTGACCGGCAGGTGTCGCGTCGGCCCGAGGTGGCGGTCGCCGCGGCCGGCGGCGGGCCGATCGCCGGCTGTCTGCTGTTGACGTGCTGAGCTCACTCCTCGGTGCGCTGGGGTCGTCGCAGCGCACCCCAGAGCCCGACGCCGATACCGACGACCGCACCCCCGAGTCCGATGACCCGCTGCGAGCGCTTCATCTCGTGGTGCACACCCATGCCGCCCAGCAGATCGGCCGCGTCGGCGCCGCCCGAGGCCAGGAACCACCCCCGGGTGTCGCGGCCGCGCACGGCGGAGGCCAGCAGCAGCCCGCCGATGAGCGCGTCACGGTAGCCCATCGAGCGCAGCAGCAGCTGCGTCGTCGGCGCCGGCTCCTCCGGGTCACCCCACAGCCGGTTGGCACGAAGCGGATCGACCAGAAACGACACCCCGGAGGCGAAGCGGATACTGCCTGCGAGGAGCGCGGCGCGGTCGGGTGACATGGCCCGCAGCCTAGGCCGCGACGGTGCACGACGAGCTAGTTTTCCGGCATGACCGATAACCCTCTGTACGAGGCGGGTTCCGCCGCGATGATCCTGTCGATGGCGGCGCTGCGCATGGTCGACGGCACGCCGGCCGCCCAGGCCCTCGACACCGCCCACCACGCGTGGCGAGAGCACGTGCGGACACGAGGCAACACCTCGTTGGAGTTCAGCGATCTGCGCTCGCTCGTGGAGCGGTTGACCTCCTGACGGTCAGCCCGTGGTGAACAGCTCGAGCTGGATGTTGTCGGGGTCGCGGAACACCACCGTCGCGAACGGAAAGGGCTCGTCGGCCGCGCGCACACCGGAATGCTCGATGCCGAGTTCGTCGAGCCGTCGCGTCCATGCGTCCAGCTCGGCGCGCGACGCCACGTTCAAGGCCACGTGATCCAATCCCGTTCGGGCCTCGTCGAATCGGTTGCCGTCGTTGCCGGTGTTGGTGTGCAGGCCGATGACGACGCCGGAGCGCGGCTCGATCAGCAGTTCGCCGTATCCGGTGTCCTCGCGTTCGTAGTGCGGGAACTTCATCGGCACCCGGTCGGCCGCGAGCAGCCGTTGATACCACGCCAGGCTGGCCTCGAGATCGGTCACGGTGATGGAGATGTGGTGGATGCCGGTGATACCGGGGGCGTCGTCGCTCATTTCCCTACCGTAGAACCGACCCGCGGGTCATCTACCGTGGGTGGCGAAGAACTGACCGGTCGCCTGGGAGGCGTCGAACGGCGCGAAGAGACCGCCCGGCCACACGTGGCCGCCGCCGTCGATCTGGACGAACTCCACCTCGGTGCCGGCCGCACAACCGGTGGCCACGACCCGATGGACGTTGCCCTGCACCTGCTCGACCGGCGCCGGGCACCCGTCGATGTCGCGCCAGCGTTGCGCCATCGCCGCGGCCGAGACGATGTCGCTCGCTCCTCCGCGCCCCAACATCGGGCCACCGCCGAACGGCACCACGGGATCGGACGTGCCGTGCACCGTGAGCACCGACACCGGCTGCGAGGGCGCGCAGGGAAATCCCGAGGCCAGCGTGGCCGCGACGGGCGCCGCGGCGGCGAAGACGTCGGCGCGTTGACATGCCAGCCGCGACGCCATGAAGCCACCCGCCGACGTTCCGGTTACGAACACGCGACCGGGGTCCACGCCGTACTCCTGGCGAAGGCGGTCGGTGAGCGCGACCAGGAAACCGACGTCGTCGACGCCCTGGCGGTCGGGCAGCGAGGCGCCCCGCCCATCGGCCCAACTCATGTCGATGCCGTCGGGATAGGCGACAACGAAGCCGTACTGATCGGCGATCGCGTTGTAGTTGGTCGCTCCGGCCTGCGCCTGACCGGTCATCCCGGCGCCGTGCAGGTTCAGCACGAGCCCGGCGGGGTTGTTCAGGCCCGGCGGTGCGTGCACTTGATAAGTGCGGTTCAACCCGCCGACCGTCAAGGCGCCCGCGGCGTCCCCGCCGGGAAACGCTGCGGCCCGTCCCCCGCCGAAGCCGACCAGCACGCACAGCACCGCCACTACGAGCGCCGACCGCATGAGCGCGGTCCTCACGTGTGCCGGGCGTGCGCCTTGCGAACATGCCGACAGTTCCGCCATGTTCGTCCCCCCTTTCGAACTTCGAGTCACCGGCGCGAAGGTAGACCACGGTCGTGCGCCGTGTAGGCCTTTTATCCCGCGCCGGCGGTTTTCATGCGGTTGGCTGTAACGGCCCCGGGTATGTCGTGTCGAACTTTCTGCGATATCTATCGACGATTGGACAGACTTGTTACCTCACAGCTCACCTCGAACCCCTCGGTCGCTCGCCTTCACCGGTGGCCCGCGATGGTCGCGAGGACGCTCACCGGAACATTGCTGTTCTTCGCGGATCGCCCGCCGCCGAGGAAGTCGGTGTCTACGAATCACCTCGGTCGCCACCGACCCACTCACCGTCCAACTCAACGCCCTGTTCGGCCATCATCACGAAAATCCGTCAGCGACAGCGCAGTTCGGATGCACTATGGTGGGAGCCATCGGCTCGCCGGAGGCGCGGCAATGGCCGGCGTGGGTCGGGTAGGCGGCCGAGATCGACGCCCGCAGCGCGATGTTCGCACCGCTGCGGACGTCGCAGCGTCTGCTGGGCAGGCTCATGGTGTAGCCGCAGGGAGCCGATGCGTACCGCCGCTCAGATGCGGACATGCTCGATCGCTACGCGGTCGACGCCGCGATCCTCGTCGACGAAACACAAAGCGCGCAAACACGGTTCCTGTGCGGAACAGTGGCAAAGCGCTGATCACGCGTCGACCTTACGAGTGGCCGCGCGGGCGACCAGATACAGGACGGCGCCCGCCACCACGAGTATTGCGGCGAACAGCCAGACCTTCGCGGTCTGCTGGGTCAGCAGCAGCACACACGACGCCACGCCGAGCACCGGCACCGCCGTCCACACCCGGAAATGCGGGTGGTCGACGCTGTCGCGCCGGAGCACCAGCACCGCGATGTTGGTGGAGATGAACACGATCAACAACAGCAGGACCACGGTCTCAGCGAGCGTCGACAGATCACCGAGCATGCTGAGCACCATTGCCACCGCGGTTGTCGCGACAATGGCGGTCCACGGTGTGCGCCGCTTCGGCAAAACGCGACCGAGCACGCTCGGCAACAGGCCGTGCTCGGCCATACCGTAGGTGAGCCGGCTGGCCATGATCATCGTCAGCAGCGCGCCATTGGCCACGGCGACGAGCGCGATCGCGCTGAACACCCAGTCGGGCACTCCGACGTCGGACGCGCCGACCACGTCGAGCAACGGTCCCGAGGACTTCGCCAGTTCGTCGGCGGGCAGTGCTATCGCACTCGCGACTCCGACCAGGGCGTAGAGCACGCCCGCGGTGACGAGGGCACCGAACAGCGCCGTCGGGTACACCTTGCTCGGATTGCGGATCTCCTCGGCGACGTTCGCGGAGGTCTCGAAGCCGACAAACGAGTAGTACGCAACGATCGCTCCGCTGAAGATCGCCAGCGCGGGCGCAGCACCGTCGGGGAACTCGGTGACGCGGCCGAGGTCGCCGCGGCCGCCGCCCACCATCACCGACACCGCGATGACGACGATCAGCAGGCCGGTCAGCTCAATCACGGTCATCGCGACGTTGCTCTTCACCGACTCGCTGATCCCGCGCGCGTTCAGGCACCCGATCAGCGCCAGGAACACGATGGCCGCCGGTACGGCCGGTACATCGATGAAGGTTGCGAGGTAGTCGCCGGCGAAGGCGAGGGCGAGACCCGCCGCGCTGGTCACGCCGGCGGCGAGCATGCAGAAACCCACAAGGAACGACACCAGTGGGCGGCGAAACGCACGCTCGGCGAACACCGCCGCGCCGCCCGCCTTCGGGTACTTGGTGACCAGTTCGGCGTAGGAACCGGCGGTGAGCAGCGCGAGCAGCAGCGCCAGCAGAAGCGGCGCCCACAACGCACCGCCGACGTCGCCCGCCAGCACCCCCATCAGCGCGTAGATCCCGGCACCGAGCACGTCGCCGAGGATGAACAGGTAGAGCAGCGGCCCGGTGATCCCTCGTTTGAGCTTGCCGCCCTCCGCTTCGTCGGAATGGTCGGACTGCGCCTTGGCCGGGGAGGTCATGCCGATCTCTCTACCCCGCCCGACCGGTAAACATTCCGCTTCCAAACGCGACTTGTGTGTGAAAGCGCTCGGTCAGCGAACGAAATCACGCACAAATCGTGGGTTGCGACACGGTCACGGATTGATACCTATCCGCGCACCAAGATCACAAGCGTCACTTTCGCCACTAGCGTCACATCCGCCCATCGCTGACGTCGCTCCGGCGTCCGCCTCCGGAAAGGTGTGACATGTCGCCGCGTCCGCGCATCGCCTCGCTATTGGTGGCGTCCGCAACCGTGATCGGCCTGAGCGCCGTCCTCGGCGTCGCCCCCTCGGCGACCGCGGAACCCTGCACCGGCGCGGCCGCGGCCGCGCAACCGCCCGCGGCGCCGAACACCGATGCGACGCCCGCATTGCCGGGCGGGCCGCCGGTCGGTCACCGGCCCCGCAACACCGACGACGAGGCGCCATCGCCGCAACTCGGTCGGCTGCCCGCCGAGATCCTCGAATCGCTCACACCGCGTTCGGCGACCGTCGAGCAACAGGCCGACGTCCGCCCGACGCCACCTCAGCCACCCACGGATCAGCCTGAAGCGCAACAACTTCCCGCCGCTGCGGCCCCCGAACCGCCTCCCCCGCCCGCACCGCCTGGAACAACGCTCGTCGGTTGGGTGACCGGACCCGAGAGCCCAAACAACACCATCGGGCGGTTCGCCATCACCGGCACCGACCTCGGAATCATGTGGGACAACGGCGATCCCGGCAATCACCAGGTGCTGATGGCATTCGGCGACACCTACGGCTACTGCAGCGTGCGCGGTAAGCAGTGGCGGTACAACACGCTGCTGCGCACCCAGGACGGTGCGCTGTCGAAGACGGTCGCGGTGCCCGACGGCATCCTCGCCAATCGCTACTCCGGTTCCCCGCTGTGGGCACCGGGGCTGTCCAAGCAGATCATCAACAGCACCAAGTGGGCACCGAACGAGACCGGCATCATTCCGACGGCGGGGATCTCCGCGGGCGGCAACCAGTTCGTGAACTTCATGTCGATCAAGAGCTGGGACGCCGACGGCCGGTGGACCACGAACTTCTCGGCGATCGCGGTCTCCCCCGACAACGGCGAGCGCTGGGGTGTCTACCCCGGCTCCGTGCGTGCCGCCCGTGAAGGTGACGTCCCCAGCGCCCGCTACGTGCGCGGCAACGAGAACTTTCAGCAGGCCGCGTTTCTCAAGTCGGGGCCTGGTGACCCCTATCTGTACATGTTCGGGACGCCGGCGGGTCGAGGCGGTGCGGCGTACATCGCACGCATCCCGCAGGGCGCGGTGCCGGACCTCAATCGCTACGAGTACTGGAATGTCGACCAGAACGCTTGGGTGCCAAGAGATCCGGGCGCGGCCACGGTGGTGATACCCGGCCCCGTGGGCGAGATGTCGGCCCAGTACAACACCTACCTCAAGCAGTACTTGGTGCTCTACGGCAACGGCGCCAACGATGTGGTGGCCCGGACGGCGCCCGCACCCCAGGGGCCGTGGGGCCCCGAACAGGTGCTGGTGCGGTCGTGGGACATTCCCGGCGGCATCTACGCGCCGTTCCTGCACCCGTGGTCGACGGGCAAGGAGCTGTACTTCAACCTGTCGCTGTGGTCGGCATACAACGTCATGCTGATGCGCACCGTGCTTCCGTGACGGGGTTCAGCCCGCTTCTGCTGCAGTAACTTCCACGACCGACGTCAACCCACTGATCGTCAGCACCGACATCAGGATCGGATTGGCGACGATCCGGCGGATCTGTGCGGCGTGATCGAACAGCGCATGGATTGCCGCGCTGTCGAGATACTCGACGGCGGCCAGGTCAACCGTCAACCGCCCCGCCTCTTGACCGTGTCTGCTCAGCGCGGCGGCGATGGCGTCGGTCAACGCCTCGACGTTGCTCAGGTCGAGTTCGCCGCTGACGTTCAGCACCACCGTGCCGTCGCCCCGCCGATCGGTGCTCACTCCGAAAGGTGTGGGCATCAGGCGATCCTCGCGTGCATGCCGATCGTCGTACCCGCATCGCCCGTCTCGATCGAGACGTCGTGCATCAGCGCCCTCATCAACGCGATCCCCCGGCCGCGGTGCGAGGCCGGATCGGCCTGCGGAATCTTCCACACCCCGGTGTCGGCGATGGTCAGGTGGAGCCGGTCGGCCAGCACGGTCGCGCACAACCGAACGGTGCCGCCAGGATGGTCACGGTGGCCGTGTTCGATGGCGTTGGCGAGCGCCTCTCCCGCTGCGATCAGCACGTCGAGCGTTTGATGCGGGTCCACCCCCGCACGGACCAGCCAACTGCGCAGCGCGTTGCGCGTGCCGGCCAGTTCGCCAGGGTCGGCGCTGAACTCGATCTCCAGCGGCGCCGGTTGGCGGTACAGCATGAGCGCGACGTCGTCTTGATATCCGTAGTTGGGTGCCAACCGGGACATGATCTCGTCGGCCAGGTCGTCGAGCGGTGTGGCGGAATGGCTTTCGAGCACATCGGCGGCCCGGCGGATGCCCTTGTCCAGGGATTCGCGCCGACGCTCGACCAGGCCGTCGGTGTAGAGCAACAACGTCGCACGGGGCGGCATCACCTGACGGCCCTCCGGACGGATGTGGTCGAACGACAATCCCAGCGGGGTGACCGACGCATCGTCGAGCAGTCGCGTCGAGCCATCGGGCAGCACCATTACTGGCGGCGGGTGACCGGCGCTGGAGTACAACAGCTCACCGGTGTCGGAGTTGAGGACCGCACAGAAGGCCGTCGTGCACCGCGCGCCGGGCAGCCGGGCGGCGAACCGGTCGAGCGCGGTCAGCGCCGCCGCCGGACCCGGATGTTCGAGTAGCAGCGCACGACAGGCGCTTCGCAGCTGACCCATGACCGTCGCGGCGGTCAAGCCGTGGCCCACGCAATCGCCGACGACCAGCGCGATGCGGCCGTCGTCCAGGTCGACGACGTCGTACCAGTCACCGCCGACCTGCAGCGGTCGTGTGGCCGGCTGGTAGCGCACGGCGAACCCGCTCGACACGGTCGGGCCGAGGATCGCGTGCTGAAGCGCCAGTGCGGTTTCGCGCTGCTGGTCGAGTTGGTGGACGCGCTGCAGGCCCTGGCCGAGCCGACCGGCCAACACCGCCAGCAGCGTCTGGTCCTCGGGCGTGAACGGGCGACGCTCCGGCAGCTCGAGGTAGACGACGAGCACCCCGCGCGGATGCTGGAGGACGATGCGTGCCGACCCCGTTTCGGGCGAATCGGCAACGAGTGAATCGGCGAAGCGCAGAGAGGTGACGGCAAGCTTCGTGGCCGCGGGCAGGTCGCGCCAGTGCGTAGGCTTGCCGGAACAGACCAGGGCCGTCGGTTCGAGCGCCGTCTCCGCATCGTCGACCGGGAAGGTGACGGCCAGGACACGGTGCGCCCGCCACACGTCGCGCAGGACGTCGGCGGCCGCGCGCACCGCGTCGTCGAGCGTATCCGCCTGCACGAGTTGCTGATTGAGTGCGGCCAGGGCGGCCTCCCGCTGCACGGTGTAGTGCTCGGCGGTGACGTCGCGGAAGGTGCCGACCATCACAGGCCTGCCGGTGTCGATCTCCTCGATCTGGTTGTAGGTGAGCGTCACCCAGAGCCGGTGCCCATCGCGGTGTGTGACCGGAATTGTATGCCTGCCATGAGGTTCGCTCAGGATCCGCGCCAACAGCTGGTCGGCCTGGCGATACGCTTCTGGATCCGACTCCGATGTCGGCCACCACGGCTGCACCGGCTCGTAGGGCAGCCCGTCGACGCCGAACCCCAGTATGTCGGTGAACGCGGCGTTGATCTCGATCACCGCGCCGCGGTCGTCGGCGACGAAGAACGCTTCCTGCAGAGAGTCGATCAACGCGGTGCGCCATCGTGCGTGGTGATTGCGCAGGCGCGCGAGTTTGACGTTCGCGCGGACGCGGGCCAGCAGTTCCGCCGCGGCGAACGGCTTGACGAGATAGTCGTCGGCGCCGGCCTGTAGGCCCTCGATGGCGGCTTCCTGCCCGGCGCGCGCCGACAGCAGCAGCACCGGTATCGCCGCGGTGCGGGGGTCCGACCGCAGTGCGGCGACAAGTGCCAACCCGTCGAGTTGCGGCATCATGACGTCGCTGATCACCAAGTCCGGCACGTCCGTGCGTGCCGCATCCAACGCCAGTTGTCCATCGGTGACCGCGTCGACGAGATAGCCGTCGTTGCGCAGCATGCGGGCGACGTAGTCGCGCATGTCGGCGTTGTCGTCGGCGATCAGAACGCGCGGTGTCGTGCCCGAAAATGACGAGGTCGCCGCGCTCGGCGCCGCCGACGCTGCGTCACCCGCCTGCACGTCGCCATCACCGGGGAGCCATCGCAGCGCCTCCTCGAGGTACGGCTCGGCACCGCCAGTCGCCGCCCGCTCGTCGGGCGCCGGGGCGATGGCGTCGGCAGGCAGGTGCGCGGCGCCGAACGGCAGGCGGATCGCGAAGGTGGTGCCGGCTCCCTCGGTGCTCGCAGCGGTGATGTGCCCGCCGTGGAGTTCGATCAACTCCTTGACCAGTGCCAGCCCGATGCCGCTGCCTTCGTTGGACCGCGCCCGGACGGTCTCGATGCGGTGGAACCTCTCGAACAACCGCGGCGTCTCCTCGGCCGGTACCCCGACGCCGGTGTCGGAGACCGTCACCACGGCTTCGGCGCCGTCGCGGGCGACCCCGACCGAAATACCCCCGGTGAACGTGAATTTCAGCGCGTTCGACAGCAGGTTGAAGATGACCTTCTCCCACATGTCGCGGTCGAGGTAGACGCTGTCGTCGAGGGAGGCACAGTCGACGGTGAACGTGAGGCCGGCGCGCTCGATGGCAGACCGGAAGACGCTGGCGAGTTCTGCGGTCACCGCGCCGAGGTCGACGGGGGTGAAGTTGGCCTGCATGCGGCCCGCCTCGATGCGTGAGAAGTCGAGCAGCGTGTTGACCAATTTCGCCAGGCGTAATCCGTTGCGCCACACGATGTCCAGTTCCTCGCGGGCCCGGATGTCGAGGTTCTTGCTGCGGGTACGCAGTTCGGCGACCGGATCGAGGATCAACGTCAACGGAGTACGGAACTCGTGGCTGATGTTGGAGAAGAACGTCGTCTTGGCGCGGTCCAGCTCGGCGAGCTCCTCCGCGCGCTGCTGCTGGGCCTGATAGTTGCGCGCGCTGCCGATGCCCGCGGCGATGTGCCCGGCCACCAGCGTCACGAAGCCGCGATAGGTGTCGTCCAAGGGCCGATACCGATTGAGCGCGGCGACCAGGAATCCGATCGGAGAACCGCCCTGCTGCTGCAGCGGAACGACGAGGGCACGGGTGGGGGGAGCACTCCACTGCCCGGTCGGCAGGTCCGCATGCCGGTCGCCGTGGAGCGCGACAACCGTCGTCTCACCGCGCGCGGGTCGTTCCAGCGGCCAGCCGCCGTCGTCGCCGGCGCCCACGCTTGCCGGGGCGATCGGGTGCCCGGCCGCGATTCCCGTCGCCCCGGCCAGGCGCGCGCCGCCGTCGCCGTCGAACAGATAGGTGAGAGTGAACGGGAGGTCACGCAGGTTGTGGCCGAGTTGGCGTTCGGCGAACGCCATGATCTCTTCCTCGGTGCGCACCACGCTGGGGTCCGACCCGAGGTCGCGCAGCGTCGCCATCTGACGCTCGCTGATCACCTGCTGGGTGTCCTCGCTGACCACGCAGAGCATGCCGACGACCTCTCCGTCGTCGTCGCGAAGAGGACTGTAGGAAAAGGTGTGATACGTCTCCTCCTGATATCCAGAGCGTTCGAGGAACAGCAACAGCGCCGAATCCCATGTGGCCTGTCCGGTGGAGAGGACGCGATCGATGCGCGGCCCGATGTCGGGCCAGATTTCGGCCCACACCTCGCGAGCCGGGCGACCCAGCGCCCAGGGATACTTGCGACCCAACGTGTCCCGCCGGTAGGCGGCGTTGCAGAAAAACGTCAGATCGTGTCCCCACGCCATCCACATCGGGAAGCGCGACGACAGCAGGATGCTCACCGCGGTGCGCAGGCTCTGCGGCCAGCCCTCTGGTGGTCCCAGCGGCGTGTCGGCCCACCGGACGCCCGCGAGGTCGGGCCCGACTTCGGCGTCCGCGTCGAACACCGTGGTCAGCCGATCCGCCGACCCGTCCGGGCCATTCATCCGCCGACCGCGTCGGCCACGGTCCCGTAAGGCCGCAGGACCTTGTCGAGCTTGGTGATCTCGATGGGCCTCACCACCTCTGGGTTGGCGGCCACCACCCGCACCGAAACCCCTGCGGCCGACCCTTTCTCGTAGCACTCGAGCAGAGCGTTCAACCCCGCGCTGCCGAAGTAGGTGACCCGGGACAGTTCGACGATCAGCACCTTCGCGGATTGTTCACCGGCGGCCTCGACAGCGCGGTCGAGGCGCGGTTGCAGCGACCCGACCGTGTTCGAGTCGATCTCGCCCAGCACCGACACCACCACCGCACCGGCGCGCACGTCCTGGGTCACCTCCAGCAGCGCCACGTCATGCACCTGTCAGGAGCCTGCACATCTGAGTTGCCATGGGGTGGGGATACCCCGGCTGGGTCGACTTCAGTTGCGACTCGCATGCACGGCCCTCGTTCACCTACTCGTCGCGGTCGGCGCCGACGCGGGTGTGTGCGGTGAGCAACAGATGATCGAACTGCCTCCGCAGATCGTCGCGCTGCGGATCGATCGAGTTCAACTCGGCGACAATCTGGGAGGCGAGGGCGCGCAGTTTGGTGTTGGTGTGCTGGGAGCGCCACATCAGCAACTCGAACGCCGCGTCGGCGTCGATCCGGTAGACGAGCATCAGCGCGCCCTTGGCCTGCTCGATCGCTGCACGGGCCTCGAACAACTCGGGCAGCGAGTCACTCAACGCCTGCCGGCGGGTCTGGGCGAACGTGTCGGTCAGGTCGATGTAGTAGCCCTCGGTACCGACGACGGCACCGGTGTCGTCGAGCATCCGGTCGCCGATCACGATGACGGTGTGCACCTTGCCCGCCGTGTCGATGAACCGGTGCCGGCTGGAGAACGAGCCTCCTAGGTGCAGGGCGTGGTCCAGTAGGTCCTGCACGTGCTGACGGTCATCGGGATGCTTGTGCGACAGCAGCAACTCGGTCGTCGGGACTACGGTGCCGGGTTCGTACCCGTGCATCCGGGCCACCTCGTCGGACCATTCCCAGCGTTGTCCCACGAACCAGAACCGGAAGGTTCCGACGTTGCGGTCCGCGATCGCCCAGGCCGAAGCCGACGGCAGCGGGCTGTCCGCCAGGTCCGGGTTCCCCATCTGCCCATCATCGCACCGCAGACGCCAGAAGGAGTCCGTTCTAGAAGCTGGGAACCCTGCCGGTTGCGCCTCAGTCGGCGGGGTCGGTCGAGGCGGCCGCCCGTTCGGGGAACACCGCGGCCATCCTGCGCCTCGACGCGGGCGTGCGCACCCGCTGCGGCCACCAGAACCACCGGCCGAGCAGCGCCGCGATGGACGGTGTCATGAAGGCCCGCACGACGAGGGTGTCGAACAACAGGCCCAGCGCGATCGTGCTGCCGACTTGGGCGATGCTGCGCAGATCGCCCACCACGAACGAGGCCATCGTCGCGGCGAACACCAGCCCCGCCGACGTGACCACCTTGCCCGAACCGGCCATCGCCCGGATGATGGCGACCTTGAAACCGTGGTGCAATTCCTCTTTGAACCGGGACACCAGTAGCAGGTTGTAGTCCGAGCCGACGGCCAACAGCAGGATCACCGACATCACCAGCACGATCCAGTGCAGGCGGATGCCCAGCAGGTGCTGCCAGACCAGCACGGACAGGCCGAACGACGTGCCCAGCGACAACAGCACCGTTCCGACGATCACCGCCGCCGCCACCACGGCCCGGGTGATGATCAGCATGATGATGAAAATCAAAGCCGCAGCGGACATTCCGGCGATCAGCAGATCGTAGTTGGATCCGTCGCGCATGTCTTTGTAGGTCGCCGCGGTCCCGCCGAGGTAGATTGTGGAGCCCTCCAGCGGAGTACCCTTGATCGCTTCCTTGGCCGCGAGTTTGATCGCGTCGATGTGTTCGATGCCCTCCGGGGTGGCCGGGTCGCCCTCGTGTTCGATGATGAAGCGCACCGACTTGCCGTCGGGTGAGATGAAGTTGTCCATGCCGCGCTGAAAGTCTTTGTTGTCGAACGCCTCTGGCGGCAGGTAGAACGAGTCGTCGTTCATCGACTCGTCGAACGCGTCCCCCATCGCGTGCGAATTCTCCTGCATCGCGGCCATCTGATCCTGAAGCCCCTTTTGCGAGGAGTGCATGGTCAGCATCATGGCCTTCATCGTCTTCATGGTCTCGATCTGCTGAGGCAGCAGCAGGATCAACTGCGGCATCAGGCTGTCGAGGTGTTCGAGGTCCGGTACCAGGTGCTGGATGTCATCGGTCAGCGTGTCAATCCCGTCGAGGGTGTCGAAGATCGAGCGCAGCGACCAGCAGACCGGGATGTTGAAGCAGTGCGGTTCCCAGTAGAAGTAATTGCGCACCGGCCGGAAGAAGTCGTCGAAATCGGAGATGTGGTCGCGGATTTCGGCGATATCGACCGTCATGTTCTTGGTCTTCTGGACCATGCTGTGGGTGGTGTCGGCCATCTGCTGCATCAGGTCGGCCATTTTTTCCATCTGGTCGATGGTCGTCTGCATCTCGTCGGCCTGGACCAGCATGTCGGCCATCCGGTCCTGCTGATACTTCTGGTTGAGCTGGTTCGTGGTGCCCTGCATGCTGAGTAGGAACGGAATCGTCGTGTGCTCGATCGGCTTACCCTGCGGCCGGGTGATCGTCTGCACCCGTGCGATGCCTGGTACATGAAAGATTCCCTTGGCGATCTTGTCGATCACCAGGAAGTCGGCCGAGTTGCGCAGATCGTGGTCGCTCTCGACCATCAGCAGTTCGGGGTTCATTCGGGCGGCGTCGAAATGCCGGTCGGCGACGTCGTATCCGATGTTCGCCGGGGTGTCGGCCGGTAAGAAGTGCCGACCGTCGTAGTCGACCTTGTACCCGTTGAGCGCCAGCAGGCCCACCAGTGACAGCGCGCACGTGGCGACGAGAACCGGTCCGGGCCACCGCACCACCACGACGCCCACCCGCCGCCAACCGCGGGAGTTGATGGGGCGCTTCGGCTCGAACAATCCGAAGCGGCTGCCGACGACAGTGACCGCCGGCCCCAGCGTCAGGGCGGCGATCACGGCGACGAGAACACCCACCGCGCAGGGCACCGCCATGGTCTGGAACCAGGGCAACCGGGTGAACTTCAAGCACAGCAGGGCACCGGCGATGGTGAGCCCCGACCCCAGCACCACGTGGGCGGTGCCGTGGAACATCGTGTAGTACGCGGTTTCTTTGTCCTCGCCGAGTTGCCGCGCCTCTTGGTACCGGCCGATGAGGAAGATCGCGTAGTCGGTGCCCGCCGCGATCGCGATCAGGGTGAGCAGACTGGTGGCGAACGTCGAGAGCCCAATGAGCCCGGTGTTGCCGAGGAACGCGACGATGCCGCGGGAGGCGCCGAGCTCGACGAACACCATCAACAGGATCAGCACCATCGTGGCGATCGAGCGGTAGACGAACAGCAGCATCACCGCGATGACGATCAGCGTGGCGATGGTCGCCTTGGCGGCCCCCTTGTCACCGGCGACGCGCTGGTCGGCGTTCAGCGCCGCCCCGCCGGTCACATAAGCCTTGATACCCTGCGGGGCGGGAGTTTCCGCGATGATGTCGCGCACCGCTTGGATCGACTCGTTGGCGATCGTCTCGCCGATGTTGCCGCGCAGGTAGATCTGGACGTATGCGGACTTGCCGTCGGCGCTCTGCGCCCCGGCCGCGGTCAGCGGGTCGCTCCAGAAATCGGCGACATGCTCGATGTGGTCGGGGTCGGCCCGAAATCGCTTGATCAGTTCGTCGTAGTAGTGGTGCGCGTCGGCGCCGAGCGGCTTGTCGCCCTCCAGGATCACCATGGCGTTGCTGTCGGAGTCGAACTCCTTGAAGTTCGCGCCGACGCGCTGCATCGCGATGAAGGCCGGAGCGTCATGGGCGTTCATCGAGACGGTGTTCGCCTCGCCGACCTTCTCCAGCGACGGGACGAACACGTTCGTCACCGCGGTCAACACGATCCAACCGATGATGATCGGCACCGACAGCACCCGGATCGCGTGTGCCATGCGCGACCGCCCGGCGACCGGCGCATCGGGCGCGGTGCGTCCTGGTTGGATGCTGGTCATGCCATGACCCCTCGGTGGCGTGGATCGCCGGCCGACCGGGCCAGACGACCCCGTTACCGTGCGTGTCGTATATCTAGCCGGTCGAACTATCGGCTGTCAATCGTTGACCGGCCCCGCGGTCGGGCGGCGGGGCGATGCGACGTTCACCTGGCACCAGGTGGCGGACCTCGTAAACGCAATATGCGCGACGGCTCCAGAGCCGGCCCCGGCACCCGTCTGTTTGCCCGACGCCGGTAAGCGCGTGGGCAAGTCCGGTCTCGGCTAAATCGGTGTCTTGGCTGCTGGGCGGTAACCGCAAGCGACTGGCTTCGTCTCAGCAACGTCTTCACGCACACCTCTCCAGAGGCACCGAGGCGACGTGGCGAAGGTCACTTTCGCGACAGAGGACGTAGCCCCCGATGATCGGTGACTGTCGGGTAAATTTCGGCCGGTTCGCAACTTGATCTTGCAAGCACGGCGCCCCAACTGCGATATGCGAACTTATGTCGCGGATCGGCGGCCTAACGGCCACGCCTCCGTAATCGGCCCTAGGCGGATCAGGAGAACGCTTGCCTGTAAGGGTAGGCTCAGCTAATCTCCGAGAGCCATTTGGCAAATTCACAGGCACAACAGGAGAAAACGTGCAACTAGCAGCTCAGGCTGATCCTCCGGTTTACGGTCTCTCGCCCAGTTACTCACCATCGACGCGCCGCAACTCCAAGCTGTTGATTGCTGGCGTCGCGATGGCAAGTGCCGGCGTGCTCGCGGTCAGCCCGGTGACCCCACCGATGCCGAACATCCAGGACGTTCAGGAGCGTGCGGCGCAGGCCGCGGTCCAGCTCACGGCGGCCACCAATCCGCTCCTCGTGTGGGGCCAGACCATCGCCGACACATTCGGCAGCCTGGACCAGCTGACCCGGAACTCCACGACAGCGACGTTGAATCTCGCGGACGCGCTGGGCACCGGTTACATCTTCCAGGAGGCCGTGAGCGCCCTGGTTCAGAACATCCTCAACCCGGGTCCCCTGCTCAACGAGTTCATGAACTTCAGTTCGAAGTACGGCCCCACGATCACCACCGCGATCTCGGGCACCTTCGAGAGGCTGCAGTTGGCGGTGGAGCAGTTCCCGACCGCGGTCATCGAGTCGCTGACCTACCTGTCGCAGGGGCAGTTCGTCGAGGCGTTCTCCAAGATCAACGGCTGGTTCGTGCTCCGGGTGCTCGGCGGAGTTCAGCCGCTGATTCCGATCCTGTCCATCCCGGCTCAGTTCGTCGACGCCCTCCCGGGCACATACGCCCTGCCGAAACTGCTCGACGTGGTGTCCGAGTTCGCAGTCACCAAGGCCATTTTCGAGCCGTTCCTCGGCGGGGTTCTCCAGTCCATGGAGGTTCTCGACGCAGCCCGTCAAGCGCTGGTCGACGGGAACATCGGCGATGCAATCGTCCACCTGGTGAACCTGCCGGCGAAGGCGTTGAACGCTCTGCTCAACGGAATGACGCCTGCCGGCACCACTTCGGAGTGGCAGGGCTTGCTCGACCGTGGTCTAGTCACCTACCTCACGGTCACGCTGCCCAACCAGATCGCCAACGCGATCAAGCCACCCGCCCCCGCTGACTCCACGCTGGCGAGCTTCGGCGCGACGGGCCCGTCCGAATTCAGGTTCGGCGGTGACATCGTCCCGATCAGCCTTGGCGACAAGGCTGACGATGAGGGCCTCGGCGCCGGAGAAGGCGCGGGCGAGGGAACAGGTGAAGGCACCGGCGAAGGCGTCGGTGAAGGCGCAGGCGAGGGCGCGGGCGAGGGCACGGGCGAGGGCGAAGGCACCGGCGCGGGCGAAGGCACGGGCGAGGGCGAAGGCACCGACACCGGGACGGGTGACGGCGCGGGCGCGGGCGAAGGCACGGGCACGGGCGAAGGCGCGGGCACGGGCGACGGCACGGGCACGGGCGAGGGCACGGGCGCGGGCGAGGGCTCGGGCGAAGCTGCCGGCAACTCCAACACCGGCACCACCGGCTCCGGCTCCGGCACCACCACCGGCTCGAATACCGGTACGGGGCGCAACACCTCCGGTATCAGCACCAGCAGGGGCGCAGGCTCGGGTAACACCACCGGCTCCAGCACGGGCGGTACGACCGGCGGCTCCACCACGACGGGCAGCGGCTCGGGCAGCACATCCGGGACCACGTCGGGCGGCGCGACCGGCAGCGCGTCGGGCAGCACGACCGGCACCGCGTCGGGCGGCGCGACCGGCAGCGCGTCGGGCAACACGTCTGGCACCGCGTCGGGCGGCACCACCGGCAGCACGTCGGGCACCGGTAGCACGGGCTCCGGCTCGGGTTCGAGCACCGGCTCGGGTTCGGGCTCCGGCTCGAGCAGCAACAAGTAACCAGGTACGACGCTGACGGCCCCCTCGGCAACGAGGGGGCCGTCTCGCGTAGTCGCGACGCGCGGTATCAGCGGGCGCCGCGCACCAGCCGTCCCGGCCGGGCTCCGGTGTCGACCCCGTCGCGGCGCGTCACCACGCCGCTGACAATCGTCGCGGTGTACCCGGAGGCGCCCTGCACCAGCCGCTGGCCTCCAGCCGGGAGGTCATAGGCCATCCGCGCGGGATGCAATGTCAGCGCGTCCATGTCGATGACGTTGACGTCCGCCTTCTTCCCCACCTCGATCACGCCGCGGTCGGACAGCCCGAACAGCCGCGCGGTGTCGTGGGACTGCTTGCGGACGACGTACTCCAGGGGCAGCTTCTCGCCGCGGTGACGGTCGCGCGCCCAATGCGTGAGCAGGAACGTGGGATACGAAGCGTCACAGATCATTCCGCAGTGCGCGCCGCCGTCGGACAGACCGACGACACCCGCCGGGTGCAGAAGCATCTCTCGGATCGCATCGTGATTGCCGTAGAAGTAGTTGTAGAACGGCAGCATCAGCATCGCGGTCGCATTGTCCTCGAGCATCAGGTCGTACAGCGTGGCGAGCGGATCCTCGCCGCGGTCGCTGGCGATCTTTTCGACGGTGCGCTCCACGGTCGGTTCGTAGTCCGGCGGATCGCCCAGCGCATAGACGCGTCCGAGCGAATGCTGTACGAGCGCGAACATGCCGTCGAACAACACGTTTGGATCGGCAGGCAGATCCTCGTCGGCCAGGATCGCAGACTTGACCGCCGGGTCGGCAAGGCGCGACGCCAACTCCTCACGGCCGCATTCGGCCTTCAGCGTGCGGAAGGTCGGGCGGTGGGTAAACGCGTGGTGGCCGGGGAAGCCGAACAGCATGCCGAACGGACGCGCCGCGATCTGCGGATAGAGCTCGCTGCCCGCTGCATGCGCTTCCGCCGAGATGTCGAGTTGTTCGCGCCAGAGATCGGGCGCCGCATCGACCTGGATCATCCCGAACGAGATCGGACGGTCGATCTCGCGGGCCAGGCGCTTCATCCACTCCAGTTCTTTCTTCGGCGCGATGATGTCCTCGCCGGCGACGCCTTGGGGCGCCAACTCGAACACGGCCCGTCCGCCCGCGGCCATGGCACGGCCGAGGCCGAACAGTTCGTCTTCGGCGGCGAAGGTGCCGGGAACAGGTTCGCCGTCGATGGCGCGATGGCCCAGCGTGCGTGACGTCGAAAAGCCCAGTGCGCCCGCCTCGATGCCCTCCTGCACCAGGCGCGCCATCGCCGCGATGTCCTCCGGCGTGGCGGGCTCGTTGCGGGCGCCGCGCTCCCCCATCGCATACGCGCGAACCGCGCCGTGGGCGATCTGACTGCCGACGTCGACGGCGAACTCCTTCTTCTCCACGGCATCGAGATATTCGGGATAGCTCTCCCACCCCCACGTGATGCCTTCGGTGAGCGCCGTGCCGGGAATGTCCTCGACGCCCTCCATCAGACCGATCAGCCAGTCCTCCCGACCCGGTCGCACCGGCGCGAATCCCACCCCGCAGTTGCCGGTCACCACGGTCGTCACACCGTGACCGCTGGACGGCTCGAGCTTGCTGTCCCAGCTGACCTGCCCGTCGTAGTGGGTGTGGATGTCGACGAAACCGGGCGCGACGACTTTCCCCGTCGCGTCGATCGCCTCGGCGGCCTCACCCTCCAGCGCGGTGCCGCCCGGGCCGCGGCGACGAACCTCGACGATCCTGCCGTCCTTGATCCCGATGTCTGCCGTGAACCGGTCCGCCCCTGTGCCGTCGACGACGGTTCCGCCAGTGATCTTCAGGTCGAACACGATTAGCCCTCCGCATCCAGGTATCAACCGCTAGTGTCGGGCACTGTAACACCGTTACAGAGGGCTTGGCGGCGACTTCGAAAGGACACCGTTCGTGACGCACACTGCGCAAGAAGTCCGGCGCGAAGACGCGATCGGCGTCCCGCCCGCACGACCGACCCTGGTGCCCGCCGAGCGGTATTACTCTCCCTCGTTCGCGCAACTGGAGATCGAACGCATGTGGCCGAAGGTGTGGCAACTGGCGTGCACGGTCGACCACGTCGCGGAGCCCGGCGACTACTTCGAGTACCGCTGCGGGCCGTATTCGGTGCTGATCGTGCGCGGGGACGACGGTGTCCTGCGCGCGTTCCAGAATGTGTGCAGGCACCGCGGCAACTCGCTGTGCTCCGGCTCTGGCGCGGGCCTGCGTGAACTGCGGTGCGGCTACCACGGGTGGACCTGGGACCTCGGTGGAGCGCTGCGGCGAGTGCCGAACCGCAAGGGATTCGGCGCACTGCAAATGTCCGAGCTGCCCCTCGTTCCGGTGGCCGTCGACGCTTGGGAGCGGCTGGTCTTCGTCAACCTGGACGTCGACGCGATGCCACTGCTCGACTACCTGGAGGAGATGCCCGCCGACGTGAAGTGGTGCGGGCTCGGCGACTTCCGCTGCTACGCCACTATGACGATCGAGGTGGACGCGAATTGGAAGACGATCGCCGACGGGTATAGCGAGACGTACCACATTCAGACCCTGCACCCCGAGCTGCACCGATGCATGGACGATGTCTATGCGCCGCAGACGATCTGGGGTCACACCGGAAAATCCGAACAGGTCTACGGAGTTCCGAGCCCGCATCTCAAACAGTCCCTGCGCGACGACGAAGTGTGGGACGCGTACGTGTGCACACAGGGCGCACTCATGGGCGTCGAAGAGGGCACACCACTACCCGAGGATCGTGAACCCGGCGCATCGGTGGCCGATGTGATCGCTGCCCGCACCCGCGCGTTCGCCGCCTCCAGGGGCGTCGACCTCGGCTGGGCGAACACCGACGAGGTCATGCGTCTGCACCAGTACAACGTGTTCCCGAACATGACACTGCTGATGAACGCCGACCACCTCACGGTGATGACATCACACCCGGGGACCGACCCGGACCACGGCGAGTTGGTGATGCTGCTGTGGTCCCGGATGGCGCCCGGCGCACCCCGCACCAAGCCCGTAGACGTGCGGATGAGCGCCGACGAAGCACACCCCGGACTTGTGCTCACACAAGATATTTCGGTGTTGTCAGGATTGCAGCGTGGTCTACATCAGCCGGGCTTCACGCATCTGACCCTGTCCAACGAGGAGCGTCGCGTGATCAACATGCACCGCAACCTCGAACGTTATCTCGACCTGCCCGAGTCTGACCGCATGACCGGGGGTGACCACGGTGCCGTCACAGCGCAGAACGACCGCTAGAGGCCAGGAGGCGGTCAGCGCCGACGTCATCCTCGACACCGCCGCCACGATGATCGAACTCCACGGCGTCGACAAATTCACCATGCGCGGGCTGGCCGAGCAGCTCGGCGTGGCGGTGACGTCGATCTACTGGCACGTCGGCGGCCGCGACAAGCTGCTCGACGGTCTCGTGGGCCGGTTACTCGACGAGATGGCGCATCTACCGGCCGTCGGCGACAACGCGGTGGATCGCATCGCGTCGCTTGCCCACGCTCAACGCCGGGCGCTGATCAGCAGGCAACATCTGCTTGCCATCGCGCATGAGCGGGACCAGACGCCGCGGTTGTTCCTGCCGGTTCAACGTGCCCTGGCGGCGCAGCTGGCCGAACTGGGGGTGACGGGCCACGACGCGGCGCTGGTGCTGCGTGCGATCGAGGTGCACGTCATTTCCTCTGCGGTGATGCAGTTCTCGGCCGTGCGTGGTGAGAAGCACGACGAGGAGGACCCCTCACTGTGGACCGACGATTGGCCCGACAGGGCCCTCGTCGAGGCGCTACAGTCGCCGACCGACTACGACGCGGTGTTCGCGTACGGGTTGGAGGCGCTGCTGGCTCCGCTGCGGCGATGACCGGCTACGCGGGTGCGTAGCGCAGCATCGTCACGTCATGCTCGGGGTAGTCGAAGAACACCGGCCTGACCCGCATTCCGACTCTCAGCTCGTCGGGATCGACCTCGACCAGTTCGGTGGAAAAGCGCGGTCCCTCATCCCATTCGACGATCGCGAGCAGCTGGGGCACGGCGTCGGCGAAGTGTGGCCCGACGGGTCTGCGCGCCACCGTGTACGAGTACAGGGTCCCCATCCCCGAAATCTCACGCCACTCGAGATCATCGGCGAGGGTGCGTGGTGTCCGCACCCGCGGATAGAACACGTAGGTGTCCGACGACGGCGAGTACTGGATCACGATGCGGTGTTGGGCCAGCGCGTCCCAAAACGGCGCGGTAGTCGGCGTTTTGACTGGCATCGGCCGCTCGAAGGTCATCATCGTCAGTCTCCCTCGAGAATCAGGGCGGTCTGTTCGGACAGGATCCCGCCGTTACCGGACACGAACGCACGGTTGCAATCGGCCACCTGGGCCGCCTCGGCACGACCCATGATCTGGCGGGCGGCGTCGCACACGTGGTGCATCCCGCCCGCGAGGCCGGCCTGGCCGAATCCCAGCTGACCGCCGGCGGTGTTGAGAGGGAAGTCGCCGCGGAAAGTCAGGTCGTGATCGGCGACGAACTGCATTCCCTTTCCCTTCTCGCAGAAGCCCGCGTCCTCCAGCGAGAGCAGCACGGTGATCGTGTAGCAGTCGTAGATCGAGACCATGTCCATCTCGGCCCGCGTGAGATCGGTCATGCCGAAGGCGGTTTCGGCTGCCTCCGCCATCGGCGTGTGCAGAAGATCGGCTGCGTAGGTGGGGGTCTTGAACGGGACGTGTTCGCCGAAGCCCCTGATCCATACCGGCCGGTTGCGTGCCCGCTTGGCGACGTCCGCACTCGCGACGACCACCGCGGCGCCGCCGACACACGGCATCACGATCTCGAGCATGTGCAACGGGTCCGCGATGACGGGGCTGGCCAGAACCTCGTCGACGGTGAGCGGTTTGTCCTTCCAAATCGCGCCTTTGGTGTGATTGGCGTTGACCCGTTGGTCGACAACGATCTTGGCCATCGCCCGCTCGTCGTAACCGTAGACCGCGCCGTAGCGGGTGGCGACCTGGCCGTACGGCCCGTTCTGGCCGAGGTTGCCGTAAGGAATCTCGAACTCTGCCTGCGGAGACCCGTACTGATTACTCGACGAGCCGAAGAACACCGCATCCACCAACGGCTTCGGCTTCTTCTCCGACATCGGCGTGATGTAGCGCGCGGGCAGGGCGCACAGCACGACGTCGCAGATCCCCAATTCGATCGCCGCCGCGGCCCGCCACACCATCGCGGCTGCGCTTGCACCGCCCAAATCGACCAGCTCGGCGAAATTGGCTCTCACACCCAGGTATTCGGCGATCGTCGACGGCACGAAGATCTCCGACTCCGCCAGATGCGATGTGACGATGCCGTTGACGAAATCGCCGGAGAGCCCGGCATCCGCGAGCGCCGCCGACCCCAGCTCGGCCCATTGCTCGAGGGTGAATGGCGCGGGGGCGGCCGTGTTCATCCGCTCGGGCGGGAGTTCGACATAACCGACGATCGCGGCTTCACCACGTAGTCCCATGCGTGTCCTTCCCGATTCGTTACCTGCGCGGAAGCCCGAGGATCATCTGGGCGATGATGTTGAGCTGAATCTCCTTGGTACCTCCACCGATCAGTTCGGCGGGCACCCGCAGATACGGCTGCACGACGTCGGCGTCGGCGGCCATCGCCGACCTTCCCGCGGAGCCGAGAGTCGCCGGGAAGGTACGTCGCAGCAGCACGTTCATCGCGACCTTTGCGATGCTCGACGCCGGGCCCGAACCCTGTCCATCGAGCAGACGGATGGTCTCGCGCACGCCCAGTGCCTTGATCGCGTTGGCATATGCGTCGAGTTCGCCGAGTTCGCGCATGGTGTCGTCGCGGTTGGGTGTGGCGGTGGCCCGGCGCAGTGGTGCAGACCGGTCGTACTGCACGTAACCGCTGATCGCCGAACGCTCTTCGGCCATGGTGGCGATGGCCAGGGCCCAGCCTCCGGTCGGTTCGCCGAGCAGCATCTCGTCGGGGACGAAGACATCGTCGAGCCAGACCTCGTTGAACTCCTGTTCCCCGCTGGCATGTTTAATCGGCTGCACCTCGATTCCGGGCGAGCGCATGCCGACGATGAAGTAGCCGATACCGCGGTGTTTCGGCACGGTCGGATCCGTTCGTGCCAATAGTGCGCCGTAGTCGGCCCGGTGTGCCGACGAGGTCCAGATCTTGTGCCCGTTGATGCGCCATCCGCCGTCGACCTTGGTCGCCCGAGTGGCCAGCGCGGCGAGATCGGAACCGGCCCCCGACTCGCTGAACAGCTGACACCACGCAAGCTCACCGCGTTGGGTGGGCGGGATCAGCCGTTGCTGCAAGTCTTTTGACCCGGCCTTGATCAGAGACGGCAGAATCCACTCGGCGATCCCCAGCGACGGTCGCGTCAGCGTCGGGCGCTTGTTGAACTCCTCGTCGATGATCAGTTGCTGCAGCGGGCTGGCCTCGATGCCCCAGGGCGGGGGCCAGTGAGGCGCGATCAGCCCCGCTTCGGCGATCGCCGAGCGCTGCGGGCCGGTGGCGAAGTGCTCGTAGTCGCCTTGGCGGCCCTGGCCGTCGTTGCGTAGCGCCGCCGCGTTGTCGAGCGTTTCGGCGACGCCTGCGCGGAAGTCGGCCTCGGCGTCACCGAGGTCGACCGAGAAGTCGCGTTCGGTCGCGGCGGTCAGCTCGCCGAGCCGCCGGGCCCACCCATTCTTGTCACCGATCGACGCGGCGAGGCTGGTGGCACGCCGCCAGTACAGGTGCAGGTCGTGTTCCCACGTGAAACCGATGGCCCCGAACATGGTCAGTGTGTCCAGCGCGAGGTCGGGGCACGGTATGACGGCCATCAGTGCGGCGCCCGCCGTGGCGATCGCCTGCTGGTCGATCGGTTCGGATGCCGCGCGCACCGCATCCCACGTGGCGGCGCTGGCGAGCTCGCTGTTGACCAGAAGCATTGCGGCGCTGTGCTGCAATGCCTGGAACGTGCCGATGAGCTTGCCGAACTGCTCGCGGGTGCGCAGGTGCGTGGTGGCGGCTTCGACACACCACTGCGTGATCCCGGCGGCCATGCTCGCGGTCAGCGCGGTGTTGAGGTATTCGGCACGGTCCGCGTCGATACCGGTGAGCGCGTCGGCCTTGGCAATCGGATAGCCGTCGAGCCGCAGCCTGCCGAGGTCCGTCAGCAGGTCCGTGCCCCCGACGACTTCGACGACGGCCGAGGACTGCGTCGTTTCGACGACGGCCCAGACCTCGCCCCCGTCGTCGGTGGCCGCACAGATCAAAACCATTGTCGCCGTGCAGATCCCCGAAAGTAGATCAGAGTCACCCTCGATCAGCCACCGCTCGCCGTCGTCGCGGGCGATGAACGCTGAGGTGGTCGGCAGCGCGAGCGTGGCCACCTGTCCCTCGGCAAGGCGGGTCAGCAACGCGTCGGCGGATTTCGTCGGCTCGGCCAGCAGCGCGACCGCACCCGTGGCCACCGTCGGCAGCAACGGACCCGGCAGCGACGTCTTGCCTGCCGCTTCGAGCACGCAGGCGGCGTCGAGAAGGGTGCCGCCCTGCCCGCCGTAGTCCTCCGGGAGGTGTACGGCGTGAAAGCCGTTGGCGGCGAAATCCTTCCACCACGTCGGCAGGTGACCCGCGGCGAGCAGGTCGAATGATTCGCGGGTGGCGGCCACCGGGGCTCGCCGCGCCGCGAACTGCGCCACGGCGTCGCTGAGCTCCCGTTGCTCCGGGGTGAGGGCCAGGCTCATACAGACTCCCTGCGAGGTGAGGTTCGAAAGAAGTGCGCGGCCGCGGCGATCGCGTCCGGGGTGGGCGACGGCTGCCAGCCCAGATCGCGGACCGCTTTCGAATGGTCCATCGGGGTCATGATGTGCATCAGCCGGATGTTCAGCGGGGTCAGCATGGTGTCGTGGCCGCGGAGCCGGGCGATCCAACTGCTGGGGTGACTCGCGGCGGCCATCACCGAGATCGGGATACGACGCCGCGGAGGCGCTACCCCGACAGCGTCACAACCGGCTTCGAAGATCTCGCGTGCACTCATCCACCGCTCGGAGACGATGTAGCGCTCGCCGATCCGGCCGGACCGGCCCGCGAGGATCAAGGCACGCGCGGCGTCCTCGATGCCGACGGTCTCGCTCTCGAAGCCGTCGATGTAGAAGGGCATCTTGCCGCGCACGGCAGCCGAGAGCAGTCCACCGTGAGGCGTCGGCAGCCAGTCCCCCGGCCCGTACGTGTTCGACACGCACATCGCGACGGCGGGCAGCGCCTTTTCAGCGCAGTACCGCAGCACCATTCGCTCGGCCTCCACGCGACTGCGAACGTAGGCGCCGCCGACGCCGAGCCAGTTGTGGGCGGTGGTTTCATCGGCCGGGCCGTCGGTGGAGCGACCGATCGTCGCGATCGAACTGGTGAACACGAAGCGATGCAGGTCAACTTCCGCCGCGATATCGAGCACTGCTTTCAGGCCGTCGACGTTGGTGCGCCACATCGGCGCCGGGTCGAGCAGCCACGGACGGGCGTCGACGACGCAGTAGTACACCTCGTCGCATCCGCGGATCGCCGCGCGCACGCTGTCCGGGTCGAATATGTCCCCGCGCCGGATGTCGACGGGCAACCCGTCGATGCCGCGGGTGGAACTGGTCGAGCGGATCAGCACCCGCACGTCATCGCCGCGGGCGACCAGTTGCTTGGTGACATGCGACCCCAGGAAGCCGCTGGCGCCGATGACGAGCTTGGTGGGCGTCACCGGTGGTCGGCCAATCTCGTCCCTCTCCGCTCACACGAGACGCAACGTCTCGTCTTGCCAAAGATTAGGCAGTGCTGTCACCATCTGTAAAGCCGACCCCTGTCAGGAGCGGAGTCAACCGATGGTCACCGAGGCGAAAGCGCCCCGCCGCCGCAACGAGCGGTCCAGGACGGCGATCATCTCAGCCACCAAAGAACTGCTGCTGCAGCGGGGTTTCGACGGGCTGAGCATCGAAGCCGTCGCGGCGCGCGCCGGTGTCGGCAAGCAGACGATCTACCGGTGGTGGCCGAGCCGTCCGGCTCTGGTCGCCGATGTGCTGCTCGAAGATGCGGACAGGATCCTCAAGCCGGTCGCCCACACCGACGACCTCGTGGCCGACCTGAGCAGTTGGTCCGTCAGCCTTGCCGCGACGCTCACAGGCGAACGGGGCAACGCCATGTTGCGGATCCTGACCGTCGCAGGGATCGAGCACGACGACGTCAAAGCGCGAATGCAGGCGGGCTTCAGCGTCCCGTTGCACGAGGGCGTCAAAGCGCGGTTCACGGCCGACGGCCTCGATGATGCAACGTCGCACGCGGCGGCCGACGCCATCGTCGGCGGCATCGTCCACGCAATCCTCACTGAGGGACGATCGTTTCCCAGGAGCCGGGCCGAAGCGATCACACGAACCGTCATCGCCGGAGCATGCCGATGACCGCTTCCCCGAACGTCTTTCGTGTGTCGGGCAGCGACGGGCTGACGATCGTCGCCGACCGGATCGGCGATCCGACAGCACCGGCAGTGGTGTTCTTGCACGGCGGTGGACAGACGCGGCGCTCTTGGGGCCGGGCCGCCGCCGCGGTCGCCGAGCGCGGATGGCAGGCCGTCACCGTGGATCTGCGGGGCCACGGCGAGTCGGACTGGTCCTCCGACGGCGACTACCGGGTCGTCAGCTTCGCCGAAGACGTTCTGAAGGTGCTCGCGGAACTGCCGGCGAAACCCGTACTGGTAGGGGCGTCGCTTGGCGGCATCACGACGATGATCCTCGCCGGTGAACTCGCGCACGGCACGGTCCGCGCGGTAGTGCTGGTCGACATCGTGCCGGACATGGACCCGTCCGGCGCCTCACGCATCCACGACTTCATGGCCGATCGGATGGAGTCGGGGTTCGAGTCGCTCGACGAGGTCGCGGACATGATCGCCGAGTACAACCCGCACCGGCCCAGGCCGAAGGATCTCGACGGGCTCCGGACGAATCTTCGTGAGCGCGACGGACGGTGGTACTGGCACTGGGATCCGAAGTTCATCGACGGAACGGCCGCGTCCCCACCCATCGAAGTGACCGAAGTCGACCGGATGAATGCCGCGGTGGCGTCGATTCTGCGTGACGGTGTGCCGGTGCTTCTCGTGCGGGGCCAGATGAGCGACCTCGTCACCGAGGACCGTGCCCAAGAGTTCATCGGCCGCTTCCCGGAGATCGAGTTCGTCGACGTCGGCGGCGCTGGGCATATGGTCGCCGGCGACCGCAACGACCTCTTCGCCGAGGCGGTCGTCGATTTCGTCATCCGCCGCGGCTAGCGTCGCCGGATCGGTGCGCTCATCTCGGCATCCTGGCCTCGATGCGGTCCGCGACGTCGGCCGCCCTCGTCATAGGCTGCGCGGGAGGCGTGCATGCGACAACATCGATGATTACGTTGGCGGCGGCTTGGAGAACGTGTTGGCAGGACCGCATCTGCCCTCCGTCATCACGCGCGTACGGCATGGCGAGCCGATCATCGGTTTGCGTCAGTTCCCCACTACGCCACGCGGGCAACTTATGATTGTTGACGTTGATCGTGACGTTGTGGTGGGTGCAATTGCTCCAGCGGTCCGCCGATTCGGTCAGGAAGTCATGGGCGCCCGCCGCAGTGCGGTACGAGATCACCGACTGCACGACCAGATCTTCCCATTGATCGGTGTCCGGCGTCCGCAACATCTGCTGGCGCACCGCCTTCCAATGGCTGGGATCGTAGACCGACGCCTCATCGGGCTGCCACACACCGAGGCAACTCAGATTGGGCAGCAGAGGGCGATGATCGCCCATCGACGTGATGAGCGGATGGGCACGCATCGAACTCGTGCCCATGACGGCGTCGACCTCAGCGATGTCCAACAACACGCGGCCGACCGCGATATCAGAGACCAGAGCAGGAGGCGCGGAGCCCATCGAGTGTGCGACGCATCCAACGGGTCCCGTTATGAGGGCGAGAAGTCCTATGCCACAACGCAATATGCGACTCACGCGTGAGTACCTGCCGCGGCACACGCCTTCTGCACCTGTGTCGCCCGGTTGTTCATCTCGGTGGCGGTGCTGTTCAAGCCTTCGCCTGACATCCGGAGTCCCATTTTCATGAGCAGTTTCGTTGCACCAAGCGACCACACCCGCATGGGTTGGGCGATATCTGGCGCGAGCCCCGGCGTATTGGCCGCATTCATGGCCAGAGCGGCGGACTCGCGCAAAGCGGTACGTCCGGTCACGTTGCTGCTCGCCACTGCCGGGTCGCGGTAACCGGAGCCTTCGAAGGAATCGGCGAAGTCACTGTAGTAAGAAGAACTTCCGTCGAGTACCGATGCAAATTGTGAACAGGCAGACACGGCAGCCGGATCGGCATTGTCCGATGTGGGTGCTGGGGCGACCTGGATGGTCGCCGGCGCCGACGGGTCGGCAGCGAGGTCGTCGGCCCATGCGGCAGGCGCCAGGGACAAACCGACGACGGCCGACACCAATAAGGTTGTCGCTCGTAGATGTAGTCGGCGTGATGTCACGTTCCCTCATTCGGTTGGTTATTTGCTGTGTGCGGCGTGAAAGGAGCAGCGACGCTGCTGACCGAGTAGCGCCACGTCAGGATCGCTTGCCGCTGCGCAGGCGCCACGATCTCGCCAACGGTCGGCGCTCGAAGTGTCTTCTTCCTGAATGCGGTTAGAACATCCGCCGCACAGTCGCTGTCGATCAGCGGTCCGTCAGCTGTCAAAGTCCTTGTGGTTAGCTTCATTTTCGCTGGCGATGTCGTTGTTCCAGGACGAATAGAAAATGCTTGATCGTGCAGCGGAGACTGTTTCGTCTCCGTTCACCTGATGGCAATACGGCCATTAGAAGCTCCGTCACGACAGATCCATTGGAAACACGTCGTTCCGAACTGAGAGGCCCACTTGACAATGCTGAACCGATTTGCCGTGTTGGCCGCCGTCTGCGTCATCCCGGCCGGGGCTACACCCCTCGCGGCGGCCGATCCGCCTCCGCCGCCGGAGCCGGAGCCGGTTGTACCGGCGAACGCCACGAATCCGCTTCCACCCGAGGGCGCCGTACCGTCCGCACCGCCCGGAATTCTGGACACTCCGGATGGTTGGCACCTCGAGGTCGCGGGCAGCAACGAGACCCAGTTCCCAGTGGCGCCACTGACCACCGCCATCACCTCACGTGAGTACCTAGTCGCGGGCACCTTCACCGGTCGGATCACCGGCAGCGGATCGACCAAGCTGGCGGGCGGGCAGATGGAAGCCGGAGAGCAGATTGGCTGCGGCATCGTCTCCGACGAGACCGAGATCAACCCGATCGCAAGCTTCACGCCCGGTACCAACATCCCCTTCACCGGAAACGTCACCGGCGCTTTCGGAGTCGCTCTTGAGGGCAAGGTGTACCTCAAACCCGGTCAGGTGACCACCATCGCGGTCGACAAGAAGAAGTTCAAAGGTACGGAGACGCGCATCACGATCACCGGTGTGCGAATAAAGACCGACCAGTGTGCCGGGCAGTCCTTCATCCGCTCGTACGCCACGCTGACGAGCTCGACCGACAACACCGACGACGTCGTCACGTATCTCGGTGTCACCAAGGCAGTTTGACCCGGCCGGAAGGAGAACATGTTGAATCGAATCGCCACAGTCCTAGCCGCCACCGTGATCATCGCGAACGGCGCGACACCACTCGCAGCGGCTCAGCCGCCGCCTCCCCCGCCGCCGGGCGGCGCCGCACCGCCGCCGCCGGACACCGGCGTAGTCGCCTCGGCTCCGCCCGGCGTGGTCGTCACTCCCGACGGCTGGATCCTGAATGTGGTCGGCAGCAATGAAAGTCAGTTGCCGGTTGCACCACTGACGACCGCGACGTCCTCACGTGAATACCTCGCCGCGGGGACATTCACCGGCACGGTGACCGGCGGCGGCAGCACCACCCTGAGCGGGGGCACACTCGAAGTCGGATACCAAATCGGTTGCGGCATCGAGCTCGGCCAGGTCCGGCTGATCGGCCAAGCCGGTATCGGCACGAGCGGCTCATCCCTCACCGGCGGATTGATTCCCACCGGCGCGACGCTACCGATCTCGGGCAAAATCGAGGTCCACCCCAAGCCTGGCACCGTGTCCACCGTTACGGTCGACAAAAAGGAATACAAGGCCGCACCCGTGCGAGTCACGCTCAAAGACACCCACATCAAGGTCGACGGCTGCGTTGGCCAGTCCTTTATGCGCTCGTATGCCACGCTGACGAGCGCAACCACAGACACCGACGACGTAGTCGCCTATTACGGCGTCACCAAGGCGGTCTGAGGCATGGGGGCGAACTCGGCGGCCGTTTCGGTCGCGGGACTCTGGGCGGCCGGCGCGGTGGCCGCCAGTGCGGCGATCATCTTCTGCGCGCTAGCGTACGCGGACCCGGCGCCACCGGTGCCGCCGGCGCCGGGCCAGTCACCGCCCGGGCCGACCGTGCCGGTAGCCGGTGCGCCGTTGGGGCCCAGCGGACTGGCGGTGCTGGGGCAAGCCGGAGACCCGACACCAGGACCGCTCGGCGCCCCGCACGTGCCGGGCCTCGACGCGAGCACGGTGCTCGGCCAAAACGTCGCACCCGCGGCGCCCGGAGCCGGCCCCGGCGTCTCGCCGAACCTGAAGATCTTCAATAACTCATACGGGATCGCGCAGAACATTGCACCCGCCGCGCCGGGCGAGGGTGTGCAGTTCGACGTCCCACCCGGAAGGGAAAACGCCGACGTCAGCAGGCGGGAGTGGTTCGGCAGATACATAGATATGTACCGGGCAGGCATGCTCAAAGGCGGACTCCTCGGCCAGATGCCGCAGGACCGACTGGGTCAACCTCTGCCCGGTACGGCGCCGCCCCCTGGCACCAACCTCCCGCCCGGACTGTTTCAGTTCCTGCCGAAGTCGCCCGGCCCGGATGCTCCTTCCGCGCCAGGGTGACGCACCGGACGACTCTGGAGCCCACGCGGCGGCGGTACCCTGCCCATCCGATTGGCCTTGTTGCGGATGGCCGGTCTGAAGTAGCCGCAAGGCATGTACTTCTGAAGACCGGTCAGGGTCGCCGTCGCGCACGAGACCGGGCATGCGTTGAAGTACGTCCGGAGGCCACGGTTACCGTGTTTGACTGATCGCTGCTTCCTTTCGCGAAAGGCCGCAATGGCAGAGAACAGGGTCGGTCGTGTGGCCGGCAAGGTCGCCTTCATCACCGGCGCCGCCCGCGGTCAGGGCCGCGAGCACGCGGTCCGGCTGGCGGAGGAGGGAGCCGACATCATCGCCGTCGACGTCTGCGATGACATCGACGCTGCCGGATACCCCGGCCCCACCGAGACGGACCTCGCCGACACCGCGGCGCTGGTCGAGAAGTCGGGTCGCCGCATCGTGATCGAGAAGGCCGATGTGCGCGATCTCGCGGCCCTCCGCACCGTCCTGGACAGCGGAGTCGGCGAACTCGGCCCGGTCGACATCGTGGTGGCGAATGCGGGTATCAGCGCCGATCCCGCGCCGGCCGCGATGATCGCGGAATCCGCCTGGCAGACAATGCTCGACATCAACGTGACCGGTGTGTGGCACACCGTGAAGGCCGCCCTGCCGCATATGACCAACGGTGGCGGGTCGATCATATTGGTCAGCTCGATGCTGGGGCTGCGCGGCGGTGGCTACATGGCCCACTACGCGTCGGCCAAGCATGCCGTGGTCGGCTTGATGAACTCGCTGGCCAACGAGCTTGCGCCACAGTGGATCAGGGTCAACTCGATCCATCCCGGCAACATCCTGACACCGATGATCGACAACGACCACTTCCGTCGCACGGTGCGCCCGGACCTCACGGATCCGACGATGGAAGACACCACGCAGGTGATCGGCCACTTTCACATGCTGCCGAAACCGGTGATCGAGGCGCGTGCCGTGAGCAACGCGGTGTTGTTCCTGGCATCCGACGAATCGCAGTACATCACCGGAGCGGCGTTGCCGGTCGATGCGGGGGCTGTCGCCAAGTTCTGATTTTCTACTTGGTGGCCTTGAACCTCGCGAACCGCCACAGGTACGTCGGCAGCCGGCGAGCGGGCACACTCTTGGGCCAGTCCCGTGCGCGGAAGTAGGCGTCGGACCCACCGTCGACGAAAACGATGCTGCCGCAGAGGAAGTCGGCGGAGTCCGACATCATGAACAGCATCCAGTCGGCGAGGTGAGAGGGATCTCCGAAGCCGCCGATGGGTACCGGGAAGGCGTTGACCGCCTTGGCTTCGCGTGGCGTCGCCAGTTGCTTCTCCAGCAGTGGGGTCATGATGGCACCCGGGGCCAGCGCGTTGAGGCGGATCCCCGCTCCGGCCCACTCCGGCGTCACGGCGGTACGGCGAACCCAGTGGGAGACCGCGATTTTTGAGGCGGCATAGCCGATCGACGGGGCGGCGGGACCGAGCAGTTTCAGGGAGCGGGCCGCCCTGTCGGTATCGTTCGCCAGCAGCGCGCGCACCGTGCGTCGCGGGACGGCGGGCGTGGTGGTCGTCGAATTGCTGCCGATAACCACGACTTTGGCCCGATCCGCGGCGGCGAAGGCGGGTCGCCACGCCTGGAGCAGGTCGACCACACCGCGATAGTTGACCTCGAATATTCTCCGCGTGCTGTCCTTCCCGGGTGTCGGACCGATTCCGGCGGCCAACACTGCGCCGTCGAGTCGATCCGCCGTCGTCAGCACCTGGTCAGCCGCGGCCCGGCGGCCGTCGGCCGTCGATAGATCGGCGACCACGTCACCTTCCTTGAGGTCGACCGCAATGACGGTGTGACCGTGCGCCTTCAGCTTGGTGGCAGCCTGCTGCCCCATGCCGGATGCGGCTCCCGTGACGACGTACACGCCCATTTCGACTATCCCCTACTGTCGCTGCCGCGGATTCACCCGGCGTCGACGGGCAGCGTATCGGTGGTCTCGTCTGCGGCGTCTCGAAGGTCTCGCTGGTGAACGTCGGATCGACGGATCCTTGCGCTGATCGACGTGTCCTTGCGCTCCCGCGGCACAGATGCTGATCCCGCTTCTTGGGATCGGTAGCGCCCGCCACTGGCTGTACTTCAGTCGCAACGAAGCCACTCCGGCAACGTGATGACGAGAAGGAACCGCAATGAACATCGTCCCCGCCTCCCTCGAAGCGCAGGTCAGCCGTGTGGACCGGACGTACAGCCTGGTCATCGCCATCAGCGCGGGGCTGACCGCGCTCTGGTCGCTCTACCGCGTGCTTTGGCTCTTCTACGCCACGGCGACGTTCTCCAGCATCGGGTGGTCGCCGGTCTCGCTGGTGATGCCGCTCGTGCTGTGGCTCGCGATCGGCCTCACCGCCGGCTATGTCGCCGCAGTCTTCCTGATTCGGTACAACAAACAACCTTGACCGCGGGCACCGGAGGGGTCGCAGCATCGCTGCGGCCCCTTCGACGCTTTCCGGTTCGCCGCCGATTCCACCGGTCAGTGTCAGCCTGTGTCGCGGTGGTCGGGGTCGTCGTCGGTGTCGTCGGGACAGTCTGTTTCGCCGTTGCCGTCGGGACAGTCGGCTTCGTCATCACCGTTGTCGTTGGTGTCGTTGGTGTCGACGTCGATGAGGTAGCGGTGGGGGTGGTGGTAGTTGTTGGTGCGGGCTTGGCCGGCGTCGAGTTGGGGTGGGGGCCGCCATTCGGTGCGCCCGTCTTTGCGGTTACGGGTGCGCCACCCACCAGGGGTGACGCGGCGGTTGTCTGGCCCGCACGCCAGGGTTAGGTCGGTGATGTCGGTGCGCCCACCGGCACCCCAGTCGCCGTTGGCGTGGTGCACCTGGCATTGATAGGCCGGGGCCGTGCACCCGGGGCGGGTGCAGCCGCGGTATTTGGCGAACAACAGCAACCGCTGCGCCTTGGACGCCAACCGGCGCCCCCGCCCCAAAAACAGGGGTTGTTCGGTGGC
>NZ_LZMD01000012.1 GCF_001668575.1 Mycobacterium sp. 1164985.4
GGGGTGCAGCACTTCGTGCACGCTGGCGGGCGTCGAGCGTGCGCGTAGTGCTGCTTTGCCGCGGCGTGTCGTGTGCAGACACGCACGCTCGCGCGACGGGGAGAAAGAGGGGGTCAGCTGTCGATCTGGCTCTTGTTGCGCTTCGAGATCGCGGAGAACTGGTCTCCGAGGCCCTCGAAATCGCGGTGCTGGGCGTACGCGATCTTCTCCTCGGCGGCCAACGCGGGGTCGATCACCGCGGCGGCGCCGGTCGTGTAGATCTCCTTCAGGCCGCGCATGACGGACGACGGCACCTCGGCGATCTGCGTGGCCAGCTCGACGGCACGGTCGAGCAACCGCTCGTGCGCGACGACCTCGGTGACCAGCCCGATGCGTTCGGCGCGGGCTGCGTCGACCACCTCACCGGTCATCGACAGCCGGCGGGCCATGGCCAGCCCCACCACCTGCGGCAGCCGCGCGGTCATGCCGCCACCGGGCAGAATGCCGACCCGGGCGTGCGTGTCGGCGAAGACAGCCCGCTCCGAGGCGATCAGGAAATCGCAGCCGAGCGCCATCTCCAGGCCACCGGTGAAGGTTGCGCCGTTGATGGCGGCGACGATCGGCGTGCGCATGTTGCCCGTCGCGGCGATGCAACTCTGCGACCGGAACTCCTCGAAATAGCCGAGCCCGTCACGTTGGGCCTCCTTGAGGTCGACACCCGCGCAGAACGCCGGGTCGGCGCCGGTGAGGACGACGGCGTTGACGGACTCATCGGCGTCGGCCTCGGTGAGCGCGGTGTAAGTGGCCTTGATCAGTCCGCGGCTCAGCGCGTTTCGGGCCTCCGGGCGGTTCAGTGTCAGCACCCGCACCGGGCCACGGTCGTCGATGAGCACGAGCGAATCGGTCATGCGATGACCGTAACCCGGTGCCGCCGAGCACGAAAGGCGTGCCTGGCGCTAACGCAGGAACTGGTTGGCGCTGTCGGCCAGATCCAGAAGCGGTTGCGGTAGCGCGCCCAACGCGAACGTCACCGCCGCGGTCACCGTCACCACCGTCGTGCTGAGCGCGCTCGGCACCACCACGGTCGGTGCGTCCTCGGGCGGATCGGTGAAGAACATCAACACGATCACCCGGACGTAGAAATATGCCGCGATCGCGCTCGCGATCACGCCGACGATCACCAACGGGATCGCGCCGCCTTCACCCGCGGCCTTGAACACCGCGAACTTGCTGACGAATCCACTGGTCAGGGGGATACCGGCGAACGCCAGCAGGAAGAGCGAAAACACGATCCCCACAATGGGATAGCGGCGACCCACTCCCGCCCACCGCGCCATCGCGGTGTCCTCCTCGCCGTTGCGGTCGCGCACCAGGCCGACGACCGCGAAGGCGCCGACCGTGCTGAAGCCGTAGGCGAACAGATAGAACAGCGTCGACGAGAGTCCCGCCTCGTTGGCGGCGATCAGGCCGGTGAGGATGAAACCGGTGTGGGCCACCGCGGAATACGCCAACATCCGCTTGACGTCCACCTGCGTCACCGCGGTGACGGTGCCGACCACCATCGTCAGGATGGCGATCGCCCACAGCACCGGTCGCCAGTCCTCGTGCAGGCCCGGCACCGCGACGTAGAACACCCGCAGCATCGCGCCGAATGCGGCGATCTTCGTCGCCGCGGCCATGAACGCCGTGATCGACGTCGGCGCACCCTGATACACGTCGGGGATCCACGAGTGGAACGGCACCGCGCCGATCTTGAAGAGCACACCGACGAGCAACAGCGCGGTGCCGATCAGCGCCAGCGACGTCTTACCCGAACCCGCGGCGACGGCTTCGGAGATACCGACCAGGTCCAGCGTCCCGGCGTACCCGTACAGCATCGCCACGCCGTAGAGGAAGAACGCCGACGAGAAGGCGCCCAGCAGAAAGTATTTGAGCGCGGCCTCTTGGGACAGCAGGCGACGCCTGCGCGCCAGCCCGCACAGCAGGTACAGCGGCAGCGACAGGACTTCCAGCGCGATGAACATGGTCAGCAGGTCGTCGGAGGCGGGGAACAGCAGCATGCCGCCGACGGCGAACATCGTCAGCGGAAAGACCTCGGTCTGGATCACTCCGGACTTGGTGGCCAGTTGTTCGGCGACGCTTCCGGGCGTGGCCGATGCCTGAGGGGTGAACCCGTCGAGTCCGCGGCGCATCCCGGCACCGACCTCCGCGCCGACCTGCCGCTCGGCTATCAGCAGGACGCCGAGGACGCCGACGAGCAGGATCGTGCCCTGCAGAAACAACGCCGGTGTGTCGATGACGACGGCCCCCATGACCGCCGAGCGGCCCACGGCACCATGCAGATTCCGCGCGAGCACCACCACGGCCACCAGGGCGGCCGCCAACCCGCCGAAGCAGAGCACGAGTTGGCTGGCGTACCGGTGCTGTCGCGGGAGGAACGCCTCGACGAGCACGCCGGCGATGGCGACCCCGAAGATGATCAGTAACGGGCAGATCAATCCGTATTCGACGGTAGGCGGGGTGAGGGTCATGGTCTCGGCCCTTCCGCGAGTCTGGGTGCGGGATCAGGTTGGTCGATCGTGGTCAGAGTGTGGTCGACCGCGGGATTGATGACATCCAGCGCGGGTTTCGGATACACGCCCAGCACGAGCAGCAAGGCGATCAACGGCGCGACGACGACGAGTTCGCGCGGCACTAGATCGCGCACCCGCTCGTTGCCCTCGGTGACGGCCCCGGTCATCATCCGCTGATACAACCACAGGATGTAGATCGCCGAGAGCACCAGCGCCGTGGACGCGAACACCGCGAGCACCGGATACCGCGTGAATGTCCCAATGAGAACCAGGAATTCGCTGATAAACGGCGCCAGCCCGGGCAGCGACAGCGTTGCGAGGCCGGCGACCAGGAAGGTGCCCGCCATGACCGGTGCCACCTTCTGCACACCGCCGAAGGCCCGGATCACGCGGGTGCCCCTGCGCGACACCAGGAAACCGGCGATGAGGAACAGGGCCGCCGTCGAGAGGCCGTGGTTGATCATGTACAGCGTCGACCCGGACTGGCCCTGGCTGGTCATCACGAAGATGCCCAGGATGATGAATCCGAAGTGCGAGATCGACGTGTACGCGATCAGCCGCATCACGTCGGTCTGGCCGATCGCGAGGATCGCGCCGTAGACGATGCCGATCACCGCCAGCGTGACCACGAGCGGCTGGAAATACGTTGACGCGTCAGGGAACAACTGCAGGCAGTACCGCAGCATGCCGAAAGTCCCGACCTTGTCCATCACCGCCATCATGAGCACCGCACTGGCCGGGGTGGCCTCGACCGCCGCATCGGGCAGCCACCGGTGGAAGGGCCACAGCGGCGCTTTGACCGCAAAGGCGAACATGAACCCGAGGAATAGCAGGTTCATCACGGCGGGGTTCACGGCGAACTCGCCGCTGGAAACGGCGGTGACGATCTCGCGGAAGTCGAACGTGCCCGAGGCGAACGCGTCGCTGGAGGCCGTGACCACATACAGCCCGATCACCGCGGCCAGCATGATCAGACCGCCGAACAGGTTGTACAGCAGGAACTTCACCGCCGCCTTGCTGCGGTTCTCGCCGCCGAAGCCGCCGATGAGGAAGTACATCGGGATCAGCATCGCCTCGAAGAACACGTAGAACAGCAGGATGTCCAGCGACACCAGCGACATCAGGACCATGCCCTCGACGGCCAGCGTCAACGCCAGGTAGGTCTGCACCGACCGTCCGCGCAGACCGGTCTGGGCGTCGGCGTCGTTCCAGCCCGCGATGATCAGCAGCGGCACCAGAACCGCGGTGAGCACGACGATCGCCAGTGCGATGCCGTCGACGCCGAGGATGTAGCCGGTGCCGAACGACGGGATCCATCGGTGGGATTCGACGTACTGGTACTGCTCGCCGCCGGGCTTGAAACCGACCGCGAGGACGGCGGTGATGGCCAGCACCGCGATCGAGACGGCCAGCGCGAACCATTTGGCCAGCACCCGCTGGGCGGCGGGAACGAGGATCACCAGCGCGGCGCCGACGGTCGGCGTCGCCCAGAGCACCGTGAGCCAGGGAAAGTTGTTCACCAGAGTTGCACCGCCAGGATCGCCGCGACCACCAGAACCGCACCGGAAAGCATCGAAAGGGCATACGAGCGTGCGTAACCCGTCTGCACGCGCCGCAGGCCCGAAGACATGCGGGCGACGAGCCCGGCCAGGCCGCTGGCCGCGCCGTCGATCGCCTCGTCGTCGATCTCGACGAGCCCGCGGGTCAGCAGTTGGCCGGGCCGCATCAGCACCGCCTCGTTGAACGCATCGCCGTACAGGTCGTTGCGCGCCGCGTCGGTGAGCGCCGAACCGTCCGGGACGTCCTCTGGCACAGGCTTTCTTCCGTACATCCGGTAGGCGGTGACGATGCCCACCGCCACCACGGCCAGGATCACCGTCGTCACCACCCAGACAGGTGCGACGTGGTGCACCTCATGCGCGCCTACCACCGGTTCGAGCCAGTGTTCGAGCGTGCCGCCGATCGCGAACGCCGCACCCGAACCGACGGAACCGATGGCCAGAAGGATCATCGGCCAGGTCATCACCGCGGGGGCCTCGTGCGGATGCGCATTGTCCGCCCAACGTTTCTCGCCGAAGAAGGTCATCAGCATCACCCTGGTCATGTAGAAGGCGGTGATGCCGGCGCCCAAAATCGCCGCGCCGCCCAGGATGATTCCCTTGGCGCCACCTGCGCCGAGCGCCGCTTCGATGA
The DNA here is from genome assembly GCF_001668575.1 of Mycobacterium sp. 1164985.4. Lineage (GTDB taxonomy): Bacteria > Actinomycetota > Actinomycetes > Mycobacteriales > Mycobacteriaceae > Mycobacterium. The sequence continues at coordinate 4,746 of NZ_LZMD01000012.1, forward strand.
TCCCGTCCTTGGAGAAGAAGCCGGCCAGGGGCGGTACCCCGATGATCGCGAGGTAACCGAGGCCGAAGGTGACGAACGTGATCGGCAGCGCCTTGCGCAGGCCGCCGTAGCGGCGCATGTTGACCTCGTCGTCCATCGCGTGCATCACCGAACCGGCGCCCAGGAACAACCCGGCCTTGAAGAAGCCGTGGGTGAGCAGGTGCATGATCGCGAACGCGTACCCGACCGGGCCGAGCCCGGCGGCCAGCACCATGTAGCCGATCTGCGACATTGTCGACGCCGCAAGCGCTTTCTTGATGTCGTCCTTCGCGCAGCCGATGATCGCGCCGAACAGCAGGGTGACGGCGCCCACGATGACGACGCCCAGTTGTGCGGTGGGCGCAAGATCGAACACCGGTCCGGAGCGCACGATGAGGTACACACCCGCGGTGACCATGGTGGCGGCGTGGATCAACGCGGACACCGGTGTCGGACCCTCCATCGCGTCGCCCAGCCAGGACTGCAGCGGCACCTGCGCGGACTTACCGCACGCGGCGAGCAGAAGCAGCAACCCGATCGCGGTCAGCACGCCCTCGCCGGCGCTCGGCGCGGCGGCGAAGACGCCCGCATAGGAGATCGACCCGATGTAGGCGAACATCACCATCATCGCGATGGCCAGACCCATGTCGCCGACGCGGTTGACGACGAACGCCTTCTTGGCCGCCGTCGCGGCCGACGGTTTGTGCGCCCAGAAGCCGATCAGCAGGTACGACGCCAGGCCGACGCCCTCCCAGCCGACGTAGAGGCCGAGGTAGTTGTCGGCGAGCACGAGCAGCAGCATCGCCGACAGGAACAGGTTCAGGTACGCGAAAAACCGTCGCCGTCCGGGGTCTTCGGCCATGTAGCCGATCGAGTAGATGTGGATCAGGGAGCCGACACCGGTGATCAGCAGCACGAAACACATCGACAGCTGGTCGAGTTGCATCCCGAAGTCGACCTGCAGCCCGCCGACCGGCACCCAGGAGAACAGCGCCTCGTGAACCGCGCGGTGTTCGGAGTCCCGGCCCAGCATGTCCACGAAGAGCAGCGCGCCCACCACGAACGAGCCGATGGCGGCGGCACAGCCCAGCAGGTGGCCCCAGGCGTCGGTCCGACGGCCGCCCAGGAGCAGGATCGCCGCGCCGGCCAACGGCAGCGCGATGGTCAGCCAAACAGGAATCGTCATCGCGCCTCTAGTTCTTCAGCAGGCTGGCGTCGTCGACCGAGGCCGACTGGCGGGCACGGAAGATGCTCATGATGATCGCGAGGCCGATGACCACCTCGCACGCGGCGACCACCATGGTGAAGAACGCGACCACTTGGCCGTTGAGGTGGCCGTGCATGCGGGAGAACGAGACGAACGCGAGGTTCGCGGCGTTCAGCATCAGTTCGACGCACATGAACATCACGATGGCGTTGCGGCGCAACAGCACCCCGGATGCACCGATTGTGAACAGCAGCGCCGACAGATAGAGGTAGTTGTCGGGATTCATTCCCCACCTCCTCTGCCGTTCGTGACGGTGACCGTCCGCTTCTGCAGGATGGGGCTGACCGACAGGTCGGACCCCGAACCGTCCGGCAACCGGGCGGCGATGTCGACGGCGTTGTTGCGCGCGAACACACCAGGATTCGGCAGCGTTGTCGGGTACCCGCCCGGCTTGAACCGTTCTTCGGCGAGTTCGCGTTGGGTCTTGCGGCGCTCGAAGCGTTCCCGGTGCGCCAACACCATCGCGCCCAGCGCGGCGGTGATCAGCAGCGCGCTGGTCAACTCGAACGCCCACAGGTAGCGCACGAAAATCAGCGCCGCCAACCCTTCGACGTTGCCGCCGGCATTGGCCTGCGCGAGCCCGGTGAACCCGCCGGCCGAGACGTTGCCGATGCCCGCGATGAGCAGGATTCCGAAGCCGACACCGATGACGATGGCGGCAACCCGTTGTCCGCGAATCGTTTCCACGAGTGAGTCCGAGGAGTCGACGCCGATGAGCATCAGCACGAACAAGAACAGCATCATGACGGCGCCGGTGTAGACCACCACCTGCACGACGCCGAGGAACAGCGCACCCTGGGCGATGTAGAACACCGCCAGCACGATCATCGTCATGGCCAGAAACATCGCCGAGTACACGGCTTTCGGCGCGGAGATCACCCCGAGCGCGCCGAGCACCGCGACGGCGCCCAGCACCCAGAACAGCACGGCCTCGGTGGTCGTGGTGTGCCCGGGAGTGTCCGCGGCCACCGCCGCGAGCAGGTCGAGCCTCATCGGACGTCCCCGGTGACTTTCTGGGTCTCCGGTTCGACGGGCCCGACGTTGCCCAGGTAGTAGTCGTCGTCGGTGGCGCCGGGCGCCATTGGATGCGGCGGCGGCAGCATGCCGGATCGCAACGGCGCCAACAGCTTGTCCTTACCCCAGATGAGGTCGGCGCGGTTGTCGTCGGCCATCTCGTATTCGTTGGTCATCGTCAACGCCCGCGTGGGACACGCCTCGATGCACAGGCCGCAGCCGATGCAGCGGAGGTAGTTGATCTGGTACACGCGGCCGTAGCGTTCACCGGGCGAATACCGTTCGTCTTCTGTGTTGTCGGCGCCCTCAACGTAGATGGCGTCGGCGGGGCACGCCCAGGCGCACAGTTCGCACCCGATGCACTTCTCCAGACCGTCGGGGTACCGGTTCAGTTGGTGACGCCCGTGATAGCGCTTGGCGACGGGCCCCGGCTTCTCCGGATACTCCTCGGTGATCGGCTTTTTGAACATGGTCCCGAAGGTGACTCCGAAACCCTTTATCGCGTCGAGGAACTTAGGCATCGGCTCGCTCCTTGGTTGCGGTCGGCCCCAGACCAGGCTCTGTGCTGCTCGGCAGGGGCGGGACGGGGAAGCTTTCCGGATCCAGCTTCTGCTGCGGGATCTCGCGGACATTGCGACGGCGCGCCGACCGCCACAAACCGACGACGACCAGCAGCGCGACGATGGTGCCGAGAGAGGCGAGCGTGGTGGTCACCTGGCTGAAGCCTTCGTTGCGTAGCGCCCGCGCCGTGGCGACAATCATGATCCACGCCAACGAGAACGGGATCAGCACCTTCCAGCCCAGCGCCATGAACTGGTCGTAGCGCATGCGGGGCAGCGTGGCGCGCAGCCAGAAGAACAAGAACATGAACCCCCACACCTTGGCGACGAACCAAAGTAAAGGCCACCAACCGGTGTTAGCGCCGTCCCACATGTTGATCGGCCACGGGGCGTGCCAGCCGCCGAGGAACATCGTCGTCGCCAGCGCCGACACAGTCGTCATGTTGACGTACTCGGCGAGCATGAACATCGCGAACTTGATCGACGAGTACTCGGTGTGGAACCCGCCGACCAGTTCGCCCTCGGCCTCGGGCAGATCAAAAGGCGCGCGGTTGGTTTCGCCGACCATCGAGGTGACATAAACCAGGAACGACGGCAGCAGCAGGAAAACGAACCAGGTGCCGTCCTGGGCGGCGACGATGCCGGAGGTCGACATCGAACCCGCATAGATGAACACCGCCACGAACGACAGAGCCATCGCGATCTCGTACGAGATGACCTGTGCGCTCGACCGTATCCCGCCGAGCAGCGGATACGTCGAACCCGACGCCCAACCGGCCAACACGATCCCGTACACGCCGATCGACGTCGCGGCAAGGATGTAGAGGACGGCGACGGGCATGTCGGTCAGCTGTAATGCGGTGCGGTGACCGAAGATCGAGACCTCGCCGCCCATCGGGATGACGGCGAACGCGATGAAGGCGGGCACCGCCGAGATCACCGGCGCGGCGAGGTAGACGAACTTGTCCACCCCGGTGGGGACCAGGCCCTCCTTAAGGGCGAGTTTGACGCCGTCGACCAAAGACTGCAGGAGTCCCTTGGGCCCGACGCGGTTGGGGCCGAACCGCATCTGCATGCGCCCCAGCAGTTTGCGCTCGATCAGGATCGCCGAGAGAACCGACAGCATCAGGAACGCGAAGACCGCCACCGACTTGCCGAGGATCAGCCACCACGGGTCGTGTCCGAACAGAGTGGGATCGGGATGGATCACGGCTCGGCCCGCCCGATCGACACGACGTCCCCGGGCGAGACGCCGAGGCTGCGGTGGACCGCCGAACCCGGCGAGTTCAGCGGTAGCCAGAGCACACGGTCGCCCATGTCGGTGATGACCAGCGGCAGCGTGATCGTCCCGCGTGGCGTCCGCGCGGTGACCAGATCGCCGTTCTGAGCACCGATTTCGGCGGCCGTGGTCGCCGAGAGCCGGGCCACCGGCGTGCGCGCGGTGCCTGCCAGATGCGGTTCGCCGTCCTGCAGGCGGCCCTCGTCGAGCAGCATCCGCCAACCCGCGAGCACGGCCTGTCCCTCGACCGGAAGCGTGCGCTTCGACGGCGCGACGCTCGGTGCTTCGGGTCGCCGTCCCGCCCACATGCCCAGGCGGGAGATCTCGTCGCCGGCGGCCGACGCGGTCGGCAGGTTCAACGCCACACCGATCTCGTCGGCCAGGAAGTTCAGCACCCGCAGATCGGGGGTGGCATTGGTCTTGAGCGACGGCTGGAACGGGCGAAGTCGGCCCTCCCAGTTCAGGTATGAGCCGGCCTTCTCCACCACCGGCGCGATGGGGAAGACGACGTCGGCCGCCGCGGTGACCGCGCTCTCCCGCAGTTCGAGGCTGACGACAAAGGGCGCGGACTCGATCGCGGCCAGCGCCGCCTCGGGATCCGGTAGGTCGGCGACCTCCACGCCGCCGACGAGCAGGGCGCCCAGTTCGCCGCTGCGCGCGGCCTCCAGGATCGCGGTGGTGTCCCGGCCCGGCGCGCTGGGCAGCGCGTCGACGTGCCACGCCGTCGCGGTCTGCTCGAGGGCTGTGCCATCGCTGATCGGCCTGCCGCCGGGCAACAAGTTGGGCAGCGCACCGGCTTCCACCGCGCCGCGCTCACCGGCACGTCTGGGCACCCACGCCAGCCTCGCGCCGGTCGCTTCGGCCAATCTGCCTGCCGCAGATAGGGCTCCGGGCGAAATGGCCAGGCGCTCGCCGACCATGATGATTGCGCCGGGCAGCCGCAGCTGCGGGTCGCTGGCCAGCTCGTCGAGCGCGGCGGCCTCGTGTCCCGGGGCGGCCGTGACCAGCCGGCCGCGCAATTTGGACAGGCTGCGGGTGGCAAAGGGCGCGACGGCGATCACCTGCAGCGCCTTCTTGCGCACGGCCTTGCGCAGCCGCAGGAACACGATCGGAGATTCCTCTTCGGGCTCGAACCCGGCCAGCAGAACCGCCGGTGCGTTCTCGAGGTCGGTGTAGGTCACCGTCATCGGCTGACCCGCGACGTGGGCGGCGAGGAAGTCGGCCTCCTCGGCGCTGTGCGGCCGGGCCCGAAAGTCGATGTCGTTGGTGTTGAGCGCGATCCGGGCGAACTTGGAGTAGGCGTAGGCATCTTCGAGGGTCATCCGACCGCCGACCAGCACACCTGCGCTGCCGCTGGCCGCGGCCAGCCCGTTGCCGGCCACCACCAGCGCTTCGGACCAGGACGCCGGCCGCAGCTTGCCGTCCTCGTCGCGGATCAGCGGTGTGGTGATGCGGTCGCCCTGAGTGGTGTACGTGAACGCCCACCGGCCCTTGTCGCAGTTCCATTCCTCGTTGACCTCGGGTTCGTCACCGGCCAACCGGCGCATGACCTTTCCGCGCCGATGATCGGTGCGCTGGGCGCATCCCGACGCGCAGTGCTCGCACACGCTGGGGCTCGACACAAGGTCGAACGGCCGGGCCCGGAACCGGTAGGCCGCCCCGGTCAGCGCGCCGACCGGGCAGATCTGCACGGTGTTGCCGGAGAAGTACGACTCGAACGGCTCGCCCGGCGCGATGCCGACCTGTTGCAGCGCACCGCGTTCCAGCAGCTCGATGAACGGATCGCCGGCGATCTGCTCGGAGAACCGGGTGCAGCGCGCGCACAGCACACAGCGCTCGCGGTCCAGCAGCACCTGGGAGGAAATGTTGATCGGCTTCGGGAAGGTGCGCTTGACGTCTTCGAAGCGTGTTTCGGCGCGGCCGTTGGACATTGCCTGGTTCTGCAGCGGGCACTCGCCACCCTTGTCGCACACCGGGCAGTCGAGCGGATGGTTGATCAGCAGGAACTCCATGATGCCCTGCTGCGCTTTGTCCGCCTCCGCTGAGGTGTACTGCGTGCGCACCACCATGTCCGGGGTGCAGGTCGTCGTGCACGACGCCATCGGTTTACGCTGCCCCTCGACCTCGACCAGGCACTGCCGACAGGCACCCACCGGGTCGAGCAGCGGATGGTCACAGAACCGCGGGATCTGGATCCCGATCAGTTCGGCGGCCCGAATCACCAACGTGCCCTTCGGAACACTGACGTCGACGCCGTCGATCGACAACTGGACCATCTCGACGCCGGTGTCCGCCCCGGTATCAGCGGTCTGCGTCATTGTGCCCCCTTTTCGCCGCGAACACGCGGCCACTGCAAAGGATTCGTCCCCATCAGACCCCGACGCCTTCCGTCGCCATCAGCGTGGAGGCGTGCGGATCGAACGGGCACCCGCCGTCGAGGTGGGCGATGTACTCGTCTCGGAAGAACTTGATCGACGACATAATGGGCGCCGCCGCGCCGTCGCCCAAGGCGCAGAACGCTTTCCCGAAGATGTTGTCGGAGATGTCGAGCAGTTTGTCGATATCGGCCTCCGTGCCCGCGCCCGTCTCGAGACGTTCGTAGATCTGTGCCAGCCAGTAGGTGCCCTCGCGGCACGGTGTGCATTTGCCGCACGACTCGTGGGCGTAGAAGTCGGTCCAGCGGCGCACCGCGCGCACCACACAGGTGGTCTCGTCGAAGATCTGCAACGCCTTGGTGCCGAGCATCGTGCCGACGCTGGCCATCCCCTCGTAATCCAGCGGCACGTCGAGGTGTTCGTCGGTCAGCAGGGGAGTGGACGACCCGCCGGGCGTCCAGAACTTCAGCTGATGTCCGGCACGGATTCCGCCCGCGTACTCCAACAGTTCGCGCAGCGTGATCCCGAGCGGCGCCTCGTACTGGCCTGGATTGGCGACGTGACCCGACAGCGAGTACAGCGTGAAGCCCGGTGACTTCTCCGACCCCATCGAGCGGAACCAGTCGATGCCGTTGAGCAGGATGGGCGGCACGCTGGCGATCGACTCGACGTTGTTGACGACGGTCGGACAGGCGTACAAACCGGCCACGGCAGGGAACGGCGGCCGCAGCCTCGGTTGTCCGCGGCGGCCCTCCAGGGAGTCCAGCAGCGCGGTCTCCTCCCCGCAGATGTAAGCGCCCGCGCCCGCGTGCACGATCAACTCCAGGTCGAAGCCCGACCCCAGGATGTCGTTGCCGAGGAAACCCGCCTCGTAGGCTTCGGCCACCGCGGCGTGCAACCTCCGCAGCACGGGCACCACCTCACCGCGCAAGTAGATGAACGCATGATGCGCCCGGATCGCGTAGGCCGCGATGATCGCACCCTCGACGAGGAAGTGCGGGGTGGTCAACATCAACGGAATGTCTTTGCACGTACCGGGTTCCGACTCGTCGGCGTTGATCACCAGGTAGTGGGGCTTGGCACCCGCGCCGGTGTCGTCCTGGGGGATGAACGACCACTTCGTGCCGGTGGGGAAGCCGGCGCCGCCACGACCTCGCAGGCCGGAGTCCTTCACCAGCCCGATGACGTCGTCGGGACCCATCGCGAGGGCCTTCTCCAGGGCGCGGTAACCGCCGTGGCGGCGATACGTGTCCAGCGACCACGGTTCTGGCTCGTCCCAGAACCGGCTGAGCACGGGTGTCAGAGCTGTCATGCGCGTGAATCCGTTGCGTCCGGGCTTGTTTCGATGTTGTTCGGCTTGGGCGGGATGGTCGCCGACGGGCCGGGTGCGGGTGCGTTCGAGGTGGCTTCGGCGCCCGCCTTCGCGTCGTCGGGCGTCTCCGTCGAGGCCGCGGAGGCGTCGGCGTCGGGGGCCTGCATGCCGCGTTCACGGGCCACCCGTAGGCCCGCGAGCGTCGCGTCGCCGATCCTGCGGCAACCGGACCGCGGATCGGGCAGACCGGCCAGCGTGCGCGCCGTCTCCCGGAAGGTGCACAACGGCGTGCCGCGCGTCGGTTCGGGCGGGTTGCCCTCCCGCAGCGCGTCGACCAGATTCCGCGCCGACGACGGCGTCTGGCTGTCGAAGAACTCCCAGTTGACCATCACCACCGGCGCGTAGTCGCACGCCGCGTTGCACTCGACGTGTTCGAGCGTGATCCGCCCGTCCGGCGTCGTCTCGCCGGCGTGCACACCGAGATGCTCCTGCAGCGCATCGAGGATGGCGTCGCCACCCATCACCGCGCACAGCGTGTTGGTGCACACCCCGACGAGGTACTCACCGGTCGGCGTGCGCCGGTACATCGAGTAGAAGGTCGCCACGGCGGTGACTTCGGCGTCCGTGAGCCCCAACTGCTTTGCGCAGAACGCGATACCGGCCGGCGTGAGGCAGCCGTCCTCGGACTGCACGAGATGCAACAGCGGCAGCAGCGCCGAACGGGATTGCGGATAGCGCGCGATGATTCGTTCGGCGTCGGGGGCCAGTCGCGCCGCGACGTCGTCCGGATACGACACCGGCCCGTTGATCGGCGGGCCGGGTTCCTCGGGTCGCTGACCGAGTTCCAGGAATACGCTCACCTGTCCACGCCTCCCATGACCGGGTCGATCGACGCCACGGCGGTGATCAGGTCGGCGACCATGCCGCCTTCACACATCGCGGCGACGGCCTGCAGGTTGTTGAACGACGGGTCGCGGTAGTGCACGCGGTAGGGGCGGGTACCGCCGTCGGAGACCATGTGCACACCGAGTTCGCCTCGGGGAGACTCGATTGCGACGTAGACCTGACCGGCGGGCACCCGGATCCCCTCGGTGACGAGTTTGAAGTGGTGGATCAGTCCCTCCATCGAATGGCCCATGATCTTGGCGATGTGCTCCGGCGAGTTACCGAGCCCGTCCGGGCCGACCTTCAGATCGGCCGGCCAACCCAGTTTCTTGTCCTGGATCATCACAGGCCCGGGTCGGAGGCGGTCTAGCCTTTCCACACACTGCTCGACGATCTTCAGCGACTCGTGCATCTCCTTGACCCGGATCAGGTACCGGCCGTAGGAGTCGCACCCCTGATCGGTGATCACGTCGAAGTCGTATGTCTCGTAGCCGCAATAGGGTTGGGCTTTGCGCAGGTCGTGCGGAAGTCCGGTGGAGCGCAGGCACGGCCCGGTGATCCCGAGCGCCATGCACCCGGTCAGATCGAGATAGCCGACGCCGACCGTGCGGGCCTTCCAGATGTAGTTCTCGTTGAGCAGGTCCTCGAGGTCCTTGAGTCGCTTGGGCATCAGCTCGAGCAATTCGCGGATCTGCGGAATGGCTTCGTCGGGCAGGTCCATCGCTACCCCGCCCGGGCGGACGTAGGCACTGTTCATCCGCAGGCCGGTGACGGTCTCGAACACCGACAGGATCAGTTCGCGCTCACGGAATCCGTAGAACATGGCGCTCATCGCGCCCAGTTCCATCCCACCCGTCGCCAACGCCACCAGGTGCGAGGAGATCCGGTTGAGCTCCATCATCATCACGCGAATGACGCTGGCGCGCTCGGGGATCGCGTCGGTGACGCCCAGTAGCTTCTCGACGCCCAGGCAGTAGGCGGTCTCGTTGAAGAACGGCGACAGATAGTCCATCCGCGTGACGAACGTGACGCCCTGGGTCCAGTTGCGGAACTCGAGGTTCTTCTCGATTCCGGTGTGCAGGTAACCGATTCCGCAGCGGGCCGAGATGACCGTCTCACCCTCGATCTCGAGGATGAGACGCAGCACGCCGTGGGTGGAGGGGTGCTGCGGTCCCATGTTGACGACGATCCGCTCACCGGCGTGCGCGGCGGCGGCCTCCTTGGCGGCCTGCACCACCTGGTCCCAATCCTGGCCGCCGACAACGACAACCGTCTCGTTGTTGTCCGAGGCGTCCGGCGACGATGCGCCGCCCTGCGTGGGCGGAACGTGGGAGATGCTCATCAGTTGTAGGCCCTCCGTTGATCGGGCGGAGGGATCTCGGCGCCGTGGTACTCCACCGGGATGCCGCCCAACGGGTAGTCCTTGCGTTGCGGATGCCCGACCCAGTCGTCGGGCATCTCGATCCGGGTCAGCGACGGATGACCGTCGAAGATGATGCCGAAGAAGTCGTAGGTCTCGCGTTCGTGCCAGTCGGTTGTGGGATACACACCGAACAGCGACGGGATGTGCGGATCGGCGTCCGGCGTGGTGACCTCCATGCGAATCCGCCGTTTGTGCGTGATCGACATCAGCGGATACACCGCATGCAGTTCCCGCCCGACGTCGTCGGGGTAGTGCACGCCGCTCACTCCCAGGCACAGCTCGAAGCGCAACTCCGCGTCGTCGCGCAGGGCCTGAGCAACCGCAGGCAACTGCTCGCGCTGGATCTCGAGGGTGAGTTCGTCGCGGAAGACCACGACGCGTTCGATCGAGGCGGCGTAACCGTCCTCGCCGAGCACCTCCGCGAGCCGGTCGACGACCTCGTCGAAGTAGCCCCCGTACGGACGCGGGGAGCTGCCGGGCAGCGCCACCGGACGCACGAGTCGGCCGTAACCCGAGGTATCACCCGAGCCTCGTGCCCCGAACATGCCGCGGCGCACACCGATGATCTCGGGACCGCCGTGACCGTTGGTCCCGTTGGCCTCGCTCACCGCAACAGACCCTTGAGCTCGATGGTCGGCGTGACCGCCAGCGCCGCCTTCTCCGCCTCGCGGATGGCCTCTTCGCGGTGTACGCCGAGCGGCATTTCCTGAATCTTGTCGTGCAGCTTGAGGATCGCGTGCAACAGCATCTCCGGTCGCGGGGGGCAGCCCGGCAGGTAGATGTCCACCGGCACGACGTGATCGACACCCTGGACGATCGCGTAGTTGTTGAACATGCCGCCCGAGGAGGCGCACACCCCCATGGCCAACACCCATTTCGGCTCGGCCATCTGGTCGTAGATCTGCCGCAGCACCGGCGCCATCTTCTGGCTCACCCGGCCCGCCACGATCATCAGGTCGGCCTGGCGCGGAGTGGCGGAGAACCGCTCCATGCCGAACCGCGAGATGTCGAATCGCGGTCCCGCCGTCGCCATCATCTCGATCGCGCAGCAGGCCAGCCCGAACGTCGCCGGCCACAGCGAGCCCTTGCGGATGTATCCGGCCACCTTTTCGACGGTGGACAGCAGGATTCCGCCGGGCAGCTTTTCCTCTAGTCCCATGCCAGACCTCCCCGCCGCCAGACATAGGCGTAGGCCACGAACACCGTCGCCATGAACAGCAGCATCTCTACCAGCGCGAACAGCCCGAGGTTGTCGAACGCCACGGCCCACGGGTAGAGGAAGACGATCTCGATGTCGAAGATGATGAACAACATCGCGGTCAAGTAGTACTTGATCGGAAACCGCTGGCCAGTGGGCTGACCGGACGCGCCGCCGTGCGGCACGGGCTCGATCCCGCATTCGTAGGCCTCGAGCTTGGCCCGGTTGTAGCGGCGCGGGCCGACCAGCAGAGCAATGGCGACCGAGCCGACTGCGAACGCGGCCGCAATAGCGCCAAGCACCAGGATTGGCGTGTACAAATCCATACCGAGCAAACGCTCCCTCGTGGGCTGTTCGATGTGAGCTTACCCACACCCTAGCGCCCTTTGGGATGCGCGCCACACCTTTTGGTTAGTATCGCTATTAGCAACGCGTGGCTATATCGTCATGCCTCCAATAGGCAAGTGCGACAGCTGTTTACGTGTTTTCTGGCTATTGCACCAGCGTGCGCAGCAGCGAGGCCACGGCGTCGCCCAGCCGGATCGGATCGATCGGGTGGGGGACCGCGGCTTCGGCGCGCGACCAGCGGGCCAGCCAAGCATCATCGGGTCGGCCGGTGAGCACCAGGATCGGCGGGCAATCGGCGATCTCGTCCTTGAGTTGCTTGGCGATTCCCATCCCGCCGGTCGGGGCGGCCTCGCCGTCGAGGATCACCAGATCGAACCCGCCCTCGTCCATCTGGCGGATGACCATGGGTCCGGTCGCCACCTCGACGTAGGTCAGCTCCGGCAGCTCCGGGTGCACCCGCTTACCGAGCGCAAGTTGTACCTCTTCCCGGGTCCTGGGGTTGTCGCTGTAGACGAGGACCCGCAGTGGACGCGATGAGTCGGCCATGCGGTGATCGTACGGCTAACGGGTGTGCCGGAACACCAGGTCGCCGGAGATCGTGGCCTTGTCGCCGATCATGCCGACCAGGTTGCCGTCGACTCCGAAGTCCTGCCGGTTGACGGTGGCCTCGGTGGTCAGCCGCATCCCGCCGTCGCCCACCGGTGAGACCTTGGTGCGCAGTGTCAGCGGTTTCGTCGTCCCTTTGATGGTCAGCTCGGCGCGTAGATCGATGGTGTCGCCGTCGATGGAGTCGGCGCCGGTGACGAGCATGCTGATCTCCGGGAAGCGCTCGGCCTCAAAGAAATCGGCGGAGTGCAGGTGGTCGTCGCGTTTGCGGATACCGGTCCGCAGCGACGCCGCCTTGATGTCGACGTGCCCGGAAACCGTTTGCGGCGAGGATAGTTGGCCGTCGCCGCTGAACTCGGTGAACCTGCCCTTGACGGGCACGAGGCCCCACATCGACTTGCTCCGCACGACGATCGTCGACTGCGACGGGTCCAGCGTCCACGTGCCGGTCGAGGCTGGGTCGCTGAAAAGCTCGCTCAGACTTGCCATTTCGTCTCCTTGGAGGGTCGGGCTCGCCGAAAGGTCACTGTTCGGGTTCCAGTAGTGGAGCGATCTCCGCCGGGTCGAAGTACTCGTCGATTCGGCTGATGAGACCGTCGGCGCCGATCTTGATGATGATGCCGACGCGCATCGCGATCGCGCCGCCGTTGTGTCCGGTGGCGTGCAGGATGTGCTGCTGAACCAGACCGCCGTCGAACAGTTCGCGGTCGATGACCTCGTACCGACGCGCTGAGGTGGTGTCGATGAACCAGTGCAGCACTCGGAGCGCGCGGTCTTTGTCGCGGTCGCGGTCGGCCACCTTCCACACCACGATGTCGTCGTTCCATAGACGCGAGATCTCGTCGCGGTCGCCGGACTCGATCGCCCGGAAGAGGCGATCCGCCACTCCGGTGACGGTGTCGTCGGCAACGGTCACGGTGGTCCTCCTTGACCTCAACGCTGGTTGAGGTTGAACACTGGGCGGCATGGATGTGACACCTACTCTCTCGCTATTCGACGATGCCTACAAGAGCGGAACCGCGCCATGGGTTATCGGCGAGCCGCAGAAGGCCGTCGTCGACCTCGAACGCGCGGGCCTGATCCGCGGCAGGATCCTCGACGTCGGCTGCGGCGCCGGCGAGCACACAATCCTGCTCGCGAAGCTCGGATACGACGTCGTCGGCGTGGACTACGCACCGTCGGCGGTCGAGCATGCGCGCAGAAACGCCGAGGCCAAGGGCGTCGCGGCGCGGTTCGAGGTCGCCGACGCAATGGACCTCGGCAACGACGCCTACGACACGATCGTCGACAGCGCGCTGTTCCACATCTTCGACGCGACCGACCGCGCCAAGTACGTGCGCAGCCTGCACGCGGCGTGCCGTCCCGGCGGGCTCGTTCATCTGCTCGCCCTGTCCGACCGCGGCCGCGGATTCGGTCCGCAGGTCAGCGAATCCGACATCCGCGACGCGTTCAGCGACGGCTGGGTGCTGGAGTCGCTGGAGGAGACCACCTACCGCGGCGTGGTCCAGCCGTCCCAGGCCGAGGCCATCGGACTGGCGGCGGGTTCGCTGGTCGACGAACCGGCGTGGCTGGCCCGAATCCGCCGTCCCTCCTGAGCGATTTGTGCGCGATTCCGATCGCTCAGCGATCGTTTTCACTCACAAATCGCGTCAGTAGCCGGGGTGGTTGACGTCGAGCCGGTGCCGCACGAGCGTCCGCAGCACCGGCAACACGTCCGCGGCGCGACCGTCGAGGTCGCCCGAGCGGATCGCTGCCGCCAGTTGCGGTTCGTCGTCGTAACCGATTCCGCGTAGCGCAACGACGACCTCGCCGGCCGAGGTGTCGAGCAGTTCGCGTTCGACGATGCGCAACACGTTGGCCGCGACGCGGGCGTGGAAGTTGACCTGGCCAAGGTCGGCGAGCCGACTATCAGGTCCCACGTCGCCCCGGCCGTCGGGACCGGTGGCCTCGCGAACGTCCTTCTCCAGGAAGCCGGCGACGGCGGCGACGAGTTCCGCCGCGGTGGGGCGCCCGTAGAGCCAACTCATCGCGGTCCACCTCCTTCGAGCAGATCCAGGACGTCCCACTCGGTTTCGCTGACGCGACGCCCGATCGCGGCCAGCTCGACCGACTCCGTCTGACCCGACAGATGACGCTCGGCCTGATACCGGCAGATGACCCCCCACCGCAGGGTGGCCACCGTCAGCCACCACCGAAACGCCGCGCGGTCCAGCGGAACACCCGCCGCCGACTCGTAGGCCGACAGGAAATCCTCCACGCTGCCCAGGCCGCCGGCGCCGTGATGTTCGGGTGCGCCGAACCGCCACGCCCGGATGCAGAACCAGGCCAGGTCCTCGTAGACCTCGCCGACGTGCACGAGTTCCCAGTCCAGCACCGCCGCCAACCCGGTGTCGTCGACGATCAGGTTGCCCATCCGAAAGTCGCCGTGCACCAGCACCTGCGATGACGGGGGCGGCCGGTTGGCTTCGAGCCAGCGGAAAGCCCATTCGAATGTCGCTGTGGTGTCGCCCATTTCGTCGAGCCGCGCGCGCCACTCAGAGAGCTGGTCCGACGGCGGCACGTCGACGCCCCGATAGTCCGCGCGGTGAATGGAGGCGAGCGCCTGTGCGCACTGGTGCAGCAGCCGTTCGCGCCCGGCGTCGTCCAGTGCGCGATAGATCCGCCGCACGATGGTCTCGCCGCCGATCGCGTCGCAGATCAGGTACGGGTTGCCGAGCGCCGCAGAGGAGTTGTCGGCCGACAGGATGTGCGGCACCGGTGCTCCCGCGGCGGCCGCCCGCTGCTGAACGGCCGCTTCCAGTTCCATGCTGGCGTGGACGTCGTCGGGCGGGCCGGTGCGCAGGATCAGGGCACGGCGGTCGTCGGTAACCGCATCGAACGCCCATGTCGTGCGGCTCGCCCCGCCGGTGAGCGCGTGCAGGTTCTCGACGACGACGCCCTCGCCGAGCACCGGGCCGAGGACGCTGGTGAGGGCTTCGGCGAGTTCGCGGTTCAACGCTTGCCGAACCCGAACAACCGCTGCGCGACCCGCCGGATTTGGATCTCCTCGGCACCCTCGGTGATCCGGTAGCGGCGGTGGTGCCGGTAAATGTGCTCGAACGGTTCGTGCCTGCTATAACCGACGCCGCCGAATACCTGCATCGCGCGATCGGCGGCATCGCACACCAGGCGGTTGGCGCGGTAGTTGGCCATCGACACCTTGTCCGACACCTCCATGTGGTGGTTGCGGTCCAATTCCGTTGCCGCGTAATACACCAGAAGGCGCACCATCTGGGCCTCGGTCTGCAGCTCGACCAGCGGCCACTGCACGGCCTGGTTCGTCGCCAGCGGTTTGCCGAACACCTTGCGCTCTCCTGCATACTGGACGGCGCGGTCGATGCAGTACTGCCCTGCGCCGAGGCTGCTCGCGGCCTGACGGATCCGATTCTCGTGCAGGAACGTCTGACCTACCTCCAGGCCGCGGTCGACCTCACCGAGCACGGCGTCGGCGGGCACACGGACGTCCTTCAACTCCACCTCGCCGTGGTCGGTGGGCATGTTGAACGACCACCAGTAATAGGGAACGGTGAATCCGGGCGCGTTGGTGGGCACCAGAAATGCGGTGATACCGCGGGCCTGGCCGCGATCGCCCGAGGTTCGGGCGAACACCAGATCGTGGGTGGCCCGGTGCACACCGGTGTTGAACCGCTTGGCGCCGTTGATGACCCAGTCGTCGCCATCGCGCACCGCGGTGGTCTCCATCCACGTGGCATCCGAGCCGTGCCCGGGTTCGGTGAGTCCGAAGGCCATCGACCGTTCCCCGGTGATCAACGCCTCGGTCCACTCGGCCTTCTGCGCCTCGGTACCGAACCGGTCCATCATGATGACTTGGGGGAAGTTACCGACGATCGACGACTCGTTCTGCAGGTCGTTGTGCAGCCCGAGACCTTTGTGCGCGAGGTGTTCGCGGATCACCGCCATGTCGATGTTGCTGCCGTCGCGACCGCCGAACCGCGACGGCAACCCGTAGCGCAGCCAGCCCGCCGCGTCGGCGCGCCTGCGCATCTCGTCGAGCAGGTCCTCCCACTCGCGGCGCGGAATGCCGTCGTTGTCCCAGTCTGTGCGGGCGTTTTCGCGACGCTTGTCGAAGTACTGGATGTTCTCGCGTTCCAGCGGTTTGATCTCGGCTTCGATGAATGCGTCCATCTCCGCGAGAAGCCCGGGCAGATGGTCGGGCAGGGCGAAATCCACGTTGATTTCCTTTCCGGGGTTCAGAACCCGTACAGCGTCTTCTTCCAGATCCTCGACAGCGTCACGATCGCATCCTCGTCGGTCAGCTCGACACCGAGGCCCGACGTTCCGACGAAGACGGTGGTGAAGTTCTCGAACAGCAGCGCGATGGCCGCCGCGGTGTGCTCGGGATTGAGCTCGGCGCCGTAGCCCTGCTCCTGCGCCCGGCGCACCGAGGCGGCCACGATCTCCATCCCGAACCGACGAAACTCGTTCTGCACCGCGGCGAATCGGGGTTGTGTCGCGGCCAGCTGTGCGACCGCGATCATGATGCCGATGTTCTGCTTGAACATGTTCCAGTAGCCGGTGACAACGGAGCGGAAGAAGGCGTCGTCATCGGGTGATTCCGGCAGGTCGAGAGCCCCGCCGGACGGCGCCACCACCTCGCGGAGGAACGATTGCGCGAGCACCGCCAGCAGATCTTCCTTGTCGGCGAAGTACCGGTAGAAGGCCGCGGGCGACTTACCCGCCGCCGAGGTGATGTCGCCGAGCGTCGTCCCGTGAAAACCCCGTTCGGCGAACAGCTTCCGCGCGGCCTGCTCGATGGCCTCGCGAGTCTGACGGCCCTTGGCGCTCAGGGTGGTCGACGGTCCGGTGGGCACGTCGGCTCAGTTCAGGATTCGGTCGCCGGCGCGCAGCAGCGAGCTCGGTAGGTCGTGTCCGACCAGGCGCTGCGCGACACCCGCCGCCTCGATCGCGGCGCTGAGGTCGACGTCGACGCCGATTCCGCTGTCGCGCAACAGGTATACGAGGTCTTCGGTGGCGATGTTGCCGCTGGCGCCGGGCGCGAACGGGCAGCCGCCGAGCCCGCCCACCGACGCATCCAATCGGGTGATGCCCGCCGTTACCGCCGCGTAGGCGCTGGCCAGCCCGGCTCCGCGGGTGTTGTGGAAGTGCGCGCCGAGCGGGACCTCACCGATCAGCGGGTGCAGTGCTTCGATCGTCTCCGTCACCCGCCGCGGTGTCGTTGTGCCGATGGTGTCGGCGATCGCCAGCCGGTCGACCTCGCTCGACAGCGCGGTGGTCAGCACGTCGACGACGCGCTGGTGCGGGGTGGGCCCGTCGAACGGGCAGTCCCACGTGGTTGCGATGATGACCTCGACGGTCGCCCCGCTGTCGTGGGCGATCGCGATGATCTCCGGAATCAGCG
Source organism: Mycobacterium sp. 1164985.4 (assembly GCF_001668575.1). Taxonomy (GTDB): domain Bacteria; phylum Actinomycetota; class Actinomycetes; order Mycobacteriales; family Mycobacteriaceae; genus Mycobacterium. The sequence goes on from NZ_LZMD01000012.1 coordinate 22,450, forward strand.
CCGTCGCCTCCGCAGATGTGCGGCCTACGTTGGCTCGGCTGTGGCCGTCGGCGGCCGACACCACGTATTCGATCGACGACAACCCCGCCGCGATGGCGCGTTTGGCGCCGTTCGGGCTGGCCACCAGAGCCGAGAACTCGATGTCGTGCGAGTCGCGGTACTCCTGCAGATGCGCGGCCAACTCGGCGGCATCGGCGAGGGCGGGCACCTTCGACGGAGAGACGAACGCCGTCGCCTCCATCTCGCGCACCCCGGTGGCGGCGACCGCGGCGAGCAGTTCGAGCTTCGCCGACAAGGGAATCGGATCCTCGATCTGCAAGCCGTCGCGCAGCGAGACGTCGCGGATCTGTACGTGTTCGGCTAGCTGGTTCACAGCACTCCCTCCGCCCTCAGTGCGTCGAGTTCGGCGGGACTCCTGCCGAGCAGGCCGCGGTAGACCTCGTCGTTGTGTTGGCCGGGTGCGGCCGGCCCCGCATACCGCACTGTGCCGGGCGTCTCCGAGAGCACTGGCACCACACCGGGTCCCAGCACGGACCGCTCGACCCGCTCGTCCCAGTGCTCGACGAGCATCCCGCGGGCTCGCAGCTGGGGATCCTCGACGACCTCGGCGACCGTGTTGATCGGCCCGGCGATCACGCCTGCGGCACTGAGGGTTTCGATGATCTCGCCGGGCTCGCGTTCGGCGGCCCAGTCGCCGATGATCTTGTCCAGTTCGTCTTGGTTACGCCCGCGGGCGACATGGTTGGCGAACCGGTCGTCGGTGGCCAGCTCGGGGCGGCCCATGGCCCCGCAGAGTCGGCGAAAGACGGTGTCCTGGTTGGCCGCGATCACCACCCAGCTGCCGTCGGCGCTGCGGTAGATGTTCGACGGCGCGATGCCCTCCAGCCGCGTGCCCGACGGGCCGCGCACCACGCCGCCGACGTCGTAGTCGGGGATGGTGGATTCCTGCACCGCCAGACAGGCTTCGGTGAGCGCGGCGTCCACGACCTGTCCCTCACCGGTGACCGTGCGCCGGTACAGCGCCGCCAACGCGCCCTGCGCGGCGAACATTCCCGCGAGGCTGTCGCCCAGCGACAGCGCCAGCCGCGGCGGCGGACCACCGGGGAAACCGTTCATGTGTCGCAGGCCGCTGGCCGCCTCGGCGACCGAGGCGTAGCCGGCCTTGTGCGCCTCGGGACCGGTCTGCCCGTAGCCGGAGACGCGGACCAGGATGATTCCGCGATTGCGTTCGCGCAGTATGTCGTAACCGAGGTTCCACTTCTCGAGCGTGCCCGGCCGGAAGTTCTCGACGATGATGTCGGAGCGCTCGACGAGGTCGAGAAACAGCGCACGACCGCCGTCCGTCCGCAGGTTCAGCGTGACGGCTTTCTTGTTGCGTGCGTGCACGGTCCAGAAGAAGTGGTGCCCGTCGAGCTCAGCCTGCCCCCAGGTGCGCAGCGGATCCGGTGCGCCCGGCGGTTCGATCTTGATGACCTCGGCTCCCATGTCGCCGAGCAGTCGACCCGCGAACGGGCCGGAGATCAGCGTGCCGACCTCGATGACCCGGATACCGTCCAACGGGCCGGTGGTCATAGCGAGAACCCGTGCCTATGCAGCCAGTCCGTGCAGATCGCGACGGCCTCGGCACGAGTCTCGCGCTGATCGGGACCGGAGTAGTAGTGGTTGGCGCCCGGTATTTCGTACATCTCCTTGTCAGGATGCCCGATCGCCTCGTAGAGCCTGCGGGTGTGGCTAGGCGTGCAGGCGTCGTCGGCGAGGTTGCCGATCACCAGGGTGGGCACCGCGATGTCGGGCCCACACTTCACCGCGTCGCCGTTGGCGTCGTCGTAGCTCCACTGCGACAGCCAGCTGCGCAGGGTGCAGAATCGGGCCAGCCCCACCGGGCTGTTGTTCACCACCTGAGGATCACCCAGGTAGGTCATCCGCGGCGCCCGTTCGTTCGGATCGACCGCGGGATCCAGCCACCGCGGATCGGCCATCGTGCCGTGCACGACGAAGCCGAACTCGTCCTCGGGCCGTCCGGCGGCTTTCAGCTCCGCCAGTTTGTCCTTGACCCACGCGGTGATTCGGCGGTTGCGGGCGATCTGCGCCGCGCGGTAGCGCTCGAGGAACTCCTCGGTGTACGGCGGCTGGTTGGGGTTGTCCGGGTTGTACAGGTCCAGCTCGGGATCGCGCTTGGAGGGGTCGGACTCGTCGAGGATCGAGGCGTCCAGCCACTCGGTGAGCGTGCCGTGGCGGCTGACGTGCGCCGCGAGCAGCATGATCCCGTCGGCGGGAATCAGGTCGAGCTTGGTCAGGTCCGGGCCGTCGCCCGACGGGCTGGCGGTGATCGTGGGGTGTTGGGCCTGCTGCTGGTAGAACACCGACAGCGAACCGCCGCCGCTCCACCCGGCGAGCACCACCTTCGAGTAGCCCAACCGGTTCTTGGCGTCCTTGATGCACTCGCCCAGGTCCTCGACGACCTTCTCCATCAACAGCGCCACGTCCGTTCCGCGGAATCTGCTGTTGCAGTAGATGACGTGATGGCCGCCGCGGGCCAGCGCGTTGATCATCGGCAGGTAGGCGCCGCCGCCGATCGGATGCATGAACACCAGCACGGTGTCGGAGTTCTTGTCCTTAGGCCGCAGCAGGTAGCTCTCCATCACGACGAGCTCGGCGACCCCGCCGTAGGTGTCGCGAACACCCGAGTTGTTCTGGAAGGCAACGAGATAGGGGATGCGGTCGTATTCGTAGCGCACCGGCGGCTCGGTCGTCTGCGTCACGAGTGCTGTCCTGCGTTCGATGTCGCGGCCGTCGCCGCTCCGAGATCGTGCGCCAGCACCTCGGCCGACGGCGTCAGTCGCCTGGTGGTGTCGACCGAGATCACGTACCAACCGACGCGGTCCTGTTCGTCGAACTTGCGCCGCGCCCGCTCGCGCGCCTTCTCCGGTGCGCCGTGGTGTACGCCCTGCGGGGCGTGGCTGACGAGACCGGGCGGCATCGGAATGCCGAACAGGTCACCACCGTGGAAGAAGGAGACCTCGTCGTAGTCGACGTTGCGGTGATACCACGGCGGACGCTCGGTGCCGGGCACGCTCTCGGCGGGCCGGGGCAAGAAGTTCATCACCGCAACGCCCGTCGCCTGCATGAACAGGTGCACGGTTGGTGGGAGGTGCACGCTCTCGCTGGCGATCACGTTGTAGTCGGCGATGTTGAACGTGAACGGGAAGTTGTCGCCGCGCCACCCCTCGACGTCCATCGGATTGTGTTGGTAGAACAGCGATGTCGGTCCGCCCTCGTGGACGAGACGAACTTCGTATTCGGCGCGACCGTCGTCGTCGATCGGCTGCGGTTCGGGAACCGTGGCCTGCGACGGGTCGAACGGGAAGTGCCTGCCCAGCGGTCCCGGCGGGGGAACGCGGAACTCGTCGGTGGCCTCGATCATCAGCAGGGTGGTCTCGGCGTCGGGTATCTGCCGCCACGTCGTCGCCTTGGGCATGTAGACCCAGTCACCCTCGCGATAGCGCAGCGGGCCGAACTCCGTCTCGAGCAGACCCGTGCCGCGGTGCACGAACGACAGCAGGTCGCCGTCGACGTGGCGCACGTAAAACGGCATCCCCTCACTGCGCCGGCTCAGCGAGATCCGGCAGTCCGGGTTGCTGAAGAGCAGCAGGGGCGAGCCCGCGGGATCGGTGGCGTCGCTGGGCTTGAGCTCGCTGGTCATCACGTCGACCGGGCGCAGCGGCCCCGACGCCCGGTACGCGGTGGGGTCGTGGCGGCGGTAGATGTTCGCGGTGCGCCCGACGAATCCGCCGCGGCCGAGTTCGTCGTCCTTCAAGCCGTCGAGATCGGCGTGCAGGCGCTTGGGGGTGCGGCCTTTGCGCAGGTGAACAAACGATTCCATGGTTCGCTCCATCGACGGTGACGGCGGGCCCGACGCCCAGAACTAAAACTGACTTTAGTTTTACCTTAGGTGCGAGTCAATCCTCGAGGTCGACCCGGATGGTCAGCAGATTCGTGCCGAAGGTCCGCACCCCAAAACTGTTGAACTGCGGCAGCGAGCGCAACCGCTCATGCGGATCGTCGTCCGCGATGACGTGTGCGATTCCCTTGTGCCACTTGCCGTTCAGTCGAACCCGTACTGCGGGATTCGCCCGGATATTCTTGACATACTGCGAGTTGTCACCGAATTCGGAGACGAACCAGAACTCGTTACCCACCCGGCGGCCGCCGAGCGGGGTGCGCCGGGGTTGGCCGGTCTTGCGGCCCGTCGTCTCCAGCAACGTCTGGAACGGCAGATGCCGCATCACCCGGTTGGCCACGTTTTTCTGGAACAGCTTGGTGACTCGATCGCGCAAGTCCTCGGCCATGGTTATCCCTTCGGTCACACCATCGCGGTCCGTGACACCTTCATACCCAACCTCAGCGCTCCGGCCAGTTCGCGGCCGGTGTCGTAGTCGAAGACGACGTGACCGGCCACGACGTCGACGTCGCGCTTGATCCGTTGGAGCGGGTTGTCGACGAAATGCGCGCTGGCGCCCGAGGCTTCGAGCAGCAGCCCGATCACCGCCCGCGATTCGTGGACGATGTGCGCTGCCGCCATCCGGGCCGCGCCGCGCACCGGTCTGGGCACGGCGTCGCCGGCGGCGACGATCGTCTCGATCTCGCCGACGGTGTCGGTCAGCAGGCCACGCAGCGCCCGCAGCCGCACTTCGGCCTCCCCGAGGCGGGCCTGCGCGATCGGCTTGTCCTTCTGCATGACGCCCTCGTAAGCCAGCACCCGTCCCGCGAGCCGCTCGGCGTAGATCTCGGCGACACGTTCGGCGCTGCCCAGGGCCGGCATCGCGGCCAGGAGCGCGAGAGCCGGCACCATCGGCCAGCGGTAGGTGTCGGCGTCGTGCAGCGCCGACCCGGGGGCGGTGCCGGTGTAGATGTCGACGACCCGGACCAGCCGATGGTCGGGGACGAATACGTCGTCGATCACGACGTCGTTCGAACCGGTGGCGCGCATGCCGTCGGTGTGCCAGACGTCGTCGATCACGACGTCCTCGATCGGCAGCAGGGCGAGCGCGGGATATATGCCGGCCATATCGTCTTCAGGGCCGCAGAGCGCGCCGACCATGATCCAGTTGCCGTGCATCACGCCGGTGGCCCACGACCACCGGCCGCTCAGCCGTACGCCACCGTCGGTGGTCACGCCCCGACCCGTCGGCGCCAGGGGAGCTGGGGCGAGGAACGGGCGGGTCGCGAACGCCTCGTCCTGGGCGCGCTCGCCGAACAACGCCAGCATCCAGTTGTGCAGCATGTAGAAGCCGATCGTCCACGCGCTGGAGGCGCAGCCGTGAGCCATCCGCCGGACCGGATCGAAGATCGCCGGAAGCGGCGCCTGCATGCCGCCGTACCGCGCGGGCACCAGCAGGTCGGTCACCCCCGACGCCAGTAGCTCGTCGACCGTCGCCTGCGGCAACTGGCGCAATCGCTCCGCCTCGGTCGCCCGATCGGCGAGCCGGCCGACGAAATCGGCGTCGACCAGCGGAAAAGCCGAGGCGGTCATGGACCGCGACGCTACCATACTTTTTTGTATGGAACCCTTGGGGTCCGCCCTTTTGCGCCGAGCGAGCGTGTCTGCAGACGACACGCCGCCAAAATGCGGCAGTTTGTGCACGCTCGGCGCGCCCCAGCGTGCGGAACTAGCGCGCGAGCATGATGTCGAGGAACCGTTCTCGCCGCGCCACTACCTTCGCGCTGGCCCTCGCGCTCGCCTTCGACCCGGACAAGTGCAGAAAGCCGATACCGGCCGCGAAGGTGGCGTTGGCGCGCAGGTCGGCCTCCTCGGGGTCGAACCCGTCCTCGAGGAACGCCTGCCGGACGGCCTCGAGAACTCGCCGGTCCGAGGCGCGCACACCCGCGGCGACCTCCTCGTCGGTGCGGGCCCACTCCCGCATCGCCCGTTCCAGCGTCCGGTGCCGGGCGTCGACCAGCGCGCTCATCATGCGAGAGAGCCGCTCGCGCGGTGGCAGGTCGCTCAGCGCCGCGAAGTGCCGCCGGTCGTCGTCGCGCACCTCGCCCCATGCGCTGACCAGCGCCGATCGGTACCCGGCCATGTCGGTGAAATGCCAGTAGAAGCTGCCCTTGGTGGCGCCGACACGCTCACACAGCGCGTCCAGCTTGAGTGCCTTGATGCCTCGCTCGGCGAGGATCTCGTATCCGGCCTGGATCCAGTCGTCGACAGACAGTCGCGGCGTGCGGGCCGGTGCCATAGGCGGAAGCCTACGGGTGCGCACAGCGACCGCTGAGGCACGACAACGGGCGTTTTCGACCCTCCCGCGGGCAACAATTTGCTCACAGAAAGCGGCGCGCGGGACCGCCCAGGGTTTCTCCTGCGCTGATCATCATGTTTTACTGCACACGCGACAACTGAAATTTCTCGGTCCGTTCGACGGCCCCGGGTCCAGTCGAGCGGGCATGACAGCGCAGCAGCCGCTGCGGTGTCGATGGCGATCGCTCGATCGCAGACGGAACGGCCTCCTAAGTGGCAACCGGAAGATGGATGGACTTGCAGAATGAGCTTGATTGACAGAATTCGCGGCCCCTGGGCGCGGCGCTTCGCGGTGGCGGCCATCGCGGCGGCCCTGTTACCGGGTTTCGTGAGCCTCGCCGGCCAGTCAGCCTCCGCTGGGGCGTTCTCCCGGCCCGGCCTGCCGGTCGAGTACCTGATGGTGCCGTCGCCGTCGATGGGGCGCGACATCAAGGTGCAGTTCCAGAAGGGCACCGGCTCCAAGGCGGTGTACCTGCTCGATGGCCTGCGCGCTCGCGACGACTTCAACGGCTGGGACCTCGAGACCCAGGCGTTCGAATGGTTCTACGAGACGCCGCTGTCTCTGGTCCTGCCCGTGGGCGGCCAGTCCAGCTTCTACTCCGACTGGTACGCGCCGGCCTGCGGTAAGGCCGGATGCCAGACCTACAAGTGGGAGACGTTCCTGACCAGCGAGCTGCCGCAGTGGCTCGCCGCCAACAGGGGCGTGTCCACCACGGGCAACGCCGCGGTCGGCCTGTCGATGTCGGGTAACTCGGCGATGATCCTGTCCGTCTACCACCCGGACCAGTTCATCTACGCCGGCGCGCTGTCTGCATTCCTGAACCCGTCGGAGGGCCAGTGGCCGTTCCTGATCAACATGGCGATGGGTGACGCGGGCGGCTTCAAGGCCAACGACATGTGGGGTCCGACCGAGGATCCGAACAGCGCCTGGAAGCGCAACGACCCGATGCTGCAGATCCCGGCCCTGGTCGCGAACAACACCCGGTTGTGGGTGTACTGCGGTAACGGCACGCCGAACGAGCTGGGTGGCGCGAACCTGCCCGCCGAGTTCCTCGAGGGCCTGACGATCCGCACGAACATCGCGTTCCGCGACAACTACATCGCCGCGGGCGGCAACAACGGTGTGTTCAACTTCCCGCCGTACGGCACGCACAGCTGGGAGTACTGGGGCGCTCAGTTGCAGGAGATGAAGCCTGACCTGATCTCGCATCTCGGTTCGTAAAGCACGTCAAGAGTCCCCGGGCGCAACGCGCGTCCGGGGACTTTTGTCTGTGGTGAACAATGAGCGTCATGAGCGCAGTCAACGCCTTGGTCGCACATCAGGACTCCGGGGGAGAAATCTCTTTGCGGCACGAAGTCGTCGACGACACCTTCCTGCCCGACGGTGAGGTCACGATCTCTGTCGAGTACTCGGGGGTCAACTACAAGGATGCCCTGGCGGTGACGCCCAAAGGCGGTGTGGCCCAGTCGTATCCGCTCATCCCGGGGATCGACGTGGCCGGCACCGTCACGGCGTCGTCGTCATCGGACTTCGTGGTGGGTGACCGGGTCGTCGCGCACGGCTACGACATCGGCACCGGCAGGCACGGCGGATACGCCGACACCGCCCGTTTCCCGGCCGACTACGTGGTCAAGCTCGGCGGGTTGACGACCGGCGAAGCCGCCGCGATCGGGACCGCCGGATTCACCGCGGCCATGAGCGTCAACGCGATTCGCGCGCACGGCGTTCGTCCGCAGGACGGGGCGGTGCTGGTCACCGGTGCGACCGGAGGCGTCGGCAGCATCAGCGTCGACCTGCTGGCAGGGCTCGGATACGAGGTGATCGCTTCGTCGGGCAAGGCCGAGGCCCACGACTATCTGATGGGTCTGGGCGCGTATCAGGTGATCGGACGGCTGCCCGAGGAGGGGGAGAAGGTTCGCCCGCTCGGCAAGTCGAAATGGGCGGCGGTCGTCGACAGCGTCGGCGGCGACACTCTCGCCTATGCGTTGAGCACGTTGAATTACGCTGGTGTCGCGGCTATTTCGGGCCTGGCCCGGTCCGCTGACCTCCCGACGACGGTGATGCCGTTCATCCTGCGCGGTGTCACGCTCGCTGGAATCGACTCCGTCCAGCTCGCCATCGGACCGCGCCGCGAGATCTGGAAGCAGCTCGAAGGCGAGCTCAAGCCCAAGCACCTAGCGGACGTCACGAAGGACGTCACGATATTGGACGCTCCGCACACCCTGCGCACGATCATCGGCGGCGGCGTCACCGGCCGCACCCGTGTGGTCGTACACGACGGCTTCTGATTTCTTCGCGAGCAGACGCGAAACTGCCCAAAATCGCTGCGAAATGGGCAGTTTTACGTCTGCTCGGCGACGGTGGTAGGAGTTATTTCAACTCGGCCGACGACAATCCGAGCAGGCGCCGCGCGACCACGAGCAGCTGAATCTGTTGGGTGCCTTCGAAGATGTCGAGGATCTTGCTGTCGCGCGCCCACTTCTCCAGCAGCGTGACCTCTGAATAGCCGACGGTGCCCGCGAGTTCGACGGCTTTGAGGGTGATATCACTGGCCACCCGGCCGGCCTTCGCCTTACCCATCGACGCTTCCTTCGAGTTCGGAATGTCGTTGTCGGCCTGCCACGCCGAGCGCACCGTCAGCAGATACGCCGCCTCCCAATCGGATTCCATCCGCAAGAACTCCGCGGCCGGTGCACTTTGAGCATGCGACGGCTTGTCGTAGGAGATGTCGACACCGGCGTCGGTGAGCAGCTTGCGCAGCTCCTCCAGCGCGGCGCGGGCGATGCCGACGGCCATCGCGGCGACGACGGGCCGGGTGTTGTCGAAGGTCTCCATGACCCCGGCAAAACCCTTCTCCACCTGAATCTCCGGGCTGCCCAGCAGGTTCTCCTTGGGGATCCGGACGTTGTCGAACCGGATGACCGCGGTGTCGGAGGCCTTGATGCCGAGCTTGTCCTCGAGCCGTTCGACCGTCACACCGGGGTGTTCGCGCGGCACGATGAACGACTTGATCGCGGCGCGGCCCAGCGACTTGTCCAGCGTCGCCCACACCACTATGTGGGTTGCCCGCGAGCCCGCGGTGACGAAGATCTTCTCGCCGTTGATCACATACTCGTCGCCGTCGAGCTTCGCCGTCGTCGACACGGCCGCCGAATCGGAGCCGAAGCCCGGTTCGGTGATCGCCATCGCCGCCCACACATCCTTGCCCAGCCGCTCGAGCTGTTCAGGGGTGGCGACGCTGGAGATCGCGGCGTTGCCGAGCCCCTGGCGCGGCACCGAAAGCATCAAAGCCACGTCGCCCCAGCTGATCTCCATCACGTTGAGCACGGCCGACATGTTGGCGCCGTTGTGATTGACGTCCTTTGGCTCGTCGCCACCGGCGAACGCCTCGGCGCCGGCGAACGCGACGGTCTTGGCGCCCTGAATCCCCTCGAAGAGGGTGGCGAGGGTGTCGAGCTCCACCGGGTACTCGTGCTCGCGCAGATCCCACTTGCGGGATATGGGGCGCAGCATCTCGGCGGCTCCCTGGTGCGCTTTCTCAATGACCGCCTCGAGTTTGCGCGGCAGCTCCAGATTGATTGCCATGGTTCGACTTTCGCTCGTAAGACTCAGATGACTACAACGCCCTCGGCGACGCCGATGGCACGCAGATCGCGATACCAGCGCTCAACGGGGTGCTCTTTGGTGTAACCGTGGCCGCCGAGAAGCTGAACACCGTCCAGGCCGATCTGCATTCCCTTGTCGGTTCCCAGCCGCTTGGCCAACGCGGCTTCGCGGGCGAACGGCAGGCCCTGGTCGGCGCGCGACGCGCCGCGCCAGGTGATCAGGCGCAGGCCGTCGAACTCGATCGCCATGTTGGCGCACATGAAAGCGACCGCCTGGCGGTGCGCGATCGGTTCGCCGAAAGCTTGGCGCTCCTTGACATAGGGCACGACGTAGTCGAGCACCGCATGCGAGGTTCCGACGGCCAGCGCCGCCCAACCGAGCCGAGACAGCGCGAGCGCCTCGGAGTAGATCCGGTCTGTCTCTACCGCTGGCGCTTCCTCTTCGCCGAGTCGCGCCGACAGCGGCACGGTGACCCCGTCGAGCGACACCTGACCGATCGCGGCCCCGCGGATGCCCATACCCGGGTCCGGCGTGACGCTGAGCCCCTTCGACGAGGATTCGACGATGAACAGCGCGGGCTTGCCGGTGAGTTGTGCCGCGACGATGAACAATTCGGCGTTCGCGGCCGCCGGCACCAAGGACTTCACGCCGTCGAGGCGGTAACCGCTCGGCGTCCGCACGGCCGTGGTCTTCAATGCGGTCGGATCGAACAGCGGACGCGGTTCGGCGATCGCGACGCAGGACTGCGGGACGTTCTCGCCCGCGAACTCCTTGAGATAGGTCGCTTGCTGATCGGCGCTGCCCCAGTGCGTGAGCGCCGATGCGACGCCCGCGGGAGCCAGGATCGGCAGCGCAAGGCCCATGTCGCCGTATGCGAGTGCCTCGGCGACCAGGACATTGGTGACGGCAGCGCGGTGCGCCGCGATGCCCTCGAAATCCTCGGGCACGTTGATCGCGGTGATGCCGAGTTCGGACGCCTTGGCCACGAGGTCGACGGGGTAATCGGCGGCCTCGTCGGCCTCCCGCGCCGCCGGCCGGATGACTTCGTCGGCGAACTCGCCGATCGTCTCGACGATCATCTGCTGTTCGTCGTCGGGGGTGAGGTCGAAGTAGTCCGATCCGCTCTTCTTCAGCCGGGTCGGGCCGCTCTGATTACCCGAGACGCGCTTGAACTGTCGGTTGGCTGCGCCCGCGACGGAGAAGACCTGCTTGACGCCGTACTTCAACCCGCGGTTGAGCGGGTCGCGCAGGTGGTAGCGATCCAGGAACTCCTGACCGACCAGGGGGGTGACCAGCGCGAGCCCGAGATCGATCGCGGAGCGCTTGTGTTTCTTCAAGCCGACGGCGCTTTCCTTGCCGCTTCGCTTGGGCTTGGATCCGTTTTTCGACGGCAGGTTCTTGCTCATTTTGACTGCCTCGCTTTGATTGGGAACGTCCGAACTCGTCGAACTGACTCCAGAGTAAGGTATCGGAACTGACTCACAAGTAAGTTGTTGTCGAACTCACAGCAGCCGCCGCAGAACCTCATCGTGTAGCAGGCCGTTGGTCGCGACCGCGCTGCCACCGTGAGGCCCGTCCTCGCCATCGAGGTTGGTGAACCGGCCCCCGGCCTCACGCACCAGGACGTCGAGTGGCGCGAGGTCCCACGTTGAGACCTCGGGCTCCATCGCGATGTCGACGGCGCCCTCGGCGACGAGGCAGTAGTTGTAGAAGTCGCCGTAGCCACGTACCCGCCACACGGCGTCGGTCAGCGCGACGAACCGGTCGCGGATGCCGCGGTCGGCCCAGCCCGAGAGGCTGGAGAATGCCAGGCTCGCCGAGCCGAGGTCGTCGACCTTCGACACGCTCAGCCGTCGCTGCGATTGTCCGCTCACCCGCGCGAACGCGCCCCGACCGGCCACCGCCCACCACCGTCGTTGCAGCGCGGGCGCGCTCACCACGCCGAGCACCGGAACCCCGTCGTGCAACAACGCGATCAGCGTCGCCCACACCGGCACCCCGCGGACGAAGTTCTTGGTCCCGTCGATCGGGTCGACAACCCACTGCCTGCCCACGAATTCCTTCGTCCCGCCGAACTCCTCGCCGAACACCGAATCGTTCGGGCGCTCCCGCTCGAGTCGCAGCCGGATCATCGATTCGACTTCGAGGTCGGCATCCGTGGCAGGGGTCAGGTCGGGTTTGGTCTCGACGACGAGGTCCACCGCGCCGAAGCGGGCCATCGTCCTGGCGTCCGATTCGTCGGCCAGGGTAAGCGCCAGTGCCAGATCGTCCGCCCCACTCGCGCTCGCCTCGGAATCCATGCCTGTCGTCCTACCATGTCGGGATGTGGGAATTCGCGGTGATACTGCTGCTGGTCGGTGCGCTGGTGCTGCTGGCCCGGCCGATGCTGATGCGCCGCCGCGGCGCCCCCACCGATTGGCCGTCGGGTCAGCTGCTGGTCACCGGTGTCAGCCCGCGGCCGACTGACGTCACCGGGCCGCAATACGTGACGATCACCGGCGTCATCAACGGCCCCACGGTCAACGAGCACGTCGTGTACCAGCGGCTCGAGGTGGACGTCGACGACTGGCCGACGATGGGCCAGCTGTTCCCGGTCGTCTACTCGCCGAAGAACCCGGACAACTGGCGCTTCGCGCCGCAGGGCCTGCCGCCGGACGCCGCGCCGCCGCCTCCGCCGCCGCAGCCGTACACCTGATCAGCCGTGCCCGATCCGCAACATCTCGGCCACGCTGGTCAGCTTCACCCGCGGCCGTCCATGCGGTTCGCCCGCTGACCGTTCGTACTCGTCGATCAGCCGCCAGTGGTCGTCGGTGATGACCTTCGGCTGACGCTCGACCAGCCATTCCGCCAACCGTCTCGAATGGTTCTCGTCGAAGTCGGACAACTGCGCACCGGACAGATCGGCGATCAGCGTGTCGACCGTTTCCTGCGAGTCGCTCTTGTTGCTGCCGATGACGCCGGTCGGGCCCCGCTTGATCCAGCCGACAACGTATTCGTTGCGGCGGCCCTCGACGCGGCCGCCGGAGTGCGGGATCGTGCCGCTGCGCTCGTCGAACGGCAGACCGGGCGTCGGCACACCGCGGTAGCCGACGGCGCGCACCACCAGCTGGGCGGGCACCTCCTCGCGTTCACCGGTGTCCTTGGCGACGATGCGGCCGTTCTCCTCGACCAGCTCGTTGCGTCCGAGCACGATCGATTCGACGCGGCCGTCGCCCTTGATCTCGATCGGGGAGGTGCGGAACCGGAAGACGATGCGCCGCTTGGCATTCTTGGGTGTCTGCTCGGCGTAGCCGCGCAACACCCTGATGTTGTTGCGGACGGTCTTGCCCGCCGCTTCGAGGTCGTCGTCGGTGATGTCGGCGAAGTCGGCGGGATCGATGACGATGTCGACGTCGCCGAGGCCCTCGAGGTGCCCGAGCTCGCGCAGCTCCAAGGTGGTGAACGGCGCCTGCAAAGGACCGCGCCTGCCGACGACGAGGACCTCCTCGACCCCGCGGTCGTGCAGCGACTTCAACGCGTGGTCGGCGATGTCCGTCGCAGCGAGCACATCGGGGTCGGTGACGAGGATCCGCGCGACGTCGAGCGCGACGTTGCCGTTGCCGATCACGACGGCGCGGCCGCTGGAGATGTCCGGCGCGATCTCCTCGAAATGCGGATGCGCGTTGTACCAGCCGACGAAATCGACTGCGGCGACGCTGCCGGGCAGGTCTTCGCCCGGGATGCCCAGCGCCCTATCCGATTGAGCACCGACGGCGTAGATCACCGCGTCGTACTGTTCGGCCAACTCGGCGGGATGCACGTGCTCGCCGACGGCGACGTTGCCGAAGAACCGGAACCGCGGATCGAGCGCCGTCTTCTCGAACTGGGCGCTGATCGACTTGATCTTCGGATGGTCGGGGGCCACACCCGAGCGCACCAGCCCCCACGGGGTCGGGAGCATCTCGAGCATGTCGACGCGCACGTCGGCGTCTTCGCGAGAGTCGGCGAACTTGAGCAACGACGCGGCGGCGAAGTAACCCGAGGGCCCTGAGCCGACGATCGCCACGTGGTAGGGGCGCATGGATACCTTTTGTCGAGTTTCCTGTCGCTGTCCGGCCTCGCGCAGGGGGCTGTCGCGTCGGGGCCGGCCGGTTACGACTCCGATGCTAGAACGCTTACCGCATTCGTTGCCGCCAGTCGTGAGAACCGGCCTCGATCGGCACCCGGGTAACCTGAACTCCCGTGGATCCTGACCGTCAAGCCGACCTCGCCGCCCTTGACTCCACCCTGACCACGGTGGAGCGGGTGCTTGACGTCGAGGGCCTCCGCGGTCGCATCGAGAAGCTCGAGCACGAGGCCTCCGACCCGAACCTGTGGGACGACCAGGCGCGCGCCCAGAAGGTCACCAGCGAGCTGTCGCACGCGCAGGGCGAGCTGCGGCGCGTCGAGGAGCTGCGGCAGCGGCTCGACGACCTGCCGGTGATGTACGAGCTGGCTGCTGAAGAGGGCAGTGCCGACGAACTCGCTGAGGCCGACGCGGAGCTGAGCAAGCTGCGCGAGGATATCGAGGCGATGGAGGTCCGCACCCTGCTGTCCGGCGAGTACGACGAGCGCGAGGCAGTTGTCACCATCCGTTCAGGCGCCGGCGGGGTGGACGCCGCGGACTGGGCCGAGATGTTGATGCGCATGTACATCCGCTGGGCCGAACAGCACGACTACCCCGTCGAGGTTTTCGACATCTCCTACGCCGAAGAGGCGGGCATCAAGAGCGCGACCTTCGCCGTGCACGCGCCGTTCGCCTACGGCACGTTGTCGGTCGAGCAGGGCACCCACCGCCTGGTGCGCATCAGCCCCTTCGACAACCAGAGCCGAAGGCAGACGTCGTTCGCCGATGTCGAGGTGCTGCCGGTGGTCGAGACCACCGACCACATCGACATCCCGGAAAGCGATGTGCGCGTTGATGTCTACCGCTCCAGCGGGCCGGGTGGCCAGTCGGTGAACACGACGGACTCAGCGGTCCGCCTTACCCACATCCCGACGGGCATCGTGGTGACGTGTCAGAACGAGAAGTCGCAGCTGCAGAACAAGGTTTCGGCGATGCGGGTTCTGCAGGCAAAACTGTTGGAGCGCAAGCGCTTGGAAGAGCGCGCGGAGATGGACGCCCTCAAGGGCGACGGCGGCAGCTCGTGGGGCAACCAAATGCGGTCCTACGTGTTGCACCCCTACCAGATGGTCAAGGACCTGCGCACCGAGTTCGAGGTCGGCAACCCGGCCGCGGTGCTGGACGGGGACATCGACGGGTTCCTGGAAGCCGGGATCCGTTGGCGCAAGAGCCAATCAGACGATTAGCACCGAGATGAACAGCACCGTACTCGCCTTCGACTTTGCCGAGCGCTGGACTGGCTTCTGGGCCGGCAATATCGGAGTGTGGATCCTCGACCGCGGGGTGCGCATCGCGCTCCTGCTCATCGGCGGCGTGCTGGCAGCGCGGTTCATCAATTGGGGCGCAATGAAGGTCGTGCGCCGCCTCGACGCCGAGTACGCGGGCAGTGACCAGTTGGTGCGCTCGGAGACCACGAAGCACCGCCAGGCGGTCGCGTCGGTGATCTCGTGGGTTTCGGTCGCGCTGCTGTTCGTCATCGTGATCGTCGAGGTGACGGACATCCTCGCCATCCCGATCGGATCGCTGGTTGCGCCCGCCGCGGTGCTGGGCGCCGCCCTGGGCTTCGGCGCGCAGCGGCTCGTGCAGGATCTGCTCTCGGGATTCTTCATCATCACCGAGAAGCAGTACGGCTTCGGCGACCTGGTGTCGTTGACGGTGACGGGTGTCGCGGCGCCGGCCGAGGGCACCGTCGAGGACGTCACGTTGCGCGTCACCAAGCTGCGCTCTAGCGAGGGCGAGATGATGACGATCCCCAACGGTCAGATCGTCAAATCGGTCAACCTGTCGAAGGACTGGGCGCGCGCCGTCATCGACATCCCCGTCCCGACGTCGGCCGACCTGAACGAGGTCAACGACCTGCTGCACAGCGTCGCGGAACGCGCGTACGAGGATCCGGCGCTGCGTGATCTGTTGCTCGACGCGCCGCAATTGATGGGGGTGGAGAGCATCGAGCTCGACACCGTCAATCTGCGGATGGTGGCGCGCACCCTGCCCGGGAAGCAGTTCGAGGTCGGCCGCAGGCTCCGGGTCCTGGTCATCCGCGCGCTGCGGCGCGGCGGGATCTCGTCACCCGGTGACGAGCACAACCCGATGATCGCCGCGATCCCGCATCCGGCGGCCGTCCCCGAGGGCGGCGAGCCGACCCAACCATCGCCGGAGCAGAAGCCGTGAGGAACTGGTTCCGGGGCCGTCTGGGCCGGATGCGGGTGTCGACCGTCGTGCTGATGGTCGCGTTCGTGGCGCTGTTCTGGGTGAACCAGACCTTCGAGCCGCCACCCACCCCGCCGGCGGCGCCCACCGAGGCCGTGGTGCCGCCCGGTTTCGTACCCGACCCGAACTACACATGGGTGCCGCGCACCAACGTGCGGCGGCCCAAGGAACCACCCACCACGACCACAACCACCACCACGACGACCACGACGAGCCCGACGGGGACCACGGTCACCACGTCACCGACGCCGACGACGACCGTGATCGACCCCGACGGCCCCGGGCCGCGGCAGCCCACCACCGAGACCCTCGGACCGGAGACGACACCGACGACGCAGCCGCCCCTGTTCCCCCCGCTCCCGCAATTGCTGCCGTCGCCGGCACCGGCCCCGGGTCCGGTCAGCTAGGGCATCGCTGTTCCCCCGCTACACTGGCGTGCCGTGATGATCACCCTCAACAATGTGACCAAGCAGTACAAGTCGTCTGCGCGGCCCGCGCTCGACAATGTCTCGGTCAAGATCGACAAGGGTGAGTTCGTCTTCCTCATCGGGCCGTCGGGTTCGGGCAAGTCGACGTTCATGCGGCTGCTGCTGGCCGAGGAGACCCCGACCCACGGCGACATCCAGGTGTCGAAGTTCCATGTCAACAAGCTGTCGGGCCGGCATATCCCCAGCCTGCGGCAGGTGATCGGCTGCGTGTTCCAGGACTTTCGGCTGCTGCAGCAGAAGACCGTCTTCGAGAACGTCGCGTTTGCGCTCGAGGTCATCGGCAAACGCGCCGACACCATCAACCGCGTGGTGCCCGACGTACTGGAGATGGTCGGGCTCTCTGGCAAGGCCAACCGCCTGCCCGCCGAACTGTCCGGTGGCGAACAGCAGCGCGTCGCGATCGCCCGGGCTTTCGTTAACCGCCCGCTGGTGCTGCTTGCCGACGAGCCAACGGGCAACCTGGACCCCGAGACCAGCAAGGACATCATGGATCTGCTCGAGCGGATCAACCGCACCGGTACCACGGTGCTGATGGCCACCCATGACCACCACATCGTCGACTCAATGCGCCAGCGGGTCGTCGAACTCGAACTCGGCCGGCTGATTCGCGACGAGCAGCGCGGCGTCTACGGAATGGATCGCTAGTGCGCTTCGGCTTCCTCATCAACGAGGTCCTCACTGGATTTCGTCGCAACGTCACCATGACCGTGGCGATGATCCTGACGACCGCGATCTCGATCGGGCTCTTCGGCGGCGGCCTGCTGGTCGTGCGGCTGGCCGACCAGTCCCGCAACATCTACCTCGACCGCGTCGAGAGCCAGGTGTTCTTGACCAACGATGTCTCGGCCAACGACCCGTCGTGTGACGCCGACCCGTGCAAGGCGCTGCGCCAGCAGATCGAGGACCGCGGCGACGTGCGTTCGGTGCGCTTCCTCAACCGGGACGAGGCCTACGACGACGCGATCAAGAAGTTCCCGCAGTACAAGGACGTAGCGGGGCGCGATGCGTTCCCGGCGTCGTTCATCGTCAAGCTCGACAACCCCGAACAGCACAAGGATTTCGACCAGGCGATGGTCGGCCAGCCCGGCGTGCTCAACGTGCTCAACCAGAAGGAGCTCATCGACCGGCTGTTCGCGGTGCTCGACGGAATCAGTAACGCAGCGTTCGCGGTGGCGCTGGTTCAGGCGGTCGGCGCGGTTCTGTTGATAGCCAACATGGTCCAAGTCGCGGCCTACACCAGACGCACCGAGATCGGCATCATGCGACTGGTCGGGGCCAGTCGCTGGTACACCCAGTTGCCGTTCCTGGTGGAGGCCATGCTGGCGGCGTTGATCGGTGTGATCATCGCGATCGTCGGGCTGATAGTGGTGCGGGCGCTGTTCCTGGAGAACGCGCTGAACCAGTTCTATCAAGCGAATTTGATCGCCAAGGTCGACTACGCCGACGTGCTGTACTTCAGCGCACCGCTGATGCTGTTCCTCGGGCTGGCGATGTCGGGCATCACCGCGTACGTCACACTGCGGCTCTACATACGAAGGTAGCCGTGGCCAAAAAGGGCGCCAAGAAAGCCGATCCGTCACGCTCCGGGAACAACAGGGTTGTCGCGACCAATCGTAAAGCGCGGCATAACTATTCGATCCTGGAGACGTTCGAGGCGGGCATCCAGCTGGTCGGCACCGAGGTCAAGAGCCTGCGGGACGGACAGGCGTCGCTGGCCGACGCGTTCGCCACCGTCGACGACGGCGAGGTCTGGCTGCGCAATGTGCACATCCCGGAGTATCACCACGGCACCTGGACCAACCACGCGCCGCGGCGCAACCGCAAACTGCTGATGCACCGCCGACAGATCGATCAGCTGATCGGCCGGATCCGCGACGGCAACCTCACACTCGTGCCGCTGTCGCTGTACTTCACCGAGGGCAAGGTGAAGGTGGAACTGGCTTTGGCCCGCGGTAAGGAGGCCCGCGACAAGCGCCAGGACCTGGCTCGCCGCGACGCGCAGCGTGAGATCACCCGCGAGTTGGGTCGCCGTGCCAAGGGCATGACCTGATCGGAGTCGCGCTGGCGCTGGCGTCGGCGCTGGGGTACGGGATCAGCGATTTTGTCGGAGGGCTGGCCTCCCGCCGCGTCGCCGCGCTGCGCGTCGTGCTGGTCTCCTACCCGATCGCGATGGTGGTGCTTGCCGCGGTGGCGGTGCCGATCGGCGGTGACGTGTCCCGGGATGCAGTCGTGTGGGGCGTGCTGTGCGGGGTCTCGCAGGCGTTCGGGGTGTGGTGGTTCTACGCCGCGCTCGGCTCGGGACCGATTTCGGTGGTCTCGCCGCTGACCGCGATTCTGGTGGCAGGCATCCCCGTCGGGGTCGGGTTGGCGTTGGGGGAGCGGCCCGGGCTGATCGCGGGCGTGGGCGTCGTGCTGGCGCTGATCGCGGTGGTCCTGGTCAGCCGCGAGGCCTCCGACGAGGACGTCAAGGAGCACCGGTTCACGCCGAAGGTGGCGTGGCTGACGGTCGGCTCGGGCGTGGCGTTCGGGCTCAACTTCGTGCTGATCGACCAGGCGCCGGTGGACGCCAAGCTGTGGCCACTGGTGTTCGCACGGGCGTCGGCGACGGCGCTGGTGATCCTCATCGCGGGCCTGAGCAGAAACCTGCGCCCGCCATCCGGAGACCCGCTGAAATTGGCGGTGCTGGCCGCGTTCCTGGACGTCGGGGCGAACATCGCGATGCTCATGGCGCTGCAGGCGGCGCTGCTGTCGCTCGCGGGCGTGCTGATGTCGTTGTATCCGGCGGCGACGGTCCTGCTGGCGATAGTGGTGCTGCGCGAGCGGGTCACCCGATGGCAGGCGCTCGGAATGGTGCTGGCACTCGGCGCCGTGGCGATGATCGCCGCGGGTTAGCAGGTAATGAAGAAATGAGGGTGCTCACGGACGGCGGCGTGGCAGCATCACGGGTGATGACGCGCCCGGTGACTCGATTGGACAAAGCGGCTGTGCTCGACGCACTGTTCGCGCAGTGGGACGGCATCGGGGAAGTGGTCGACGGGCTGACCGATGCCCAGTGGCTGGCGCCGTCGCCACTACCCGGCTGGTCGGTTCGCGACGTCGTCGCGCATGTGGTCGGGACGGAGTCGATGTTGCAGGGCATCGGCACGCCGGAGGCCGACATCGACGTCTCCACGCTCAAGCACGTGCGCAACGACATCGGGGTCATGAACGAGCGGTGGGTCCGGCATCTGCGGGCCTTACCGGTCGAGGACCTGCTGAAGAGGTTCCGCTCGATCACCGGACAGCGGCGAGAAGCCCTGGCCGCGATTTCCGAGGGCGACTGGAACGAAGTCACCCTCACACCTGCGGGGCCGGACACCTACGGCCGATTCATGCGGGTGCGGATCTTCGACTGCTGGATGCACGAGCACGACATCCGCGACGCACTCGGGCAGCCGGTGAGCGACCGGGCGGGGCGGCCGTCGGAACTCGCGCTGGACGAGATGGCGGCCAGCATGGGCTTCGTGGTGGGCAAACTGGGCCGGGCGCCGGACGGATCCCGTGTCTCGATCGTGTTGACCGGGCCCCTTGGCAGGACGATCAACGTCGCGGTCGAGGGCCGCGCGCACGTCGTCGAGGACTTCGGCGGCGCCGAGCCGACGACCACCATCACGCTCGACGCGCTGCTGTTCGCCCGGCTGGCAGGGGGCCGGACCTCGTTGGCCCAGCACGCCGACGCCGTCGGATACAGCGGCGATGAAGGGATCGGCAGGCGCGTCGTCGAGCACCTCAACTATGTGATCTGACCTGCAGCGATGCGCCTGTGAGGGAATAAATGATTGTGGTGAGGTGCTGCAGGTCGCGTAGGATGGAATGTCCCGCCGGAGGTTGGCGGGCATGGTGTTGGACAACTCAACAAGGGGCTGAACGGTTTCGACTTCGAGCGTCGAATCAAGGGAAGCGTGCCGGTGCAGGCAAGAGACCACCGTAAGCGTCGTTGCAACCAATTAAGCGCCGATTCCAGTCAGCGCGACTACGCCCTCGCTGCCTAAGCGACGGCTAGTCTGTCAGCCCGGGGGAGCCCTCGACCCGGTGTCTGGCATCAGCTAGAGGGATAAACCGGTGAGTTCGGTCGCGGGACTCATCGGGACACCAAACAGCGACTGGGATCGTCATCCTGACTTGTTCGCGTGATCAGGAGATCCGAGTAGAGGCATAGCGAACTGCGCACGGAGAAGCCTTGAGGGAACGCCGTAGGACCCGGGTTCGATTCCCGGCAGCTCCACGACAGAAGGGCCACGTCCAAAGACGTGGCCCTTCTGGCTTTGTTCCGGACGGTATCCCAGCAGCCGTGGGAAAGACCTACTCCGGGAACGTCATGCTCCAACCGCGGTAGGTGTAGTTGGCGTCTCCCACACTGGGACTGGGCAGGATCTGGATGTTGCTCCCGTCGCCGTATCCCGGTGACAGGCCCTGGACGCCGGCGGATATGTACGTTCCGTCCCCGCGGGAAATGTCGATGTGGGGCCCCACGAATCCCTTACTGAAGACGAGTGCCCCACGTGGGGGATTTCTGTCGGTGTGGATCTTGCCTTGTTCGAGAAGAGCTTGATACATGGTCTCGGACGCGCCGTCCCAACCGAATTCGGCCTGCGACACGCCGAATGCGTGGGCCACCAGAGCTTCGCATCCGTAGATGCCGAATTCGTCTGTCCCAAGGAGGCTTTCGGCCTTGGCGATGGCGGCGTCGATATCGGGGATGGTGGACCGTGGTTCAGCGGGTGCACTCGGCGCGAAGGTTAGCATCGCGGCGAGCCATACGGCCGGCAGAAGCAGACAGTTTCGGAGGTTCATATCACCCGGTTCCAGTTCTCGACCTGCATGCTGACATTGTTTAGCCATCTGCCCGCCAGCGCATCACGTGGCACTTTGGTCAACCATCGACCGGTGTGGTCTACGGTTGTTCCTCCCCGCGCCCTCGTGGCAATCGCAGGATCCGCGCGGCCTGGTCGGGCGTGGCGACCGGCCGGCCCACCCGCCGGCACAGCGCCACGGCTTCGGACACCAGGTCGACGTTGGTCGGTGTGCGATCGCCGCCGTAGAACTCCAACCCCACGTGAAGATTTCCGCCGCGTTCGAGAGCCAGCTCGGCCAGCCGATCTGTGCACAGGTCACCGCCGACGAGGGAAGCCGCCCACGGGATATCGCATCCGTCGAGCAGCTCGAGGTATTTGTCAAGCGCGCGTTCGGTCGGGGGCAGCCCGAAAGGCGCACCGAGGTAACCCCTTTCGTTGGAGAAGTACAGCTTGATCATCGCGCCGGTGGGCAATCGGCCGGCGCGCCACCATGCGAGGGTCGCGCGCAGGAAGCCCGGTTCGTAGATCGCCAGACTCGGGCCCAGTCGTCCGTCGCGGCAGATGTCGAATGCGCGGCCGATCACCGCGAAGGAGTTGCGGTACACGAAGTCGCCAGACGGCAAGCCGTCGGCGTCCCTACCGCCCAGGTTCACCGAGCCCGGGTCGGTGATCCCGATACGCATCCCTGCTGCGGCCAGTGCGACCAGATGCTCGTAGGAGCATGCGCCGTCGGCGTCCAGATGAATCGTCGGATAGAGCAAGGCGTCGGGCCGGGCGTCGAGAATCGGGCGCCACCCTTCGAGGTACCGCTCGACAGCGCGCTCCACGCTGACACCGGGCAGATCGATGTGGTTGTGCACGATCGCGGCGCCGGCCTGTATGCAGGCGAGGGCGTCGGCGGCGATCTCGGGAGGTATGACGGGAACGTGCGGATTGGTGGCCTTCGGCGTCACGCCGTTGATCGCGCATTCGATGATGACGGGCTCCATCGACAACCTTTCGGACGCTCGAACCTGCGGAATCGAACTGAGCAAGCGGTTTACGATCGTCGCACGTCACACGACGTTCGTTGGCCGATCAGCGTCGTTGAGATGCTCGCCGCCGCGGCCTAGGGTTCACATGTGACGAGTCGCCCGGCCTTCGTCGATTTTCATTTCGACGTGATGTGTCCCTACGCGTATCAGACGTCGCTGTGGATTCGCGAGGTCCGGGACCTGACGGGCCTCGAGGTGAACTGGCGGTTCTTCAGCCTCGAAGAAGTCAACCGTCAGGAGGGCAAAAAGCACCCGTGGGAACGGGAGTGGTCCTACGGCTGGTCGATGATGCGCATTGGTGCGCTGTTGCGGCGACGATCGATGGCGGACATCGACGCGTGGTACGCCCGGGCGGGGCGGGCGTTGCATGTCGACGGGCACAAGCCCCACGAGAAGGCGGTCGCGCGCCACCTGATCGCCGAACTCGGTTTCGATCCGCACCTGGTCGACCAGGCGATCACGGACCCGACCACCGGGGACGAGGTGATGGCCGATCACCAGCGTGTGGTCGATGCCGGGGGATACGGCGTGCCGACGATGTTCTTTCCCGACGGCCAGTGCCTCTTCGGCCCGGTGCTCGTCGACCCGCCCACCGGCGACGCGGCGCTGCGGCTATGGGACGCCGTCGTCACCTGGACGGAGTTTCCCCACCTGTACGAACTTCAGCGGCCCAAGACCTCCGACGACGAGAAGCTGATCATCGACACCTTCCGCCCCTACCTGGAGGCTCGCGACTGGGTGTCCATCAATCGCGGTGAAGTCATCACCTTCGACGCCACCACCTGATCGGTTGGGCGGCTGCCGGCACCCGCCTGGATGTTCCACTGCGGCTTCGACTTACAGGGAATATCGCTGAAGGCTACGACGCCGGACGGCTCCGGGAGCGCCGTGGGAGGGCGACCTTGCTCACCGACTCCATGGCCACCGCGAATCGGGGGTAGATAACGGCTGGCCCCACCCAGCGTGCCAGGAAGGTGCGCAACTCCGCGCCGTTGCGGTGAGTTCGGGTGCTGTCGACCAGATATGAGTACAGGATCCGCAGGAGGAATTCGGACAGCCCGCTGAGGGCCTCTTCGTCGAAACCGTTTGCCTCCCAGTCTACCTCGTAGCGGTGGAGCATGGATCGGCTGAAGGCGAGCGCGGTGTCGGAGGCCAGCGAGGGTGCGAGCTCACCCCTGGACCGCTTGCTCAGGATGTAGATCATCCGGTCGTCGTTCGAAAGATGCTCGATCGCGAAGGCCAAGCCTTCGACGACCGCCGTGACGGCGTCGGTTTCGCCGGCGACATGGTTCGCCAGCTGCTCGAGGAAACCGTCGCCGGAGCGCATGACCGTCGCGAGCAGTAGCGCTTCGGTGCCGGGGAAATAGCGGTACACCGTTTGCCGGGTGACGCCCAACGACCGTGCGACGTCGGCGATCCGCATCGCTGAGCCACGCTCGGCGATGATGTCGTCGGCGGCGTCGAGGATGCGGTTGATCGCCTCCTCGTCCGAGGTCGGGGTGTTGCCCGACCAGCCGTGGCGCCGTGCCACTATTCGCCCATTTCCTCGGCCCGCATGCCGGCGATCATATCGGCGGCGGCGCCCCCACCCGCCCTCACTTCGAGCCCGCGCCGACGGAATACCATCGCGCAGCGCTCTTCGGCTCCTCGTCGTACCGTTTGCGCCACCGTCCCGCGAAGGGTGGGAGGTTCTCGTATGCCGGATCGTGGTGCGGCCCCTGCGAACGGACAAGGCCGGTGAGCATCGCTATCATCTCCCGCCTGGGCACGCCGGAATAGGTGCCCTGCCCGGGGCCGGTCAGCTGCCGGGCGGCTCGTGCCGCGGCCAGCATCGCCCGCGGTGTCAACCCATCTGGCAGCAACCGGCCGTACTGGCCACCGTCCGCTGCGGGCACGTGCTGTTGGAACCCACTCGAGACGATGGACAGGATCTCACCCATGTGCTTGATGACGGCGCCGATGGTCCTGGCGCGGTAGAGAAAGTCGCCGTGCACGGCGTCGTAGACCATCAACGCGGAGCTGCGATGTTCGATCTCTTCGACGAAGTGCCAGAGGAACAGCGACGCCACGCGTTCGTCGCCGGGCCAGAAGAGCTTGTCCTCGTGGTCGAGGAAGACCTTGAAGTAGGGCGTGAAGGTGTTCTCGATGACCGCGGTGTAGGCGAGCCGCCACGCCAAAGGCTTTGTCGCGGTGAGCCGGTCATAAGAGGCGATCACCTCGTCCATCGTCTCCTGCAACCCCGGCCAGCGCCGAACCAGCGCCCGGAAGTGGCTCATGTGCGCCGCCGAATGCTGCGCCTCCTGCCGCAGGTAGGCGTTGGCTTCCTCGATGTGTCGCGGATCGCGCATCAAGGGAATGGCCTCGCGGGTCGCGTCGACGATGAACTTCTCGAATCCCGGCGCGAAGAAGGTGATCAGGTTGCACTGCATCGCGAACGCCGGTCGCTGCGGATTCCAGTTGAACGGCACATCGTCACCCGTGAGATCGAATCGGATGCGCCGAATCTTGAGGTTCGTCATACGACTGATTCCTGCCGGTCGAGGTGATCGCGATTTAGACCATACGCTCCATGCGTTGTGTATGATTAGCGAATGCGCCAGTCGGCGGTAGAAAGTCCATCGATCATCGGCGAGGGCGACGCGCTGCTCGGTCTGCCGTTCGACGATTCAAATGACGTCATTCGCACCGCCGTCGCCGAGGCGAGTGTGCCGGCGCTGTTGATGTCGATGGTGCACATGACCGGCGACATGGGCCTGCTCGACGAGCTGCCCAGGCCGTACGCGCTCATCGCGATGGACCTGCAGGGCGCCATGAGCGAACCGGACAAGCAGAAGGTGCGCGATCGCGCAGTCGCGGTGGTTCGCGACTACCGTGATCGTGGCTGTCCGCCGCCGTTCGTGCCGAACGCCGAACAGATGCGGTCGATGCTCGACGTGATCTCGGCGGGAACGGTGACCGAGGAGTTCGTCGACTATGTCGCCGCGGATCTGCGGTTCACCGACGCCGACCAGTCCGGCCCACCACTGGCGTCGTCAGCGCAGCAGCGCCAAGACTTTCCCGTCGTCGTCATCGGCTGCGGCGAGGCCGGGCTGCTGGCCGGGGTCAAGCTCAAGGCGGCGGGTGTGCCGTTCACGATCGTGGAGAAGCGGTCCGCTGTCGGCGGCACCTGGCTGGCCAACCGTTATCCGGGATGTCGCGTCGACATCGCCAGTCAGTACTACACGTACTCGTTCGAACCGACCGATTACTGGCGCCATTACTACGCCGAGCAGCCCGAGATCCTGCGGTACCTCCAGGACGTCGCGACCAAGTACGACATCGTCCCGCACGTGCGTTTCGACACCGAGGTGACCGGTGCGGTGTGGGACGAGGCGTCGGCGCTCTGGCGGGTGACGATCCGGCGGGCCGACGGCCGCGTCGAAGAGTTGTCCTCGCGCGCCGTGATCTGCGCCGTGGGCCAGTTCAGCAACCCGGTGACTCCGGACATCAAGGGCGCCAACGGTTTCAGTGGGGCGGCTTTCCACACCGCGGACTGGCGCGACGATGTCGATCTGACGGGTAAACGCGTTGCCGTCATCGGCGCGGGGGCCAGTGGATTCCAATTGGTGCCTGCCATCGCGGACTCGGCGTTGCAGGTCGATGTCTACCAGCGCACCCCGCAGTGGATGGCGCCCAATCCGATGTACCACGACGCCGTTCCCGACGGCGCGAGGTGGGCCATGCGTCACCTTCCTTATTACGCACGGTGGTTGCGGTTCGTGTCGTGGTGGCCGATCGCCGACGCACTCGACGAACAAGTGAAGATCGATCCCGACTGGGACAACGGCGGACTGTCGTGCAACGCGTCGAACCACGCCATCCGCGAGATGTTCATCGCCTGGATGCGCGTGTTCTGTACCGACGAAGAACTGCTGGCGAAGGTCACGCCGAACTATCCGCCGATGGGTAAGCGGACGTTGCAGGACAACGGAACCTGGCTGACGACCTTGCAGCGCGACGATGTCGAGTTGATCGCCGAGCGCATCGCCGAGATCACCCCCGACGGTGTCACCACCGTCGACGGGGTGCATCGCCCAGCCGATGTGCTGGTGTGGGCCACGGGGTTCGATGTCAACCACCAACTGGGCCCGATCAACGTCAGGGGTGTGAACGGCGTCGAGCTCAACACCGCCTGGGGCGATTCGGCCTACGCCTACCTTGGCATCACGGTGCCGGGATTTCCGAATTTCTTCTGCCTGTACGGTCCGGGCACCAACGCGGTCAACGGCGCCAGCATCATCTACAACTCCGAGTGCCAGATGCGCTACATCATGGCGTGCATCGACATGGTGCTGGCGGGTGGTTACGACTGGGCGATGCCGCGGGCCGACGTGTGCGACGACTACAACCGGCGCAACCAGGAACGCCTACGGCAGATGGTGTACAGCCATCCCGCGGTGTCCAGCAGCTATTACAAGAACTCTTCGGGAGGGTTGCCCACGCTGTACGGCTTCCGCATCTTCGACTACTGGCGATGGACCAACCGCTGCAATCCGGCGGACTACGAATTGCGGCGCGCGGACGCGGCGCGCTGAACTCAGCCGGCCCGTAGGTACTCGAGGATGGCCGTGCCGACCGCTTCGGGCTGATCGATCTGGAGGAAATGCCCGGCATCGGGAATGGTGCGGACCCGGCTGCCCGGCGGCAGTGCGTCGATCGCGCCGTCGAGATAGCCCAATTGGATCGCGCCGTCCTCTTCGCCCTGCAACACGAGGATCGGATGGGTGGGCAACTTGAACCGGAAGCGGTGCAGACCCGCGTATTGCGATGCGGGGCGGGTGAATCGCGCTGCGGCGCGGTAGTACGCCACCGCCGCCCGACGGTGCGCGAGCGAAGGCAGAGCTTCCATCGTCTCGGCGACGCCGTCGCGAACGTGCGCTCCGCGTGGGGACCAGTCCTTCCAGAGCCGGGGTATCACGCGGTGCAGCACTCGCTCCGGTGCGGCGGGCAGCTGGAAGAACAGTACGTACCAACTTCTGCGCAATTGGATCGCCGACATTCGCAGGTGCTGACCCAGTCCGCGCCTCGAGTTGTCGATCGCGGCAAGGGGAGGAACCGCCATCGCGATATGTGCGCTGAATGGAGAGCCGGGATACGCCGCAAGCGCACTGGCTGTGAACGCGCCCCAGTCGTGGCCGATCAGCACGGCATCGGATGGCCGACCCAGTTGTGCGTACAGGTCGACCACATCGCTCATCAGGGCACCGATGGTGTAGTCACCGTCGGGAGCCGGCCCAGTCGGGCCATAGCCGCGCGTGAACGGTGCGATCACGTGAAATCCGTTGGCTGCCAGAATCGACGCGAGCTGTCGCCAGTTGTGCGCGCTGTCAGGGAATCCATGCAGGCAGATGGCCAATCGGCCATCGTCGGGCCCCCAGCTGAGCGCGCTCATCCGCAGGTGCGGCAGATCGTATTCGACGGCCCTGGGCTCGGTCATTTCGTGACCATACATTAAGGCGCAAGTGTATTGTAATCGTCGCGACCCCGACCGGAAGCGATGTGGAGTGGAGTTCCGATGAGCTTCGAGCACGGCCGCGGACTGCGCTGGCGCACCGTCATCTCGAACCACCGGCCCAAGGTCTTGAAAAAACTCGCGCTCAACCCCGGGGTGCAGGTCGGTTTCTCCGATGCCGGAGCCCACCTGCGCAACATGGCCTTCTACAACAGCGGGCTGCGGTTGTTGCGCCACGTACGGCAAAGCGCAGAAGCCGGTGCACCGTTCATGACCGTCGAGCACGCCGTTCATCGGTTGACAGGCGAACTGGCTGACTGGTATTCGCTGGATGCGGGCCACCTACGCGTCGGTGATCGCGCCGACGTCGCCGTGATCGATCCGACGCGCCTGGACGAAGCGCTCGATGCCTACGCAGAACAGCCCGTCGAACAGTTCGGCCTGAGCCGCATGGTCAACCGCAACGACGACGCGGTGGCCGCGGTCCTCGTCGGTGGCCGCACGGTCGTTCGGGACGGGGTCCCGACGGACCTGGTCGGCAATGTCCGGACGGGCAGCTTCCTCCGTGCCGGGCGAAAGATCGCGGCGCCGGCCGTTCCGTCAACGGTGGCGGTCGGTGGGTGACATCGATTACGCGCGGGTCGACCCCGAACTCCGGCGGCTGTCGCGCGTTCTACCGAAAGGCTATGCGCTGCACCGCGGTTTGTCGCTACCGCGTGCATTGATGAGTATCGTGGGACGGACCGGTCGTGTGCGGGGAGTCGAAGTGGCCCGTGTCAACACTGACGTCACCGTGAGGGTGCACCGCCCGTCCCACACCGACGCGCCCGGGCCGGCGCTACTGTGGATTCACGGCGGCGGCACCGTGATGGGCATTGCGGCGCAGGAGGATCGGTTCTGCCGGAAGCTGGTCAACTTCACCGACGTCGCGGTCGTCGCGGTGGATCACCGCCTCGCGCCGGAACATCCGTACCCGGCACCGCTCGAGGACTGCTACGCCGCACTGCAGTGGCTGACGCGGCAGTCATGGGTGGATCCGACACGAGTCGCGGTGGGCGGCGCCAGCGCCGGCGGCGGGTTCGCCGCCGCGGCGGCGCACCTCGCCCACGACCGCGGTGATGTCGATCTCGCCCTACAGATGCTGGTCTATCCGATGCTCGACGACCGGACGCCCGCAGAATCACGCCGGCGGGTGATGTGGACCGCTCGCGACAACCGGATCGCGTGGCGGTGGTACCTGGCAGGCGCCGACCCTGACGCAGCCGTCCCGGCCCGCCGCACCGATCTGTCCGGGTTGCCTCCGGCCTGGATCGGCGTCGGAACCCTCGACCTCTTTCACGACGAATGCCGCGACTACGCACGCCGGCTCCGGGAGCACGGTGTGGCCGTCCATGAGGAGATCGCAGACGGCGCATTCCACGCCTTCGATCTGATCGCTACCAATACCTCTGTTTCACAACGCTTTTTCGCCAGCCAGGTCCGTGCGCTGCGGACCGCCCTCGTCGACGACCCGGTCCGCTACTGAGGATCAGCCGTGCCCCGACAAGAAGCCCTCGATCTCACCCGCCGAGTCCTCAAGCATTTCGAGAACGACTCCCTCGATGTCGCGGACGAGGTCTGGCGTGAACCGCGCAGCGCCTACGTGGATCACGAACGTTTCGAGGCCGACGTCGCGATGCTGCGCAGCGTTCCCCACGTGATCGGCTGGGCCGGCGAAGTCGCCGTGCCGGGGTCGTACACGACGAAAGACGTGATGGGCACGCCTGTGCTGGTGACCCGGGGCAGAGAGGGTGTCCTTCGCGCGTTCATCAACGGCTGTGCGCATCGCGGCGCGCAGGTGGCCGACGGCTGCGGCAGGGCACGGTCACTCAGCTGTCCCTACCACGGGTGGACCTACGGTCTGGACGGTCGCCTGATGGGGGCTCCGGCCCGAAAGATGTTCGCAGGGGCGGATCTCGAGCGCCGCGGTCTCATCGAGTTGCCGGTCACCGATCAAGCGGGACTGATCGTCGTGGGGCTCTCAGCCGACGTCGACGTGTCCGCAGCGCTCGACGGAATCTCGGTACCGCTGTCGGAATACGGGTTTGACCACAACCACCATGCCGAAACCAGGCGCTACGACATCGCATGCAACTGGAAACTCGCCGTCGACGTGAATTTCGAGGGCTACCACTTCCCGTACGTACACGCCGACACCCTCGACCCGCTGGCGTCGAACAACTCCGTCTACGACATCTACGGCCGGAACATCCGCTGGGCGTTTCCGTTCCGCGACATCGTGCAGTATCGCGACGTTCCCGAAGCCAATTGGCCAGACCAATTCTTCGGCACCGTAGTGTACGGGCTGTTTCCCAGCTGTGTGCTGATCGAGGCACCGGGCACCTCGCAGATGTTGCGCGCATATCCGGGCAAGAGTCCCGGTGAGGCCGTGGTCTACCTGTCCATCGGGGCGCCAAAGGAGATCACCACCGAGGAGGAACGCACCTGGTACAAGATGGGAATCGACGGCGCCGCCCAGGTGCTCGACGGCCAGGACTTCCCGATGGCCGAGGCCTGTCAGCGTGGCCTGGAGGCAGGGGTCGACCACGTCGTGTTCGGTCGCAACGAGGCTCTGCTGCATCACCTCGCTCACATCCGCAACGACACGCTGACCTAGAGGGAAGAGCGCATTGGGCTTTCTGAAAGCGGATTCACCCGCGCTCGACCACCCGACATGGCGGCAGGGCAGCCGATCGGGGCGGCTCAAGCCTCTCGTGCGCCACATCGCGGAGCGGGGGATGGGGAACCCCGACGTGCTGTATGTGCTCTACACGGTGAAGATCGCGTTGTTCGTAATCGGCGGCGTGTGTTTCGCGTTGGCCACCAAGGGCATCGACGGGTGGGGAAACATCGCGTCGTGGTGGAGCGAGCCGATCGTCTTCCAGAAGGCCGTGCTGTGGGCGCTGCTGTTCGAGGTGCTCGGACTGGGCTGCGGATTCGGGCCGTTGACCGGGAAGATCAAACCGCCGATGGGCTCGGTGCTGTACTGGCTCCGCGTCGGGACCATCCGGCTCCCGCCGTGGCCGCGCTGGGTGCCGCTGACCGCCGGTGATCGCCGCGGTCCGCTCGACGTGGTGCTGTATGCCGGTCTGCTCGTTGCGACGCTCTGCGCGCTGCTGTCGGACGGCACGGGACCCGTTGCCGCTTTGGATACCTCGATCGGATTGCTGCCGACTCCGAACATCGCTGTGATTGTCGCGTTGCTTGCGATCGCCGGGCTTCGCGACAAGCTCATCTTCCTCGCCGCCCGCGGCGAGGTGTACGGGGCGTTGACGGTGACGTTCCTGCTGCCGGGGCAGGACATGATCGTCGCAGCGAAGTTGGTGATGGTGGCGATCTGGATGGGGGCGGCCACATCGAAGCTGAACAAACATTTTCCCTATGTTGTCGCGACGATGATGGGTAACAGCCCTCTGGTTCGCTCGAAGCGCTTGCGCACGTTGCTCTATCGCGGCTACCCGGAGGACGTTCGGCCCAGCATTATCCCGCGGCTGCTCGCGCATGGCGGCACCGTCGTCGAATTGCTTGTGCCGCTGGTGATGTTCTTCTCCCACGGCGGAGTGATCACCATCGTCGCGGCCACGGTGATGGTGATCTTTCACCTCGTGATACTGACGTCGATTCCTCTTGGGGTGCCTCTGGAGTGGAACGTCTTCATGATCTTCGGCATCGGGTCGCTCTTCGTCGCACATGCGGATCTCGGCCTCGGTGAGCTTGCGCAGCCGTGGGCGGTGGCCGCGCTGATGGCGGTGATCATCGCCGCAATCGTTCTCGGCAACGTCGACCCGCCGAAAGTGTCCTTCCTGCCGGGGATGCGCTACTACGCGGGCAACTGGGACATCTCCACCTGGTGTTTGACCGAGTCGGCCACCGCCAAGATCCAGGAGCGGGCCTCGGGACTCGGCTTGTTGCAGCACAAGCAACTCGAACGGCTCGCCGGTCCCGAGAATGCGGAGATCGCGATGTACCGCGGCTTGGCGTTTCGTGCGATGTACGCACACGGCCGCGCCGTCGTGACGCTGTTGAATCGCGTCATGCCCGCCGGGCGTGAGGATGAGTACGCCGTCGTCGAGGGCGAGATGGTCGCCGCGTATGCGCTCGGATGGAGCTTCGGCGACGGCCATCTGCACAACGAGAACCTGGTGCGAGCTCTGCACGCCCGCTGTCGTTTCGAGCCGGGCGAGGTTCGCATCATCATGATCGATGGTCAGCCGATCCATCGACAGCGGCAGCGGTATCGCCTCATCGACGCCGCGACAGGCGAGTTCGAACGTGGCACCTTCGAGATCGCTGATCTGATCGATCGCCAGCCGTGGGAGGACGACGTACCGATTACGGTGATAGCCGCAACGGCGGTCGACCGTCGCTAGGGGCGCATCAGACGCCATCGGCCCCGCAGGTTCGCGGGCTCAAATACCCATCTTGAGGCTGGCGCCGGCGTCGACGAAGAGTTGTTGGCCGGTCACATAGCGTGACTCGTCGGAAGCAAGGTAGACGACCGCATGCGAGATGTCTTCCGGCTCGACGTAGGGGATCGGCATCGCCTGGAGGACGGGAAAGACGAGTTCGGCATCATCACGCGAAGGATCGGCGAGATCCGGCCGGAATGTGCGATACATCGGCAAGTTGTGCAGCATGTCGGTGTTCACGTTCGTGGGATGGATCGCGTTGATCCGAATGCTGTGGGGTGCCATCGTCAGTGCGAGCGCCTTCGTGTACTCGCGGATCATCTTCTTGGCCATGCCGTACCCCGCGCCGCCGGGACCCTGCGGTCCGCCGCCGGTCGCGAGATCCTTTTGTTCGACGAGCCCCGCGATCGATCCGGTCACGATGATCGAACCACCCGGCCCGAGATGATCGAGGCTGAGGTGAATCGTATTGACGACTCCCACGAAGTCGACGTCGAAGGCGTCGATGAACCCGCGGTAGGGAATATGGCTGCCTTGCGGGCATATTCCCGCATTCGCGACGACGACGTGCAGACCGCCGAGCTCGGCAACGGCGTCGTCGAGCACCTTCTTCAGGGTGGGCCGGTCACGCACGTCGACTGCTGCAGTGATGACCCTGCGTCCGGCCTTCTCAACCAGTTTCGCTGTCTCGTCGAGGTCGGCGCGCGTCGCCAGCGAATATTCGTTCGAGGGGATATCCGCACAAATGTCGATTGCGATGATGTCAGCGCCCTCGTCGGCCATGTTCACCGCATGGCTGCGGCCCTGACCACGGGCTGCGCCGGTGATCGCGGCCACCTTGCCGCTGAGACGGTTCATCTAGCCCTCCAATGCGCTAAGACGCGGGCCTCCATGCCGGTTGGATGATAGAACAGATAGTGTCAACTTGTCACATAGCGGTACGACTGTCGTGCCCCATCGCTGCAGGATCGCGTTGGAACTCACGAACCATGGCCTGAATCGTGTAAGAAGCCGCCAGCCGGCCGTCCTCGGTAAAGACGTGACCGTCCCCCTGGACCAAGCCACGCCCGGCCCAGAACGCTCGATTGGCGTAGAGCAGCCAGTCGGTGACATCCACCTCCTCGTGAAAAGCGATCGTGGCCTTCATGATCCCGGTCGACAATGTGCGGTGCGCAAGCGCCTCGCCGAATCCGGCATGGGGGAGCATGCCCGCGGCGATGGTCCAATGCGTCGACGACTGGGCGAGAAGGCCCGTGTGGAGATACGGCTCATCGGGGGCTTCGCGGAACCGGACCCACGCATTGATCTCGGGCGGGCCCACCCGGTCGGGGTTGAGGTCGTAGGCCCCGTCGACGATCCTGATCTCGCGGCCGGGCATTCCGAAACCTTCGAACGGTTCTGCGTCCACGGGCTTCGCGACGTCCGGCATCGCCGCCACATGACTGATGACGTCATCGGATCCGGAGTCGCACAGCAGTATCGCGGCACCTCGCAGTGTGCCGTGTTGGGTCGCGCGTACCTCGGCGGTGGAGAACGTCCGCCCCTTGCGGAGCAGTTCGACGGTCAGATCGACCGGTGCCCCGAAGGAGGCCGCTTTGACGAAAACCATCGACGCAGACGTGACACGTTGCTGCGGAAGCCTTTTCGACACGGCGACGATGGCTTCTGCAAGTAGCTGCCCGCCTTCCACCACATCGCGGGCCGCGGGACCATGCGCGGGGCCGACAAACGTATTCGCATCGGTGGGTTGGACGTCGATCAGTCGCACCAACTCGGCGGCATCGCCCCACAGCGGAAACCTCACAGGTACCAAGGATCCGTCATGCCAACGCTCCACGACAACGACGCGCAGCCGCTCGTCGTAAAACGAAACGTGGCCGACGATCCCCGCTACCTCGGGCAGCGGAGTAGGATAGCTCCACGCGACGTTCTCGATCTCCTGGTCCCGGTGGCGCAGGCTCCAGTACGAGGCTTCGCCCTTGAACGGGCACACCGTGGTGTGCGCGTTGGGTACGAGCAGATCCCATTGGACGTCTTCCTCCGGAAAGTACAGCCGGTCAACGTGATCGGTTTCCGCAACGACGAGGCAGTTCTCACTCTCGGCGACCAGGGTGTCATCGAGCCACACCTGCCCGATGTAGGGACACGACCTGATGCCGATCCTGTAGTCCGGGTGCGACGGCCATGCCGACTCGATCTTCGTGGTCATGCCCGCATCGGACCTGTCGGAGACTTCACGACGATCGATTCCAAACCGACGTCCGGATGGTCGATGGCGCTGGCGTAGATTCCGACCAAGACATCCGCGACCGCCTCCGGGGCCATCAGGCTCTCCTGAACGAGGCCGCGCGAAAGCCATTCGGTGACTGCGGTATTCAGAAGGCTGGGATCGAAGGCGGACGTGAAGTCCGTCGGTACGGTTCCACTGACCTCGATGCAGCTGAACCGGTATCCCGGTTTCTCCAGGCGCCATGAGACCAGGCACCGTTCCAACGCTGCCTTGCTCGCCGAGTAGGCGCCGAGCGCGGTGTGCGGGTGGCGGACTGAATCCGACGACATCGCAGCCACGATCGCTGAAGGGGTGAGCGCGGGAAGCAGCGCGCGAATGATCTCGTGCACGCCGACCACGTTCGTTTCGAAGACGTCGAGCCAGTCCTGTGCATCGGTGTCGGCGAACATCTTCAGAGGTGCGTAGCCCGACGAGATCAACACGATGTCCACCGTGTCGAGGGTGTCCCGGGCGGTATCTGCGAGACGCGCGCAATCGGCCGATGTGC
The DNA here is from genome assembly GCF_001668575.1 of Mycobacterium sp. 1164985.4. Taxonomy (GTDB): domain Bacteria; phylum Actinomycetota; class Actinomycetes; order Mycobacteriales; family Mycobacteriaceae; genus Mycobacterium. The sequence goes on from NZ_LZMD01000012.1 coordinate 57,780, forward strand.
GGACGTCGACGGCGACCGCGACGCCTCCGCCCGCCTCCGCGACGACCTCCTCGAGTTTGTCGACTCGGCGGGCGGCGAGGACCAGTCGGGCGCCCTCCTTGCCTGCTCTGACGGCGAAGGCGCGTCCGATCCCCGCGGACGCGCCCACCACGACCACCCGTTTACCGGCCAGCGAACGCTCACCCATCAGATCTCTGCCCTCGCTCTCCTGCGCCGTCGGGGAGAACAATATTACAGATTATGTCTTACTGACTAGGGGTGCGCTCGGTTCACCGCAGACCGTTGACCGCGAACTTCTCGACGTAGCGGCGCACGGTCGCCGGTTTGGACATGTCGAAGGTCTGAGCTTTGTTGACCGTCGAGAACGAGTAGATGATCCGCGCGAGCCATTCACTAGCCGCTGCCACATCGACGCCCGCCCCCACCTCGCCTCGCTCCTGGGCCTCCCGCACGTAGGGCACCAGGAACTGGGTCGTGCGTCGCACCGCGGAGTCCCCATCGGAGATCATGTGCCGCATCAACTCGGCGTCGTCGGCCATCAAACGATTGCGGGTCCGATGGTCGAGCAGGATCTTGGCGTGGGTTTCGGCCATCGCGCCGATCTTTTCCGCCAGCGTCGGCTTCTTTGCCATCGCCGCCGCGACTTCCTTGTAGAACCTCTGCGCGCCGTACTCGATCGCCGCCTCGATCAGGATCGTGCGGTCCTCGAAATACCGATATACCGTCCCCCGCGACACATTCGCCATCCGGGCTACGTCCTGCACGCTGGTGCGCTGAATCCCCAGTTGCGCAAAGCAGAGGTTCGCCGCCTCGAGAATCTGATCTCGGCGGTCCGACTCCTCTTGCTCGTCGATCGCGGCCGCGGCCCGCTCAGTCGACATGTCGCCCCTCGTCCCAGAAAGCTGAGTCTGTCAAGGTCTCTATGCTACGCGACACCCAGTGTTCCGGTGTTCCGGCGCACCGTCGCCCACATCGCGAGGCTCGGAGAACACAGGGTGAACATAGTGACATCACTCGTCTAGATGTTTAGTCTCGCACGATATCGGTTGGCGTACTGACCGGCAAGAAGGGGGCCAGCGTGGATCTCGGGGTGTCCGGACGCAACTTCATCATTGTCGGCGGGACGACCGGCATGGGATTCGCCGCCGCCGAGGAGCTGGCTCGCGACGGCGCCAATGTCGCGCTCCTGGCGCGCGACGGCGAACGGGCAACCAAGAGGGCGAACCGGCTGTCCGACCGATATGGGGTGAACGCCGTGGGAATCAGCGTCGACGCCGCCGCCACCGGCGATGGCGTGCAGCGCGCCGTCGATGAGGCGGCCGACCGGCTCGGCCCACTGCGCGGCCTGGCCGTGACGGCGGGCCCGATGAGGCAGCAGGGCCCGTTTCTCGAGCACGGCGACGATTCGTGGGACTGGTACTACCAGATGATCCTGATGGCGACGGTGCGGTCATGCCGCGCGGTCATTCCCCATCTGCAGCGCAACGGGGGAGGGACGGTGGTGACGACGGCCGCGTATTCGGTACGGGCGCCGAAGATCCTCATACCGCCCTACAACGCGCTCAAGGCCGCCGTCCTGACGCTTTCCAAGATTCTCGCGAAAACCCATGGGCCGGACGGAATCCGGGTGAACACTATCTGTCCCGGCTTGTTCGACACCGAGGTGAACGATTTCATCCGTGCACAGCGCGCGACGGAATACGGCGTGCCGCTCGACGATGCGATTTACACGCACCTGGCCAGCAATCCGGCGTGGAACATGCGCGTCGCGCTCGACCGGGGTGGGCGCCCGCACGAAGCCGGCGAGTTGATCGCGTTCCTACTGGGCGAGCGGGCCGCCTACATGACGGGCGCCGTGATCAACATCGACGGCGGCACCGACTTCTAGATCCCGACCCGGTCGGCGAGCAGGCCGCGGTGGTACGTGGCGTCGCCCAGCAGCTGCGCCGACGACCTCGCTCGCTTGAAGTACAGGTGCGCGGGATGCTCCCACGTGAACCCGATACCGCCGTGGATCTGAATGTTAGCGGCGGCGGTCTTGGTGAATACGTCCGAGCAGTACGCCTTGGCCAGGGACGCCGCAGCGGGCAGTTCGCCCGCTTGTCCGGCCGCCGCCTGCACGGCGTATTGTGCTGCGCCGCGGGCACACTCGATCTCCAGCATCAAGTCGGCACACTTATGGCGGATCGCCTGAAACGACCCGATCGGCCTGCCGAACTGTCGGCGCGCCTTCGCATAGTCGACTGCCATCTCCAGGCAGCGCTGGGCACCCCCGACCTGTTCCACGGCCAGGCAGGCCGCCGCGATGTCCAGGGCATGTGACATCGCGGGCCATGCCTGCCCCTCGGCGCCGATCAGCTCTGCGGGGGTGTGCTCGAAGTCGATGCGGGCTTGGCGCCGCGTCGGATCCAATGTTGACAACGGCCGGCGGTGCAGGTTATCGGTCTCGTCGACCGCGAAAAGCGATATGCCCGCATCGGTGCGGGCCGCCACCAGCAGCAGGTCTGCGATGTGCCCGTCCAGTACAAATGTCTTGGTGCCGTCGAGGGTCCAGCGTGAACCGGTAAAACGTGCGCTGGTCTGGATGTCGTCGACATCCCACCGACCGGACTGCTCTGTCATTGCCAGCGCCGCAACCGTCAGTCCCGATGCGATGCGCGGCAGATACGTCGATTTGGCACCGGTGTCTGCGCAGCACATCAGAACGCTGCCGGCCAACACCACCGACCCGAAGAACGGACCGGGCAGCAGGGCACGCCCGAACTCCTCGACCACCAACGCCAGTTCCTGGATGCTGTACCCGCTCCCACCGAATTCCTCTGGGATGGCCAGACCCTGAAGCCCGAGTTGGTCGGCGAGCTGGAACCACACGTCACGGTCGTAACCGTCGGGAGTCCCCATGACACGGCGGACTTCGCTCTCGGAAGACTTGAGCTCGAGAAATGCACGGACCGTCCGGCGAAGTTCGTCCTGCTCCGGTGAAGGGGTGAAAACCCATGCGGTATCGCCCATCTCAGCCATCCCGCGGGTCGTCGTCGGAGTGGCCGGCGGGATGGACCCGCGGTTCGGCGGCATTGCGGCGCAGTGTGCGCAGCCACGCGCCCGCCGGTGCCGGGGCGGGTACCGGTTTGTCGGGACGGCCGGATTCGGCGTTGTGGAACTCCTGCCACGACGGAAACGCGTCGTGCCAGCCGCCGTCGTGGGGCGGGGTACCCGGCCACCGCATTTTCCGCTCGCCCAGCGGAGGATGGGTGATGTCGCTCTCGTACCAGAACAACGGCGTGCGCTTGACGAAGTACCAACGACCGTCCCGACGTTGATAGGTGTCCAGGTAAGCGAGCATCTCGATCAGCCAAACCGACTCTGTCTCCAAGTCATTGCGCGAATAGACGAGGCCCGTGGCGTTGTCGACGTCGTGGATGTCGATGACGTGGCCGTGCACACCGTGTGCGCTGCCCAACAGGTCGTGCCGCAGCTCGCGGTCGTACCAGGAGCGCAGCGCCGCGCGGCCGCGACGCTTTCCGGGAACCTTCACGTCGTCGACGAACAGATTGACCAGGGCATCGAGGTCCCGCATATCCAACGCGACCGCGTATTTCGCCGCGAGCTGGCGGATCTCGTCGAGCGCCTCCAGGCGTTCGATTCGGGCCTCGAGTTCGGCCAACGACGTCACGAGAGTTCTCCGGTCGCCATCAACTCGGTCAACCGTGCTTTGTCGATCTTGTTGGTCGTGGTGTAGGGCAAGCGGCGGGGGTCGGGGAGGATCACCCACTTCTTCGGCACCTTGTACGCCGCGATCTGCTCACGGCACGCGGCCGCCAGGTCCTCGGCCGATGCGGTGCGTCCCTCGTTGAGCACCACGGCGGCACTGACGATCGCGCCCTTGTCCGGATCTGGTATGCCCACAACGTAGGCGATGCGCACCGGGTCGATGCGAGCCAGTGCGGCCTCGACCTCCACCGGGGCGACGTTCGTGCCGGCGGTCTTGATCATCTCGTCGGTGCGGCCCGCGAAGTACAGGTGGCCGTCGTCGTCCCGATAGCCGGCGTCCCTGGTGTGCAGCCAGCCGTCATGGTCCACCACCTCATGCCAGTGCTTGCCGACCATTCCACGCAGCAATGCCGTTCCGCGCACACAGATCTCGCCGGTGACGCCGTTGGGTACTTCGTTGCCCGCGTCGTCGACGATCTTGTGCTCGTAACCGGGCGCTGCGACACCCAGCGACCCGCGCTTGGCCTCGGGCAGCTCCTCGTGCGGGGGCCACCACGTGTGCGAACTGCAGGTCTCGGTCATTCCCAGCTGCGCGACTCGCAGCGACGGGTCAGGCGTGCGTCGCCCGGGGGGTAGCAGCACCTGCTGGTAACCCTCGCGCAGGCTCGACAGATCGGTGGCGGCGAAGTCGGGATGATTGACCAGTGCGGGGCCGATATGAAGAAAACCCGTCGTGTAGGTGGCCTTTTCGCTTTCGAGGAGACGTAAGACCTCGCCCGCGTCAAACCGGTGCTCGGTGAGGATGGTCGCACCCACTTGCATGGGGCCGAGCATCCCGAAGACCAGTCCGGCGACCCAGAAGAACACCATGGGTACGTAGATTCGGTCATGGTGGTCCCATTCGTGGGCGGTGGCGATGAACCGGGAGTGGGTGATCGCTGTCCCGTGAGTGTGAATGATGCCCTTGGGATTTGACGTGCTGCCCGAGGTGTAGATGACAAGCAGGTCGTCCGCCGCCCGCACGGTGGATTCGCACGACCGGAGGAAACCGGTCGGCACTGGGTCGGGCCAGGCGCTCGGCCAGCGGCGGCCGGGCCCGCCCAGCGGAAGAACGTTACGCAACTGGGGTAGTCGCTCAATCCGCAGTTGTCCGTCGACCTCGTCGAAGTCCCCGGCGGCGTATTCGATGCGCTCCAACAGATCCTTGCCCAGCAGGGTCTCGACGGCCAGCAGCGTGTGGACGTCGGCATCGCGGAGCACCCAATGCAGTTCGCCGGGTTGGAAAAGGGTGTTGATCGGCACCGCGACCGCGCCGATTCGGGTGGCCGCGAGGAACGCGGTGACGAAGTCGGGGCCGTTGGGTGCCAGTATGCCGACTCGGACCCCCTTGGTGACGCCCGCGGCGAGCAGGCGGGCCGCCATGTCGGCGGATCGGGCCTCCACCTCTGAGTAGGTGATTCGTTCGACGGTGCCGTCGCCCGTCGTGGAGACGACGAAGTCGTTCGAGCCGTGACGGGAGGTGACGGAGCACAGCATCGCGGGCAGCACCGCGTCGTACGGGAGCGGGTCGTAATGAAATGTTCTGGCAGCCCCCGTCGGTCGAGTCATTCGACCACCCAGCGCGGTTCACGTTTCTCGGCGAACGCGGCCATTCCCTCTCGATAGTCGGGATGGGTCATCTGATGCTGCAGTACATAGCGGTAGGCCACGTCGTGCGCGGCGTGCAGGCCGACGTCGAGACTGGACCACATCGCCTTGATGGACGCTTGCACGGTGGCGGGAGACAGCTTGGCGATCGACAAGGCGATCTCGCGTGCGCGCTCCTGCAGGCGCTGTGCGGGCACCACCTCATTGATCAGGCCGATCTCGTGGCCCCGGTGCGCACTGATGCGCCCGTCCTTGGTCAGCAGTGCGAGCTGCATCACCATCGACAGCGGCATGCGTCGCAATAGAACCGCCGGCTCGAGCGCGAACACGTTGCCGACCGCCAGATGCGTGTCGATCAGCTCAGCGTGTTCCGCGGCGATGATCAGATCGGCGTCGGCGACCTGATGCAGTGCGCCGCCGACCGCCATACCGTTGAGTGCGCATATGACCGGCTTCCACACGTTGTGATGCAACCGCGAACCGGGAACCTTGTTGCGGATACCGCTCTGCGCCGTGGCTCGGATGTCTTGTCCGGCGCAGAACGCCCGGTCGCCGGCACCGGTGATGATCGCCACGCGGATGCCGTGGTCGTCACGCACCTGGCCCCAGGCCCATCCGAGCTCGGTTCGGGCCAGATCGTCGGTGGCGTTGAGCCGCTCGGGGCGGTTGATCGTGATCGTCGCGACGTGATCGCTCACGTCGAACAGAATTCTCTTCAGATCCACCGAATCCCCCGGGCTCGAGGCGCGAACAGCGGTAAACAGAGTAGCAGAAGATGTCTCATCGTTCTGTGAGTTGCGGTCATGGGATCCACTGCCCACCTGAGACCGAGATGAGCTGACCGGTGAGATGTTTGGCCTCCGGTGAGCACAGGAACGCGACCGTGTTGGCCACGTCCTGCGGCTCGCCGATGCGGCCCAGCAGCGTCGACGAACGCATGCGCTCCAGCTCGTCGTCGGTCTTGCGGGATAGCAGCCACGGCGTTGCGGTCGTACCCACGACCACCGTGTTCACCCTGATGCCGAACGGCGCCAACTGCACCGCCATCAGCCGGCTCAGGCCTTCCACTCCGGCCTTCGCGGCCGCGTAGGCCGGCGGCCCGGTCCGGACGCCGTGAGCCGACACCGAGCTGACATTCACGATGACTCCGGATTTCTCCTCGACCATCTGCCGAGCAACGACCTGCCCCATCACGAACGTGCCCTTGAGATTGACGTCGACGATGCGATCCCAGTCCTCGTCGGTTTGATCGAGAAAGCTGGCGGGCAGGGTCATTCCGGCGTTGTTCACCAGGGCGCGGATGGGACCGTGCTCAGCGGTGAGCTCGCGCATCGCCCGCTCGACTGACGGGCGGTCGGTGATCGACAGCTCCAACGGAACCAGCAGCCCCGCACGCCACGCGGGCGACTCCTTGGCACGCGCGACCGCCTTGGCGTTGACGTCGACCGCCGCGGTGCGGTATCCGGCCTCGATCAACGCCTCGACGATCGCTTCGCCGATGCCGCGCGCCCCACCGGTGACTACCGCTACGGGGCGTAGCTCATCCGACACGACGACTCCCGGCCTGCTTCGACTCGCGCTCGATTCGGTTGATCGACGGACGCAGCAGGTGCACGGCCTCCGACATCATGGCGGCCAAATCGCCTGTCCCACGGCCCGATACCCACAGGTCGATTGCCGTTCGGTTGGCACCGTTGACCAAGTTTGCGGCCAGCCGGGGACGCATGTCGACATCGGGCTCGACGCCCAGCCACCGCGCCACTTCGACCGTCATCTGGTCGATCCAGTCGTCGTTGATGCGCAGCATGGTGGCCCGCAGGGCCGGCAGTTCGCCGTACATCGCGGCGCGCACCAGGAAGATCTCCGGGTTCTCGGCGATGGCGGTGGCCACCGCTTCGGACGCTTCGGCCAGTGCGTCCCACAGCGAGCCGGAGTGAGCCGCGCGGAATCGCCGGATCGCCTCCGCCAGACGGTCGGCGTACCCGTGGAAGAGGATGTCGTCCTTGGCAGCGAAGTGGTGAAAGAACGTTCTCGGTGCGACGCCGGCCACCTCCGCGATCTGCTCGACAGTGGTTTGTTCGTATCCCCTGGTGGTGAAAAGCTCGATGGCGGCCGCGATCAGTGCCTCGCGGTTTCGCCGGCCTCGTGCGCGCCGTTGATCCATGCTCAGCATCCTGCCAATGTCGCGGTGCCGGAACGCAGGGAAACGACGTCGCCCTGCACGGTCCGGAAGCGAACGCGCGTGCCGTCGCGCCAGATTTCCGTGCGCAGTTGAGCATCGAGCTCGACCGGCTTTGCGAATCGGCAGCTGATGGAGGTCAGTGCCGCCGGATCGCCCCCGCCCGCGAGGGTGATCAGGGCACGTGCGGCGAACCCCAACGTGCATAGACCGTGCAGGAAGACGTCGTCGAAACCGAACTTGCGGGCCACGGCGGGATCGATGTGCAGCGGGTTGCGGTCACCGCTCAGCCGGTAGATCGCCGCCTGTTCGGGCCGGACGTCGTCGGTGTGGACCCCGTCGGGTGTGCCCTGCGGGGTGTCGACGGCAGCCGGTCCTCGCGATCCTCCGAAACCTCCCGCTCCGAGCACCATGGTCTGCGAGGACGCGCGGAAGAGGGGACCCTCGTCGTCGACTCCGACCGACGACACCTCGATGGCAGCGTGCTTGCCGGTGTCCCACAGCGCCGACACCTCCGCGGTGACACCCACCTCGCCGCTGGGGCGCAGCGGACGTTCGAGTTCCAGCGACTGGGCCGAATGCACGATCGGGGCCTGACCGAGTTGCAGCGTCGTACGCAGATCCTTGACCGCCCACCAGTTCGCGATCAGCGCGAAGGTGGGAAGGACCGCGGGCCCGCAGTGCTCATCGAGCAGCTGCCGTTCCGCCGGCGGGCGCGCCCCGACCCCGAGCGCGTAGAGGATGCAATCCGTCTCCGTCCAGCGGTAGGTCGTGGGGGCCAGGGTGGTGCCGACCATGCTGGCGGACAGGGTCGCGGATGCGGTCACATGGCCCTCCACGGCGATAGAACGGATTGACGTGATCTGTTCAATCGTGCAATATAGTCGCAGTAACTGCAACTACATTCTCAGCGGAGGCGTTGACATGCGGTTCGGCGTGTTCATCCTCGGTGACAAGCCCAATCACCTCAGCCACCAAGATGTCCTAGCCAATGTGCTCGAGGAGGTGCGGTGGGCCGAGGAACTCGGCTACGACGAGGTCTGGCTCGCCGAGCACCACTTCTCGCCCTACGGCACCCTCGCGGATCTGCCCCTGGTGGCTGCGGCGATAGCGGCGCAGACCGAACGGATCCGCATCGGTACCGCGTGCATGGTCGCCCCGTTCCACGATCCGATCCGTCTCGCCGAGCGCATCGCCATGGTCGACAACCTCAGCGGAGGGCGGTTCGATGCCGGCTTCGGACGCGGCTACCAGGCGCACGAGTTCAAGGGTTTCGGAATTCCGATGGATGAGGCCACCGCGCGGTATCAGGAATGCGTCGAGATCGTCAATTTGCTGCTGGCGCAGGAGAATGTCACCTACTCAGGTAAGTATTGGCAGCTGGAGGACGTCACCATTCATCCCCGACCGGTGCAGGATCCTATTCCCGTGTGGGGCACGGTGATGAAGACGCCGTCGAGCTTCGAGTGGTTGGCCGACAAGGGATTCGGTGCGATCATCGGCAATCCGTACCAGGTCGACCCCGACCTGCAGGGAGCTTTGGACATCTACCTCGAGACGCAGGCCAAGATGGGGCTCACCGCGGCCACCGGCAACGTTTGGGCATTATTGAACGCGTTCTGTCACTCCGACGACTCGTTCGCCAGAACCTATCCGCAGGAGAGCGTCGAGTTGTCCATCCAGACGCACCGCAAGTACTCCAGCCCGTTCGAGCGCGGCGGCGACATCCCGGCGGACTACAAGGCGTATGCCGACTGGTTCGACAAGCACGACAAACAAAGCTACGAGCAGGTTCTCAACTCGCATCTCACGCTGATGGGCAGCCCCGATCGCATCATCGAGAAGATGCGCACGGTCATCGACATGGGCTGGCGCAACATCATGTTGCGCATGTCGCGCGGTGGCGCGATGGATCGCGCCAAGGTCCACGATTCGATGAAGCTCTTCGCCGAAGAGGTGATCCCGGTGGCAAGCGAACTCGCGGCGGCGCCGGCTTGAGTCAGCAGCTCACCGCTCGCATTCGAGCCGTGCTGGCGCTGGACCCGGCGGCCCCCGCCGTCGAGTACGACGGGGTGTGGACCGACTGGGGTGCCATCGCTGACGTCGCAACCGAAGTCAAAAGGCGGTTGACGGCAGCGGAATTGGCTAACGGCGCGCCGATCGGACTCGTCCTGCGCAATCATCCGGCGATGGTGGCGGCGATGCTGGGCGTTCTGCTCGCCAACGCCTGCGTCGTCACGATCAACCCGTCGAACGGGGACACCCGGCTGGCCTCCGACATCGAGGAGCTGCGCCTGCCCGCCGTTGTCGCAACCTGCACCGATTGGCAGCGACCGTCGATGGTTGCGGCGGCTGCGGGCGCGGTCGGTCTCGAGGTGAGTACGACGCCACCGACCGTGGAGGTCGTCGCCGGCTTGGAGCATCCGGGCGCCGGGCCCTTCCGCACTGAACCACCCGGTGTGGCGGTCGAGATGCTGACCAGCGGCACCACCGGCCCGCCGAAGCGGGTTCCGTTGTCATACGACTCATTTGCACACACGCTGTCGGCAGCGGGTGCCCACTACGGCTCGAGTGACGCGGGAGGCGTGCGCCTGCGCTCGGGCGTCGCCATCGTCAGCTCGCCGCTGGTGCACATGTCCGGCCTGTTCCGCACCCTACTGAACCTCTGCGAAGGACGCAGGGTCGCACTGTTGGAGCGGTTCCGGGTGGCGGATTTCGTCGACCTCGTCGTGCGCCACCGGCCCAGAGCGGTGAGCCTCGTACCGTCGGCGCTGGCGATGGTGCTCGACGCCGATGTGCCACCCGAGGTGTTCTCCAGCGTGCAGGTGGTCACCTCCGGTACGGCGCCACTGCCGGTGCCCGTTCAGGAGGCCTTCGAGGCGCGGTACGACGTCGCGGTGTTGCCGTCGTACGGGGCCACCGAGTTTGCGGGCGGCGTCGCGGGCTGGAACCTGGCACTGCACCGTGAATGGGCAAAGGCGAAGCGGGGCAGTGTTGGTCGTCCGCAGAGCGGCCGCGAAGTGCGCGTCGTGTCGGTCGACGACGGCAGTGAGCTATCCGCAGGCGGTCAGGGCCTGATCGAGGTCCGGACTGACGGCGGCGAGTGGGTTCGCACCACGGATCTCGGCCGGGTCGACGAGGATGGCTTTCTGTACGTCGACGGCCGCATCGACGACGTGATCATTCGAGGTGGCTTCAAGATCGCCCCGGCGGACATCGTGGCCGCGCTGCGCGGTCACCCTGCCGTGCGTGACGCCGGAGTCACCGGACTTCCCGACGAGCGCTTGGGGGCTGTGCCGGTCGCCGCCGTGGAACTCGTCGACGGTGCGCAGGTCGAACCCGACGACCTGCTCGATTTCGTCGGCCAGCACCTCACCCGATACCAGGTGCCGGTGCAGCTGCGGATCGTCGACGAACTTCCGCGCACGCCGTCGTTGAAGGTGAGTCAGCCCGGGCTGCGCGAACTGTTCGAACAGGAGAACGTGTGAATCGCAACATTCGTGGCGCCGCCGCCGTCATCGGGGTCGCCGACGAGGTGTCACCGTCGGGTGTCATCGATGTGCCGCTCCGTGAGCTCGAAGCGCGTGTCATCAGCGCCGCGCTCGCGGACGCCGGCCTCTCGCTGCGCGATGTCGACGGTCTGTGCACATGCACCGGTGGTACGTTGATGCATTCGGTCGAGTTGGCCGAATACCTCGGGATCACACCGCGATTCACCGATGCGACGCAGACCGGTGGCGCGAGTTACGGGCTGTACATCGAGCACGCCGTCGCCGCGATCTCCGCCGGCCTCGCCGAGACCGTGGTGATCGTCTACGCCTCGACGCCGCGTGCGGCGCGCAAGCGCGGCGAGAAGGGACTGGGTGTGTTCGCCACACCCGAACGCCTCGAGTGGGAAACACCGTTCGGGGTGATGCTTCCGATCAGCGCGTACGCACTCGCCGCCAGTCGCCACATGGCGGCCTACGGCACCACGGCCGAGCAGCTCGCACAGATCGCGGTCGACACGAGGGCGTGGGCGGTGCGCAATCCGCGCGCACATCTGCGCGACGCGATCACCGTCGATGACGTCCTCGGCTCGGGCTACCTCGCCGAACCCGTCCACAAGCTCGAATGTTGTCTGGTCACCGACGGCGCAGCCGCGATCGTCATCACCAGCGCACAGCGAGCCCGCGATCTCGGCAGGCCCGTCTACGTGTTGGGCGCGGCGTCGGCGGCATCGCACGCGATGATCACCCAGATGCCCGACCTCACCGTCACTCCCGGTGCGGTGTCCGGTCCGACGGCGTTCGCCGCCGCGCGTCTGACGCCGGACCAGATCGACGTCGTGCAGTTGTACGACTCGTTCACCATCACCGTGCTGCTGGCGTTGGAGGATCTCGGATTCTGCAAGAAGGGGGAGGGCGGAGCGTTCGTCGCCGACGGTGTGCTCGCGCCCGGCGGCGCCCTTCCGGGCCAGACCACCGGCGGCGGGCTCGCGTACACACATCCCGGCGCGTTCGGGGCGTTCCTGCTCGTCGAGGCCGCCCGCCAGGTGCGCGGTGAATGCGGCGAACGACAGGTGCCCGGCGCGCAGACCGCCCTGGCGCACGGCACGGGCGGTGTGTTGTCCGCGACCTCCACGGTCATCCTCGGATCGGAGGCGACGCTGTGAGCGAAGGATTGCCGGTGCCCGAACCAACCGCGGTCTCGGCACCGTTCTGGGCGGCGACGCGGGAACATCAACTGGTGATGCAGCGGTGCGAGTCGTGTCTGCGACTGGTCTGGTACCCGCGACATGTGTGCCCGCACTGCGGCGAGTTCTCGTTGCGCTGGGAGCAGCTCAGTGGACGAGGCGTCGTCTACGCGGTGAGCGTGCACCATCGTGCCGCACATCCGGCCTTCGCGGACCGGGTGCCCTACTCGGTGGTGCTGGTCGACCTGGACGAGGGCGCCCGAATCATGTCGAACGTGTTCGGTCCACCCCCCGCGGTCGGGGATGGGGTATCGATCGCGTGGTTACCCCTGGACGACGGCCGCCACCTGCCCACCTTCCAGCCGCTATGAGTGGCGCCGACCTGCGGCGAATCCGCGAAGACACGGTGCTGCGCCACGTCGGGGGCGAGAACGATCGCGACCTCGAGGCGGTGATGGCCACCTTCGCTCGTCCACGTTATGAAATCGTGCCCACCGCAACGGTTTACGATGGTGATGCGGCGGTCCGCCAGATGATCCTGCAGCAGTGGGAGGAACTGCCGCGGATGCGTTACACCGCGGAGGGCATCTACCACGGTCCCGACGGGCTGATCCTCGAGACCAGGACGACCTGCCCGGGTACCGCCTTCGACATGCTCAGCGTCAACCTGTTCGGCTTCGACGAAGACCGGCTGATCCTCGAGCGATGCTATTTCGACCGGATGCTGTTCGCCGAGCAACTGAAGACAGTGAGCAAACAGAACGATTGAACACATTTCGTCATGTTGTAGAATCATGCAGCCGAAGTGTGCGGGCAAGGAGACTCAATGGCCACCCAGTTGGACACCGAGGCGCAATCAGCGACCACCGATCGCGCCATCGAGTTGTACCGCCGAATGAGCAAGGTTCACCATGCCGATCAACGCGTCCGAAAGGGCTTGTCGTCCGGTGAGATTGCGATGAGCTACTGGCCGGTGGACGGTCAGGAGGCGATGTCGGCGGGTGCGGCGCTGGCGCTGTCGGATTCCGATCAACTCGTGGCCACCTATCGCGGCCTGGGCGACGTCGTGGCCAAGGGTATCGACCTGGCCGGCTATTTCGGCGAGATCCTCGGTCGGGAAACCGGCCTGTCGCGAGGTAAGGCAGGGGCGATGGGGATCTCCGATCCCGACCATGGGATCGCCTGGACGACCGGCATCGTGGGGGCGGGCCCGCTGATCGCGAACGGCATCGCGTTGGCCGCGTCGATCCGCGGCACCGGACAGGTGGTTCTCGTCAGCTTCGGTGACGGCGCCACCAGCATCGGCTACGTCCACGAGGCCATGAACATGGCGGCGCTGTGGTCGCTGCCCGTGGTGTTCTTCTGCCAGAACAACGCCTGGGCGGAGTGCACGGCGATGTCGCGGTACACCCGGACCACGACGTTGTCGACACGCGCCGGTGGGTACGGAATGCCGGGTGTGACGGTCGACGGCACCGACCCGCAGGCCGTGTACGAGGCCGTGTCCGAGGCGGTCACACGCGCACGGTCGGGTGAAGGTCCCACATTCGTGGAGGCGCTCGCCTATCGACTGCAGGGCCATTATTTCGGCGATGCGATGGCCTATGCCGATCCCGACGAGCTCGCCGCCAAGCGCGCCGACCCGCCGTTCGCCCGCTATCGGCAGCGCCTGCTCGATGGCCGGATCGCCACCAGCGACACGCTCGACGCGATCGACGTCCAGGCGGCGGAGGAGATCGAGGCCGCCTTCGCCTCGGCGCGCGACGCCGCTCCGCTCGACGTCGACGAGTTGACTCGTGATGTCTTCGCCGACAACGGATCTGCATTGTCGGCACAGAGTCAGGCGCACCGGGGCGTGCCCGACGGCGACACCGAGGATCTCGGGCTGGTCCAGGCGATTCACCGGACCCTCGACCGTGCAATGGCCGTCGACGACTCGATCGTCCTGCTGGGTGAGGACATCGGCGATCGGTCGGGCGGGGGAATGTTCAAAATCACCGCGGGTCTGTCAGCGAAGTACGGGGAGAACCGGGTGCGCGACACCCCGATCGCGGAGTCGTCGATCATTGGCGCCGCCCTCGGCGCGTCGCTGGCCGGTCTGCGCCCCGTCGCCGAGTTGATGTTCATGGACTTTCTCGGCGTGGCGATGGATCAGATCGCCAACCACGCTGCGAAGGTCCGCTATATGTCTGGCGGCCGTCGGGGCGCACCGCTGGTGATCCGCACGATGGTGGGAACGGCTGCCGGACCGCAGCATTCGCAAGCCCTCGAGGCGTGGGCGATGCACACGCCGGGACTCAAGGTCGTCTGGCCCAGCACGGCAGCCGATGCGGCGGGGCTGCTCAACGCGTGCCTGCGCGAAGAGGATCCCTGTCTGTTCATCGAGTCGATGAAGCTCTACTACGGCGGGGGCAAGGGGCCGGTCCCGCTGGCGGATTACGTGATTCCACTCGGGCAGGCCGACGTCAAGCGGGCGGGCGCCGACGTCACCATCTGCACGTACGGCGTGATGGTGCATGCCGCCCTCGAAGCTGCGAAAGAGCTGGAAGGTCAGGGCGTTTCGGTGGAGGTTGTCGATCTGCGGACACTCGTCCCGCTGGATCTCGCGACCGTTTTGGACTCCGTTCGAAAGACCAAACGCCTTGTCGTCGCCCATGAATCGGTCGGCTTCTGCGGGCCGGGCGCCGAGATCGCGGCTGCCGTCGGCACCGAGCTGTTCGGCGTGCTGGCGGCGCCGATACAGCGGGTCGCGGGGACGTACACCCCGGTGCCCCGGGCCGCAACGTTGGAGGCGGCGTGCCGTCCGGGTGCTGCTCAGCTTGTCGAAGCGGTTGGGAGGATCGTGTGACCGAAGTTCGGATGCCTAAACCCGGTGACGCCATCACCGAAGCCGAGGTGACGCAGCTGTACGTCGCCGACAGGGAGTCCGCGACCGAGGGCGACCCGCTGTATGCGATTGCCACGGACAAGGTCGAAATGGACATCGAGGCACCGGCATCCGGTGTGGTGGCGTGGAAGGTCGAGGTCGGTGGCACCTACGACGTCGGCGAGCTCGTCGCCGTGATCTCGTGAGCGGACTGCCGGACTCCCTGCGGGTCGATCTCGGTGCACCGGAGCTGATCGGCGAGATCGCCGGTGACACATTCACCGTCACCATCAACCGTCCGGAGAAGCGCAACGCGGTGACCGCCGACGGCTACCACGGAATCAAACGTGCGGCGATGATCGTGGCCGACGAACCGGATCTGCAGTTCCTGGTCATCACCGGATCCGGCGACGTGTTCTGCGCGGGCGGCGACATGAACTCGGTGAGCAATCCCGATCGTTCGTGGGACTCGTTCACCGAGGCGTACGACGCTACGCCGTTCGAAGTGCTCGGCAGGATCCCGAAAATCGTGCTGTGCGCGGTCAACGGCATCGCGATGGGCGGCGGGCTGGTGATGACGCTGTTCGCCGATCTCGTGATCGCCTCGGATCAGGCCCGGATGCGGGTGCCGGATCTGACCCGCGGCGTGTACGAGGCGTTCGTCGCCGCACGCATTCCGCAACGCATCGGTACATTGCGCGCCAACCACATGATCTACGCGAACGACTGGATCGACGCCGCCGAGGCTGAGCGGATGGGACTCGTCGGCAAGGTCGTCCCGCACGACTCACTTGCCGCCGAGACGCAGACCCTGCTCGACCGGGTTCGGCAGACCGGGCCCGGCGCGCGGGCGGCGATGAAGCGCGAGATGGCGCGTGCTCTGCCTGCCGTGGACGTCAGCGGCTACTGGTCGTCGATCGGAACGTCCGAACAGATCGAGGCGTTCACCGCCTTCCTCGAAAAGCGCGCACCGCGTTGGTCGGTCAGCTCAGACCGTGATGCATTCGTCCATACCCGCAGACCGGCCTGGTTGCCGTCTGACTCCTGAGAGGATCTCGACACCGTTGATCACCACACGATTCACCGAGGCATTCGGCATCGAACACCCGATCGTGCAGGGCGGTATGCAATGGGTCGGGCGCGCGGAACTGGCCGCAGCGGTGTCGGAGGCGGGGGCGCTCGGTTTGATCACCGCGCTGACCCAGCCGACACCTGCGGACCTGGCCAACGAGATCGCCCGCGCCCGCGATCTAACCGACAAGCCGTTCGGGGTGAACCTGACGATTCTGCCGACTATCGACCCGCCGCCCTATGACGAATACCGGCGGGTGATCGTCGACGCGGGCATCAAGATCGTCGAGACGGCCGGGTCGAACCCGGCGCCGCATCTGCCGATGTTTCACGACAACGGGATCAAGGTGCTGCACAAGTGCACCTCGGTGCGGCATGCGGTCAAGGCGCAGAGCCTCGGTGTGGACGGCATCAGCATCGACGGCTTCGAGTGTGCGGGTCATCCGGGTGAGGACGACATCCCGGGGCTGGTCCTGATCCCCGCGGCTGCCGAGGAAATCGAGATCCCGATGATCGCGTCCGGTGGTTTCGCCGACGGCCGTGGTCTGGTGGCCGCGCTGGCGCTCGGAGCGGACGGCATCAACATGGGTTCGCGTTTCATGTGCACGGTCGAGTCGCCGATACATCAGAACGTCAAGGAAGCGATTGTCGCGGGCAGCGAACTCGACACCGAGCTGATCTTCCGGCAACTGCGCAACACGGGGCGCGTCGCCAGCAACGCAGTGTCACGTGAGGTCGTCGAAATCCTCGATCAGGGAGGTCAATTCGAGGACATCGCCCATCTGGTCGCCGGGAAACGCGGGGTGAAGGTCTACGAGACAGGCGATCTCGATGCCGGGATCTGGTGGGTCGGTACGGCGATGGGTTTGATCGAGGACATCCCGACAGCCGGCGAGCTCGTTTCACGTATTGTCGCCGAGGCTGAGGAGACCATCACCAAGCGACTGGCCGGGGCGCTGCGATGACAGAACTGTTGAACGGCACTTCGGAGCTCACCGGGTGCGACGAACTCCTGGTGGCCAACGATGGTCCGGTCCGGATCGTCACGCTGAACAACCCGGACAATGCGAACGCGGTGAATAACCGGATGCACGGCGCATTCACCCGGCTGTGGTCCGCGCTCGGGGAGGACCCGGATGCGCGCGCCGTCCTGCTGACGGGGACAGGCGACTTCTTCTCCGCGGGCGGCGATCTCGTCGAGTGGTTGCACACCCACGTCGAAAACCCGGTCACCCGCCGCGAGGGCATGCGCGATGCCCGTCGCATCGTGCGCGACATGGTGGATTTCCCGCTGCCGATCGTCGCGGCGGTCAATGGTCCTGCCGTCGGGTTCGGCTGCAGCATCGCCGTGCTGTGCGACATCGTATTGATGTCGGACAAAGCGTTCTTCGCCGATACGCACGTTGCCAGTGGCCTTGTCGCGGGCGACGGAGGCTCGGTGCTATGGCCGCTGATGATGAGCCTGATGAAGGCCAAGGAGTACCTGCTCCTCGGCGAGCGCATCCGGGCAGACAAGGCGGTCGAGCTGGGGCTGGCCAATCGGGTGGTGCCGCACGAGTCGATCAAGCAGGAGGGTCTCGCGCTTGCGCATCGGCTCGCGGACCTGCCGGCGCGCGCGGTGCAGGACACCAAACGGACCCTGAACCTGCACGCCGAGCGCGCGGTGACCGCCATCCTCGACTACGGGATCGCAGCGGAGACCGAGTGTTTCACCACTCCGGAACACCGGGCTGCGATCGACAAGTTCCTCAACCGGTAGCGAGATGTCCGGCGGCAGTGCACCACTGGTGCTACGTGAGAACAGGGGCGCCGTCGCCCTGCTGCTGTTGAATCGCCCGACGCAGCGCAACGCCTTGCGTTACGAGTCGTGGACCGAGTTGTCCGAGCAGCTGTCGGCCGTGACCGCCGATTCGGACGTGCGTGGCGTCGTTCTGGCCGGTGCAGGCGGATTCTTCTGTGCAGGCGGTGATCTCAAGACCGGCCCGGCGCAGGGTACCGGGCCACTCGCGCCGGCAGGCCGTGTCGAGCATGCGCAGCGGGTCATGGAGCAACTCAAAGCCGTGCCGGTGCCGACGGTCGCCGCGGTCGAAGGCGCAGCGGTGGGACTCGGCTGGAGCCTCGCCCTGGCGTGCGATCTCGTCGTCGCCGCATCGGACGCGTTCTTCAGCGCGCCGTTCGTTGCGCGGGCGGTCGTTCCCGACGGGGGATTGGCATGGCGGCTCACAAAGCAGGTCGGCAAACACCGCGCGGCGTCGCTGCTGCTGCGTGGCCACCGGATGACGGCGTCCGACGCGCAACAGGCGGGACTGGTCACCGACGTCGCCGAGCCCGGCTCGGCCGTCGACCACGCCATCGCCGTCGCTGTCCAATTGGCGGAATCCGATGCGGGCGCGGTCGAAATGACCAAGCGACTGATCCATTCGGCGGAGGCAGCGCAGTTGGCGGCCTTCCACCCGCTGGAGCTGGCGATGGCGGCCGTCGCCCAGCAGCGCTCATCGGCAGCTCAGGCGTGCGGCGAATTTTCCTAGAAACCTTCCTAGGTTCGAGCAGACGCAGAAGTGCACATTCTTCGATCGGAAACGGCCTCTGTGCGTCTGCTCGCGCCAGAAGGTGACTAGCGCGGCAGCCCGAGACCGGTGGTCGAGATCAGGTCGCGCTGAATCTCGCTCGTACCGCCGCCGATCGTGTGTATGAGCGACAACAGCAGCCCCTCCGAGAAGTGGCCGTCCAACACCGCGTCCGGATCATCGGGCATCAATGCCCCTCTCGGGCCGAGGATCTGGGCGCCCAGCGCACGCAGCTCCGCGGTCAACTCGGAGTGGTACAGCTTCGACAGCGAGGGCAGCGCCGGATCGAGCGCACCGGCCGCCTGCAGGTGGGCGACCCTGTAGGACAAGGCCCGCCCGACCTCGACGCGCTCGACCGCCCTGGCCAACGCGATGCGGTTCGTCGGATCGGCCAGCGGGTCATGGGCAGACCCCCGCTGTGCGTGGCACCAGTCAACGAGCTCATCGAGATAGCGCTGGGCCTGCGCAGCGCGCGTGACGTTGGAGCGTTCGGAGTCCAACAGAGCCTTGGCGACCTTCCAACCCTCACCCTCGGTGCCGACCATGTTGGTCGCAGGCACCCGGACGCCGTCGAAGAATTCCTCGGCGAATGTCGGGTATCCGGTCATCGACCTGATGGGGCGGCGAGTGATGCCCGGGCTCGACATGTCGACGAGGAAGAACGAGATGCCCTCCTGGCGTTTCTCGGCGACAGGTGATGTCCTCGCGAGCACGAAGATCCAGTCGGCCAGCACACCGTTGCTCGTCCACGTCTTCTGGCCGTCGAGGACATAGTGGTCGCCGTCGCGTCGTGCGGTCATCCGCAGTGCGGCCAGGTCGGATCCGGCCTCGGGTTCGGAGTAGCCCTGCGCCCACATCCGCTCCGAGCGCGCGATCAAGGGCAGGTGCTCCCGCTGTTGTTCGGGGGTACCGAACCGAAACAGCACGGGCGCCAACATGTTCACGCCGTTGGTGTTGACCAGCGGTGCGCCCGCGTAGGCCAGTTCCTCACGGATGACCACCTGCTCGACGACGCCGAGGCCGCCGCCTTCGAACTTCGCGGGCCAGTGCGGAACGAACCATCCCTGCGCGTGCAGGTCGCGGCAGAACGCCACGGCGCGTTCGTGTGCGTCGCGCGGCAGGTAGTCGGGGTTGGCCGCGGTGCGCCGAAACTCGTCGGGCAGGTTGTCGGACAACCAGTTACGGACGCGCGCGCGCAACTCTTCGACGTGCTCGCCGCCGCCGAACCGGACGATCGGCTGCAGTGGCACGTCAGACCCGGTCGGCGGGTTTGGCCGCCTTCTTCATCAGCTCCCGCATGTACTCTTGGAACTCCTTCGACCCGGTGACCACGGCCTGCAGATCGTTACTGGCCTGTTGATGGGTGCGGAACCCCATGGTCTCCCAGGCGCGCAGGATGCCGGCCTTGGTGGCCTGCAATGTGATCAACGGCGCCTTGGCGATCTTCGCGGCGAGTTTCTCGACTTCGGCCTCCAGTTGGTCGGCGGGCACCACCCGGTTCACCAGACCGAATTCCAGCGCCTGGTCCGCCGAAATCTTCTGCGCCGTATACAGGTACTCGGCGGCGCGCTTGTAGTTCATGAACACCCACGGCTCGAACATCGTCTCCGAGCCGGGCAGACCGAAGCCGGGCACGAGTGGCATCTGGAACCACGCGTCGTCGGAACATATGGTGATCTCCGGGATCAATGCCCAGGTGGTTCCGCCGCCGATCGCGTAGCCGTGCACCTGCGCGATGACCGGCTTCGGGAACTCCCACAGCTTCAGCACCGGCCACAGGAACAGCTGCGCGGCCGACCGCCAGACCTTGCCCGAGGCGTCGATTTCGGCCTTGAACTCCGGATAACTGCCGTCCGGCACATGGCCGGAGCAGAACCCCTTACCGTTGGCCTTGATGATGACGACCTTGATGTCGTAGTCGTACTGCGCGTCGTCGAGGGCTTCGTTGACGCTGTGCACCATCTCGGAGGTTTGGGCGTTGGCACGTTCGGGGTTGTTCAAGATGATCCGGGCGATCGGACCGTCCTTCTCGTAGATGACATGGTCCAGCGTTCGCGTTTCCAACCTGCCCGTCCTCCTCGACCTTTCTGTACTGTACAGAATGACGCAGAGTGTACCATTGTCTAGCGGTTGCCCCTCAGGAAAGGACCTGCCGATGGTGACAGCGGAGCTGCGCTGGGATCCGTTCGACCGCACCCTGCACAAGGATCCCTACGAGGTGTGGCGACGGCTGCGTGACGAGGCTCCCGTCTACTACAACGAGCAGTACGACTTCTACGCCCTGAGCCGGTTCGACGACGTGCTGGCGGCCTCCCTGGACACCGAGACGTTCTCTTCCGAGCACGGCATCACGCTGGATGCGATCACGCCCGAACCATGGTCGCCGCCGAAGGCGATGATCATGATGGATCCGCCAGACCATACGGCTATGCGAAAAATGGTTAACCGCACCTTCTTTCGTAGCAAGATCGCCGAGCTCGAGGACCGGGTGCGCATGCTATGCCGCGGATATCTGGACCCCCATGTCGGCAGTGGGGGATTCGACTACGTCCGTGACTTTTCCATGAAGCTACCGGTCATGGTGATCAGTTCGCTGTTGGGCTTCCCGGAAGAAGACCATGACAATCTGCGCGAGTGGACGGATTTGCAGCTCCACCGCGAGGAGGGCGCCGCGGAGCTCAGCGAGTTGGGCCAACAGGCCAACGAGAAGCTCTTCGGGTATTACAAAGAACAAATTCAGAAGCGCCGTGTGAACAGCACCAGCGATATCGTCAGCAACCTGATGGATTCCGACCTGGTGCAGCCTGGCCGAGAGACTCGTCGTCTCGACGACGGCGAAGTACTGTTCTTCATCGCGCTCATCAACGTCGCGGGCAACGAGACCGTCGCGCGACTGCTCGGCTGGACGGCGTTGACACTGGCGCGCTTTCCGGACGAACGCGCCAAGCTCGTCGAGAACCCCGGCCTCATCGGCGGCGCGGTCGAGGAACTGCTGCGCTACGAGGCGCCGTCCCCGGTGCAGGGCCGTTTCACTGTGCGGGACGCGGAATACCACGGCGCGGTTATCCCGGCGGGTTCCAAGGTCGCGTTGTTGACCGGATCAGCCGGTCGCGACGAGCGACAGTACCCGAACCCCGACGTCTTCGACGTCAACCGAACCGGCATCCGACACGTCAGCTTCGGTCACGGGGCCCACTTCTGCCTCGGCGCTGCGCTCGCGCGGCTGGAGGCCAGGGTCGCGATCGAAGAAACCTTGGCGAGGTTCCCGACGTGGCACGTCGACGAGGACGCCGTCGAATATGTTCACACCAACTCGGTGCGCGGTCCGGCGAGCGTACCGATCTCGCTGTGAGCACCACCGGGTTGACGACGCGCACCGAAGATGGGGTGCGCTGGCTGGTGCTGGACCGGCCGGACATGGGCAACTCGGTGACGCGGGCGATACAGCGCGACCTCATCGACAACCTCGTGCGAGCATCGTCGGACCACGAGATCCGTGCCGTCGTGCTGACGGCGGCGGGGACCAAGCACTTCTGTACCGGTCCCAACTTGCGGGACCCAGAGATGCGGCCAAGCCAGGATCGCATCGCCGGAGACGCCGCGCGGATTCTGCGCAACGGCTCGCAGGCGGTGGTGTCGGCGATCCTGGACTGTGAGAAGCCGGTGATCTGCGGTCTGAACGGAACCGCCGCCGGTGTCGGTGCGAGCATGGTGCTGGCGTGCGATCTGATCGTCGCCGCCGAAAGTGCCCGGCTCATCGAGCTTTTCGTCCGGCGCGGACTCGCCCCCGACGGTGGCGCCGCGTACCTGCTGGCGCGCAAGGTGCCGTTCAACATCGCCAAGGAACTGCTGATGTTCGGTGAGGAGATCACGGCGGGGGAGGCGCATCGCATCGGGCTGGTCAACAAAGTCGTCGCCGACGAACTACTCACCGACGAAGTGACCGCGTGGGCCAACCGCCTGGCACGCGGTGCGACGCGCGGCATCGCCGCCGCCAAGGCGATGCTCAACCAAGCCCTCGACGTGGACCGTGCCTCGGCGTTTCACGCCGAGGCGCTGCTGGTCGATCAGGTGGCGGGTACGGACGACGTCGCGGAAGGCATCGCGGCCTTCATGGAGAAGCGCGACCCGCAGTTCCGCGGACGGTAGCGGCGATGGCAGGCTCGCGGAACACTCCCGGTGTCATCGGCCCGTTCGTGCACGCGATTCGGATGAATGTCGAAGCGGCAGTGCAGGCCCGCGTCCGCGGTTATCGAGGGTGGACGGGTGCCGTCAACACCGAATTCGATCCGATGGACCCTGCCACGGCGTCCGACCCGTTCGGGGCATACCGAGAACTTCACCGCAGCGGACGCGTCCACTACAACCCCCGCCGCGCCAACTTCATATTGAGCCGACTCGAGGATGTCAGGGCCGCGCTGCGCGACACCGATCAGGTGACGAGCTCCGAAGGGGTCACGCGGCTGAAGTTCTCGGCGCCGCTCGCGGTGCTCACTGACGGAGACGAACATGCGCGGCTGCGCAAGCAGGTCCAGCCGGCGGTCAGCAAGGGCGCGATGGGCAGCTGGAAGGGGATGACCGAGAAGCTGGCCACCGAACTGATCACCGACGTGCTGGATAACCCCGGCTGTGATGTGGTGCAGCGTCTTGCGATTCCGATGCCCATCCGGATGATCGCCCAAATCCTCGGAGTGCCGGAGTGCGACGTCGATGATTTCCGGCGATGGTCGGAGGCCGGTGTGCGGATCATGGACTTCTCGCCGACCCCACAGGGTGTCATCGATGCGGGGAAGTCGATGGTGGCCATGGCCGCACTGCGCCGCTACTTCTTGAACCAATTCGCCCACGGTGGGCTCAAGGGGTCAGACACCGTCGTGGGTCGGCTGCTCGAACACAACAGCGACGGCACCCTGACCGACGAGCAACTGTTCCTCATCGCCATCGGAATGAGGTCGGGGTCGGCGCGAATCATGTCGTACTGGTCGGGGTTGCGCGCCAGCGTGTCGAACATGCCGCCGAGCAGGTTGGTGGTTGTCTCGTTGCCCGCGATCAGCAGGTGGATGGCGATGAGGAACAGTTGCTCGTCGGTCAGGGTGCCGTCGCTGTTGTGTTCGAGCAGCCGACCCACGACGGTGT
>NZ_LZMD01000013.1 GCF_001668575.1 Mycobacterium sp. 1164985.4
TTGCAAGTGCTTGGGGGGTCATCATTTCGTCGTGTCCGCAGTTGACGGGGTGCACGGTGATGTTGCCGGTGACGTAGGGGGTCCAGTTTTGCGGATTGGAGTCGGTGTCGTCGGTGTTTTGGGTGGCGGAGAAGATGATGATGTCGCCGTGGTAGATGTCGGGGATGTGTTGGCGTAGCAGTGACTCGTTGATGTTGTGGTTGTGCACGGCGAAGTCGAACAGCTGGCGCGGGGGTAGGACGAATTCCACGGATTGTCCATGTGCGCGGATCAGTTCCTCGGCGTGCTGGTAGGTCAGCGGCGCGGAGGGGTCGTCGATGCCGATGCCGCTGGAACGCAAAAACAGGCTCAACAGGCGATGCTCACCGGGGTTGTCTTCGGCGGCGTAGCGGGAGCCGGGGGTGCGCAGCACCGGGTCGAGCAGGATCACCCGTTGCACGTGGCAGCCGCGTCGGGTCAGCTCGATGGCGATCGCGTGGGCGACCGGACCGCCGAACGACCAGCCCAGCAGGTGGTAGGGCCCCTCAGGGTGCACGTTTTGAAGCCGATCAGCATAGGTCTTGGCCATCTCAGATATCGAGACCGGTTCGGCCTCACCGGCGGTGGGGATCTGGTTGATCCCGATGATCGGGCAATCCAGATAGCCGCCCAACCCCCGATAGGCATAGCTTTGGCCGTTGCCTTCATGCACACAACACAACGGCACACCGCTGCCGTGTTTGAAGATCTCGACCGGCACCAGCTCCAACGCGCTGTCTTCGCGGCCCAACTGTTCACTGAGACCGCGCACCGACGGCGCGATCAGCAGCGTACGCACCGCCACATGGGTGTCCAACGACTTGTTGATCGCCGCGACCAACCGCATCGCCGACAACGAATCTCCACCCAGATCGAAAAACGAGTCCTCGACGCTGACCCGCTGCACCCCGAGCACCTGGGCATAGATCCCGGCCAGAACCTCCTCGGTCAGCGTGGCCGGCGCCCGATAGCCATCACCATCGGCGTACTCCGGCACCGGCAGGGCCCGGGTGTCGAGTTTGCCGTTCGGAGTCAGCGGCAACGCCTCGAGCACCACCACCGCCGACGGCACCATATAGACCGGCAACCGCTCCCGTAACGCAGCACGCGCCGCGGCCGGCTCGACGGACCCAGGAACCGACTCAGTGGCATAGCCGACCAGACGCTTATCCCCCGGGCGGTCCTCACGAGCGATCACCACCGCCTGCTCGACCCCCTCACAGGCGTTCAACGCCGCCTGAATTTCACCCAGCTCGATGCGGTATCCGCGGATCTTGACCTGCTCATCAGCGCGGCCCACATAGCGCAACTGCCCATCAGGCTCCCAGGCCACCAGATCCCCGCTGCGATACATCCGTTGACCCGATCCCCCGAAGGGACAGGCCACAAACCGCGACGCGGTCAACGACGCCCGACCCAGATAGCCCTCGGCCACCCCGGCGCCGGCCACATACAACTCCCCCACCACCCCGGTTGGCACCGGGCGCAACCAGCCATCGAGGACGAAGAACGCCAGATGGGCCAACGGCACCCCGATCGGAGACACCGCACTACCGGTATCGGCGGGGGTGATCTCGCGCAGCGAGGCATGCACCGTGGTCTCGGTGATGCCATACATATTCAGCAACCGCGGCGAGGCAGGATGACGACCCAACCACGCCCCCAGACGAGCCGGCTCCAACGCCTCCCCACCGAACACCACCGCCTCGAGGTTGAGCTGATCACCCGACTCCGCAGCCAACCCGTCAGCGGCGGCCAGGGCATAAAACGCCGACGGGGTCTGACTCAACACCGACACCCGCTGGCCGGCCAACACCGCGCACAACTCCTCGGGGGCGCGCACCACCGCATCGGGCACCACCACCACCCGACCCCCAGAAAGCAACGCCCCGAAGATCTCCCACACCGAGAAATCAAACGCCAACGAATGACACTGCGACCACACCCGATCCGGGCCCACCTCGGCCTGCAGGGTCTGCAGCAAACCGGTCACGTTGCGGTGCGCCACCGCCACCCCCTTCGGGGTCCCCGTGGTCCCCGAGGTGTAGATCACATACGCGATGTCATCGGGGACCGGCCCCGGCGGCGCCACGCTCGGTTGGCTGTCGATGACGGGGTCGTCGAGATCGATAACCACCAACTCGTCGTGGTCGGCCAGCCGGGACCGCAGCCCGGCGGTGGTGATCGCCGCGACCGGCGCGGCGTCGGTGAGGACGAACCCGATCCGCGCATCGGGATGGGCCGGATCCAGCGGCACATACCCCGCCCCCGACTTGAGCACCCCCAACATCGCGGTGATCGCCTCAGCGGAGCGCTCCACAAGAAGGGCTACC
The DNA here is from genome assembly GCF_001668575.1 of Mycobacterium sp. 1164985.4. GTDB lineage: Bacteria > Actinomycetota > Actinomycetes > Mycobacteriales > Mycobacteriaceae > Mycobacterium. The sequence continues at coordinate 2,352 of NZ_LZMD01000013.1, forward strand.
CGATCACCCCGACCCACCCCGTGACCAACGAGCAAGTGCGCCAACCGATTCGACGCCTCATCCAACTCTTGGTAGGTCACCGAGTCAGCACCGCAGCTGATCGCCACCGCCTCCGACGCCCGCGCCACCTGGGCAGCGAACACCGCCGGAATCGACATCGGGTCCGGCCCCGGTTGGGCCAACACCGCCCGGTTACCCCAACCCAAAAGCCGGGCGTGAGCGATCTCGTCGAGCACCTCGATCGACGACAACGGTCGTGACGGATCAGCGGTCATCGCCTCCACCACCCGCTCGAAACGCTGCAGCAGCGCCTCAACACCGGCCGCGTCGAACACCTCGGTGTCGTACTCGACACGAATCCCGAGTTCGGCCCCGGGCCCGGCCACCACCGTCAACGGATAATGCGTGGACTCGCGGGTGCTGAACTCGGTGATGGCCAACTCATGCTCGCCGGACAACGCCGCCGCATCGACCGGATAGTTCTCATAAACAAACAACGTGTCGAACAACTGATCCTGACCCGTGACTCGGTGAATCTCGGGCAACGCCAAATGCTGATGCTCCAGGGTTCGTTGGTGATCTCGTAGCAGTTGCTCGAGTAACTCGCCGGTGGTCGTGGTGGCGGTCAGCCGCGCGCGCACCGGCACCGTGTTGATCAACAACCCCACCATCGACTCCGCACCCACCACCTCAGCCGGGCGCCCCGACACCGCGGTACCGAACACCACATCATGCCGGCCAGTCAACGAACCCAACACCTGAGCCCACCCCGCCTGCAACACCGTGCTCACCGTCGTGTGCTTGGAGCGCGCCAACTCGCCAAGAGCCGTGGTGGTCTGCTCAGAGAACTGGTGGGCGACAACTCCTTTGGCGCCGGGCTCCACCCGACCGAGTCGACCCACCAAGGTAGGGGTGTCAAACCCGGCCAACACTTCACTCCACGCCGCCCGCGCCCCATCCAAGTCCCGGCCGGCCAGCCACGTCACGAACCGGCGATACGGAACCGCCGGCGCCAACGACTGACCGTAATAGCCGGCAAAAATCTCACCCAACAGCACCGGCAACGACCACCCATCCACCACGATGTGATGACACGTCAACACGAACCGATGCCGATCCGCCGCAGTGCGGATCAACATCGCCCGGAACACCGAGGGGCCCGTCAGGTCGCACACCGCCGCCCGCTCAGCAGAGCACCGATGTTGAACCTGCTCATCGCCACCGTCCACGGCGCCGGTGCTCAAATCGACATAGCTCCACGGCAATTCCGGATCAGCCTCGATGACCTGTATCGGCTCCTCGAATTCGTCGTGGAACCGCGCCGCGAGATGCGGATGACGCGCGACGACGGCCTGCACCGCATCGCGCAGCCGCAGCCCGTCGAGGGGACCGGTGATGGTGAAATCCAGTTGCACCGCATACACATCATCGCTGTGCGCAGTGCCAGCGTGAAACAGCAGTCCGTGCTGCAGCGGAGTCAACGGCAACACATCAGCGACCACATACCGGCTGCACAACTCATCGAGCTGCGGCTGGCTCAACCGGGCCGGCACGACATCCGACGGGCTCAACCCACCCCCCCCCGCTTGCACATGCGCACAGATCCCGGCCAGGGCCTCAAACCACAACCGGCTCAACCGATCCACCTGCGCGCGATCCAGCACCGACGGCGCCCACGACCAACTCGCCTGCAGCCGCGGACCGGCATCGGTCTCAGCTACCGCGGCGTTGAGATCCACGGTATGCGCCAACGGCATCGCGGTCGCCGACGCCGCACCCACCAGCCCCAAACCCTCCGCCGACAGGCGCCACAACTCCTCAGAAACCTCACCCGCGGCCGCGCCCAACCGACCCAGATAATTGAACCCGATCACCGGATCAGCCCCATCCAGGTCGACCTCGGAATTCAGATAACGCAACAACCCGTAAGTCAGGCCGTCAGGCAACGCGCGCAACTGCTCCTTAGCGTCCTTGACCACCGCCCCCAGACCCGGGCCACCAGCGGCCACCAGCGCCCACTGCAGTCCGCCAACGCTCAACGCCACCGGATACTTCGTGGTGAACCACCCCACCGTGCGGGTCAAATCCACATCATCTGCCAACTCTTCGTGGCGTCCGTGACCCTCCACATCGACAACAATCGGCGAACCGTCGACACCGCAGAACTCCGCCACCGCCATCGCGAACGCGATCAACAACATGTCTTGCACCCCGGCATGAAACGCCGCAGGCACCTCGCCGAGCAGCATCCGGGTCGTCTCAACATCTAACGCCACCGACAAGTTCCCGGCGGTGGCGAACGTATCCAACGCCGGTTGCACCGCCGGCAGCGCGGGCGGGATCGCGGCCACCTCCCGCCACGCATCAACCTCAGCGACCACCTCAGGGGCATGAGCGTAGTCGGCCAACAACCTCGACCACCGAGCGAACGACGTCCCACCGCTCGGAAGGTCGATCGACTGCCCGCCACGATGCTGAGCCCAGGCAATGTTGAGGTCCTCCAACAGGATTCGCCACGACACCCCATCCACCGCCAGATGATGGATGATCAACACCAACTGACCCGTGCGCGCGACCCACAACGCAGACAGCATCACCCCGGCCGCCGGATTCAACCGCGACCGCGCCCCCACCACCGCCGCATCATCGAGAATTTCGACAACCTGCACACACTCAGCGGCGGCCACCGCACCGGCCTCGGGCACCGTCAGCGTCCAGCCATCGGCGCCGTCGTACTCCACGCGCAGCCGCAACATGGCATGCCGATCCAGCAGCGCCTGCAACACCACCACCACATCGGCCTCGATCACCCCGGCCGGGGCTTGAACCACCATGGTCTGGTTGAACTCATCAGTCGGACCGTCGATGCCCTGCAGCCAGTGCGTGATAGGCGTCGCCACCACCGGCCCAAGACCTTCATCGACCACGCCGGCCGCGGTATCGGCGACCCGCACCACCCGAGCCAACCGGGCCACCGTCTGCTCAACGAACACATCGCGCGGGCGGCACAGCAGACCCGCCGCCCGAGCCCGGGCCACCACCTGCATCGACAAAATGCTGTCCCCGCCCAACTCAAAAAACGAGTCATCCACCCCGACCCGCTCCAACCCCAACACCTGGGCATAAATCCCAGCCAAAATCTCCTCGACCACGCTCTCGGGCGCCCGATAACGATCAGCATCGGCGTACTCCGGAGCCGGCAACGCCCGCCTATCCAACTTGCCGTTCGGAGTCAACGGCAACACATCGAGCACCACCACCGCCGCAGGCACCATATAACCCGGCAACCGCTCCCCAAGTTGGGCACGCACCGCCACCGGATCAACACCACCAGCGACCAACTCGGTCACATACCCCACCAACCGCTTATCACCCGGACGATCCTCACGAGCGATCACCACCGCCTGATCCACCCCATCACAACCGGCCAACACCGCTTGGACCTCACCGAGCTCGATGCGATACCCACGGATCTTGACCTGCTCATCAGCACGACCCACATACCGCAACTGCCCATCAGCACCCCACCACACCAAATCCC
>NZ_LZMD01000014.1 GCF_001668575.1 Mycobacterium sp. 1164985.4
AGGCGGGATCGGACACCTGCTCGCGGCGATCCTCGACCACCGGACCAATGCTCGCGGCATCCTCCTCGACTCCCCCGCGCGGCCATGGATACGCCCGCACGAAGCCAGCGAGATCGATCTCGGTCATCTGTCGCATCGCGTCGGCGAAGGTGGCTCCGACATCTGGATGGTCGCCGAAGTACTCCCACAGCGTCTTGTCGAAAGCCCTTTTGTATCCGGAGGATTCGTCGCCGTCGCGCAGCTGAGCGTCGAAGTGGGCGTGCGCGGCCGCGGTATCGGGGTGCGCGTAGTAAGCAACCCAGGAGGCGATCGACTTGGGGTGGTCGCGCCGTAGTGGGGCTCCCGTTCTCGTCAGGCGCGCCCGACCGTTGCGGTCGAACCGCATGAGACGGAGCGCGACGGCTGCGTCGACGACCCTGACCGTCATGTCGGGGTTCAATTCCAGCTCGCGCGCGAGATCGTCAGGAGTTCGCGAGGCCGTGCCGAGCGCATCGGCTATCCCGGCGGTGACGAGCACTCCGGCGATCTTCGTCTTCTGCAGCCCGAACACGACGTCGGTGAGCAACGCCACCTCGGCCGGGAGCGCGGCATCGACGAGGTTCAACATTCGATCGCGGACACCGAGTGCGCGGCGCGCGGCCCACAGTGGTACTGGCATGCCTGAAGGCTAGAGCTGAGCCAGACGGAGTGTCAAGACATTATGTCTAGTCTATCCGTCCAAAGACGCGCTATCGTCGTGTTGTGGTCGCTACCTCCCGCAAGCCGCAATCGAATCGCCAGCAGCGCCGCGCAGAAATTACGCAGTGGCTGCTCGAGGCGACGGAACGACTAATGGCCGATGGACAGTCATTCACGGAGCTGAGCGTCGACCGATTGGCCACCGAGGCCGGCATTTCCCGCGCGACGTTCTACATCTACTTCGAGGACAAGCGGCAGCTGCTCTTGCAGCTCACCGGGCAGGTGACCGCCGAACTAGGCGCGGCCGCCGCGATCTGGTTCGACGTGGCCGACCAGGCCACCGTCGAGCTCGCTCGTCGGTCGGTGCGCCAGATCATCGTCGTCTACCGCAGGCACCAGGCGATCCTCACCGCGATGTTCGAACTGGCGAGCTACGACCCCGTCGTGGCCGAAGCACACAGGGCGTTGGTGCACGGTGTCAGCGAACAGGCCAAGGCCGCCCTCGACCGTGCGGTCGACGCGGGAGCGACCGGCCCTGCGCACGGCTGGGAGACGTCGTGCGCGCTTTCGTGGATGATCGAGCGCACGTGTCACCAGATGGTGCGCAACTCGCCACCTGAGGCCGACGACGCGATCGCCGAGGCGTTGACCGAAATCGTCTGGCGCACCTGGTATCTAGAGTCAACGAGCCCGTAACGACATCGTACTTGCAGAACATCCCTGCGCTGCGCAGCCGACGGTCAGTCGAGCCTGGTGGCGATGTACCTCGAGTACCGATGTACCGCGAGTACGTAGAAGCAGAGGCCCGTGCGTGGGCTTCTAAGGTCTGCGGGCTGGTGTCGGTCGCCAGGCCGCGTGCGAGCATCTGAGCTCGCCATCCGTCGACCATCGCGTTGAACACTGTCTCGTCAGCTCGAAGCAGTGAGACGTCATGGCGGCGCAGAACCTGTGGAATGAAGCCAGGCAGTTCCTCAACCATGCCAGCGGCCGCCCAGAGCCTGGTCAGCCGTGAACCCGACGTGGCAGTTCAATAGCCCCCTGCGCCACAGGATATTTCGTCACTGTGACGTATCACTGGCGGTGGGAGGAGAGGGCGAGTGGGTTGTCGATCGCCGGCTCTAGGGCCGGCCGCACGGGGCACGTTCAAGCTTTCACCTAATACCCGAATCATTCATTAAGTGATTGAACTGTCCGTCAACCTCGCCGTATGAACAATCGCTGCAGGCAGCCCGTTAGGGAATGAGTACACACAATCAGTGCCATAACGTGCTCAGATCGGCCAATCGTCAAGAGGCTCAAGCACTTTCGTTTGATGCAACTCGCATGCTTTAAATGCCGATAAGCCACATTATGTCAGGTTGAGTCCGCTTACCGCTCGGCTGCGGGAATCGCTTCTCTACTGTTCAGTCGTCTGCTGCGCAGCGGTTGGGAACCTGCTCGATGCATTCCCACTCTGGTTCAACGTCGTGACACCCTGAGGCCGGGCATCGCTGATCCATAGCGAATCTGAGACACATCAATCCCCACAGGTGAATGTGGGCGCGCGCCGTAGGCTCACGACATGCGCGACACGACTCTGGCTAGCGGCGCGTCAACCGCTGTTCTGACGTTGGGGCTGGCTATCTATGCGGCGTTGATCCTCGCCGGCATCGCGGTGGCGATCGACGCCGCCCGCCGGCAGCGACGACGCCGGGCGATCGCCGCCGCAGTGTTGGTCGGGGTGCTGACCCTGGGCGGGGTGGTCATCGCGATTCTCAGCAGCATCGCGTAGACCCTCACAACGCGGTGACGCGACGTGCTCGGTATCTGATCGGACTGCAGCATGTCGGAACACACTGGCGAAGTCGGTGTGACACCACTTCTAGCCGTCGCTCGTGTTTTCGTATGCGACGAAGGTCTCCAAACACTTCCTTTCTCGTCCTGCATGTTCCGCGGATTTCGCTCATTCGCCCCGCAATGCCCTGCGGGCCAACGCCGAACGCTATTAAATGCGCCGAGCACGCCAGAGGGGAATGTGACACCTGCTTAGCCGGGCTCGCTGTCCCATAGTCATTGCAAGGCTTCAGGTTTCGGAAAAATGCAGAATCGGAATTGGCGATCCGCGGTGCGTTGTCACAGGCTTTCGCCGCCGTCGGATCGGCGCAGAGTGTCGTCGAGCAGATCTAGCAACGCCCGCCACGCCCGTCGCGCGTGGGCAGCGTGGTGACCGACTCCGGGAACTGTGGCCGCTGGGCGGTCCGGGGTGCCACCATCGGACAGTGCATCGGCCGATGACATCGGAGCGGCCCAGAAGGCGTGTCGAGCGCCACCGTAGATATTGACGCACCAGTCCCCTCCAGCTTCCTGCAATACGGATGCGAACGACATGAGTTGCTCAGGGGTACACAGGGGGTCCTCGGAACCCGTGCACAGCAGAAAGGTGGCGCCGACCTCGGTCCAGTCGTCCGCGCGAGAATTCGGCAGGGCCGGGTGCACGACCCCGACCGCAGCGAACGGCGTTCCCGTTCGGGCAAGTTCGAGAACGATGCGGCCACCGGCGCCGTATCCGATCGCCGCGAGCCGCCCCGTGTCGACGCCCGGAACGGCGAGAAGAGCGTCGAGCCCCGCACGGCCTATCGCGTGAATACGCTCGGGATCGGCCAGCAGCGGCATGACCCGGTCCAGCATTGCCTGCGGTTGGCCGAAATACGTCTTGCCCGCGTGATAGTCCAACGCGAACGCGACGTATCCCCGCTCTGCCAGGATGTCGGCACGGCGGCGTTGATAATGCTCCAGACCGACTCCGTCGTGGCCGATCAGCACGGCCGGCCACGGGCCCTCCCCGTCGGGGTGAGCCAGGTGGGCGATCATTGTCAGTCCGTCGACGTCGTAACTGACTTCCCGTATTACGACCATGCACTGACGGTATCGCGCGACCACCGCGGAATGCGCTTGCCGGACGCCATCATCACGCACACTAGGACACGTGCCAGATACGAGTCCCGTGGCCGAATACGACTACATCATCGTGGGCGCAGGCAGCGCGGGCTGTCTGCTCGCCAACCGGCTCAGCGCCAACCCTGATCACCGCGTGCTGTTGGTTGAGGCCGGCGGCAAAGACGACTGGTTCTGGATCAAGGTGCCTGTGGGCTACTTGTACACAATCGCCAACCCGCGCACCGACTGGTGCTTCACGACCGAACCCGACCCAGGCTTGGCCGGCCGCAGCATCATCTACGCGCGGGGTCGCGTGATCGGCGGCTGCTCGTCGATCAACGCCATGATCCACATGCGTGGGCAGGCAGGCGATTACGAGCTGTGGGCGCAAGCCACCGGCGACGAGCGATGGCTTTGGGGCGGCCCCGACTGCCCGGGCGAAACACTGAGGATCTACAAGGAGTTGGAAAACTACTTCGGCGGAGCCGACGACTGGCACGGTGCCGCAGGTGAGATCCGGGTTGAGCGGCCGCGCGTGCGCTGGAAGATCCTGGACGCTTGGCAGGCCGCCGCTGCCGAGCTGGGCATCGAGCCGATCGACGAATTCAACCGCGGAGACAACTCCGGCAGCGCGTACTTTCACGTCAATCAGCGACGTGGCAGGCGCTGGTCGATGGCCGACGCCTTCCTGCACCCGGTCGCCCACCGACCCAATCTCACCGTCTACACAAACACCCAGGCTCTACGGCTGCTGATGGACGAGCAGGTCCACGAGGATCAGCGTCGCGGCGCCTGGACCACTGCCCGGCACCGCGTCACTGGCGTGCATCTGCTCAAGGACGGTCAACTCATCGACGTTCACGCCCGCCGCGAGGTGATCCTGAGCGCCGGTGCCATCGGCTCCCCTCATCTGATGCAGGTCTCAGGCCTGGGCCCAGCCGAGCTGCTCACTCAGCATCAAGTGTCCGTGGCCGTCGACCTGCCTGGAGTCGGTGAAAATCTGCAGGACCATCTACAGCTCCGAATGGTCTACCGCATGCGCGGTGCCCGGACCGTCAACACGCTGTATCGGAACTGGATCACCCGCGCGGGCATGGGAATTCAGTACCTGCTGCTGAGATCGGGGCCCTTGACCATGCCGCCGTCCACGTTGGGCGCCTTCGCAAAAAGCGACCCCACCCTGGCCAGCCCCGATCTGGAGTGGCATGTGCAGCCTCTGTCGTTGCCGAAGTTCGGCGACCCTCTGCACCCGTTCGCCGCCATCACTCCCTCGGTCTGCAATCTGCGCCCCAACTCGCGTGGACATGTGCGGATGGCCGATCCGGATCCGCTGTCGAAGCCGAAGATTTCGTGCAACTACCTGTCTACCGACGACGACTGCGAAACCGCCGTGCGCGGTCTCCGGATGACGCGGCAGATCATGGCGGCACCGGCCCTGGCCCGGTACCGACCAAAAGAGTTCCTGCCCGGCCCAGAGGTGGCAAGCGACGACGACCTACTTCAGTCCGCCCGTGAACTGGGCACCACGATCTTCCACCCGGTGGGCACCTGTGCGATGGGAGCCTTCGACTCACATGGACTCCCCCGGTTGCCAACCACGGTACTCGACACCGACTTTCGCGCATTTCGTGTCGCAGGCCTTCGTGTGGTCGACGCGTCGGCGATGCCCACCATCACTTCTGGGAACACCAACGCACCGGTCATGCTCATTGCCGAGCGCGCAGCGCGGGCGATTCTGCAATGACCACGCGCGTCCGTCAGTCGAAGTAGTGCCCCGCGTTCAGGTCTTCGAGCAGGGTCGGTTGCTCGGGCGTCCATCCGAGCAGGTTCCGGGTGATGGCGCTCGACGTCGGATTGTCCAGCGAGGCAATCAATCCGATGAAGGCGAGCTGTTCCAACGCTGTCTCCACGGTGACACTGACAGCCGGCACGTCCAGCTGCTTGCCGATGGCTTCGGCGACATCCCGGAACGGAATACCCTCCTCGGCGGCCCCGTGCAATCGGGACCCGGCCGGTGCGGACTCAACGGCCAATCGGTACAGCCGTGCGGCGTCGACGTTGTGGACGGCGGGCCAGCGGTTGGTTCCATCGCCGATGTAGATGGCCTGCCCCGTCTTTCGTGCATTCTCGATGAGCGTCGGGATGAACCCGTGACGGTCGGTGGGTCCGTGGACCGTCGGCGCCAGCCGAATGATCGACGCGCGCACGCCCTGGTCAACGAATTGAAGGGTGGCGTTCTCCGACGGTACGCGGGGTGCCTCCGCGGGCGGCACGGTCTCCTCGGTTGCCAACGTGCTCGACGAACCGGAGGCCAGCACTGCGGTGCCGGACGTATTGACGAACGGCTTACCCGAGCCGGCCAGCGCCGTCCCGATTGCCTTCACCGCCCGAACATCGGCTTCGACGGCGCTGCCGTAGTCGTTGAAGTCATGCTTGAACGCCAGGTGAATCACTCCGTCGGCCTCCCCCGCCGCGTTCGCCAGCACGTCGAGATCGTCGAGTGTGCCGCGAACGGCCCGGGCTCCCGCCTGCTCCACCGCCTCTGCCCCCGCGTCGGAACGGACCAGACCCGAGACCTGATGACCGTGGTCAAGGAGCTCGCGCACCACCAATGAACCGATGTGGCCCGACGCGCCGGTGACGAATACTCGCATTTGCGTTCCTCCCGCTGAGATGACAGTGAATGACATGAGATCTACATGTGATGTCAGCGCCTGTCATCCTCGTACTATTCCCTCATGGGTCGATGGGAGCCGGACGCGAAGGGCCGCCTCGAGCGGGCAGCGCTCGAGCTCTACGGCGAACGCGGTTTCGACGAGACCACCGTCGCGGAGATCGCCGAACGGGCAGGCGTCACCGAGCGCACCTATTTCCGGCACTTTTCCGACAAGCGCGAAGTGCTCTTCCGCGGTGACGAATTGGCCCGAAACGTCGCCGACGCGCTGCGGGCGGCGCCCGGCGACCTGTCCCCTCTTGATGCCGTCGCCGTGGCATTCGAATCGACCGCCGAGTTCTTCGAGGGTCGGCGATCGCAGTCGCGAAAGCGTCAGGACGTCATCGATGCCCATCCGGCACTGCGCGAAAGGGAACTGATCAAACTCGCGACGATGGTCGAGTTGATCGGGCAGGCACTACGCGATCGAGGAGTCCCGGACCCAGCGGCCGGCCTTGCCGCAGAGGCGGGAACCTCAGTGTTCAAGGTCGCCTTCGCCCGCTGGCTCGATGATTCCGCCGAGCGCAGCATCGCAGTGCACATTCAGGAGACGCTTGCGGAACTCAAGTCGGTCGCCGGGAACTGACCACGGCCCGAGCGGCGCATCTGCGCCCGGAATAAACACTGCGCCCGTCGACTTGGCTCAAGAGTCGCCCTTTGCCCGAACAGGAGCATTCATGACTCGTCCCATACGCGTCGCCGTGCAGATCCAGCCCGGCGGCACACCCGATTACCGTACGTGGCGCGACGCCGTCCTGGCCGCCGACGACCTCGGCGTCGACGTGATCTTCGGCTACGACCACTTTCACCGCCCGGCGATGGAGGGCATCGTCGACGGCAAGCCCGTCCTGACAGACGAGCAACCCGACGTCGCCAACTTCGAGGGCTGGACTGCGCTCGCGTCGTGGGGTGAAATCACCTCACATGCCGAGATCGGGCTTCTCGTCACTGGTGTCGGCTACCGCAACCCCGACCTGCTCGCCGACATGGCGCGCACCGTCGATCACATCAGCGGCGGCCGGCTCATCCTGGGCCTCGGTGCGGGGTGGTACGAAAAGGACTACACCACATACGGTTACGATTTCGGTACCTTCGGTTCCCGTTTCGATATTTTCGACGAGAGCCTGGTCCGCATCGAAAACCGGCTCGCGGCACTGATTCCGCCGCCCGTGCGCAAGATCCCGATTCTCATCGGCGGTACGGGACCCAAGCGCTCGCTGCCCGCTGTGGCCAGGCACGCCGACATCTGGCACGCCTTCCAGGACCTCGACGCGTTCCGCAGATCCAGTGAGCGCGTCGACGAATTGGCGGCCACATTCGGTCGCGATGGCGCCGATATCGAACGCTCGACGCTGTGGGAGAGCGCCGATAGCGCCGACGCCTTCCGGGAAGCAGGCGTCACGCTGTTCCAGACCGAACTCACTGCCGACAATGGTTACGATCTCACGCCTCTCAAGCAGGTGATCACGTGGCGGGACAACGGATGACACAGCGTTCGCGGGAGGTCGGAGTTCAACCGGATTTCTCCTCGGCGCACAGGTCGTAGTCCTCGCGGGCATGTCCGACCGCACGCACCTGGGCGCCGCGACCGTTACGCGGGTCGTCGAGTGGCGGCTTGACCTGCCGCTCACCATGTTTCCCGAAACTGCGCCCACGGTGTGGCAGGAGCTGGCGCCCGAACTGAGCCCCACGTTTTGCGACGCCCGTACCTGGCACGCCGTAGTGCAGACGTGGGCGATCGAGGTGGATGGGCTCACGGTGCTGGTCGACACGGGCGTCGGTAATGGCCGCGACCGGCCGGCGATGCCGTTTCTAGCCAATCTCGACACTGGTTTTCTGGAATCTCTCCGCGCAGCGGGCGTCGCCCCGGAGTCGGTGGACGTCGTCGTGAATACCCACATCCACACCGACCACGTCGGCTGGAACACCATGCGCGAGAACGGCGCATGGGTTCCGACGTTTCCGAACGCGCGCTACCTCGTGCCAGAAGTCGACTACCGCCCTCTAGATCTGGTTCAGACCGCTCCGTCCGCTTTCGGTGGGCGTGGCGTCCAATCATCGCTGATGCTCCGCGCTATTTATTAGACGTCTTATCGATGTCTGTATGACCATTAGCGGATGGGCAGGAGCACACTGGCGGAAGCAGAAAGGTTTTCATTGACGCTCGGAGATTGTGGTCATACGCTTTGCCGAAAAGTGTCCGATGCTCCCGAAGGTGAGTCCTATGGTCGTGACCAGCACCGCGCCCAATGTCTTCGAGCTGATCTCCCCACCTTTACCTACGACCTCAGCGCCGCCCCGCACGACATCCTCGAGGACGTCCGAACGGCCCAAGCTCGCGCGCCCATCGCGATCGGCCCTCTCGGCCCGGAGGTCCTGTCATACGAGCTGGCGAGAGGAATGTTGCGCGACGATCGGTTCCGTTTACCCCCCGGTATCACTTTGGCGTCTCAGGGCATCACGTCGGGGCCGTTGTTCGAGAAGATGGCGAACAGCCTCCTGGGCTTGGAGCGTGAACCCCATGTGCGTTTACGCAAGCTCGTGTCCAAGGCGTTCACCCCTCGTGCAACGGCAGGTCTTCAGGACACGATCCGTGAGGTGGTCAACGGATTGATCGATCGGGTGGTGGACGCCGGCCACTGCGACGTCGTCACCGACATCGCCCGTCCCTACCCCACCCCGATCATCTGCGCACTCATCGGTGCGCCGCGCGAGGATTGGCACCTGTTCGCAGATTGGACCGAAGAGGTCTTCAAGGCCATCAGCTTCCAACCGGACGTCAACTTCGACGAGTCCGCGATCATGCAGGCGTGGGGTGAACTCGACGCCTACGTCGACGACATGGTCGCCGCTCGCCGAGGCAACCTGACAGATGACCTGCTATCCGAACTGATTCGCACCGAGACCGACGGCGACCGGCTGAATCTCGACGAACTGCGCATGCTGGTGGCGGGCTTCCTGATGGCCGGAACCGACACGACGCGCAATCAACTCGCGGCGTCGGTGCAGGTGCTCTGTGAGCACCCCGATCAATGGATGAAGCTGCGCGAGCAACCCGAACTGGGGATGCAGGCTGTCGAGGAGAGCATGCGCCACTCGCCGGCAGTCAGTATCGCGCCGCGCGCCGCCACCGACGATGTCGAATTCGGCGGTTACCTGTTCCCTGCCGGAATATTCATCCTCGTGAACACCTTTGCGGCGAACCGCGATCCGGCGATCTATCACGACGCTGAGCGCTTCGACATCACGCGCAAGGATGTTCCCCCGATTCTGACCTTCGGAGGCGGTGCCCACTACTGTCTGGGAGCTAACCTCGCACGCCGCGAGTTGGCGGAGGCTCTTGTCGTTCTCACCCGGCGCCTCGATGCCCCTCGTCGCGTCGGTCCGGCGCCATGGAAGCCCCTCCTGGGGATGACCGGTCCCACAACACTTCCAATCGCATTCGCCAGTAACGATCCTGCGGGTGCCCATGCGTAGTCGGGGCTGGGCGGGTTCGGCACCCGCCACGGACGAGGAGGCCATAGACCGAATCCTCGATGCGGTGGACGATGTCGTCGCCGAACACGGACCAGCGATACGCCTCGCCGACGTCGCCCGCAGGCTCGGCGTCACGCGGCAGACGGTGTACCGCTACTTTCCCAACGCCGACGCTTTGCTGATTGCCAGCGCGATGCGGACCGTGGACGGATTCATCGACCAGGTCGTCGGTCACGTCAGCGGCGTCAACGACCCGGTCACTGCACTCGTCGAATGCGTTTCGTTCTCGGTCGAGAACCTTATAGGTGATCCTCAGCTAGAGAACATCCTGGCCCGAGGGCAGGGGGGTGAAGAGGCCATCTCCTTGACCTCCGACACGGCGAAGGCATTCTGCAAATCGTTCCTCAACCGTCTCGATGTCGATTGGCCGCTGCACGGTTTCGAGAGCGCCGCCCTCGAAGATCTGGCCGAAATGGTCCTGCGCACAGTGCAATCTATGCTGACAGATCCCGGGAAACCGATGCGCGATGGTGTCGCACTACGCCGCTTTGTTGCGCGATGGCTCGGGCCGGCGATCCTCTACCCACGGATGACATCACTGATGATCCACGACGGTCATACCGCAGGTGCTCATTGAGCAGCTAACACCGCTGCGAAGCTCTCCCGCAGGTCTCTGACGAAATTCTCGGGTGTTTCGAGCGACGGGAAATGCTGGGTCCATTTCGCCATGTCAACCCCTTCGTGGGTCCTGCTGATGCCCTCCGGGCGATTTCCGCAGCATATTCGGCCCCGATGGCCATGGCTCGGCTTTGAGACGTGCACACCGCGAACCTATAGGCCATGCGAGGTGTGCTCGCGAGTACGTTCGCGAGCATGGAGGACAACGGACCCAGCCGGACAGCCCTTGTTACCGCTTATGGTCGCGCCTACCACCAGATCGCCGACAAACCAACGATTCTCACCGACCCGCTGGCAGCTCCCCTGCTCGGTACCACCTCCGACGAGCTAACCGCATTGGGCTCCCCCACGGCCGATCGCCTCGGTGCAGTGGTCGGCGACCTAGGCCGCCGGCTCTTCTTCGCCGCCCGCGCCCGATTCGCCGAGGACTCGATCGCTAGGGCCGTGGCCACCGGCACTCGTCAAGTGGTCATCCTCGGCGCCGGACTCGACACCTTCGCCTACCGAAACCCCGATCCCGACGTGCGAGTCTTCGAGGTCGACCATCCGGCGACTCAGGCCTGGAAACGGGACCGCCTCCTCGCCGCCGGGATCGACTGCCCGGCGACGCTGACCTTCGTACCGGTGGACTTCGAAACGGATGACCTCGCAAAGAAACTGGAGGCGACCGCGTTCGTGCGTACCGCGCCCGCGGTCTTCCTGTGGATGGGCGTCATCTTCTACCTGACACCCGACGCCGCCCGGGCAACCCTCGAATACATCGCGGGGCAGCCGTCTCGCGCTGAGGTGGTCTTCGACTATCTGCAGTCGGCGACCACCGACGAGGAGCGCGCGCACCTGCAAGCCCGTTCCGATCGGCTCGCATCCTCGGGTGAACCCTTCGTCAGCTACTTCACGCCTGATGGCGTCGCGCGGGAGCTGCGCGGCCTCGGCTTCACCGAGATCGATGACCGCGCCGCCAAGGATGTGATCGCTCTGTACCTCGACGAACCTCCCCAGTTTGGGGTGGAAGAGACCCGCACTCTGCAAGCCAGTCGGATCCTGTATGCGCGACGCTGAGACTCGAAACTTCAGTAGTCTGAACCCATGTCTCGCCGCGCACAACGTAAACCGACTGCGCAGCTCTTCGCCGGCACCGCTGCGGGCCCGGCGTTCGTCACCGCCTACACCGTCATCGGCGCGACGCGGCACGGCTACGACTGGAGGTGCTACCCGGTCAGTTCTCTGGCGGTCGGGCGCCACGGTTGGCGGCAGCGCGCCAACTTCGTCTCGGCCGGCGCTCTCTACCTGTGCGCTGCCGAGGGCCTCTGGCGGTCCGATCGCCACCGCGTCGGACCGCGCGCGGTTCCGGCTATCGTCGCGGCGGTCGGGGTCGGCTTGGTCGGCTCGGGCCTGTTCGTCACCGACTACGTCGGAAACCTTCTGAATGACGACGGAACTGCCACCGACAACCCCCCGTTTGCCGCAGGCGTGCGCCCACGCACCCCTGCGGGGCGATTGCACGATCTCTTCGGGATTCCGGTCTTCGTGGGCATACCCGTCGCCGCTCTGGCGAGCGCCGCCCCTGCGGCGTGGAGCGGGAACCACCGCTGGGCGTGCTACTCCGCGGCGTCGAGCGCAGCGATGACTGGCAGCCTTATTCTCTTTGGCGCCGCGATCGGTGGTCGATGGGGGCTAGGCGGCAAGAGCGGTGTCCTGCAACGTGTCTCGATCGCGACCGGACTCGGCTGGCTGAGCTCATTGTCATTGCGCGCTCTGTCCGGGTGACAAAGCGGACGAGGAAATCAGCCGACTGCTTCACCAGGTGACGTAGAGTCCGGGACACGCCACCCACGCGGTGGAGCCGTGGAGAGGAGGCGCTCGTGCCGACGCTCCACGCGGTCAATGTCGGGTTGCCGAAGGACGTGCCGTGGCGCGGACGCACGGTGCACACCGGGATCTTCAAGACGACGGTCTCTGGACCGGTCGTTGCCAGGCGCCTCAATCTCGACGGCGACGGCCAAGGCGACCTTCACGGCCACGGAGGTGAGAACCGGGCCGTCCTGGTCTATCAACTCGAGGCCTATGACCACTGGAAGACTTACCTCGGGCGTGACGATCTGCGGGCTGGAGCATTCGGGGAGAACTTCACAGTCAATGGATTGCCCGACGACGAGGTGTGCATCGGTGACCGGTACCGCATCGGGGAAGCGCTGTTCGAGGTGACGCAACCGCGGGTCACCTGTTTCCGTGTCGGGATGCGTCTCGATGAGCCAAATCTTCCCCAGCTCATGGTTTCTCACGGCCGACCCGGGTTCTACCTCCGGGTGCTTCGCGAGGGACGGGTACAAGCGGGCGACGACATCGTCCTGACCGAGCGAGGGCGGCACCAACTGACGGTCGCCGAGGTCGACGCGCTTCTCTACCTTCCCGACCGTGATCCGGACCGTCTGCGTCTGGCGTTGGATGTCGCCGCTCTGAGCCCGGGCTGGAAGGAGTCCTTCCGCGACCTCCTAAACCCGCCCGCCGAGCCGACGGGCTCTCCGTCCTGGGACGGATTCATGCCGCTTCGTGTCGTTGACATCCATCACGAAACGCCCGCTGTGATGTCGATCCAACTCGGCGCGGACAAGCCGCTGCCCGTTGCGAAGGCCGGTGATCATCTCGTGGTCCGGGCCACCGGGGCCGGTGACCCGCCGCCGCTGCGGAGCTACTCACTGTCCGGCGATTCGACCGCGGGCACCTATCGGATCAGCGTGAAGCGTGAGCCCGACGGCGTGGTAAGCGGGTGGCTGCATGAGCGGATCGACCCCGGTGCGACCATCGAGGCCGCCGCGCCGCGCGGTGATTTTCACCTCTCCCCCGAGGCGCGCCCGATACTGCTAATGTCGGCGGGGATCGGTGTCACACCTCTGCTCGCCATGCTCTACGAACTTGCTGCACAGCAGTTTTCACAACGGGTTGTCTGGGTCCACAGCACCAGGGACATGGAGTCCCACGCCTTCATCGAGGAGGCCGACGGACTCCTGCGGCAGTTGCCGTGTGCTGAGCAGTACGTCCATTACACCAGCGGAAGGCCGGGCCGCCGGTTAGATCGTGACTTCCTCGCCGCATTGGACCTGCCGCAGGACGCTGACGTCTACCTCTGCGGACCAACGGGTTTCATGGCAGCGATGCGTGAGGCCTTGACCAGCCTCGGGTTCGAGCCGACTCGGATTCGAGCCGAAACGTTCGGCACGCTCCCACCGATCAACCCCGGGTTGAAAGCCGTCGGTCCTCAGGTACCCCCACATCCACCCGAGATGCAGTCTGCGGACGGATCACGAGTCACGTTTTCACGAGTCGGTCTGACGGTTCGCTGGAGCGAGTCTTATCAGACCTTGTTGGAGTTGGCCGGGGCCTGTGATGTGCCGACGCGGTACTCGTGCCGCAGCGGTGTCTGTCATGTGTGCGTCACGGGACTCGTCGCCGGGAGCGTGGCGTACTCGAGGCAGCCTCTGGAGCTACCAGGCCGGGATTCGACGCTGATCTGTTGTGCGGCACCGCTAACCGATGTCGTGCTCGACCTATGAGCTGCGGATCAGCCGGGCTGGGTTGGATTCAGCGACAGACGCGTCAATAAATGCCCAGAAAACTCACAGCCGTCTGCTAGCTTCGCGAAGTGCTACTTCGCCAGCGAAGCGAGCGAGGCCGGATGGCTTTCGCCGCGACCGTGATTGTCAGCCTGACCGCCCTCGGCGGGTCTGCCTGCGGTGGTTCGACCGAGCCCGCGGACCGCGCGGCGGCGAAAGCCGACGAGTCAACGACGGCCCCGCGGGCCGAGGCGGCGGAGAACAAGCCGAAAGACGAGCAGCAGGATCCCCAACCCCAGTTCACCGGTGGCGTCTACGGAGATCCGGCGGCCGCCATCGACTACTGGGAAGAGCAGACCGAAAGCGATTGCGGGCTGATGGCCACCCGCATGGTGATTGGCGAGATCAACGGGTCGGCACCCACCGAGCGTGAGATCATCGACCTCGCGGCGAAAACGCCTAGCGACTGCGATCCAGGTCAGCCGGTATACGACGAGAGCGTCGACCCCAGTGACGGCGGTGTCGGCCATGGCACTTGCACAACCGATCTTCTGCTTCTGCTCAAGCACTACGGGATCGAAGCCGACTACACCAACGACGAAACCGCCTCCAAGGGTGGGCTCGCGACGGGGATGGACGCCTTGGCGGGATATCTGGGTGACGACCGGCAGGCGATCGTGTGCGTGAACTCCAACACCATCTGGGAGACCGATGGTGACAAGACGGGATGCGGTCACTTGGTCACGGTCGCCGCGATCGACTACGACAACGACGTCGTCTATCTCGGCGACAGCGGCGGCGACGATACGAAGGGCGAGCACGTCACGACCGATGTGTTCGAATCCGCGTGGGCCGCAGGCGATCACGAGCTAGTGGTCACCGCACCCCGTTGACGTCGACAGTGGCGCAACCGCTCAGGGAGTGCTGGGGCATACCGCCCCTGCCACGCCGGCCGCCACGACCATGGCGATGCCCGGCAAGCTCACCGCCGGCAAGGTGATCAGCAGGGCACCAAGCACACCGGATGAAACCCCGAGCAGTGCAGGCCCCTGAAGGATCGGGATCCCCCCGCTGTGGGAATGACGACAAGGGTGCCGAGCGCCGCCGCGACGATGACGATCAGCACGGTGTGGTGCGTGTGCCCGGGCAGTCGAATCATCGTAGGCGGGGGCACAAGACGCCTCGACCATGCGCTGGATGAATCGCGTTGCCATCGTGCGTTCCACGACACAGCCAGGTAATTGCGACTTCACAAGGAGAACAGCCATGAGCGTCGACAGCATCTCGGGTCTGGGCACGACCGGACTCGACGAGTTGGTTCCGTCGCGTTATGCCGTACAGATCGGCGACATCGAGGTGCTGGTTATCAGCGACGGCGTCCTGCCGATCACGGCGCGGACGATGGCGACGAACGCCGACCCGGCCGAGTTCGGCAGCTGGCTCGACGATCGGTTCCTGCCCAGAGACGTACTCGACTGGCCGCTAAACGTGGTCGTGGTGCGCAGTGGCGATCGCACCGTCCTCGTCGACGCCGGACTCGGTGTGGAGTATCCCGACTTCCCACGGGCCGGGCAGACGGTTCACCGACTCGAAGCGGCCGGCATCGATCCATCGGCGGTGACCGACGTGGTACTCACCCATCTGCACATGGACCACGTCGGTGGTTTGCTCACGAAGGGGCTCAAGGAACGGCTGCGTTCGGATCTACAGGTCCATGTCGCCGCCGCCGAGGCGAACTTCTGGGAATCGCCGGATTTCTCTCATACCGACATGCCCGCGCCGGTGCCCGACGCATTGCGGTCGATCGCGACACGGTTCCTCGACGAATACCGCGGGCAGATGCGGACCTTCGAAACGGAGTATGAACTGGCGCCGGGAGTGCTCGTCTCCCGAACCGGGGGGCACACCCCGGGCCACGCGATCGTTCGCCTCGCGTCGGGGGACGATCGGCTGACCTTCGCCGGTGACGGCCGTGTTCGCCCCCGGCTTCGATAATCCAGAGTGGCACAACGGGTTCGAACACGATCCGAAGGAGTCGGCTCGCGTCCGCATCGAGCTGCTGCGCGAGCTGGCGGCAACCGGTGAGGCGCTGGTCGCCACCCACCTGCCGTTCCCGTCGGTCTGCCGGGTCGCGACCGCCGGCGACGTCTTCCGGTGCGTGCCCGCGGCGTGGGATTACTGACGGCCGGTTCGGGTCCGGCCCGCGTGGGCGATCACGCGCGCAACTTGCCCGGGGCGCATCAGGCTCGTTCCGGGGCCGACGCCTTGCAGCATCCGGAGGAAGGTTTCGGAGAGCGCGACGTCCTCCGACGCGGCGGCCACGTAGGCGGTGACGTAATCGTTGAGCGCCCGCTGCGGCCACGCTTTCCATCCGCTCGTCGGGAGAAAGGTGAAGTCGTTGAGCCGGTTGGCCCACCACATGGGCGCCAACCGCCGCGCGACGTCACGGAAGTAGACCCGGCTCACCGGTGCACCGTGGGCGGTCAGCGTGTCTTTGAGGCTCATGGCCTGTAGCAACGCTGACGTCATACCCTGCCCGTACATCGGATTGAAACTGCACACCGCGTCACCGATCACCAACAGTCCGTGGGGAAATGAGGACAGCTTGTCGTAGCGGCGCCACACGCTGGTCGGGAACTGGCGGTGATGCGTCTCCCCCACCGGTTCTGCGGCCGCGAGTGCGGTGCTGACCTCCGGCGGGACACATGCCGCCACTGCCGCCAGCATTTCGGGCAACCGGGTCGGCAGCTGGTGTCCGGCCACGCCGATCAGCGTCACGACCATTGTGTCGTTCTCGTGGGCGAGCATCCCGACGCCTGTCGGTCGTTCCTTCGTCGGGCTGGCGAAGATCACCCTGTCGCCCAGGGCGTCCGGCGCCAGGCGGAACAGCTGGCTGGTATAGGTCAATTGCACCCGATACGACTGCTCGACCGGACGCGTAAAGCCATGCGCTGCAAGGAACGCCGGTGTACGTGCCGAACGACCGGTTGCGTCGACCACGAGATCGGCGGACAGCGTCGTTTGATGGGCGCCGGTGCGGTCGACGATACGAACACCGGTCACCGTGCGGTCGTTCAACACGGGTCCGACGACGTCGTGGCCGTCGAGGACCTTGACATTCGGCAGCGCACAAACCCGTTCGCGCACAACGGATTCCAGCAACGGACGGCTCGCAGGCTGAACCGGCATGTCATCGGGCTTGGCAAGCGCCCCCGTCCGACACAACGCATGCCCGCGAACCTCGACGTACACCCCCGACAGGTCGCGGTTGTCGAAGATCGGCGCGCCGGCGTCCTGCAGCTCCTTCGTCGCTCCGGGAAACAGCTCCTCGAGAATCTTCAAGCCCAGGCTCATCAGCATGTGCACGTGGTGTCCCTGCGGCACCCCGGCTCGCTGCGACACATCCTCGGGCAGTCTGTCCCGTTCGACCAGCGTGACCGAGTCATAGGCATCCGACAGCACTTTCGCGGCGAGCAGACCACCCATACTCGCGCCGCACACCACGGCTTCTCGCGTCGTCATCGCCCCTCTTCGGCCCGGCCGCACCCCAAACGGTGGCATACAGCGCCGTCGAGAGTGCGGTTTCAGGCCAAGAGTGGCCAGTCCGCGACCACTGAGACTCGACCGGCCGGGCAGTCTGTAGCCTGACGGCCGTGAATCCCTCGCGTGTGTCACTCCCCGCCGGACTGCTGGCCTGCACCGCATCGCTGGTCATGACCCTCGCCGCATGCGGCTCTGACACGGAAGCCGCGCCGTCCAGTACGACTTCGTCGACGAGCACGTCGTCGCTGGCCGACGAGTTGGTTCCACCACCCGTCGAGACGGGCGACCCCGCCAGCGCAATGTGCCCGACCGGGGCACCGCAGCCCGGCGGCACACCGGAGTGGACGCTCGGCGGCGACACCGGCAGCGTGAATGTCAGCGGATCCACCGACTCGACGGCACCGCTCATCGAGGTGCAGGCGCCGTTCAGCGTCACCGAGACCCAGGTGCACACGCTCAAGCCCGGCGACGGACCGGTCGTCTCCGACACGGCGAAGGTCCTGGTCTGCTACATGGGTGTCAACGGTCGCGACGGGTCAGTGTTCGACAGCAGTTACGAGCGCGGTATGCCCGTCGACTTTCCGCTCGACGGCGTCGTACCGGGTTTTCAGAAGGCCATCGCCGGACAGAAGGTGGGGTCGACGGTCGCCGTCGCGATGACGTCAGCCGACGGGTACCCCGAAGGCCAACCCGCGGCGGGGATCCAGGCCGGCGACTCCCTCGTCTTCGCGATCAAGATCCTCGACGCCTCGAGGTAGACCCGGAACGGTCAGCCGCCGCCGGTGACCGGATTCATCGACAGCGTGATGAAGGCGCCGTTCTTCCACACACCCCAGCGGCCGCCCCAACCGGAGAACCAGACGACGGGCTCCCCGAGAAAGAACTCCGCCGGCTTGCGCGGCGCCCATGGCGGAACCGGCTCCCCGGCCATCGGCCTCGCAGGCGGCGGAGCCACACCCGGCGGAGGCGGAGGCGGAGGTATTTCGGCGGCCAGGGCCGGCGGCGGAGGCGGCGGCGGTGGAGCGGGCTCTGCGCTTGCCGGAGCGCTCAGCCCCAGTGTCGTCGCTGTCAATCCGCCTGCGATGGCAGCCAGCGTGGTCTTGGACAACCTCATGAGCATGCCTCCAGCGGTCGAGCGAATCGATGCTTCGAATTTATAGCCTGCATTTGCTGCGGCCAAACCCGGGGCGTGTACCCCCTACTGCTGTTCCGCGCTTCCGTCGCCGTTGGACGCTTCGGATTCGTCGGCCTCATCCTCCGGGTCCCCGGTCGATTCCGGTTCCAACGCGACACTGCGTGTGCGCGGGATGATCTCCGTCGGTTGATCCTCGGCCGGGCGCAACTGCACGACGCGGCCCACGGCACGACGAAGCCCCGGCGGGCCTTCCTTGCGGACGAAGTCGCCGATCCGGCCGGCCCGGAAACGCAACGGGGAGCCGATGAACTCGCCCAGCACCACCCCACTGCCGAGAGCCAGTGCGATGGCGATCGCGGACATCATTTGCCGGATGCCGTTGTCGAAGTTGCCGTCGACGGCGAAGGAGAACACCGCGCGGAACACCGCCAGGCCGGGCAGCATCGGCATGATGCCCGCGGTCGCGGTCACCAAGGCGGGCGCTTGTCGGCGGATCGAGATCAGCGTCGCGATCAGGCCGACCCCGACCGCGGCGACGCCGCTGGCGAAGACCTGACCGAATCCCGCGTTGCCCAGGGCGATCAGCACCGCCTCGGCGAGCCCGGCAACCAGCCCGGCGGTGAGGATGGCCCGCAACGGTGCGTAGCTCGCCACGGTCAGGCAGGCACCCGCCAACCCCGCGCCGAACACCGCGAGCGAGATCTGCACCGCTCCGCTCGGCGCGATGAACGACTCGGTTGCGTCGACGTGCAACGAGATCGTCACTCCGGCGATCTGGGCGATCTGCAGCCCCGCGAGGATGCCCACCACGATCCCCGACGTCAGCAACACCGCTTCCCCGAGGCGGGCGAGGGAGGTCAGCATGTAGCCGGTCACCGCGTCCTGCATCGCGCCGACGAACGTCAACCCGGACAACAACATCACGATGCCGGTGGCCACCATGACCGTCGGCCCGAGGTCGGCGTAGAGGAAGGCCGCCACGGCGACCGAGGTCGCGATCGCCGCGCCCGCGGCGTGCTGGAAGAAGAACGGCGTGCCGATGCGGTTCAACCGTCGGCCCACCTGGTCGATGACTCCCGACGTCACCGCGGCCAGGATGCAGGTCAACCAGCCGCCGCCGAGCAGCATCGCAATGCCCAGCGCGAAACCGGCCCACCCGGCGGTCGCCAGCCACCGCGGATAAGGGTGCGGACGCTCGGTCAACTCGTCCATCGCGTCGTGCGCCTGGTCGACGGTCACACCGCCCGAGGTGATCCGCTGCACCAGCTGATCGAGTTCCCCGAGTCGCGTGTAGTCCGTCGAGCGGTTGTGTACGGCTCGGACGATCGTGACGGGTGGGCTGTCAGCGGTCGGCAGCGCGGACACGATGACGGTGGTGACGAAGATGTCGACGACGCAGTCGGCCAGCCGGTACGCCTGGGCAACGTCCTGGGCGGTCGCGACGACGTCGGCGGTACCCGATCCGGACGACAGCATCACCTCGGCGAGGCGGATGGTCAGGTCGAGCACCTTGCGGGTGTGCAGGTCGCCCATTCCGTCGGAACGCCGGCGCCGCTGACCCGCAATGGGTGCGGGGTCGCGCGGGCCGCGCAGCGCGCTTCGCAGGCTACGGCGGACGCGACCGCCTGGCGTTCGATCTAGCGGCATCGAGGTGAACGATACTGACGTGCGCGCTCAGTGGCCCAGGCGGCTAATCCCGCTGCGGCGCCCGACAAGATGTGCCAGGCGCCGTGGTACTGCCACACGCTTTCGGGCCGGCACAGCGGCGAGCCCGTGCGTCCCGCGGCGTACGCGGCGAGCCCGAGCGCGAAGGTCGCGGCCGCGACGACCACCACCGTCCGCCGCCGTCGCGCGCCCTGGACGAGGGCGACCACGCACGCCGCAGCCAAGACGGCGATGGGCCAGTCGTGGACCGGCCCCGCCCAGGGCGGCTGCGGTCCGTGATAGACGAAGCTGCCGACCCCGACGGCGACCAGTGCGGCTCCCACTGCCCCGGCCGCTCGTGCTCTTCCCCGCAGCGCCCAGCACAGCGCAGCGAGTCCCGCGCCGACGTACATCAGACTGGTGAGCGCGAGCACGGGCTGGGCCAGGAACGCGTCACGGATGCGCTCGCAGTCCGAGCCCCCTATCGCCGCGGCGGCGATCCAGTCCCGCATGCCAACCCACGATAGCGACGCGAGGCGCTACCGTTCGTATTCGACTGTCACACAGTGATATCGGAGTAATAGCTCTGCGTCCCCAGGCGGCGGAGAGTGTTGGCTAGATTCTGTCGGTCATTGTCTCTTTTGCCGCTAGTCGGTGCGGTGCGCGCCGGGCACTGTGAGAGGTATGGGCAATGAAGAATCGGTCACGCTGGCCGACGTCGAACCCCTTGCGGGCGAGTGGGATCTGCCGGACTCGCAAATCTGCTCGGCTGCGATGCGATTCGTATTCGAGGTGTCTCCGGAATTCCTCGCCAACCACTGCGTCCGCAGTTACCTGTTCGCGCGGGAGATCGCGGCTGCGCAAGGGGCGCGCAGCGGCGCGCACTACGACGACGAACTCGTCTTCCTCGCCTGCGTCCTGCACGACCTCGGCGTCACCGGCGTCGGCGAGGGCGATCAGAGGTTCGAGGTCGATGGCGCCGACGCGGCCGCGGACTTCCTTCGCCGGCACGATCTTTCGGAGCGGCGGATCGCCACGGTGTGGCAGGCCATCGCCCTACACACGAGCGTCGGGCTGGCGCACCGGTTCGGTCCCGAGCAGGCGGTGACGTTCAGCGGTATCGCCCTCGATATCAACGGCATGGACAAGCACCTGCTCTCCACCGGCTTCGCTGAGCGCGTCCACGCCGCGTGGCCACGCCATGATCTCGGGTATGCGATCGCCGACGCCATCGTCCGCGATGTGCGCGACAACCCGATGAAGGCTCCACCGTTGTCGTTTCCCGCCCATCTCCACGAATTGATCACCGGCTCGGCGATCACGTTCTTCGATCTGTTGGATGGTTCCGGGTGGGACGACCGACCGCTGCGCACAGGCGCGGTCCCCCGGTGACGCCGATGCATGCGCAGATCCTGTTGTTCGACGGCTTCGACCCGCTCGACGCGATCGCCCCGTTCGAAGTGCTCATCGCGGGCAGCGACTTCGTCGGCGGCGAACTCGACGTCGAGTTCGTCTCGGCGGAAGGCGCGCGGTCGGTGGTCAGCGGTTCGCGGGGAATGGCCCTGAACGCCACCGGCCGACTCGATCCCACCAAGCCGGGGTACGTGATCGTCCCCGGCGCATCGGGTCCGCTCGACGGTGACCCGGACGAGGTTGCCACCATTCCCGTTCTGCTCGCCCGCTTCGGCGATACCGCGGCCGTGCCGTTGATGCGCGAAGCCTTCGCCAATCCGGACGTGACTGTAGCGACCGTATGCGGGGGGTCACTCGCGCTGGCGATGGCCGGTCTCATCGATGGTCGCCACGCCAACACCCATCACCTCGGTGTGGACGTTCTCGAAGCTACGGGTGCAATTCCGGTGTCGGCCAGGGTCGTCGACGATGGCGACCTGGTGAGCGCCGGCGGGGTCACGTCTGGTTTGGACCTGGCGTTGCATCTGCTTGATCGAAGCTACGGTCCGCGGATCCCGCTCGCCGTCGAGGAGCTGTTCGCCTACGAGTGACGCGGTACCGTCTGGGCCGACACCGGCCGCGAACCGAAGATGTCGGGAGCATGAGCGTGGTCGGCGACTGGGACGTCAGAATCAAGACGCCGGTCGGAACCCTGCACGTCGTGTACCGCTTCATCAACCAGGCCGGTGGGATCAGCGGCACCGCGGCGAGTAAGGCCGAGAGCGTGCCGCTGGTCGACATCGCCGTCGCCGAAGACGTTGAGGGGCAACGGGTCACGTGGAGGCAGACGGTGACCAAACCGATGAGGCTCAAGCTCGACTTCGATGTCCAGGTGCGTGGTGACCGGATGAGCGGCCATTCCCGTGCCGGACGGCTGCCTCGGTCGACGGTCTCCGGGGTGCGACGCTGAATCACAAGATCAGTCGTCTGGCGACGTGACCGTCGCCTCCCACCGTCGGCGCCGCTGTTCGTCGGTCTGCTCCCACCAGGGCGGGGTGCCTCGCTCACCGAGGGCGACCTTGGCCGCCTGCACACCTGCACGCGCCGCCTGCTCCCCGTCAGTTCCTCTGGTGCGGCGCACTTCTCGGCGCCACGCCATCAGTATTCGGGTCAACTCGGCGCGTCGATCCTCGGGTATGGCGGGATCGGTGGCGCGCCACCGGCGGCCGTTGACGACGATGTAGTGGCCGTCATCGGTCAGTGGCGGCTCACCCATCGGCCGATACTAGCCCGGTCTCAAGGGCACGGTCCGGCGAGGAACAGCGACCAGCACCACCCCGGCGGAAGTGGCGGCGTGAAGTTGGGCGGTGGCGGAGGCGGCGGCGGTGGCACCTCGCCTTCGAAAATGTTCTGCGCGACATTGCCTTGCCCGTGGTAGACGTACCAGTAGGTGTGGCACACGTTGTTGTCCCATACCACCGGGTTCACGCGCAGGTTTCCGGTCTGCACGGGCGGATCGCCCGGGCACCAGCGGCACGGTCCCGAGGGATTCGAATCCGGGCATCCGGGCCACGCCTGCTCGGGCGCCGGCCCACCAGGCAGCGCCGAAGCGACGCCCGGCACCGACCCGAGACCTGCGCTCGTTAGCGCGAACGACAACAGTGCCGCGCCCAAGAATCGCTTCGGCGTACGAGGTGCTTTCATGTTTGGTCCTCTTGCTCAGTATCGGCGCTGACAGGCGTCCTATAGGCAAGTACACCGAAACCGGTCGGCTACCGATCCCAACTACGCGGTTTCTCCGGTCATGGGCGGGGGTATGGCTCGGCGAGACGATCACGGACCAGGAGAGAACCGATGAGCTCACCCGAACAACCGGCCGACGACGCCAGCCAGGACGACAGCACGGGACAGGGCATTCCGCCGACCGCTCCTGCGTACTCGACGCCACCGCCCGAGGGTCTGCCCTCGGCCGACGACAAGGACAGGACCGAATAAGGGGGACGCTGCGGTGTGCATTCAGATCGCAAATCGACGCCCTGGCAAGGGTTTCAGCAATCTGAACACACACTAATCGTGGCGCAGATCGGCAAGCGAATTCCGCAGACCGCCGTCCATGCGAATCTGGATACCGGCCACCGCCAACATCACTGCGGCGGTCACCATGTGCACCACCGCATCGGTGATGTTGTTGGGAAACGTGAACACGTACGCGACCTGGTGCGAGAAGAAGGCCCAAATGCCCGGCAGCGCCCCGGCCACCGCCGCGGCGAGCAGATACAACACCGACCACCACTTGCGGAACGCGAAGACCAGTCCCGGTCCGAACAGGGCAAGCCCGGCGACGGCGTGCCACCCGTTGTAGTCCATACCGAGAATCTGCGCGGTCGGCGCGTTCGGGCCCGTCGCGAAGCTCGGCTCGACGATGAACCCGAACGCCGCCTGGACAACGTGGAAGGCGGCGATGACCAGCAGGCCGATCTGGGCGAAACTCCACTTCACGGATGCACCCTCCGTGCTCGTCGACACTGTCTCGGCAAATACTACGCTCGGTAGTAGCTCCTGTTAAGGGCGGGCGGGAAAATTCCGGGACGCAATGTCGGGTGCCCGCGGATACCCTGTCCGGGTGTCTGAAGTGCTGTCGGTCAATATCGCGCGGGTCCGGGTCAATCCCGATGCGCCGTCGCGGAACACGGGCATCGACAAGATCGCCGTGCCAGACCGGGTGGCCGTGCGCGCGCCGGGACCGCAGCGCGGTGGCCTGGGTAGTGGGCTGGTCGGCGACACCATCGGTCACACGAAGCTGCACGGTGGCGACGACCAAGCGGTCTACGTCTACGCGCGAGAAGACCTCGACGAGTGGGAAAGCCGACTCGAGCGCCCGCTGACCAATGGCATGTTCGGCGAAAACCTCACCACCACAGGCGTTGAGGTGACACGGGCGCGCATCGGCGAACGCTGGCGCGTAGGCGCCGACGGCCTGTTGCTCGAGGTTTCGGCGCCGCGCACACCATGTCGGACGTTCGCGGCCTTTCTGCAGATCGACCGTTGGATGAAGACGTTCACCGCCGCAGCCGAACCCGGTGCGTATCTTCGAGTCATCTCACCCGGGACGGTGGGCGCAGGCGACGAGATCGTCGTCGAGCACCGCCCCGATCACGACGTGACCATCGAATTGGCTTTTCGCGCAAGGATGTCCGACCCATCGTTGCTTCCGGAATTGCTCGTCGCCGACGCGTTGTCGGCCGAACTCAAGGGATACGCACGGCGGCGCCTGGCGGCCAGCGGGAAGTGACGGCTACTGAGGTTCACCCGTCGGAATGGTGTAGGGCGCCGTGGTGATCGGTGGGACCGCGACCGATGTCTCCGGAGTCGAGGGCGTCGTCGACTTCGTCGACGTCTCCCCTGTGGTCAGTTGCGGTGCCGCGACCGCCGGCGCCCCGGTCGCGGAGTGGGTCTCGGCGTAGGCGAGCGTCAACCCGCTCGCAAACACGGCCCCGGTGCCGACCATTGCCAACAACAGCTTCAATCGCCTCGAATCCACGTCTGATCGCTCCACTCGAAATATCTCGGCAAACCTGAAAGCCGAGCTCTTCTGTTCCAAAACGGCGCTGTCATATACGGATTCGACGACCGTCCGCGCAACCCGAACATTCCCGCTTCACGTCGATTTCTCAACTGCATTTCCGCCGGGGTGGCGATGTGCGCATCCCACGCGTATCGACGACCGCCCCGCTCTAGAGTCGTGACGTGGCGAAAAACAGTCCAGTCGATGGCCGGGTGCGGCTCAACGGCGCACACGTCGCGGCCACCGTCGAGCAACTCGAACGTCGCATCGACGCGCGGTTCGGCCAGCGTGGCCTGACCATGACCGCGCGCGAACTCGGTCAGCTCGTGATGTCGGTCGACGATGAGGCGACCGTGTCCCACGCACGATTGCGCCGCACCACGCTGGCCGCACGCGCCACGGGCATCATTATCGTCGTCGCCGCCCTCATCGCCCTCGGATACGGCCTGCGCTCGGCGGTTCTCGACGGGTTGGACCGCACCGCCGACTGGGTGCCGCTGACCGAAAGCGTGGTCAACGACCTCATCTTCGCCGCGATCGCCGTGGTGTTCCTGTGGGCATTCCCCGAGAGACTCGAGCGCCGTTCACTGCTCAGGCTCCTGCACCGCTTGCGGTCACTCACCCACGTCATCGACATGCACCAGCTCTCGAAGGATCCCGAGCAGGTCAATCCGAATTACGTACCCACCGCGCAGAGCACACCCCACGGGCTCGACGCCGAGCAGCTCCACCACTACCTCAACTACTGCTCCGAATTGCTGAGCCTGACGGCCAAGACGGCGGCGCTGTGCGCCGAACACACCACCGACGGGGTGGTACTCGAAACCGTTTCGGACATCGAGAATCTGACCACTCAGCTGTCGAGGAAGATCGGACAGAAGATCTCGTTGTTGCCGCGCGGTTAGTCGCGCGCCGTCGGATCACGCCACCCCTCCCAGAACAGAAGGCTTGACCGGACGCCGGGATCATTGACCTGGTCGAGGATCTTGATTCCCGCATTTGCGATCGCCGGGACGCCCACCACCCGATGGAACAGCCGGCCCAACTGGTACTGGCGACCCCAGTCCGCGTCGACGCGTTGCGCGTAGTTGGTGAAGTCGTGCGGCCCGCTGTTCAGCAGCGCCGCGACTGCGCACTCCCCCGCGGCCGTGAACCCCATCGGAAGCCGCCACGCCTGCAGCGACTTGGATTTCTTCAGCACATCGAGCGATGGCAGCCTCCACTCCGGCGGAAGCCCGGCCAGGAATCGGCCCATCAGCGCCGTGGCGTTGATCCGGTGCCAGTTCCGGTAGCTGGTGCAGTACCCCAACCCGATGTTGACGCGCCCGCCGCCCAGCGGGAACGACCAGCCGTAGCCGGGCAACTGGTCTCTGTCGAACGTCAGCTTCAGATAGATGTCGAGGGTGTCGGTGTCGGGCCGCTCGACGGGCATCTCGGCGCGGATGGCGATCGCCGAATAGCCGTGGTACTTCGAGTCGAGATGCAAAGCGCGCTTCACGGGTGAGTAGGCGCCGTCGGCTGCGGTGCGGGAATGCCAGGTTCCATTCGCCGGGGCTGAACACTTTGGCGCCGTTCACGCGATGGAACCGCGCGACCTCGGTCGCCAACCCCATCTTCTGCAGGAAGCTCACCGCACGCGGCGTGAGCCCGTCACCGCACGGTTTGTCCCGGAGAAAAGCCGCCTTGTCGAGCACGAGGACGCTGGCGCCCGTGCGGGCCGCCTGCCACGCTGCCGCCGATCCGGCCGGCCCGCCGCCGGCGACCACCACGTCGTATCGCTGTGCCATCAGTCTTGTCCTGGCGTCGTCGTCTCGCCTGCCCTCGACGCTATTCGCAGCCCGCCGACGCGGCCCGAGTCGGCCATTACAGAACAGTGACGCACCCCACGCCCGGTAACGGGGTCGCCGCCGGGGCCGACATATCCGTCAGCAGCGGCTACGCGCGGCGGGTGTTCCCGACGCGGCAGGTGTGAAGCATCCGCACCTGAATCGGCGGCCGAGACCAGGCGCCGGTGTGCCCGTCCGCGAGACCGCTCGGCGGTATCACACAACCAGGAAGTTCTAGAGCGATGACATTGCTACACAGATGGACGCGCCGCATGATGGCCGGCGCGCTGGCGGCCCTGCTCATGCCGGGCCTTGTCGCGGTCGTGGGTGGTACGTCCACCGCCGCGGCGTATTCGCGGCCCGGCCTGCCGGTCGAGACGCTGATGGTTCCCTCGGCGGCCATGGGCCGCGACATCCCCGTCAAGTTCCAGGGCGGCGGACCGCACGCGGTGTATCTGCTCGACGGCCTTCGGGCGCGTGACGACAACAGTGGCTGGGACATCGACACCGCCGCGTTCGAGACCTACTTCGAGTCGGGGCTGTCGGTCGTGATGCCGGTCGGCGGCATGTCCAGCTTCTACACCAATTGGCAGGGCCCTGCGGTCGGCAACGGCGGCAGCTACAACTACCAGTGGGAAACCTTCCTGACGTCCGAACTGCCCGCGTATCTCTCCGCCAACAAGGGCATCTCGCCGAGCGGCAACGCGGTGGTCGGCCTGTCCATGTCGGGCAGCGCGGCGCTGATCCTGGCGGCATACCACCCAGGCCAGTTCCGTTACGCGGCGTCCCTGTCGGGCTTCCTCAACCTCTCCGACGGCATCTGGCCGCTGCTGGTCGGCGTCGCGATGCGCGACGCGGGCGGATTCAGCGCCACCGCGATGTGGGGCCCGCCCGGCAGCTCGGCCTGGAAGCGCAACGACCCGACGGTCAACGTCGGCAAGTTGGTGGCCAATGGCACCCGCATCTGGGTGTACTGCGGTAACGGCGTCCCCTCCGAGCTCGGCGGCGGCGGCGATATCGCCGGTCAGTTCCTCGAGACCATCACCCTGGACAGCAACAAGAACTTCCAGCAGGCCTATGCGGCCGCGGGCGGAAGCAACGGCACCTTCAACTTCCCCGCCAACGGCACGCACGGCTGGGGCTACTGGGGTTCGCAGCTGGCCGCGATGAAGGGCGACATCCAGGCCACACTGGGCGCCTGAGGTCCTGACGCCACTGGGCGACCGCCTCGTGCGGTCGCCCAGTTCGCGTTGGAGACAATCACTGCGTGACGCAGCAGCTGCGACCGACCGTTCCCGCGCTTCTGGCGCGCGCCTCCACCGAGTTCGGTGACCACACCTATCTGGTCACCCCGACCGAACGCCTCACCTACCGCGACGCCGACCAGCGTTCGGCGGACCTCGCACTGTGGCTCCTGGGCCAAGGTGTCGGCAAGGGCACCCGCGTCGGGTTGTACTTCCCCAACGGCGTCGACTGGATCGTCTGGTGGCTGGCCGTCTCGCGCGTCGGCGCGCTGGCCGTCCCCCTCAGCACGCTCTACACCCCCGCGGAGATCGCCAAAGTCGCACGGCTGGCCGACGTCGCGGTGATCGTTGCTCCCGGCCGCGTCCTGAACATCGACGTCGCTGAGCGCTTCGAAGCGGCCTGGCCGGAGCTGACGACCCAACAGGGTGGACGGCTGGCGCTCGTCGCCGCCCCGTACCTGCGTCACGTCGTGATCGTCGACGGCCCTGTTCCCTCCTGGGCGACCGGGTACGACGGCGAGGGTGTGCCCGCCGAGGTGCTGTCCGCAGCCGAGGCCGAGGTTTCGCCAGCCGATCTCGCGGTCGTCATCCACACCTCGGGCTCGACCGCGGACCCGAAGGGCGTCATGCACACCCACGGCACCCTCGTACGGCAGACGTCCACGTGGCCCGCCGCGATCCGGGCGGTCACCAAAAGCGAAGCCGCGGTGCGGATCCTGTGCGCGATGCCGTTCTTCTGGGTGGGCGGACTGCTCGCGGCCACCGGCGCGCTGCACGAACCCGTCACCGTGCTCGTCCTGCCCCGGCTGAAGGCTGGAGACGCGCTCGATCTGATCGAGCGCGAGCGGGCCGCCGGCGTCATCGGATGGCCCGCGTTCACCCAGCGCATGCGCGAACACCCGAGCTTCGCCGACCGGGATCTGTCCAGCGCCCCGATGCTGCGCGACGGGCCGCTCGACATCGCGATGGTCGACGTCCCCGACGGATATCCCGTGCACCGCACCATGTCCGAAACCGCGGGCGGGTTCGCGTTCACCGACATGTGCATCGTCGACGACGACGGCGCCCCGGTGCCCGACGGCGAGGTCGGCGAACTGTTGATCCGCGGGATCGGCGTAATGGCCGGCTACAACAAACGCGAGCGGTGGGAGATCTTCGACGAAAACGGCTGGTATCACACGGGTGACCGCGTCTACCGAAAACCGGGTGACCCGCGGCTGTTCTACGTCGGCCGCACCACGGACATGATCAAGTCCGCGGGCGCCAACGTCTCGCCACTCGAGGTCCAGGCGGTCATCGAGGAATTCCCCGGCGTGGCACAGAGTCTGGTGCTCGGCATCGACGATCCCCGTCGCGGAGAGCAGGTCTGCGCCGTCGTCGTACCCACCGCCGCCGGTATCGACGTCGAGGCGCTGGCCGCTCACACCCGCGCGCATCTGTCCGCGTACAAGGTGCCGGGCCGCTGGGTGCTGGCCTCAAGTGGGCAGATCCCGATCCTGTCCAGCGGCAAATTCGACCGCAGGACGCTGAGCGGCATGATCGCCGACGGCACCCTCGAATCGGTTAGTGGGTGAGCTGGATGGCGGTTCTGAGAACACCCGACGAGCGTTTCGCGGCGCTGCCCGACTACCCGTTCGAACCCTCCTACGTCGAGGTCCAGACGCGCGGAATCGACCCGCTGCGAATGCATTACGTCGACGCGGGACCGGTCGACGCGCCCGTCGTCCTGCTGCTGCACGGCCAACCCACCTGGTCGTATCTGTACCGGCACGTCATCGGTGCCCTACTCGATGCGGGTCTGCGCGTGATCGCGCCCGACAACATCGGTTACGGGCGGTCCGACAAGCTGACCGAGCCGACGGATTACACGTTCAAGCGCCATGTCGACTGGGTGCACAGCGCGATCACCCGGTTGAACCTGACCGACATCACGCTGGTCGTGCAGGACTGGGGCGGGCCAATCGGGCTCAGTGTGCTTGCCCGCGAACCGAACCGGTTCGCCCGCGTCGTCGCGAGCAACACGATCCTGCACACGTGCGCCCCCGCTCTCGCGGGCCGGCTCGAGTGGCCGCACCACGGTGTCGGCGACGGTCAGGTCATCCACCAGGAGACCCTCCTCGACTACGTCGCGTTCTACCAACGGTCGCCGGATCTTGTTCCGAGCTTCTTCCTCGACGCAGTGGCCGGGCCATTGAACCCCGACGTCCTGGCTGCCTACGACGCGCCGTTCCCGGATCGGGAGTTCACCGCCGGCCTGCGTCAGATGACGGCGCTGATTCCGTTGACCCGCAACGATCCCGGCGCAGCCATCGGCCGCGAGACCATGGCCGTGCTCGGCGAGTGGCGACGGCCGTTTCTCACGGCCTACTCCGACGGTGATCCGCCGACCCGGGGCTGGGACAAGGTTTTCGCCGACCACGTGCCCGGTGCGAAGGGCCAACCCCATACGACCATCGAGGGCGCGGGCCATTTCGTGCAGGAACAGCGGGGCGGCGAACTCGGGCGCATCGTCGCCGAATTCGCCACCCGCACCGCGTGATCAGAGCCCGAACTGGTCGTCGATGATTCCGAGCCAGACCTGTGCGGCGTCGATCGCCACCTTCTCGCTGATGAACGCGTGCTGTGTGCCGGTGTACATGTCCCGGAACGCGCGTTCCAATCGACTGCCCTCACGGATCGAACTGGTGCCCGCGACCAGATGCGCCCACTCCGCGCACTGGCGCGCCACGTCCGTGGCGTACACCGCGGCCACCCGCATGTCCGCCCGCAGGGCCGGGGTGAGGTCGTCGCCCGCCGCGACGGCGGACTCGGCGGCGGCGAAGGCGTCGAGCACCAGCAGCCGCGCCGCCCGCCACGCCGCGACGTGATGAGCCAGACCTTTCTGAAACGTCGGCCGACTGGCCAGCGACGCCATATCGCTCATGCGGAACTTCGTGGCGGCGAGTTCTTCGACGTCGTCGAGCATGCTCTTGGCCACGCCGAGCGCCCACGACGCATGCCCGGCGGCGGTCACCGGCATCATGCCCATCCGCGTCGCGGGTGACGATCCGCGCAGCGGCTCCCGAGTGAACAACGCGAACGTGCGCTCGGCGGGCACGAACACGTCCTCGACGCTGTAGTCGTAGGAGCCCGTTCCCTTGAGCCCCTGCACATACCAGCCGTCGTTGAAACTCACCTGCTCGCGCGGCAGGATCGCGACCTGCATGTCCGGGACACCTTCGCTGACCCAGCGCATCTCGGTCCCGTCCATCGGCAGGAAACCCGCAGCGACATATTGCGAGTGCCCGATCCCCGAACCGAAGCTCCATGACCCGGTCAATCGGTATCCGCCCGACACGGCGGCGCCCTGACCGTTGGGAAAGAACTGCCCGCCCATGGTGACCCGATTGTCGTGGGCGGTGAACACCTCGGCGAACCCGGCATCGGGCAGATACGCGGCGGCCGCGAACGACGACGGCAGGTTGGCGATGCCGACCCATCCGAAAGAACCGTCCTGCCATGCCATTTCGATCCAGGTCTCGATCATCTCGGCGAACGACGGCTCGCTGCCACCCGCGGGCGCAGGGTTGAACGCCGTCATCAGCCCGCATTCCCACATCGCATCGACGACGGCCGGGCTGAGCGTGCGCCTCTGCTCCGACTCACCGGCTTCCCGTTGCACGATCTCGCGCAGGCCGCGTACCCGCCCGGCGATGCCCCCGGCGGCTTCCAAGGTCGACGTCATCAGTCCTCTTTATCAGCGATCGTCTCGCCGCACATACACTTCGGCCGTGCACGTCACCGCGCTCAACATCGCTCCGGGCAGCAGGTTGCCGATGCGCTCCGTCGGTGAGGTGGTCGCCGAGGCGGGAACCGGCCTGGTCGGCGACCGCTACCACGGCGCCCGCCACCGCCACGTCACCGTTCAGTCGCAGGAGCTGTTGGACCGTGCGGCGGCCGATCTCGGCTACGCGTTCGACCAGGCCCTGACCCGACGCAACGTGACGGTGGACGTCGGCGGGATCCCCACCAAGCCGGGCACGCGGTTGCTGATCGGCGATGTGCTGTTGGAGGTCGTGCGGGTGTCGGCGCCGTGCCGCCTGCTCGACGACTGGATCGGTGGGGGCGCCGCGGCGGTGCTGCGCGGCCGAGGCGGCTCGGCCTGCCGCCTGCTCACCTCGGGCACGATCCGTCTCGGCGATCCGGTCGAAGTGCTGACCGCGTCAGAGCCGCAGTGACCTCACTTGATGATGCGAACCAGGTACGGCGCCATGCTGGCGGTCCGTACCGGCGACACCGCAACGCCCTGCTCGGTGGCCTCCAGCATCTGTCCGTTGCCGACGAACAACGCGACGCTCTGGTTTCCGTTGGGGCCGTAGAAGATCAGATCACCCGGCAGCGCCTCGGAGGGCAACATCTTCTGGCCGACGTTGTACTGCGCGCCCGACGACCGCGGCAGTTTGACCCCGACGCCGGCGAACGAGTAGACCATGAGGCCCGATGCGTCGAAACCGACGGTGCTAACGGCCGGATTCAGGCCGACGATATGGCCTTCGCGGTCGAGTCCTGCGACGTTGTCGGCCGTGCCGCTGCCCCTCGTCGGGCCGTTCGCATCTCCCCCGCCGTAGGAGAACGGGACACCGCGCTGCGAGAGCCCGCGGGCGATGACGAGATCGACCGCCTGCTGGTTGGCCGCGGACCGCGGCGATGGTGCGGCGGCCGCCACCCCAGGAACGGTCACCAACAGGGCGACGCCGATCACCAAGGCGTAGATGCGTTTCATGGTTCGTTGCTCTTTCTCGACTGCGCGCATACCTATGGCGCTGTATTCACTTGTACCGGTTTGTTTGCTCGAAGGGCCAATTCGCGCCTGGCCCAGCGCCAATGAGATGCAGTACCGTAACCGAACAGTGATTACTCCCCTGCTTTACGGCGTGTGGCGATGACCGAGCGGGTCGCGGTGGTCGGCGGCGGCATCATCGGCGTCGCGGTAGCCCGCGAGATCGTGCGGCGTCGTCCCGACTCCGATGTCACGTTGTTCGAGAAGGAAGACCGCCTGGCCTCGCATCAGACGGGGCGCAACAGCGGCGTCGTGCATGCGGGTCTGTATTACGAACCCGGATCGCAGAAGGCTCTGCTCTGCCGTCGCGGGGTGGGTCTGCTCGAAGCGTTCTGCACCGAGCGCGGGATCCGCCGCATCGCCTGCGGCAAGGTGCTGGTCGCCCTCACCGACGCGGAAGAAGCCCGCCTCGCCGACATCGAGCGGCGGGCGGTGGCCAACGGCGTACCCGGGGTTCGGATCATCGGGGCGCAGCAACTGCGCGAGCTCGAGCCCAACGTGTGCGGGATCGCCGCTCTGCACTCGCCGTCGACCTCGATCGTCGATTACGCCGAGGTCACCAGGGAGCTAGCCACCGACGCAACTGGTGGGGGTGCGAAAGTGCTTCTCGGGCACCGGGTGACGGGTCTGAAGGTGGGTGACACCGAAGTGCTCGTCAGCGCCTGCACCGAGGCCGACGAGATGCAGGCCGGATTCGACCGGGTGATCGTGTGCGGCGGCTTGCAGAGCGACCGGCTCGCCGAGATGGCCGGGGACGAGCCGACTCCGGTCATCATGCCGTTCCGGGGCGAGTACTACGCGCTGAAACCGCACCGGCGCAATCTGGTGAACGGTCTGGTCTATCCGGTGCCCGACCCGCGGTACCCGTTTCTCGGGGTGCACGTCACCCCGCGGGTGGACGGGGAGGTGCTGATCGGACCGAACGCGGTCCTGGCTCTGGCGCGTGAGGGCTACACGTGGAGAACGGTGTCGCTGCGCGATCTGGGTGCCATCGCGTCGACACCGGCCTTCTGGCGATTCGCCCGACGGCACTGGCGCACGGGGATCCGCGAAGTGACCGGGTCGTTGTCCAAGCGTCGCTTCATCGCCGCCGCGAGGGCCTACGTGCCTGCGTTGGGCGACGACGACGTGGTCCCCGGCATGGCGGGAGTGCGGGCGCAGGCCCTCGATCCCGACGGCGGACTCGTCGACGACTTCCGGATCCGCGTCCGCGGCCGCGTCGTGGTGTTGCGCAATGCACCGTCGCCGGCGGCGACGTCGGCACTGGCGATCGCCGAGCACGTCGTCGACACCTTCGAAGCCGCAGAGTGAGCTGCCGGCGCTGAGGTCACCCGCCGCGTCGGCATCGCCGACCCCGGATACTTCAGCAGGCTGTTCCGGCGCACCCACGGGACGTCTCCACGCACGTGGCGTGCTCATCCCTGCTGATTACGCCATCTCCGGCGGAGGCCGGGTCGTACTGTGGGTGCATGGCCATCATCGAAACGGACGCCGCGCCTCAGACCCCGTTCGAGCAGGAGGTCGCTGCCACGCAGCGGTACTTCGACAGCCCGAGATTCGACGGGATCATCCGCCTCTACTCGGCCCGTCAGGTCGCCGAACAGCGTGGCACGATTCCGTCCGACTACATCGTGGCGCGTGAGGCCGCCACCGCGTTCTACGAGCGCCTGCGCGAACTGTTCGCGCAGAAGAAGAGCATCACCACCTTCGGCCCATATTCGCCCGGCCAGGCGGTGACGATGAAACGCATGGGCATCGAGGGCATCTACCTCGGTGGCTGGGCGACCTCCGCCAAGGGGTCGACCACCGAGGATCCCGGACCGGACCTCGCCAGCTATCCGCTCAGCCAGGTGCCCGAGGAGGCTGCGGGCCTGGTCCGCGCGCTGCTCACCGCGGACCGCAACCAGCAGTATCTGCGGCTTCAGATGACCGAAGACCAGCGCTCCTCGACGCCCGCCGTCGATTTCCGACCGTTCATCATCGCCGACGCGGACACCGGCCACGGTGGAGATCCGCACGTGCGCAACCTGATTCGTCGTTTCGTGGAGGCCGGAGTGCCCGGCTATCACATCGAGGATCAGCGCCCGGGCACCAAGAAGTGCGGCCATCAGGGCGGCAAGGTGCTGGTGCCGTCCGACGAACAGATCAAACGGCTCAACACCGCACGCTTCCAACTCGACATCATGCGGGTGCCGGGCATCATCGTGGCCCGCACCGACGCCGAGGCGGCCAACCTGATCGACAGCCGCGCCGACGAACGCGACCAACCGTTCCTGCTCGGCGTGACGAACCTGAAGGTGCCGTCGTACAAGTCGTGCTACCTGGCGATGATGCGGCGCTTTTACGAGGCGGGCGTCACCGAACTCAACGGCCACCTGCTCTACGCGCTGCCCGAAGGGGAATATGAAACCGCGAACGCCTGGCTGGACCGCCACGGCATCGGGGACACCGTCACCCAGGCGGCCGCGGAGTATCAGGACCGCCCCGACGGCTCGATCGACGCGATCTTCGACGAGGTCGAGTCGAAGTGCGTCGACGCCTGGCAGGTCGATGCCGGCTTGATGACGTACGGCGAGGCCGTGGCCGAGCTGCTCGAGTTCCGCGAAAGCGAAGGCGAACAACTCGACATGAGCGTCGCCGAGTGGCGGCAGTTCGCCGAACGCGCTCCCCTCTACACCGCCCGCGAGAAGGCCAGGGAGATCGGGGCGGCCGTGGGATGGGACTGCGAGCTGGCCAAGACCCCGGAGGGCTACTACCAGGTCCGCGGCGGGATCCCGTATGCGATTGCCAAGTCGCTTGCCGCCGCGCCGTT
This sequence comes from Mycobacterium sp. 1164985.4, assembly GCF_001668575.1. Taxonomy (GTDB): domain Bacteria; phylum Actinomycetota; class Actinomycetes; order Mycobacteriales; family Mycobacteriaceae; genus Mycobacterium. Next base: position 35,994 of record NZ_LZMD01000014.1, read on the forward strand.
CGCCGACATCTTGTGGATGGAGACCAAGACCGCCGACCTCGCCGACGCGCGTGAGTTCGCCGAGGCCATCCACGCCGAGTTCCCGGAGAAGATGCTGGCCTACAACCTGTCGCCCTCGTTCAACTGGGATACCACCGGCATGACTGACGACGAGATGCGGGCGTTCCCCGAAGAACTCGGCAAGATGGGCTTCGTCTTCAACTTCATCACCTACGGCGGCCATCAGGTCGACGGTGTCGCGTCCGAGGAGTTCGCCACCGCGCTGCGCCAGGACGGCATGCTCGCGCTGGCGCGGCTGCAGCGCAAGATGCGGTTGGTCGAATCGCCTTATCGCACACCGCAGACGCTCGTCGGCGGTCCGCGCAGCGATGCCGCGCTAGCCGCATCGTCGGGTCGGCTCGCGACCACGAAGGCGATGGGCAAGGGCTCGACCCAGCATCAGCATCTCGTGCAGACCGAGGTGCCGAAGAAGCTGCTCGAGGAGTGGCTGGCGATGTGGGGCGAGCACTACAAGCTCGACGAGAAGCTGCGGGTGCAGCTGCGTCCGACGCGTCCGGGCTCGGATGTGCTGGAGCTCGGTATCTTCGGCGAGCGCGACGGCGAGGACGAGAAGCTCGCGAACGTGATCGTCGATCCGATCAAGGACCGGCACGGGCGCAGCATCCTGACGGTGCGCGACCAGAACACGTTCGCCGAGAAGCTGCGGCAGAAGCGGCTGATGAGCGTCGTGCACCTGTGGCTCATCCACCGGTTCAAGCCAGAGATCATGTACTACGTCACGCCCACCGAGGACAACATCTATCAAACCGAGAAGATGAAGTCCCACGGTATCTTTACCGACGTGTACCAGGAGGTCGGTGAGATCATCGTCGCCGATGTGAACCAGCCGCGGATCGAGGAACTGCTCAACCCCGACCGCGAGGCGCTGGGACGGTTGATCCGCAAGGAGGACTGAGGGTTACGGGCTCAGGTGCCCGGCGGCGATATGTGGACGACCTTCATCTGCGTCATCTCGTCGAGCAGCTCCGGACCGAACCCGAACCCGTTGCCGCTCGCGCGACGCGGCTGTGAGGCCCCGCCGGGCGCTCCCCCGAAGACATCGTTGATCTTGACGGTGCCGACGGGCAGTGCCCGCCACGCCTCCTGCGCGTGCGCCATGTCGGGGGTCAGCACGGTGGCGGCAAGCCCGTAGCGATCGTCCGCCGCCTCGCGTACTGCCGTGTCGAAGTCAGGGGTCACTCGTACGGGCGCGACCGGACCGAATGTCTCCTCGCGGAACACCAGCATCTGCGGTGTGCAGTCGGCCAACACGGTCGGCGGATAGAACGAACCCGGACCGGGCCGCGGCACGCCGCCCGCCAGGACGCGAGCACCGTTCGCTACCGCGTCGTCGACCTGGCCCTGCACGATGTCGCGTTGATGCGTGTCGACCAGCGGTCCGATCCGGTCGTCCCACGCGCGTGCCTCGGTCGTCAGCTCCTCGAGGAACGCTTCCGCCACCGACTCGACCACGAAAACCCGTTCCACCGATACGCATATCTGTCCGGCGTTGGCGAACGCCCCGAGCGCAGCCTGCTGCGCCGCCCAGCGCGGATTCACCCCGGCGTCGACGATCAGCGCGTCATTGCCGCCGTTCTCCAACACGGTCTTGGCGCCGCGTTCGGTGCATGTCCGGGCGATCGCCCGTCCGGCGGCGCTGCTGCCCACGTGCGCGACGACGTCGACGTCGGCCGCCTCGGCGATCTGCGCGCCGACCGATGCGTCACCGTCGAGGATCGCCAACACACCTTCGGGTAGCTGCTCGGCCAGGAGCTCCGCGAAACGGCGACCCGTGGCGGGACAGCGTTCACTTGGCTTGTGCACCACCGTGTTTCCTGTCACCAAGGCCGCACCCAACAGTCCGGCCGCCACGGCGATCGGGTCGTTCCACGGGGTCAGCACCGCCACGACACCGCGGGGCTCCGGAACCATCAGGTCGGTCGCGGACCAATCGCCGTGCAGACTGCGGCCACGGTGCAGCGGTCCGAGCTCGGCGTACTGCACCAACGTGCCCGCGCCCGCGTCGACTCCGCCCAGCGCGTCGTCGCGAAGCTTTCCGGTTTCGCGTTCGTTGAGCTCGGCCAGTTCCCCTGCCGCCGCACGGACAGCTGCGGCCGCGTTCGTGAGCGCTGCGGCGCGTTCGGCGGCAGGCGTTCGGGCCCACCCCGTCGACGCCGCGCGCGCTCGCGCGATGGCGTCGGCACAGGTGGAGGGATCGGTGATCGGAATTCTGCTGACTTCGTCGCCGGTGCGGGGATCGAGAACCGTCAGCTCCATGGTCGAAGACACGCGAACGGTGGTACCCGCCAAATCCGCGATCAACCGCTCGAAGCGCGCCGGTCAGCCGTAGAGCTCTTCGAATCTACGGATCGACCGCTCGATGTCACCCTTGACCGCGCGGGCCGCTGTCGCGCCGATCGGGCCGAACAGTGGCGCTCCCCCGAGGTTCAGGGTGAGCGTGAACGCCGAGCCGGTACCGGTCGGCGCAACATTCATCCGCAGCCCGTACTTGGTGCCGCCAACGCCCCTTCCGGTGACCTCGATCAGGCGGGGCGGGTCGAACTTCTCGATGGTCCACGTGACGCGGTTGCGCAGGCCCTTGGCCCCCGCGACCCCGACGATCGTGGTGCCGACGGACAGTTCGTCGGGCAGTTCGCTGCGCCAGCCCTCGTGCATGACCAGCCAGTGCCCCAACGCGTTGAGATCCGATACGTGCTCCCACGCGTCCTGCGGACTCAACGTGAGCTGTCGCGACAACTCCAGCTTGGCCATCTGAGGATGGTAGCCATCAGCTCGGCGCGGGCAACCGCAGCACCAGCCGGGCCCCGCCGAGCGGGCCGGCCTCCATCGCGGCGGTGCCCCCGTGCAACTCGGCCTGCTGGGCCACCAGCGCCAGGCCCAGTCCCGATCCGGACCGCGCCGCGGTCGAACCGCGGGAGAACCGCTCGAACACCGCGGCGCGCTCCTCCTCCGGTATCCCGGACCCGTTGTCGTCGACCGTGATCTGCACACCGTCGCCGGAAGCCTCTGCGCTCAATAGGATTTCGGTGGCACCGCCGTGCTTGATCGCGTTCGTGATCGCGTTGTCGACGACGAGTCGCAGACCGGCGGGCAGTCCGACCATGAGCACCGTCCTCGACGACGACAGCGACACCTTCAGCCCGGGATAGTTGCGCATCGCATCGTGCGCCGCCCGGTCCAGCAGTTCGGTGATGTCGACCGGCACGAAGTCGTCGACGGTGGTCAATTCCCCCTGCGCGAGTCGCTCCAGCGCCGTGAGCGTCGCCTCGATCCGGCTCTGCGTGCGCATCACGTCGGCGATCACCTCCTGGCGTTGCTCGTCGCGCATCTGCAGCGTTGACAGCACCTCGAGATTGGTTCGCATGGCGGTCAGGGGCGTGCGGAGTTCATGGGAGGCCACCGCGGCAAAGTCACGTGCCGACTCCAGCGCCGCCCTCGTTCGCTGTTGTTCGTCACCGATACGCGCGAGCATGCCCTCGACTGCCTCGGCGATCTCGACGGCCTCCTGTACGCCGCGCACTTGGACCTCGTCGGGTTTGGATTGCGCGTTGATGGCGCGCGCCTGCTGGGCGAGCAAGCGGAACGGGTTGATCATGATCGACCACATCACCCAGCCGACCAGGATTGTGCCGACGATGACGCCGCCGCAGATCAGCAGCACCCTGCGGTGCAGTTCGTCGATGCGGCGCTGCGTCTCGGCGAGCGGCGCGCCGATCGCGATCAACGCCTCACCGGCGGTGAAGGTACGGACCCGGTACTCGACGCCGTCGATGGTGGTGTCGGCGTAGCCGACGGGAAACTCCGGCAACACGATGTTCTCCGGGATGGAAACGGTGAAGCCGTCGACGCGGGCGGTGCGAACCAGCCCACCGTCCGGGATCGGCGGGTTGAGGTCGGCCTGTTGTGCGGTGCGCAGCAGCTCGCTGATGTCGCCGAGGCTGCTCACCGAATCGAGGCGACGGTCCAACTGGCTGTACTGGTCATTCGTGACGCCGAACCACACCCAGGCGCCGAGCGTGATCACCAACGCCACGACCGACAGCGCCGCGACGATCACGATGATGCGTAGCGACATCACCCGGGTCAGCAGCGCGAACAGGCGCCCACCAAGTTGCACGATCAGCAACGATAGGACGTATCAGACCCGCCGCGGCAGTTGCGCGCCGATCAACGGCGCGATCTTTTCCGCCATGTAAGTGTGTCCGGCGTCGGTGGGGTGCACACCGTCGGCGCCGATCAGCTCGGGCCTGTCGACGAACCAGCGGAGGGCGATCGGGTCGACGAACGTCGCGCCCGACAAGTCCGCCTGATATTTGAGGGTCTCGCGGATACGCACCACGGTGGCGGGGACGTCGGCGGTCGGCCAGGGCGGCCCGATCACCAAGAACTGCGCCGACGGCGCGATGCGCCGCGCCAACACGAACGTCCCGTAAACCAGAACCGACAGCTGCGCGGGGTCGACGTTCTGATCGTTGCGCGAGCCATAGAACACCACGAGCGTGTCGTCGGGCTTAACCGTCGCCGCGGTCAGATCCTCGAAGATGCTGCCCCGGTTGCCGCGGGTGCCATAGCCCGCTCCGCCCTCGGCGCCGACGTCGGCTGTCGTGGACAGCCCCTGCTCGGCCAGGATCTGCCAGGCCTGAGTGGTCCAGGACTTTTCGCCGAGCCCGCCCTCCGGACCGCCGGTCGTGTACGAGTCGCCGATCACCGCGATGCGATTGACCGCGAACGCCAGAGGGTCGATGTCCTTGTGCTGCATCAGCTTCGACTGCTGACAACCGGTGACGACCAGGATCGCGACCGCCATGGCGATGGTCAGCACGCTTTTGACCGCGTGGGCGTAGGACCGCGACGTCGCCGTCGGCCCGGTCAGCCCGCGCGGGCCGCCATCACCTCTGACCGTTCGTGCGGCCGATACACGGTGTGCAATCTGCCCGGTGCCTCCGAACTCGGTGCGGTGGGACCGTTCATCATGCTGCGCATCCATTTCCGGGCAGGCTCCTCGACGAAGTGGTACAGCATGACCGCGCCGACCAGCGCGGTACCAAGCAAGGCAACCATTATGAGCTTGCCCGTGACGTCCGATGACAATCGCAGCCCGAATTGATCCACCATCCAGTTCCAGGTGGTGTGTACGAGTTCGTGAACCATGTACAGGCTGAAGGAGACATGTCCGAGGTACACCACCGGCCGGCGCGACAACAGCCACGGCACGGAGCCGGCCCCGATGGCCAGTGTCAACAGCAAGGGCACGAACAGCACGTCGACCAGGCCGGCGCCATCGACGATCTTCGGCAACGGATGCGCGTCGAGTCGGTAGAGGATCGCGACGATCGCGGCGCCCAGGAGAAGCGCGGCGTATCCGGCGGCGCGCCGCGCCTGGTCGCTCGGATCGAGCTTGCGCACCGCCGCACAGATGAGCGCGCCGGCGGTGAACTGCATGACGATCCGCGGCAACCAACTCCACGGCGTATAGAACTGTCCGGTCGCCAACAACAGCAGGATCGGCGGCATCACAGCCACGAACGCCAACGCAATCAGCCCCCGCGCCCGCGTCGAGCGCGCGAGGCGGAAGATCACCAGGATCAGCACGCCGAACAGGAGGTAGGCCAGCCACTCCGCGCTGATCGACCATGCGGGCCCGTCCCAGCTGGAGCCATCGAAGTAAGGGACAAACCACAGCTGGATCATCAGCGCCTGGCGCAGGTAGTTCGTCGCGGTCAGCGTCTCGGCCGCCGGCGACGGCACGTGCCCCACCTGCAGCGTGAAGATGATCCACAGCGCCGCCAGGTGCATCGTCACCAGATACACCGGCCAGACGCGGGCCAGCCGCAGCCACAGGAACCGCAGGGTCGGCCGCCATTCGAACGACGGGCCCATGCGTTCGAGGTAGTTGTAGGTCAGGACGAACCCGCTGAGCATGAAAAACAGGTCAACACCCTGCGCGCCGCAGTTGAGCAACGGGGCGAACGCCGAGCGGAATCCGGGGACCGACTGCTCCAACAGCGGGCGGAAGTGAAAGAGCACCACCCATATGGCGGCGACGATGCGCAGGCCGGAAAGGGCTTTGATTTCTCCGGTGCGCACAACACTCTCTTCGCGGAAGTCCGTAGCTTTTCGTTCGGTTATCGCTTGACGTGATTTGCCGGGCGGTCCGCCTCCCCTGGCCGCAGACCCAGCAGCTTTCGAAGGGTACCAGCGTGGCCGGGCACCGATCATGTTCAAAAAGCGACGTCGGTGCGCCGTGCGACGTCCAAAATCCTTGGTAACGAGGCGCTTCGGTGACGACAGCAACCTCATCGAAATTCCGCACGACACGCCGTCGGACAAAGTCTTGACTGATTCCAGAAAGCGGAGCATCCTGGCAGCGTGTCCACAACGCCTGACTACGCAGATCGGCTGCGCGCTGCCGATCTGCGTGTGACCCGCCCGCGGCTCGCGGTGCTGGAGGCGGTTTACGGCAATCCCCACGCCGACACCGAGACGATCTTCGGGGCGGTGCGGCGCGCCCTGCCGGACGTGTCACGGCAGGCGGTTTACGACGTGCTCGCCGCGCTCACCAGTGCCGGCCTCCTGCGACGCATCCAGCCGTCCGGTTCGGTGGCCCGGTATGAATCGCGTGTCGGCGACAACCACCACCATGTGGTGTGCCGATCATGCGGGGTCATCGCCGACATCGACTGCGCGGTCGGTGAAGCACCCTGCCTGACGCCGTCGGATCCCGACGGCGCCCTGGACGGTTTCGTGCTCGACGAGGCCGAGGTCATCTACTGGGGCCTGTGCCCGGACTGCCTGGTATCGCAAGTTTCCAGATCACAACCGTGATCACAGCCCAAACAACCCACCGGAAGGAACGCTGTGTCATCTGATACATCCGACGCTCGCCCGCCTCACGACGATTCCAAGACGGCAAGTCACAGCGAGAGCGAGAACCCGGCTATCGATACACCGAAGCCGAAGACGCACGCTCCGCTGACCAACCGGGATTGGTGGCCCGACCAGGTTGACGTGTCGGTGCTGCACAAGCAGAACGAAAAGGGCAACCCGCTCGGCCAGGACTTCGATTACGCCGAGGAGTTCAAGAAACTCGACCTCGAAGCGTTCAAGGCCGACGTCCACAAGCTGATCACCACCTCGCAGGACTGGTGGCCCGCCGACTACGGCAGCTACGCCGGGCTGTTCATCCGCATGAGCTGGCACGCCGCCGGCACCTACCGCATCTTCGACGGTCGCGGCGGCGCCGGCCAGGGGGCGCAGCGCTTCGCGCCGCTGAACAGCTGGCCGGACAACGCGAACCTGGACAAGGCTCGTCGCCTTCTGTGGCCGATCAAGCAGAAGTACGGCAACAAGATCTCCTGGGCGGACCTCATCGCCTACGCGGGCAACGCCGCACTCGAGGTGTCGGGCTTCAAGACCAAGGGCTTCGCGTTCGGTCGCGAGGACATTTGGGAGCCCGAGGAGATGCTGTGGGGCCAGGAGGACACGTGGCTGGGCACCGACCAGCGTTACGGCGGCACCAACGACTCGGAGCGCAAGCTGGCCGAGCCATTCGGCGCGACGACCATGGGTCTGATCTACGTCAACCCCGAAGGCCCCGAGGGCAAGCCGGATCCGTTGGCCGCGGCCCACGACATCCGCGAGACCTTCGGCCGCATGGCGATGAACGACGAGGAGACCGCGGCGCTGATCGTCGGTGGCCACACCCTCGGCAAGACCCACGGCGCCGGCGACGGTGATCTGGTCGGACCCGAGCCGGAGGCCGCCCCGATCGAGCAGCAGGGCCTGGGATGGAAGTGCGCGTTCGCGTCCGGCAAGGCCGGTGACACCATCACAAGCGGTCTCGAGGTGGTCTGGACCCCGACCCCGACCGAGTGGGGCAACGGGTACCTGCAGAACCTGTACGGGTACGAGTGGGAGCTGACCAAGAGCCCCGGTGGCGCTTGGCAGTTCGAGGCCAAGGACGCCGAGGCGATCATCCCCGATCCGTTCGGCGGACCCCCGCGCAAGCCGACGATGCTCGTCACCGACATCTCGATGCGCGAGGATCCGATCTACGGCCAGATCACCCGGCACTGGCTCGACCATCCCGAGGAGCTGGACGAGGCTTTCGCCAAGGCCTGGTTCAAGCTAATGCACCGCGACATGGGACCCGTCAGCCGCTACCTGGGCCCGTGGATCCCCGAAGAGGAGATCTGGCAGGACCCGGTGCCGGCGGTTAACCACGAGTTGGTCGACGAGGCCGACATCACCCAGCTCAAGAGCAAGTTGCTCGACTCGGGCCTGAGCGTGCAGCAGCTGATCAAGACCGCGTGGTCGTCGGCGTCGAGCTTCCGCGGCACCGACAAGCGCGGCGGTGCCAACGGCGCTCGAATCCGGCTGGAGCCGCAGAAGAATTGGGAGGCCAACGAGCCGACCGAGTTGGCACAGGTGCTGCCCGTGCTCGAGCGCATCCAGCAGGAGTTCAACAGCTCGGCGACCGGCGGCAAGGAGGTCTCGCTGGCCGACATCATCGTGCTGGGCGGGTCGGCGGCGGTTGAGAAGGCTGCGCGGGACGCAGGTTTCGAGATCGACGTGCACTTCGCGCCGGGGCGCACCGACGCCACGCAGGAGAACACCGATGTCGACTCGTTCGCGGTTCTCGAACCGCGGGCCGACGGCTTCCGCAACTTTGCGCGGTCGGGTGAGAAGGCGCCGCTGGAGCAGCTTCTCGTCGAGCGGGCCTACATGCTCGACCTGACCGCTCCGGAATTCGCGGTGCTGATCGCCGGCCTGCGGGTGCTGAACGTCAACCATGGCGGCAGCAAACACGGCGTGTTCACCGACAGGCCGGGTGTGCTGAGCAACGACTTCTTCACCAACCTGCTCGACATGAGCACGGAGTGGAAGCCGTCGGAGACCGCCGAGAACGTCTACGAGGGACGCGACCGTTCCTCGGGCGCGCTCAAGTGGACGGCCACCGCCAACGACCTGGTGTTCGGATCGAACTCGGTGCTTCGCGGCATCGCGGAGGTCTACGCGCAGGAAGACAGCAAGGACAAGTTCGTCGAGGACTTCGTCGCTGCCTGGGTGAAGGTCATGAACAACGATCGGTTCGATCTGGACTGACAGGCGAGTCTGATCGCACAATAACGAGATGCGACACCCCGCGGGCTCATCGGGCTCGCGGGGTGTCGTGCTGTCTGCCCCGTTTCTGTTGTTGTCGATCCGCGGCGAGGACGCCGCGGCCGGGGACGAGTACCGAGCGATGATGCGCTTCGGCGGTTTGGATACGACGGGTGTGCGCCGGATCAATCTGCTCCACGAATCGTTGGGTTCCATCGACCTCGCGGACTGGTCGGGCATCATCCTCGGCGGCGGTCCGTACAACGTCAGCGATGCGCCGGAGTCGAAATCGACGACGCAACGACGGGTCGAGGCAGAACTACTCGACTTGATCCGGCGCGTCGTGGAGGCGGACTACCCATTCCTTGGATGTTGTTACGGCGTAGGCACATTGGGCACCGTCATCGGGGCGGTCATCGACCGTACGTACCCGGAACCCGTCGGCGGCATGAAGATCACGGTCACCGACGAGGGTCGCGACGATCCACTCTTCACCGAGCTGCCTGATGTCTTCGATGCTTACGGCGGACACAAGGAAGCGGCGTCGGTGCTGCCACCCGAGGCACTATGCCTGGCGACCTCACCGCAATGCCCGGTTCAGGCGTTTCGAGTCAGACAGAACGTCTACGCCACGCAATTCCATCCCGAGCTCGACCTGGACGGCCTCGACATCCGCCTTGATGCCTACAAGAACCATGGTTACTTCGCACCGGAGTCGGCGGAGCAGTTGAAACTCGAAGCGCGACAATGGAAAGTTCGATATCCCCAGACCATCCTGCGTCGGTTCGTGGATCGGTATGCGCGCTGACGGTTGGTCTTCGGGCAGCCGGGGCACTCCAGGGTGATGCACACCGTCGAGTACTCCCCCGGCCGGTCCGCAGACATCTTCGGCGATCCGGCGCAACCGACAGTCTTGATGTGGCACGGTGCCCAGACCGATTCGCGCGCCGCGATGCGCCCACTGGCCGAACGGGTGCACGCGCACGAATTCGCGGTTGTGCTGGCCGACTGGGACTCACACGCCGACGACCGTGGCCGTGGCGACCTGCTGGCCTCGGCGTCACATGCCAGGACGCACGCGGGCGACGCGCCGTTGGTTGTCGTGGGATGGTCGATGGGCGGCCTGGCGGCGGCGGCCCTGGCGATCCACGCCCGTGAGTTCGGCGTCGCTCATACCGTCTGCCTGGCAGGCGCATTCATGGTCGCGGACCCTCTCAGCGGCGCGCCCTTGGCGAGTTCGTTGGACGGTGATGCCGCGGCGTTCACGCTGTTGCACGGTGCGCACGACGACGTCGTCCCGGCCGAGGTGAGCCGGAAATTCGCCGAGACGCTCTCGGACGCGGGTTGGCCGGTCTCGTGCGTCGTGCTCGAGGCCGATCACGGGTCGATCGCGGGTGCGACGTACGACCCTGCTGCCGACCGGTATTCGGCCGCGACCGACGAGGGCTCGCTGTCGGTCGCTGCGGATGTGGCGGCGCGGATCGCCGCGGTGCTCTGATCACTCCGCGGTGTCGATGCGGTGAGCCCACCTCAGGTGGCCCCCACCCATGTCGGTGCACACGAACGCCACCCCGTCCGAGCCTTGAGCCGAAGCGTTCGGTTGGGTGCAGTCCATCGCGACGTTGTAGATGCCGATGAGGGGTCCGGCAGGTGTCCACACGCCTACCCGGTTGCAGACGAATGTTGCGCCGTCGGGACCGAGCCCGTAGTTGAAGTACTTGCCGGGCCGGCACGGCGCTCCCCCGATGACGTTGCGGGCGACGTCGGGCACGCAATCGGCGGAGTAGCAGACCGCCGCCGCGTCCGGAGCGAAGGCGATCAACCCGGCGGCTGCCGTCATCGCGGCGGTCAAAGCGGCGACGTGTGGACGCACCATGTTCCGATGGTGACATCCCGCCGGGTTGTTTACCGGGAAATCGCTTGACCTCAACAATGGTTCAGGTCGCAGAGTCGATACATGACGAACTCAACGACACAGGAACTGACCCGACTCCGCGACGACCTTTGGCAGACCCGGATGGATACGCCGTTCCCCGGCCTCACCACGCACGCGTACCTGTGGCGCGGGCCGCGCGGCAATGTGCTGTTCTACAGTCCGGCGAGCGAGGCCGATTTCGATGCGATCGACGCACTGGGCGGCGTCAGCGCGCAGTATCTGTCGCATCTCGATGAGGCCGGGCCGAACCTGGCCCGGATCGCGGAGCGGTTTGCGCGCCGGTTGCACGCGCCGGAGGCGGAACTCGAGGCCATTACCAAGCACGCCCGCGTCGACGTGGCAGTCGGCGATGTGCGCTACGTCGACGACAACGGTGTCGAAGTGCTTCCCACCCCGGGTCATTCGCCCGGCAGCACAAGCTATCTCGTGCGCGGAGTGACCGGCGAGCGATACCTGTTCACCGGCGACACCATGTTCCCCACGGCCTCGGGAACGTGGGCGACGTTCCTAGTGCCGGGCCGCGGCGACGCCGGTCAGCTGCGCGCGAGTGTGGAGCTGCTGGGCACCGTCGACCCTGACCTGGTGATCTCCAGCGCGTTCGGTGGTGAGACGGCGTGGGCGGTCGTCGATCCGCGTTCGTGGGGCGACTGCGTGGCGCAGGCGCTGGCGACCGTGCCTTCGTAGTCGCGTCGGCAGGTTCACAAACGGCGAGGGGCCAGCTCAGGATTCGCGGCGCGGCGGCCGCTGGTCGTCGGGGTCGTTGGGGTCTGGGTCGCCGAACCACCGCCACGGCGTGTGCTCCTCGTAGGTGTCGTGCCAACTCCACCATTCGTAGGGCGGACCCTGCGGATAGCCCTCGGGTGAGTCCTCCCAATCCTCCTGCCGGCCAAGCGCCGTCACGTCGAGTAGGTTCCAGGTGTTGACGAACACCTCGTCACCGCGGCCGTTGATGAAGTACGTGCGGAAGATGCGATTGGCGTCGTCGCGGATGAAGACGTTGGTGCCGTGCCAGTCCTTGACGCCGAAGTCGGCGTCGAAGGCTGCATCCTTGCTGGGGAGGATCGTGTACCACGGGTGGTGCCAACCCATCTTGGTCTTCATGTGCTCGAGGTCGGCCTGTAAAGCGCGGGATGCGTAGACGAACGTGGTGTCGCGGGCGTTGAGGTGAGCGAGGTTTGGCACATGATCGGCCATCAAAGAGCAACCGGTGCAGCCGTGTTCGGGCCAGTCACCCGTCCCGGGCTCGATGAAGGCGCGATACACGATCAGCTGGCGGCGGCCGTCGAACAAGTCGAGCAGGCTGATCTGGCCGCGCGGTCCTTCGAAGATGTAGTTCTTGTCGACGGCCATCCATGGCATCCTTCGGCGTTGGGCCGCCAGCGCGTCGCGGGCGCGCATGAGTTCCTTCTCCTTGACGAGCATCTCTTCCCAGGCCCTCGTCCACTCTCCCTCGGAGACGACCGGCGGCGTGTTCATCACCGTCATGATGCGGCCTCGAGTTCGCTCTTGAGGTTGGCCAGCTTCCATGGCCATCCGCCGGAGATCAAGCCGCGCACAGTGCTTTCCGGGGGGAAGTCGTCGTGCACGACTGTCAGCTTCACCTGACCGTCCTCGACCGGTTCGATCTCGAAGGTGACCTTCGACCTGCGCTCGGTCGCGGCCTTCTTCACGACGTCTTCGTCGAGGCCCAGTTTCGCCAGTTCGGGTACGAAGGTGTGGAAGGTGAACGCGAGCCTGCGGTACGGATCGGATTCGAGAATCACCTGCTCCGAATCCTTGATCTCCAGGCCGCTGCAGTCGGACCACACGTACTCCGAACCCTTTTTGAAGTCCGATACCAATGCATGGCCCATGTACCGATTGGAGAAGGCGGGGTCGGTGATGGCCTGCCACAGTCGCTCGGGTGTGGTTCGAATGTAGGTGACGTAGACGAACTCGCTGGTGCTCATCGGGTGGGTCTCCAATGCTGTTTTGAGGTCCGCGAGCGTCTGCACTCGCGCGCGGTCGTATCGATTGATCCAGCGGTCGGCGATCGCGTTGATCGGTTCTGCGTTGAGGTAGTGCAGCTTCTCCCGCCCTCGCCACAAAGTTGTGATGAGGTTGGCCGCTTCGAGCACGGCGAGGTGCTTGCTCACCGACTGGCGAGCCATCGACAGCCCCGAGCACAGATCCCGCAGCGATTGACCGTTGCGGTCGTTGAGGCTGTCGAGAAGCAAGCGCCGATTCGGGTCGGCCAGCGCCTTGAATACGTCGTCCATCCCTGCCGCCTGACTATATGCAGCCGTTTGGCTGCGTGTTCGACAATAGGCAGCCATGTGGCTGCGTGTCAATGGTCAGGGCGGCCATCGAGCGTGCGCTCAGCGCGGAAGCTGGCAGAAGTCGTCACTCACCGCACGTTCGGCGGTCTAGTCTGCGTCGAGTTCCTCGAAGCGCAACAGCGCTTGGTTGCGGTCCTCGGCATCGAAGACTTCTAATCGGGTGAGCCGCCCGCTGTCGAATCCCGTAAGCATGACGAGGGGAAGTTCGACCGCGAAGCCGTCGGTTGAGGTGCCCTTCAAAACGACGTCGCTCAGCACCCTTGCGGGAGAATGCATGAGAACTTGCGAGTGTTCGATCCAGAAATCTGGGACCAATGAGGCCATTGCCCGAATGGATGCCATGTGGTCGGCGACAGATCGAATATCGGGGCTCGACAGCTGCCGGTGGTTTGCGTAGGCGGCACCTTCGCCGAGCGCGAGAAGCTCGTCCCAGTCGTGGCGGTTGGTGACCTCGGCGAGATGACGTGCTGCTTCGATGACCTCCGGATGCTCGACCTCTCCCGAAGCGATCCAGCGAGCGTGCAGTTCCCTCATCGCGGCGTCGAGGTCTTCGGCGTCGAAAAACATTGAATGACAGATCAAGCCGTCGTCACCGACTTCCGTAACCGATAGGCCTTCGACGGTTATGGGCTCGTCGGGTGTTCCCCTCTCGCGGAACAGGTCACGGCATAGCACCAATCGCTGTCCGCGTATGGCGACTGGTTCGTCCGTCCATTGCCAGCTTGCTGGTGCCTCGGAGAACATGCTGGGCGCGAATTCCTGTCTGATCAGTCCCTGGTCTCGCAACCCCTTCCGCCGGTCCTCGTAATGCGCGTCTGGTGCGGCAAAGGAACAAAAGCCCTCGAGGTCTCGACGGTTGAATGCATTTGAGAGATTCGCGCGGGCGCGTGTCGCCGCGTTGGCGAGCCGACCTGCCGGCCGATTGATCTCTTCGAATCTGATTAGCGCGGAGTGGATTTCGACTTCGTCGAACATCTCGCAGCGGCTGATCGCGTCACCGTCGATGAGGAGCAAAACCAGCTCCCGCCATTCACCGTCGAAGCCGGCGTGCGATGTCGCTTTCACGACCTGGGTGACGACCGCTCCAAGGGTGTCGAGCCGATGCACCACCTCGGCGTGAGCATGAATTTTCGGGACCACATCCCACGTGGCGTTGACGAAATCGATCTGTTCACCGGGCCCGAACGAGGTGCCGCCGCGCCGGTGGTCGATGTTCACCCAGTCCGGAGTGGTACGGAACAGCTCTCTCCTGTTGAAGGTGGCGTAGCCATCGACGATCGCCGACCAAGTGCGGGCGTGTGCGGCTGCTTCGCCAGCGAGATAACGGGTTTCGAGCTCTTCGATGGCGGCGTCAACGTCGTCGCAGTCGAAGTTGACGAAGTCACCCATCAAGTCGTCCACGTTGATCTCGACGACGGTGAGAAGGTCTACGGTGACCGGCCGACTCTCATCGGCGGTGTCGCGGTAGATTTGGCGGGCCAGCGCCAGCCGCGCCCCCCTGGTCGCAACCTGCTCGATTTCTGTCCGCCAGGTCAGCGGTGACTCGAACAGGGCTTCTGCCGCCTTTCTGCGGTCGGCCGGACCGTGTATTGCTTGCAAGCCTTTTCGGCGGTCATCGATGCATCCGTTCGGTGAAGTGAGTGCGAGGAATGCGTCGATGTCATGGTGATTGAAAGCGTCAGCCAGACGCTCCCACAATTGAGTCGCCTTGTTCTCGACTCGCGTTGTCGAGCGGCTGAGTTCGTCGAATCGTGCGAGTGCGGTGTCGAGGTCATCCTCATCGAAAATCTCGCAACGGTTGATCGCGTCACCCTCGAACGCCAAAAGAGTCACCTCACGCCACTCGGCAGTGAAGCCGTCCCGCGAGGTGCCCGTTTCGGCATGGGTGAAGACAGCCCCTATGTCGGTCAGCCGATGCACGGCTTCAATGCGGGTGCTGATGTCAGACGCTAGCTGCCACGACTCGCGGACATACGCGTGCACATCGCCTGGCGCGGCGACGACTGGACGATGGTCGATGTTCACCCAGCCTTTGGTAGTCGACGACAGTTCGTGCCGGTTGAAGGCGTCATATGTGTGGATGACTAGGGACCACGTGTGCGCATAGGGTGCGGCTTCGCCAGCGACATAAAGGGAATCAAGCTCGCGCAGCGCGCGTGTGATGTCGTCTGGATCGAACGCCACGATCAGATCGACCAATCCTTCGGCGCCTAGCTCCGTTACTGCAAGGAGTTCGTTCGTCACTGGTCGCTCGGAAAGGGTGCCGTCTAGCCAGCATGTACGGACCAGCGCGAGGCGCGTCCCCCTGACCGCGATGGGTTCGACCTCCATCTGCGAACCGCGCGGTGCCAGTTCGAACAGCAGATTGACATGTGCGCGCTGGTCGGGACCGGCGATCACGGCCTGCAGCCCTTTTCGGCGATCGTCTATTTGACGGTCAGCGCTGACGAGGTTGAGGTATCCGTTCAGGTCTCGACGGTTGAACGCATCCGCTACCGACGCCCATGCGCGCGTCGCGGCGTTCTCTATCCGCGACTCCTGGCTGAGTTCGTCGAATCGTGCGAATGCCGCGTCGAGGTCGTTCTCGTCGAACATCTCGAAGCGGTCGGGGCGGTCCCCGTGGACCGTGACTACGGCCAATTCCTGGTACTCGAAGGGAAATCCTTCCTCCGAATGTCCCTCCACCACATGGTGGATGACCGCTCCAGCTCCCGTGAGCTTGTGCACTGCCGCGATCCGAAAGCGAATGTCGGGCGCGATCTCCCATGAGGCGCGGAGGTTTGCGATCAGGTCGTCGGCCTCGATGGTCGCGACCAACCGGTGATCTACCCATGCGGGCGTTGTGCCGGGTACCTCGCGGCGGTTGACCATGGCGTAGGACTCTGCAATCGCTGACCATGTACGCGAGAACGTTACGGCTTCGCCAGCAAGGTAACGGGTTTCGAGCTCCGCATAGGCGGCGTCTGTGTCCTCGGGATCGAAGAATATCGTTTGTAGGTCTTCTTGCTTGTCGGCGACGTCTGTCAGTACCACCAACTCGACTGTGATCGGTCGTGTCGGATCGTCGTAGTCGAGGAACGCTTCTCGGGTCAGCGCCAGGCGATCCCCCCTGATCGCGACGGCCTCGACTTCGACTTTCCAGCTCGTGGGTGTTTCTGACAGAACCGCATGCGCATACTTCACATCTGTCAGTCCCTCGTCACGCAGCCCTCGACGGCGGTCCTCATAGCGCCCGACGGCACCCGCGGTGAAGGTTTCCGTATCTCGACGGTTATAAGCATCGGCGACATTGATCCGCAGCCGAACCGCGGGATTATCGAGTCGAGGCGACGATCTATCGAGTTCGTCGAGCCTCGCAAGGGCGAAATCCAGGTCGTCCTCATCGTACAACTCACACCGTTCGACGGACTCTCCCGCGAAAGTGAGCAGTTGAAGAAATCGCCACTCGGCCTGGAAGCCGTCGTGTGAAGTAGCGCCGACCACCGACGTCACCAGCACCGCGGTGTCGCTGAGGCGATGCACAGTTTCGATGTGAGCATTCAGGTCGGGCGTCACATCCCACACGTCGGGGTGCGCTGCGGCGGCAGAGGCCGTCGATGCGAACGGTGTACCTTTCCGATGGTCAGCGAAGGCCCAACTCCGGTCGAACTGCTCATGCCGGTTGAGCGCGGTATAGCCCTGTGTCACAACCGTCCACGTGCGCGCGCACGCAGCTGCCTCCCCGGCGGCATACTTCGCGTCAAGCTCTGCGAACGCGGCGTCAACGTCGTCGAGGTCGAAGACGGTGTTCGAGACCAGCCGGTTCGTGGCGTCTGTCTCGACGATCATGAGCGCCTCAGCGGCGATCTCGTCACGCGGCATCTCATCCGCCGCGAAACGACTCTGGCACAACGCGAGGTGCTCGCCTCGAGTCGCGATGACGACTGACCCGGCGTTCTTGAAGCCGACCTCACCAACCGACTGCATGTTCTCTATGTGTGTTATGCGGCCTCGCCGCACGCCGGCGTTGACGACCTGGCGCCGGTCGTATGAGGTGAAATCCTCCGTCATGACCAATTGGGTCGCGTCCCAGTCTCGCGCCTCAAAGCACGCCCAAGCGCGGGCTAACGCACGGGTGGCTTCATTCTCCGGTCGGCGCGCAGGGCCACTCAACTCATCGAATTTCGCGATGGCAGTGTCCAGATCGGCCTCTTCGAACAGATCGCAGCGATTCATGCCGCCCGGGCCACTCATCGTGAGCAGAGCGACCATTCGCCACTCAGCGTAAAAGTCGTCCGGCGAATTGCCGTACGCCGTATGCGTGATGACAGCGCCGCGATCGCTCAACCGATGGACGCATTCCAGGTACATCTTGTTGTTCGGGGTTACGTCCCAGCCGGACCTCACGTACGCGAGGAGGTCGTCCCCAGCGAAGGTTTCGCGCACCCGGTGATCGGTCGTGACCCAATTCGACAAGCCAGGGACTTCGTGTCGATTGAATTTGGCGTAGGCATCTGCGATGCCGGACCAAACCTGCGCGTACCTTGCCGCCTCACCAGCAAGGTAGTGGGCGTCGAGTTCCGCGAAGGCGGCATCGAGGTCATCGGCATCGAGAATGACGAAGGCTGCGATCCGGTCGTCGGTGCGAGACTCGATAAGAACGAGGGCTTCCGTCCGATACGTGTCAGGTCGCGTATTCCTGCCGCGCAGGAGGACTCGGGTGAGCGCGAGGTGCTGACCACGAGTCGCGAGAACGGTTGACGCCAGAGTGGTCGTGCCCATATCGGCGGTCGCGCGTAAATTCTCGATCCCGGCATCGCGGCCCCTCAGGACGCCCGTACCGACCACCCGACGACGATCGTCGTGGTAGAGGTCGTCAACAAGGAGTTGCGACATCGCGTTCCAGTCGCGCTTTGTGAACAGTGCGCGGAAGCGCTCGTCGAGCCGAGTCACGGTGTTGGTCAATCGTGCCGACAGTCGGTTGAGCCCTTCGAACCGAGCGATGGCCGCGTCGAGGTCCGTCTCGTCGAAAAGCTCGACGCGACTCAGTAGATCACCATCAAAGGTCGCAAGCGTGATGACTCGCCATTCGGCGCTGAAGCCGTCTTGTGAAGTCCCGGTTGCCACCCGAGTAACGACTGCGCCGAAATCGGCCAGTCTGTGCACGACCTCGATGTAATTGGTGATATCCGGCGCCAACTCCCATGAGGTGCGCACATACGGAAATAGTTGCCCCGGGGCGATTGGGGTACCGCTTCGGTGATCGGTGTTGACCCAGTCGGGTGTCGTCGCGGGCAGTTCGTGACGGTTGAACGCGGCGAACGCCTTCGCGAGGACGGTCCAAGTGCGGCGGTGCGGGGCGCCTTCGCCGGCTCCGAAGCGGACGTCGAGTTCCTGGAGGGCGGCATCGATCGCGTCGCGGTCGAACATCACGCAAGCCGCGATCCGGCCGTCGGCGTCTGACTCGACAACCGCGAGAATCTCGGTGTGGAAGGCCTCAGGGCGCTGGTCTCGGCCCGAAGTTCGGAAACGGTTCAACGCTAAGCGATCGCCACGGAGGGCGATGACGGTTGACGTCAAAGTGCGGGTGCCGACTCCGGCTACGGCCTGCCAGTCGGCAACGTTGAGTCGTGGTCCTTGGCGTCTCCCAACGCCGACGAGCGGTCTGTTGTCGTCGGTCTGAACATTCTCGGCGAGCGTGTCTGCCATTCCGTCCCAATCACGGGCGCCGAAGCATTCGCAGAACCGATCTGCCGCCCGGCTCGCAGCATTGGTCGGTTTCTGCGCCGCCGCAGTGAGCTCGTCGAAGCGGGCGAGCGCCGCGTCGAGGTCTGATTCGTCGAACAACTCAGAGCGGCTGATCACATCGCCCTCGACCACCAAGACGTTGATCATCCGCCACTCGGCATCGAAGCCGTCCGGCGAAGTCCCAGAACCTACATGGGTTACGACTGCGCCGGTGGGCGTGACTCGATGAACGGCTTCGACATGGGTGCTGATGTTTGCGAGCTTGTCGAATGTGTCTCGCAGATAAGGGATCAACCCGCCCGAATTGATCATCGGTAGCCGACGGTGATCGATGTTGACCACAGTCGACGATGTAGAGGCCAACTCCCCGCGGTTCGCTGCAGCATATCCGCGAGCGATCACCGACCATGTATGCGCCGATCCCGATGCTTCTCCCGCAAGATATCGCTTTTCGAGCTCGACGAATGCGACATCCCAGTCTTCGACGTCGAACACCACGGTCGACGCCATGACTTGTTGTCCTGCGTCCAGTTCCACGAGGTTGAGCACGTCGGTGTGGAATCGTTCGCTTCGGATACGGGCCAGGACGAGGCGCTCGCCGCGGGTCGCGACGAGGGTCGAGGTGATGTCGCCGGTGCCCACCTCGGCGACTGCCCGCATGTTGGCCACGAAAGCCTCACGGCCGCGGCGCATCCCGTCGTTGACGATGCGTCTGCGGTCCTCGGCATAGATATCGGCTGCGAGCAGCTCCCCTATCGCGGTCCAGTCACGTTCGTCGAAGCGGCTCCAAAGCCGCTCGACCATCCGATAGGCGGCGTTCACAGGCCGGGGCGCGGGACGCGTCAATTCGTCGAAGCGGGCGAGTGCGTCGTCGAGGTCGGCTAGATCGAACAACTCGCTGCGATTGACGCGACCACCGTTGACAGTCGAGAGACTGACTTCCCGCCGCTCGGCTTGCAAGCCCTCGGTCGACGTTCCTCTGGCGACATACGTGACGACCGCTCCGAGGTCATTGAGCTGATGCACTGCCTCGATGTAGAGCGCGGCGTCAGGCATGTCCGCCTGGGCTGCGTTGGTGTACGACGCCATCTCACCCGGCGCGAACGCGACGCTACGCCGGTGATCGACGTTCACCCAGTTCGGTGCGAACTCGGGCAACTTGTGCGTATTCACTGCGGAGAACACGTCGACGATCACCGACCATGTGCGCGCGTACGCGGCGGCTTCGCCGGCGAGGTAACGAGATTCGAGTTCTTCGAGCGCGGCGTCCATGTCGGAGACATCAAACATGAGGCACGTTGAAGCCCGATTGGAAGCATCGGTTTCAACTATTCCGAGCACATCGTTGTGGTACGTGTCATCACCAGTCGAGATGAGGAAGCGCCCCAATGTCAGACGCTCGCCGCGTATCGCGATCACGGTCGATGTGATGCTGGTGAAACCTACCTCGGCTACCGACTGCCAGTCGCCGATGTTGAGTGCGCGCCCGAATCGCAGACCGGCACCCATCACCGGTCGGTGATCGACGGCCGCGACGTCATCGGCCAGCACTTCCGCCATGGCATCCCAGTCACGGGCGGCGAAGCACGTTTGGAAGCGGTCGACAGCTCGGCTTGCCATGTTCTCGAGGATGGGCACAGCAGGCCGGTTGAGTTCGTCAAAACGTGCGAGCGCGGCGTCGAGGTCCACCTCGTCGAACAACTCGTTGCGATTGACGAGCCCCTTGTCGACGGTCGACAGGCTGACGCCCCGCCACTCAGCCTGAAAGCCCTGTGCCGAGGTCCCTTTGGCGACGTACGACACGACCGCCCCGTGCTCGTCCAGGCGATATACCGCCTCGACATGAGCTCTGAGGTCGGCCGTGCTGCTATGGGCAGCGCGGGTGTACGAACCTAGCTCGCCCGGCGCAAATGCGACCGCATGCCGGTGATCGAGAGTTATGCAGTCTGGTGTGACTGCAGGGAGCTCACCACGGCTGACAGCGGCGAACGTCTCCGATATCACCGACCACGTCTGCGCATACGCGGCTGCCTCGCCGGCGAGATAACGAGCGTCGAGTTCGCGGAAGGCGGCGTCGACGTCCTCCTCGTCGAAACAAACCGTGACAGCGATCCGATCGTCCGCGTCGATCTCGACGATGCCGAGCATCTGCGCACCGACCTCACCGGGCGGTGTGTTGCTGTTGGTCGTCCGGACACGGCTGAGCACAAGACGCTCGCCACGAGTCGCCAAGACCGTCGACGCCACGTGTTGACCGCCGCCGACCTCGGCCGCGGCCCGGCTATCCGCCAGTTGGACATTGCGACCGTGGCGGACACCGGCATTCACGACCCGGCGGCGATCATCGGCGATCACGTCGTCGGCCAATGTCTCCGCCATTGCAGCCCAGTCGCGTGCCCCGAAAGTTGCGCAGTAACGATCAGTTATCTCGCTTGCAGTGTTCGTAAGAACGGCCGGTTGGTTCAGTTCATCGAACCGGGCGAGCGCGGCGCCGATATCGGCTTCATCGAAAAGTTCTGACCGGTTAATCGAGTCGCCATCGACGGTCGACAATCCGATCTCTCGCCACTCTGCGGTGAATCCCTCGCGAGACGTCCCCTTGATGACGCGGGTGACCACCGCTCCTATGTCTGTGAGCCGATGCACGGCCTCGACATAGATCTGGATGTCACTTTCGAGCACGTCCCATGTTGCCTCCAAGAACGGCACCAGTTCGTTCGGCGCGAATGACGTCACCCGCCGGTGGTCGAGGTTGACCCAGTCCGGTGCCGTCGATGGCAACTCGTGACGCAGCACGGCGGCGTAAGCACCCGCGATGACCGACCATGCTTGTGCGTGAGCTGCCGCTTCGCCTGAGAGGTAACGGCGCTCGAGCTCATCGAAGGCAGCGTCGATGTCATTGACATCGAACACAACCACCGCTGAAAATCGTCCGTCGTCGTCAACCTCTACGACCTGGAGGAGGTCGGATTGACTCGCCCCCGGATCGGGGCCCGCGGCGTGGAGATGCAGCAGGACGAGCCGCCCGCCTCGCGTTGCCATCGTGCTCATCGAGAGCTTCGCCCACAATCCGACGTCGACGACCGCGCGGACATCTTCAATCGCATGGTCACGGCCATGCCGTATCCCCGAACTAATGATCCGACGGCGATCATCCAAAAAGTAGTTCTCGGCGAACGACTCCTGCATGGCTTTCCAGTCGTCCGCCTGGAAATGCGCCAAGAATTGCTCAGCCGCTCTGCTAGCGGCGTTCTCGAGTTGCGTTTGCGGTCGGTTGAGAC
The DNA here is from genome assembly GCF_001668575.1 of Mycobacterium sp. 1164985.4. GTDB lineage: Bacteria > Actinomycetota > Actinomycetes > Mycobacteriales > Mycobacteriaceae > Mycobacterium. Next base: position 58,418 of record NZ_LZMD01000014.1, read on the forward strand.
TCTCGAACCGCGCGATCGCCGCGGGAAGGTTTTCTTCATCGAAGAGCTCACATCCACTGGCCGAAGAACGGTCGAACGTCATCAGGTTGACTATCCGCCACTCAGCCGGGAATCCTTCAGCTGTTGTTCCATGAGAGACCTGCGTGAAGAGCGCTGCGTGATCGCCCAACCGATGCACTGCCTCGATGTGGCTCTGGAGATCCGGCGTGACATCCCAAATTGCAGCGACCACTGACCGGAGATCCGTGTAGTTGAGCGGCGTTCCTCGGCGGTGATCCATGGCCTGCCAATTTGGCGTCGACGCGGGCACTTCATGACGAGCCAGGCTCGCAAACACGCCCCCAACCATCGACCACGTCCGCGCATGACTGGCGGTCTCCCCCGCCATGTAACGAGCTTCGAGTTCCTCAAATGCAGCGTCGAAGTCGTCGGGATCCAGGCACACGTAACCCACGAGGCGGCCCTCGTTGTCGATCTCGACGACATCGAGGACGTCCGCGTGAAAGTCGTCGGCGCCTGAGAATCGCGTGCGGCTAAGGGCGAGCCGCCCACCGCGTAGTGCAATGACGGTGGACGACACCGTTGTGACCCCGATGTCAGCCATCGCTTGCAAGTTAGCGATCTCATCGTCTCGACCACGTAGCAATGGCGAGCTGACGACCTGTCGTCGGTCTTCGACGAGGCTTTCATCGGTCAGTAGCACCTTCAGAGCGTCCCAGTCACGCTGCACGAAGAATGTGCGAAATCGTTCTGCCGCCTGGCTCGCGGCGTTCTTCAGTCGTGGGTTCGATTGACTCAGCCCATTGAACTCTGCCAAGGCGACATCCAGATCGGCTTCGTCGAAAATCTCGCAGCGACTGAGCAACTCACCCTTGACCGTCAGGAGGTCGATCTCCCGCCACTCCGCGTAAAACCCCTCGCGTGAAGTGCCGGTGACCGCCCTGGTCACGACGGCCCCAAGCTCAGAGATCCTGTGCACCGCTTCGGCGTAGATACTGACATCGGGCGTCTCGTCCTGATTCACGCGGATGTAAGCGCCGAGTCGACCGGCCGCGATCGGCGCGAACCGCCTCCGGTCGACGTTCACCCAGCCGGGGATGGTTGGGGCGAGTTGATTGTGGTTGAGGCCGGCATACCCTTTGGCGATCACGGACCACGTCCGTGCACAAGGGGCGGCCTCCCCCGCGACGTACCGAGTCTCCAATTCGGCGATCGCAGCTTCGAAATCGTCAATATCGAAGATGACTGCGGCGCAGATGCGGCCGTCGGCGCTGATCGCGACCAGGCTCAGATCTTCGGCGTAATAGCCTTCGGGTTGCGCACCGCCACCCGAGTACCGAGTACGCAGCAACGCCAGTCGCTCGCCTCGCGTAGCGAGGACAACTGAGCCGATCGTTCTAGCGCCCAGCCCCGCGCCCGCCTGCATACTCGCCATGGTCGCCTCTCGACCCCGCCGAACTTCGGTGTTCACTACCCGGCGGCGGTCATCGACGGTTATGTCTTCGGCCATCAGATCGCCAGCAGCGTCCCAGTCGTGGTTCGCGAAATACCCTTGCATGCGTTGGTGCGCGCGACTCGCCGCATTCTCCACTCGGGTTGGCGGAGAACTGAGTTGGTCAAACCGCGCGAGGGCAGCATCGACGTCCGTTTCGTCGAAGAGCTCGTACCGCTGGAGCTGGTGACCATCGATCAGCAAGATGTTGATCACTCGCCACTCGGCCTCGAACCCCTCTCGAGCGACTCCGTGAGAACGATGGGCGATGACGGCTCCGCGTTCGCTGAGCCGATGCACCACCTCGATGTACGTGGTCAGATTTGGCGTGAACTCCCTCTGGGTGAGGGTGGCGCGTGTGAGGTCGCCCGGCGCATACCGTGTGAGCCGGCGGTGGTCGGTGCTGGGGCAGTTCACCGCGCTGAAGTCGTTGCGGTTGAAAGCGGCAGTGAGCTCTGTGACTGTCGACCAGGTCTGAGCATGAGGCTCCGCCTCGCCTGCCGAATACCGTGCGTCGAGTTCCGTTATCGCAGCGGCGAGGTCATCAGCATCAAATACGACTATCGCGAGAATGCGTTCGTGGGCGTCGACTTCGACGACACGTAGCATTTCGGTGCGAAATCCGTCGGGCCGAGTGTCCTGCCCAAGAAACAGTGCGCGAAGGAGCGCAAGACGTTCTCCCCGAACAGCAAGTACCTGTGTAGTGACACTTTCGGTGCCCAGGTCGCCGATCGTCTGCGATTCGGCGAGCAACTTCGCGCGCCCGCGAAATTCGGTGTGGAGTCCTCTGCGCCGGTCTTCGATGCGAACGTCTTCGGCTATCAAGGAACTACACTGTTCCCACTGCTTGCGGGCGCATACTGCATTGAATCGATCATCGGCTCGACTAGCGGCGTTCTGGAGCGGCATCCGTTCGTAATCGGCCCCAGCGCGGGCATGTATGGTGTCCAACTCCGCGATCGCAGCGTCAAGATCGTCGGCGTCGAACCACACCTGCAGCGAGACCCGGCCGGAGTCGTCGATTCCGTAGATCTGGAGGAATTCGTCCTGCGGCGCACCGGGACTCACGTCTGTGCTGCCCACCAACAATCGGGAAAGCGCCAAGCGTTCGCCTCGAACCGCGATGACCGATTGAGTGACCCGAACGTTGCCGCTCGCCTCGAAGATGCGCCTGCTGTGGTGCACCCAGTCGCCGCCCGGCAAATCGTCCAGGGTGAAGCCAACAATTCGTCGTCGACTCTCGACCGCAGTGCCCGGGACAAAGAGGCTCTCAAACTCGTCCCACGCCTTCCGCTGGATTGCGCTGACTACCCGCTGTCCCACTTCGACGCACTCATTGGTCAATTCGGCAGCAGGTCGCTCGACTTCGTTCGGCCTGGGCGCATCGTGGGAGCCCAGAATCTTCCGAGCTCTCTCGGTGAGCGCTGCAGCGCCTTTGCGGTCATACAATGCGACCGCCTGCTCGGCCGCAGCGCGCATGCCCGCGGTATTGCCAGCGATACGCATCACCGTTGCCAACGCCAGGCAGGCATCACCGTGGTCGACCAGAGCGTCGGTCGCTGCTGCCCGGCTGACCGCCTCTTTCGCGACCTCCTCGGCCCGATCGTGATCCCCTGCTCGTGCGAGCAGCTGAGCCCTGACCGACCGCCAAGCAATCGACGCCTTCGACCCGTGACCAGCGAGACGCTCGCTCACCGAGCATAATTCGTCAGCCTCGGCGTCACGCTCCAACGCCAAGCAGGCCCGCGCCAACAACGCCGCCGTATCCGCGGTGTCGGTGTCGAGGCCCATCCGACGGAAACCCTCGTAGGCCCGCCGCAGATACGGTTCGGCGGCCGCCGCATCATCGGAGACCAACTCGATGATGCCTGCGAACTGATCCACCTCCAGTAACGCGTGGCGCAAGCCGAGTTCGGTCAACGTCCGTCTGGCCGACTCGATCAACCGCCGCCCCTCGGCGGCCCGGCCTCGGAACGCATCCAGCACAGCCTGGCACCGCGTCGACGTCGCCTCGACCAGCGGTGACCCCGTCGTGATGCGCAGCAGCCGCACCACATCCAGGCACCGCCCGCCCGCCCGCGGAACGGGATTGGGCCCCCACAGCGCCGCCAACGGCGCCCCCGCGAGCACCGCGTTCACCCGGCTGTGCTCATGTGCCCGCCGTGCCGCCGTCAACGCCTGGTCCAAAGCCGTTTCGCAGTCACCGATTCGGCCGAGGCGCGCCAGGCACCCCGCGCGGACGGTGTGCGCCTTGGCCTCCCCCGCCGCGTCGTCGAGCGCAGCCAGTTGCTCGGCGGCCACACTCACCGCCGTTTCGATCTCATCCAGTCGCTCGGGATCGGTGAGCATCGACAGCTCACCGTCGAAGCACACACCCCAGGCGCCCAGGCGTCCCGAATCGACAGGAACGTCCCGCAATTGGGCCACAGCATGCTTGGCCGATGTGACATCACCCGCAGCCAGCAAGGCCTCGCAGTGGGCGATCAACAACTCGGCTTGCAGCTCGTCGCGGTCCGGAAGCTCCTCGTCCAACTCCTCGAGCGCATGAAGTGCCCGGTCATACAACTCGGCCGCGCCCTCGTAGGCCACCCGCGACATCGCTTGATCTGCCGCGCGCCGGCAGTACTCGACCGCCTTGGCCGCGTTTCCGGCCCACGCACATTCGAAGTAGTGGTAAGCCAACTCGGCCAATAGTTCATCGTCTGAACCCGGCTCGGCTTCGAGCGTGCCCGCGATGCGCTGATGCAACCGCATGCGCCGCACGGACGGAAGCTCGGCGAGCAACGACTGCCGCACCAGGGCATGATTGAACCGGTAACGGCCGCCGGGCTCTTCGATGACGATGCCCGCCTTGCGCGCCTCATCGAACGCGTCGACGAGGTCCTCGCCTACCACCTGCTCGACGAGCGTCACCGCGAACCGGCTCCCGACCACCGCTGCCGCCGCGAGCGCCTTATTCGTCTCGGCGCTCAATCGGGAGAGCCTGCGACTCACCGCTTCTCGAACACCCTGGGGCAGGGTGCTCGGGTCCCAACGGCCGCCGCTTTCCTCCACGTGCCGCAACGCCTCGATGAGAAAGAACGGGTTGCCGCCCGTCACCGTCGCCAGCGCCCGCCCCAATTCCTCGTCGTCGTAACCGGCTTCGGCGACGTAGGCGGTGACGTCACCCTCGTCGAGTCCGGCCAGTTGCAGCCGAGTGGCGGTGCCGTCGCGATGAAGGTCGGCCAGCATCGCCGCCAGCGGATGAGAGCGGTCCAGATCGGTGCTGCGGTACGTACCGACGATCTGCACGCGGGCCTCTTCACCGAAGCGCAGCAGGTGCCGCAAAAGCAACAGCGTCGGCTTGGCCGCCCAGTGAAGGTCGTCGAGGATCAGCACGACGGGCGCCGTCGCGGACGCGGCGCCCAATAGGGCGACCACGGCGTCGAACAGCGCGTAACGCTCGGTGTCCGGATCCGCGCGCGGAGGAGCGGCCACATCCGGCAGCTTGTCCGCCAACCCCGGAATCAGCGGTAACAGCGCCTCGATGCCCCTTACGTTGCGCAGGCGGTTCGAGTCGACGCCGGAGACGAAGGCACGTAACGCCTCGGCGAAGGGCTGATACGGCGCGCCGAGATCCTCGTCGCACCGGCCGTACAAGACGACGGCGCCCTGGTCGTAGGCGTTGCGCGACCACTCCCCGGCCAGGCGCGTCTTGCCCACGCCCGGTTCCCCCGCGATGAGCACTGCTCGTGTGCCGGCGGCCAAGGTCGATTGCCACGCCGCCACGAGTCGCTCCAGCTCACGACCGCGGCCGACGAACGGCCCCGGACCGACGAGAACCGCCGGCAGCGCAGGCCGCTCCATCGGAGTATCGAGGGCGGGCGGAGCGGAAACGGACACGCTCTCCAACCGGAGCTCGAACACATGCTCCGGACGAGGGAGGTTGCGTAGCCGGCGCGTACCGAGGTCGGCGAGCACGACGTCGTCCGGAAGTGAGTCGATGACGAGTTCGGCGGTCGCACCGGAGCAGAGGATCTGGCCCCCGGCGGCCAGGGACCGCAACCGGGCGGCGCGGTTGACCGCTCTACCGAAGTAGTCCCCGTCGCGGAACTCGACCTCCCCGGTGTGCAGCGCCACGCGGATCCGCATCGGGTCCGCCAGCTGCCACGCTTCATGACCAATCGCTTCCTGCAATTCGATAGCCGCCGCTGCGGCCGCCGATGGGCGGTCGAACACCGAGAACGTCGCATCCCCTTCACCGCGCGTCTTGATGAGCCGACCGCCGCGCGACGTGACGACCTGCTCGACGATCTCGTCGTGGCGGGCCAGCGCCACTGCCATCGCGTCGGCGTCGGCCTCCCACGCCGCCGTTGACCCCTCGATATCGGTGAGCAGGAAGGTGACCGCTCGCGTGACCGTCGAAAGCTGCTGTGACTGAGGCACTTCCAGCGAGGCATCCTGCGCGACGATCGCCCCCTCCAGTCGCCGCAGCTCCGGTCCTGGGTCGACTCCCAACTCCTCGGCAAGCAGCGACCGCGCCCTCTTGTATGCGCCCAACGCCTCGCCCTGCCGGCCGGCCCGGTAGAGCGCGAGCATCAGATGACCCCAACGGCGTTCTCGCAAGGGCGCTTCCGCGATCGCCGACTCGAGCTCCCCCACGATCTCCGCGGCCCGACCCGTCGCAAGAAGGGCGTCGGCCCGGTCCTCCACCAAGGCGGCGTGACCTTCGAGCCACCGAGTCTTCTCCGACGAACCGCGCGCGCTGTCAGGAAGTTCGGGCAGGCCGCGCCACAACGCGAGCGCTTGATCGAACAGGGCCACCGCGCGAGTCGGGTCACCGGCCGTGAGGGCCTTACGTCCGAGCTTCGCCGCCGTCTTGTAGTGGACGGCGTCGATCTCGGTGGTGCTCAGCGTCCACCCCGTGCCCTCGGTCAGCACGAATCCGTCACCCAGCGCGCGGCGCAGCGACGAGATGTGGGTCTGCAAGGCCTTGGTCGCAGTCCGCGGCGGTTCGTCCCCCCACAAGAGGGCGACGAGGGCGTCGGCGGATACGACCGAACCGCCATGTAATCCGAGCATCGTGAGAATGGCCCGGGGCTTGGCACCGGGAATGGCGACCGGCAGCCCGTACTGCCGGACCTGGAGAGGTCCCAGAACCCCCAGTTCCACCTCTTGGAGCGTAATCACATTGCGATCGTCTGAGGGCCGATTCAACATGCGGTCAAGAACCGGTAAAGAACTCGCTGACCTCGATCTTTGCGCTGTCAATGAATGACGGACGACGGTGTGGCAGGCTCGGCTCGTGGACCTGCCGACACCGGATCCCGCGCTGCCCCACCTCGCCGACGTCGTGCCGTCGGTCCTGGCGGCGATGGGCGCAGACGGCTTTCACAACAACCTTGGACTCTCCGATGACCTCGCCGGGGCTTGCGTGCTGCTGATCGATGGGCTGGGCGCCGAACTTCTCGACCGCCACGCCGCCGATGCGCCCGCGATGGCGTCGCTGCGCGGTCGGGCGCTGACCGTGGGTTTCCCGTCGACCACCGCCGCGGGGATGGCGGCGGTCGGCACCGGCCGTCACTCCGGTCAGCACGGCTTCGTCGGCTATTCGTTTCGAGTGCCGGACGCCGGTGTCATCAACGCCCTACGGTGGCGGCCACACCCTTGGGGCCAGGACCTTCGCGACACGGTCGTGCCCGAACAGATGCAGCCCCTCCCGACCGCGTTCGAGCGGGCGACGTCGGCGGGCGTCGCCGTCAGCGTCATTTCCGGCGCCCAGTTCGCCGGCTCCGGCCTGACCCGCGCTGTGCTGCGTGGTGGGCGCTTCGTCGGCGTCCACGCGCTCGGTGACCTCGCCGCCGCGGTCCAGGCGACGGTGTCCGACCGCGGTTTCTGCTACGGCTACCACGCGGATCTCGACACGCTGGGGCATATATACGGCCCCGGATCGCCTCAATGGCGCTTGCAGCTGCGGCAAATCGACATTCTGATCGAGTCGGTAATCGAGGCTCTTCCGCCCGGCGGACTGCTAGCCGTGGTGGCCGACCACGGCATGGTCGAGGTCACCGATGCCGAAACGGTCGACGTCGATGCCACGCCCGCACTCCTAGCAGGGGTGCAGGCGATCGGCGGCGAGGCGCGGGCTCGACACCTCTATATAGACGACGGCTCGCGTGACGACGTCCTCACCGCATGGCGGGCGACGCTGGGCGATCGGGCATGGGTGCTCTCGCGCGACGAAGCCATTGACGCCGGCTGGTTTGGGCCGCAGGTCAGCGACGAGGTGCGGCCGAGGATCGGCGACGTGATAGCCGCCGCCCGCGGCTCGGCGGCGATCGTCCGGCGCACCGTCGAACCGATGGAATCGTCACTGGTCGGGCAGCACGGCTCGCTGACCTTCGCTGAACAGACGGTCCCGTTGCTGGTGGCGGTCGGCTGAACCGTACCTGCTTCACTGCTACTGGTTGCCGGGATAAGGGGAGTTACAAGGCATTTCAGATCTTGATCGGTCTGCGCTACGGCAATTCGATTGCTGCGTCAGCGAATTGGCCAGTGGCAATCGACGTTGCTGAGTTTTCTTGAAAAGCAATATTCTGCAATGCTATTCGTGAACTACGCAATAGAAACCGCAGGCTGTGAACGCTGTCACAGAATTTGGCGGCGTTGCCGCGACGCTTGTAGCGTCCGACCGCATGTTTGCTATTGCCACGCTTTTGACGCTTGTAAACCAAGTGTCCGGCACGCCGTACGTCTCCGGCGGCGACTCGCCGGCCGGTACGGACTGCTCGGGTCTGGTGTCTTGGGTGACGAATGCAGCCACCGGTCGGCCCGTCTATGGCGACCGGTTCAACACGGGAAACATCGAGAACGCACTGCTCGAGCGCGGGTTTCAGTACGGCACCCAGCCGGGTGCACTGGTGGTCGGCTGGAACAGCGGCCACACCGCGGCCACCCTGCCCGACGGCACGCCCGTCTCGTCCGGAGAGGGCGGCGGCGTGAAGGTCGGCGGTGGTGGTGCCTACCAGGGACAGTTCACCAAGCACATGTTCCTGCCGTTGCCGCCCGAGCAGCCCATGGCTCCCGGTGCGCCGTCCGCGCCGGTCGTGATGATGGCCGGCCACGAGCCCGCCGCCACGGCGGATCCGTTCGCACCGCCGCCGCCTCCGGCCGATCCGTTCGCGCCCCCGCCGCCTCCGGCTCCGGCTCCGCCACCGGCGAATCCGTTCGCGCCCCCGCCGCCGCCTCCGGCCGATCCGTTCGCGCCGCCGCCATCGGCACCTCTGCCTCCGGCCTGAGCGCGACCCGCGCCCGGATAACCTCTGCGGCGTGATCGTGCTTCTTCCGCCCTCGGAAACCAAGCGGGTCGGCGGCGACGGGCCGCCGCTGCGCCTGGAGTCGCTCAGTTCGCCGGAGCTCGGGCCGCTGCGCATCGAACTCGTCGACGAGCTGGTGGACCTGGCCGCCGACCGGCCTGCCTGTCGGCGCGCCCTCGGGCTGTCCGCCTCGCAGGACGCGGAGATCGATCGAAACGCCGAGCTACGCAGCGCGCCGACGTTGCCCGCGATCAGTCGTTACACCGGTGTCCTCTACGACGCCTTGGACGTCGGGTCGCTGCACGGCGCCGCTGCATCTCGTGCACGGTCGCGGTTGGCCATCGGCTCGGCGCTGTTCGGGCTGTTGCGCGCCGATGATCCGGTGCCGGCGTACCGGCTCTCGGCGACGTCGAAACTGCCGGGACGGCCGACACTGGCGGCGCGGTGGCGTCCACATCTGGAACGCGTGCTCGCCAAGTGGTCGGCCGACGAGCTCGTCGTGGATCTCCGATCGAGTTCGTACGCGGCGCTCGGGCGGGTCCCCGACGCCGTCCGCGTCGACGTGGTCGCCGAGAAATCCGATGGTCGCCGCAGTGTGGTGACCCACTTCAACAAAGCGCACAAGGGGCGACTCGCGCGCATCTTGGCGAGCACGCGATCCGAACCGGCCGATGCAGCGGCGGTTGCCACCGTGGCGCGGCGCGCCGGGATGCGGGTGGAACGTCGCGGAGACGAGCTGACCGTCGTCGTCGACGCCTGATCGAACGCGTCAGAGCTTGACGATCATGTCGCTGGTGTAGAACTCCGCGGGATTTTGCGAGAACGGATCTGGACGGGTGATCCACACCCACACTCCCGTCGCACCCGGCTCGACGTTGTCGTGGAGGCTGACGGAGCCGTGCCCGACGCCGTCGGTCTGCAACGGCGCCATGACGACACCGGGGTCCCCGCCGAGGCAAGGCGCCGACGACGGCCGCGGAAGCTGGATGAGCCTGACGTCGTAGCGCATGTTGGGTATCGCCACATCGAGGTTGACGTTCGCGGTCACATCCGAGCCGTTCGTGCTCACGACGTTTGTGGCTCGCGCATAGCCGGTCGGTCCGTTGTAGTCGGTTTCGCTGTAATCGCAGCGCCGGGACACCTGGTTCATCGGCACGAACGTGTCCGCCCCCGCGATGCCGGCGCCGGTGAGAAGTCCGACGGGCGCCGCGGTCATGAAAGCGGCGGCCGAAGCCATTGATCGGATGGGTCGGCGCATGTCTTCATCCCCGTTCCTCGTCCGCGGCGGTGCATTGCTCCCACGGGATTGACGTTCGTCGCTACCGTAAACCACCCGTCACCCGCACCGGATCGGTTCGCCGGGTCTTCGGTGACGGCGATCAGTCGCGATATTCGACGACGTCGTAAACGCCTTCCGCGTACCGCGCCCTGATGAGTTTCTTGTCGAACTTGCCGACGCTGGTCTTGGGCACCTCGTCGATGAAGGCCCAGCGTTCCGGCAACCAGAACCGGGGCACGTTGTCGCCCAGATGGTTCCGTAACTCCTCCGGGGTAAGCGAGGCGTCACCGTCGACGACCACCGCCGCCAACGGCCGCTCCTGCCAACGCTCGTCGGGGACGGCGACGACCGCGGCCTCGAACACCCCGGGGTGGTCCATGATCCGCAGTTCCAACTCCACGGACGAGATCCATTCGCCACCGGACTTGATGACGTCCTTGGCGCGATCGGTCAGCGTGATGAAACCCTGCGGGTCGATCCTGCCGACGTCGCCGGTGTGCAGCCAGCCGTCGTCAAATTTCGACGGGTCGGCATTGCGGTAGTACGAGCCGGTGATCCAGGGGCCACGAATCTCGATCTCGCCCACTGCTTTCCCGTCGCTGGGCAGGACCGCGCCGTCGTCGTCGACGATGCGGATCTCGACGCCGCACATCGCGCGTCCCGCGGTGGCCCGCAACGTCCAGTGATCGGCGCCGGTCACCTCCGGCGGCGGGTTCGCGATCGCCGCCAGCGGGGAGGTTTCGGTCATACCCCAGCCCTGCCGGATCACCACGCCGAAGCGCTCCTGGTACTCCTTCATCATTGCCAACGGCACCGCCGATCCGCCGCAGCAGACGGTGCGCAGCGAGGAGATGTCCCGCTCCGGATTGGCATGCAGGTAGTTGAGCACGTCGTTCCAGATCGTCGGTACCGCCGCCGACATGGTCGGGCGGTGCCGCTCGATCATGTCGACCAGCGGAGCCGCCTGCAGATACCGATCCGGCAGCACCAGATCCGCGCCGGCCATCACGGCTGCATACGGCTGACCCCACGCGTTCGCGTGGAACATGGGGACGACGGTCAACACGCGGTCACCGTCGACCAGCCCGATGCTGTTGCCGCTGCAGACAGCCATCGAGTGCAGAAACGCGGAGCGGTGACTGTAGACGACACCCTTCGGGTTGCCGGTCGTGCCGCTCGTGTAACACATTGCGGCGGCGCTTCTTTCGTCGAGAAGGGGCCAGTCGTAGTCGATCGGTTGTCCCGCGATCAGGTCGTCGTAACGAATGACCTCGGCACCCGCAGCGGCCAGTTCAGAGATGTCGCCCTCCCCCACCGCGACCACGGTGTGCACGGTCGTCAGCTGCGGCAAAATCGGTGCGAACAACTCCGCGAGCGACATGTCCACCAGCACAACGGAATCCTCGGCCTGGTTGGCGATGAACGCGACCTGCTCACCCGACAAACGGATGTTGAGGGTGTGCAGCACCGCGCCCATGCACGGCGCAGCGAAGTAGGCCTCCAAGTGCTCCTGGTTGTTCCACATGAAGGTGGCGACGCGTTGATCCCCGGTGATGCCGATCCCGCGCAGCCCGTGGGCCAACTGAGCGACCCGGCTGCCGAGCTCGCCGTAGCTGATCTCGCGCGACGAGTCGCCGGTCGCGGTGATCACCTTGCGACCGGAGTGCCACGCCGAACCGTGTCGCAGGATCGTCGTCAGGGTGAGCGGAAAGTCCTGCATCGTGCTGTCCATGGGCCTCTCCCTGCCGGCTGGCTCGATGACGCCATGATCGTCCATGTCCAGGCGTTTCGACGGGAAACCGCGCATCGCGTCGCTAGCATCTGCGGTCATGGTTCAACCGAGCTATCCCGGCTATCCGCCGCAGCCGTACAAGCGGCCGGTGTCCGGCGCCGACATCGCGGCGTCGGTCGTCTCGCTGGTGATCACCGCCGGGATGATCGCCGTCGGGGCGTTCTTCGGATTGTTCTCGCTGGCCTTCCTTGACCACTGCCCGCCCGAGACCTGCAGCGAGGAAGGCGCCGTCAACGCGGTCTTCACCGCCGTCCTGTCGGCGACCGCGATCGGGGTGGCCGGACTGATCGCGACCGTCGTGCAGCTGGTGCGGCGTGCGCCCGGCTGGCCGTTCGCACTGGGAACTTTCGGGTTGTGCCTGGCCACATTCGTCATCGGCGGCGTCGCCTACACCATGGCGGTCGGCTGAAACACCCTGAGCGCTCGGGCAATTTGGCTTACCGTGGGTCGCGTGGAAACACACCCGGCAAAAGCCCCCGGCCTGGTAGCGGTCGAGGCACTGCGCTCAGGGGACCCCGTCGTCGACGTCAACGGTGGCGGTCAGCATTACACGGTGTTGGAGGCCAAGGACCTGGGCGAGGGATGTGTTGTCCTCGAACTCGAGTCGAAGGCCCACGACGAACTGCGGGTGATCGAGATGACGTTCCCCGCCGGTTACCAAATGGAAGTATCGCCTCGCCGACTGCTGTAAACCGCCGTCGGCGTCACCTCAGATTGGAGCGTTGCGTGCTGCGCGATATCCGCGAGCTGTCCGATTCACCCGAGGAGTATGCAGAGGAACTGCGGCGGCGCTGGGGCGGATTGCTGAGCTATCGCTACATCGGCCGCAGCTACGCCCAGATGGACCTCGTCGAGGAGGACAACACCGTCACCGTGCGCCGCGATATGCGCGACGCGGCCGGTGGTCTGCTGTTCGCCGTGCTGGGCATCTCGGCCCCCGAGAGCGGGCACATGTCGGACCTGGAGGCGGTGCCGAACCCGGTCATCCACTCCTGCCAGATTCTCGACCCGGGCCGCGATGTCACGTGTTTCGAGGTGATATCCGAGGAACTACGGGTGGGCCGCCAAATGGGCTACAGCCGCGCCAAGATCGTCGACGCCGACAACCCGGATCGCGTGCTCGCCCTGATCGAGGGGCAGGGCGTTAGCATCGGCGTCCCGCCCGAGGGACTGGAGCGGATGGAGGCCAATCCGCTCAACATCGTCGACTCACCCGACCTGCCGCCGCTGTGGCAGGTGTTCGGTGGTCGCCGCCGACCCGACGGCCGCTGGGGTCTACCGGAGCTGTCGGCCGAGGTCGCGTCGCCCGACGCAGCTCTGCACGTCGGACCGCAGTTCGTCATCCTCGAGACCGCCGCCATCGACGCCGCGGCTGCGGCCGCTGGAACCGACCGTATGCATGGAGTGTCCTGCCACGTGATGTTCATGGCGCGCGGCAAGGCGGGCCCGTTCCGGGTGGACACCGAACCGCTCGGCGGCGCCGACGGCACCGTGGCCGTGCGGGTGCTGATGCATGACGAGGGTGCCGACGACCGCGTCACCACCGCGGCGGCATACGTATTTCGGGTGGCATAGCGCAAGCGCCTCGAGGCGTCATGAGACACTTCCGCCATGGTTGTCGCAATCGCCCGCCCGAAACTCGAGGGCAACGTCGCTGTCGGTGAAGACCGCCGCATCGGATTCGCCGAGTTCGGCGACCCGCAAGGCCGTGCCGTCTTCTGGTTGCACGGCACCCCGGGGGCCCGCCGCCAGATCCCGATGGAGGCCCGCGTCTACGCGGAGAAGGCGAACATCCGACTGATCGGCCTCGACCGTCCCGGCATCGGGTCGTCGACCCCGCATCGATACGAACGGGTCGTCGACTTCGCCGACGATCTCCGCACGATCGCCGACACCCTGGGCATCGACAAGATGGCCGTTGTCGGCCTGTCCGGTGGCGGCCCGTACACGCTCGGCTGTGCCGCCGCGCTGCCCGACCGCGTCGTCGTCGCGGGCGTGATCGGCGGCGTCGCCCCCACCGTCGGCCCCGACGCGATCCCCGGCGGCCTCATGGGCAACCTCGGCACGCGTGTCGCGCCGCTGCTGCAGTACGCGGGAATCCCGGTCGGGCTGCTGGCCTCGGCTCTGATCCGGTTCATCAAACCGGTCGCCTCCCCCATCACCGACCTCTACGGGCGCGTGTCACCCGAGGGCGATCGCCGGTTGCTGGCCCGGCCGGAGATCAAGGCGATGTTCCTCGACGACCTGCTCAACGGCAGCCGCAAGCAATTGGCGGCCCCGTTCTCCGACATCGTCGTCTTCGCCCACGACTGGGGCTTCCGGCTCGACGAGATCACGGTGCCGGTGCGCTGGTGGCACGGCGACGCCGACCACATCGTTCCGTTCCGCCACGGTGAGCACGTCGTCTCGAGGCTCCGCGACGCCGAGCTGTCCACGATGCCCGGCGAAAGTCACCTCGCCGGTCTCGGCCGCGCCGAGGAGATCCTGCAGACGATGTTGAAGGTGTGGGACGAATACCAGAAGCCGCCGTCCTGACCGCGGCGATCGTCAGCGGCTGCGGGCCAACCAGCCCGAGACTGTCGAAAGGTCCCGGCTGTATGCCATCAGGATGTCGTCGTGGTAGAGCGCGCCGCCGCTGATCGCGTCGTCGCCCTGCCAGATCACGTGGATACGCACCGGACTGCGCGTGTAGTAGTCGGTACGGTCCGCATCTCTGCGGTCCCATCCGGCCTCGACGGCGCGTTCAGACAGCTCTTCGCGCGCGTTTTCCGCCATCGGTACTCCTCCTGTGTCGGACCCGTACGTTAGCCGATCCGCGTGGCAGCGCTGCAGGAGGCTTCGGACGCGCACCGGTCAGCTCAGTGCTCGGCGCAGCAGGTGCATCGCAACGGTGGTGGAGCGTTCGCGAATGTCGGCCCGGTCACCGGGCATTCGCATCGATCGGGTGACGACGGTGCCGTCGGCCAGCTTGAGGCTGAAACAGACAGTGCCGACCGGCTTGTCGGCGGTACCGCCGCCCGGGCCGGCAATGCCGGTGATCGCGATGGCGGTGTCGGCTTTGAACCGGGTCAGCGCACCGTCGGCCATCGCCTCGGCGACGGGTTCGGACACCGCGCCGTGTTCGACGATCAGCGCCGGGTCGACGCCGAGCAGTTCGCTCTTGGCGTCGTTCGCGTAGGCCACCACCGCACCGGCGACGTACACCGACGAACCCGCGAGGTCGGTCAGTCGCGCCGCCAGAAGCCCACCGGTGCACGACTCGGCCGTCGCGATGCGTCGGCCGGTCAGCAGCCGGGCGACCTGCTCGTCGACGCGGGAGCCGTCCTCGGAGAACAGCGCATCGCCGTGGCGATCGCGCAGCAGCGCCATCAACTCGGTGTAGGTCTGCGCGGCTTCGGGCTCGTAACGGGTGACGATCTCGAGTTCACCGCGCCGCAGACAGGTGGTGATCTCGAGCCGTTCGAAGCCGGTGATGTCGCGCTCGGCGTCGCGCAGCGTCTCGGCGAGACCGGACTCGGGGACCCCGAACATCCGCACAATCTCCTGGCGGTACACCGTGCGGCCCGCGATCGCTTCCTGCACCGCGGCGGTCCGCAGCGCCAGCGGCCACATCGGCTGCAGCTCGCGCGGCGGGCCGGGCAGCACGACGACCGTCGGCGGACCGGGGACGACGACACCGGGCGCGGTGCCCACCGGGTCGATCACGTCGGCGCCGGCGGGAATCAGGGCCTGTTTGCGGTTCGCGGCCTGGATCGCCTCGGCGTCGACGTCCGGGAAGCGGGCCATCAACCGCGATACGATGTCGCCGATCTTGCGCTCGAGTCGGTTGTCCAACACCAACTTTCGGCCGGTGAACCGGGCCACGGTCTCGACCGTCATATCATCGGCGGTGGGGCCGAGGCCACCGCTGGTGATGATGAGGTCCACCCCCTCGCCGGCCAGGAATCGCAGCTGGGCCTCGATGTCGCCGGGCCGGTCGCCGCACATCGTGATGTGCGCCAGCTCGACACCCAACTCCAGCAACCGGTCGGCGAGCCAGGGTCCGTTGAGGTCCTGCACCCGGCCCGTCAGGACCTCCGTACCGGTGACGACGATGCCCGCGCGTGCGCTCACGAACTACGACACTACGCACCCGAGACCGTGGCGGTGCACGGCGGTAATGTCGTTACCCATGACGGCACCCAAGTCGCTTCGCGAGTTGTTCGATCAACTCGGCCTGACGGAGGTGCCCTCCCCCGACGGCACCGTGACGATGGAGATGCCCGTCGACGAACGGACCACCAACACCGCCGGCGGTCTCCAGGGCGGGTTGGTCGCGACGATGGCCGATGTGACCGCCGGACAACTCGCCGCGCGGGCCACCCCGTTCGGTCACGCCATCGCCACCACGGACCTGTTCATCCGCTATTTGAGGCCGATCAAGATCGGGCCGGCCAGGGCGGTCGCGCGGATCCTGCGCACCGGTAAACGCTCCGTCGTGGTCCAGGTGGACATCTACCGCGGCAACGACGACGAGGTCGGCGCGACCGCGACGGTCAACTTCGCGGCGGTCGACTGACTGCTACTTGTGCGGGACGTCGTTGGTGAGCCCGCCGTCCATGACGTACTCGGCACCGGTTGAATACCGGGACTCGTCGCTGGCCAGGAACACCACGAACGTCGCCACCTCGTCGGGCTGACCGGGACGGCCCAGCGGAATCCGCAACATGTTGTCCGGGAAATGCTTGGTCATCGGCGTGCGGATGAAGCCGGGATGCACCGAGTTGACCCGAATGTTGTGCGGGCCGAGCTCGAGCGCCGCCGACTTCGTCAGTCCGCGCACCGCCCATTTCGAGGCGACGTACGGGTGCACCATCACCGCGCCGCGCAAACCCTCGATCGACGAGATGTTGATGATCGACCCGCCGCCCGCGGCTTTCATCGCCTCGACCGAATGCTGCATGCCGAGAAAAGTGCCGGTGAGGTTGACGTCAATGACCTTCTGCCACTTGGCCATGTCGAATTGGCCGATCTGACCCAGCGCCACCGTGCCCGCGTTGTTGACCAGCACGTTGAGCTTGCCGAACTCGCTGACGGCGGTGGCGACGGCGGCCTCCCACTGGTCGGCCTGGGTGACGTCGAGGTGGACGTATCGGGCGGCGTCACCGATCTCGTCGGCCAGCGCCTTGCCCTCCTCGTCGAGGATGTCGCCGATCACGACCTTGGCGCCCTCGGCCACCAGTGCGCGCGCGTCGGCCGCACCCATCCCGCGAGCGCCGCCACTGATCAGTGCCACTTTGTCGTCCACGCGTCCCATGGGGCGTCAGGCTACCGCACCACCTTGGGAACTAGAACCTGTTCCAATTTGGCTGGTCAGCACGGCATACTGCTCGCCATGGCTATACGAGTGGCGCTCATCGGAACCGGCAACTGCGGCAGCCTCGCGCTCGAGCAACTCGTCAACGACGGGCGGTTCGATCTCACCGGGGTCTGGGTCTCGTCGAAGGCCAAGGTGGGCAAAGACGCCGGAGAGTTGGCCGGCCTCGACGCCACCACCGGCGTGACCGCGGTTGACGACCTCGACACGATCATCGCAGCCGCACCGGACTGCGTCGTCTACTGCGCGATGGGCGACACCCGGCTACCCGACGCGATGGCCGACGTGCGCAAGATCCTCGCGGCGGGCATCGACGTCGTCGGCTCCGGTCTGGGCGTGCTGCAGTACCCGTGGCAGGTGATCCCGGACAAGTACATCCAGCGCATCGAAGATGCTGCGCGGGAGGGGAACTCGACGGTCTTCATGACCGGTGTCGACCCGGGCTTCGTGACCGATCTGCTGCCCTTTGCGCTCGCGGGGACGTGTCAAAACATCGAGCAGATCCGCACGATGGAGATCGCCGACTACGCCAGCTACGACGGCGCCACGGTGATGTTCGACGTGATGGGCTTCGGTAACGAGATCGGTGATCTGCCGATGCTGTATCAGCCGGGTGTGCTGAGTATCGCCTGGGGCACCGCGATCCGGCAGCTCGCGGCGGGCCTCGGCGTCGAGGTCGACGAGATCAAGGACTCCGTCGAACAGGAACCCGCACCCGAGGACTTCGACGTCGCGGTCGGCACCATCAAGAAGGGCACGGTGGCGGCCGTGCGCTTTCAGATCGAGGGCATGGTCAAGGGCAGGCCGGTGATCGTCGTCGAGCACGTCACGCGGTTGCGCGGAGACCTGCGACCGGACTGGGCCCAGCCCGCACAACCCGGCGGCTCCTACCGCGTCGAGATCACCGGCGAACCGTCCTACGTGATGGACATCTGCCCCACGAGTCGCAACGGCGACCACAACTACGCCGCGATCCTGGCGGCGGCCGGCCGCATCGTCAACGCGATTCCCGACGTCGTCGACGCCGCGCCGGGCATCCGGACCACCTTGGACATGCCGCTCGTGACCGGTAAGGGGTCGTACGCGGCTCAGTAAGCTGAACCCGTTATGAGCGCGCAGCCGGCGGTACCGGGGCCCGTGGACGCTGTGGCCGAAATCGCCGCGAGCCCCCAGGATCCCCGCGTCGGCGCGTTCTTCGATCTCGACGGCACGCTCGTCGACGGGTTCACCGCCACGGCACACGCTGCCGACCGCATCCGGCGCAGGCAAGCGCGCATCGGTGAGGTGCTCGGTGTGGTCGAGGCGTCGCTGCGATACCGATTGGGCCGCATGCAATTCGAGCGCCTCCTCACCCGTGCGGCCGGATATCTGCGCGGTGAATCCCTCGCCGAACTCGACGAACTCGGCGAGCGGCTGTTCGTCGAGCGGGTCGCCGCGCGGGTGTTCCCCTACATGCACGAGATCGTCCAGGCACACCAACAGCGCGGGCACACCGTCGTTCTCAGCAGCTCGGCGTTGACTATCCACGCCGAACCGGTCGCCCGGTTCACCGGAATCGATCATGTGCTGTGCAACCACTTCGAGGTCGACGACGCGGGTCGGCTCACCGGCCGGATCACCAAGCCGGTCATCTGGGGAGCCAAAAAGTCGACGGCGGTGCAGGCCTTCTGTGAGGCCAATGACGTTGAGCTGCATCGCAGTTACTTCTACGCCGACGGCGACGAGGATGCGGTGCTGATGGCTCTGGTCGGCAACCCGCGACCGGTGAACCCTCGCCCCGGCCTCGCCGCGATGGCGGCGGAGCATGGGTGGCCGGTGCTCCAGGTCGAGGGGGCCGGCAACCGCAAACGGGTGTCGTTGCGCAGGCTGATCGGATACGACTGAGGCCGTCGAGAAGACTCGGCGAAGGAGTGGGCCGTGACGGTGAATCGCCGAGGTGGCGGAGCCGGCATCGAAACCGGAGAGGTCGTCGTTGATCACCGGCCTGGTGGATGCGGTCGACATCGTCGATCCGGATGGTAACGAGGTCTCTTTCGTTTTAGGCTCCGATGCGTACTAAACTAGAACACGTTTCAATTTGAGCGGCCCACCATAAAGGAGCAGGCATGCGCACCCCGATCTGTAACGACCTCGGCATCGAATATCCGATCTTCGCGTTCACCCACTGCCGGGACGTGGTCGTCGCGGTGAGCAAGGCCGGCGGCTTCGGCGTGCTCGGCGCGGTCGGATACACCCCCGAGCAGCTCGAGATCGAACTCAAGTGGATCGACGAGAACATCGGTGACCACCCGTACGGCGTCGACATCGTGATCCCGAACAAGTACGAGGGCATGGACGCCGCCGACATGGATCCCGAGGTGCTCAAGAAGACCCTGAACGACCTCGTACCGCAGGAGCACATCGACTTCGCCAAGAAGGTCCTCGCCGACCACGGCGTTCCGGTCGACCACAGTGATGACGACGCGCTGCAGCTGCTCGGATGGACAGAGGCCACCGCCACCCCGCAGGTCGAGGTCGCCCTGCGGCACCCGAAGTGCACGCTGATCGCGAACGCGCTCGGCACTCCCCCCGCCGACATGATCAACCACATCCACGAAGAAGGCCGCAAGGTCGCAGCGCTGTGCGGCTCGCCGTCACAGGCGCGCAAGCACGCCGACGCCGGCGTGGACATCATCATCGCCCAGGGCGGCGAGGCCGGTGGGCACTGCGGCGAGATCGGCTCGATCGTGCTGTGGCCGCAGGTCGTCAAGGAGGTCGCCCCGGTGCCGGTGCTGGCCGCAGGCGGCATCGGCAGCGGCCAGCAGATCGCGGCGGCACTCGCGCTCGGCGCGCAAGGCGCCTGGACCGGTTCGCAGTGGGTGATGGTCGAGGAGTCGGAGAACACCCCGGTGCAGCACGAGGCATACGTGAAGGCCTCCAGCAAGGACACCGTGCGCAGCCGATCGTTCACCGGTAAGCCCGCGCGGATGTTGCGCAACGACTGGACCGATGCGTGGGAGGATCCGAACAACCCCAAGCCGCTCGGAATGCCGTTGCAGTACATGGTTTCCGGGATGGCGGTGGCAGCGACCCACAAGTACCCGAACGAGTCCGTCGACGTGGCGTTCAACCCGATCGGTCAGGTCGTCGGCCAGTTCACCAAAGTCGAGAAGACCGCGACGGTGATCGAGCGCTGGGTGCAGGAGTACCTCGAGGCCACCGGCAAGCTCGACGAGATCAACGAGGCCGCCTCGGTCTGACCCGCGGCTCGCCGCATGGACCTGACGGCGGCGGCATGCGCCGGCTTCCTTCTCGCCGTTTTGTGGATGGACCTGATCTTCGACAGTCAGGTCCTACCCCACCGCTCGGCGCCACAGGTGCCGGATCCGGTATTGGCCTCGATCGCCGGGTATTACGGGCGTGCGACGACGACGAAGATGAACCTCGTCATCGCGGTGGTGATGGTCGTACTGCTCGTCGTTCTGGGCGTCCGTTGGTCTGAGGAACCCGCTCTGTCGTTGCTGATTCCCTCGGCGCTGGCCGCGGCGCCGATCGTCCTTGCGGCGGTGCACACGGTGCCGGCGGCCAGGCGGCTCGGCAGCCGGGTCGACGACGCCTTAGGCCAGACACGGTTGGCGCGCGCCATCTGCCGCGACCACCTCCTGTGCCTGGCGTCCATGTCGGCGTTCCTCGTCGTCTGGGTGGCCCGATGATCCTTGGGTACTCGATCGTCCATGAGGCACTTCAGGCGGTGGGGCGCCGTATACCTGTTGCTCCTACTGTTCATCGGTAGTTGGGTGGGCCAGTTCGTGACCCAACTGGCCGAGTTCACCAGCACCCAACAGCAGCACGGCCAGCCCTTCGTGTGGGGCGAGTACCTGCACCAATTCTTCGCGAGCACGTTCGAGAACTGGCAGAGCGAGTGGTTGCAGCTGATCTTCCAGGCGATCCTGCTGCTCGGCGCCAAGCATTGGCTCTTCAGAGTCGACGCCGAGGATCTCGAGCGCATCGAAGCCAAGATCGACGACATTCAGGACCGGTTGAGTCCGTCGACTCCCCCGTCCTGACCTGGCGGTGTCGGCCGCTTAGGGAGCGTGTCCGGAACGCGTGACACCGTTCTCCGCCGAAGGGCTGTCAGCGGACGCCGCGATTATGTAGGGTTACATACATACTTTGACGAGAGGTCTTGCGCATGGCCAACCATCGTGAGCGGATGGTCGCCTCCGCGGCGCTCCTGATCCGGGAACGCGGCGCCCACCCGACGGCGATCGCCGACGTGCTCGCGCACAGCGGTGCCCCGCGCGGGTCGGCCTATCACTACTTCCCCGGCGGACGCACCCAATTGCTCTGTGAAGCCGTCGATTACGCAAGCGCCTATATCGCATCGCGAATCGAGAATGCGGGCAGCGCCGCGGACGCGCTCGACGCGTTGGTGAACGGCTTCCGAAAGCAGCTCGCCGACACCGAATTTCGTGCCGGATGTCCCGTGGTCGCGGTGGCGGTCGAATCGGGCGGCAAGGCCGACGTCACGCCGGTGGTCGATCGCGCAGCCGCGGCGTTCACGAGCTGGAACGGCCTCATGATCGACCGGTTGATCGATGACGGTGTCGCCCCCGAGCGCGCCGAGGCACTGGCGATGCTGGTGTTGACCTCCGTCGAAGGCGCGATCGTCGTGGCTCGGACCACCCGCGACATGAGACCACTCGAACTCGTACACAACCAATTGCGGGCGCTTCTCGAGGCCGCGGCACCGGACGAGAGGTGAACGATGAGCGACGAATGGCATCCGACGGCCTGCATCCTGTGTGAATGCAACTGCGGGATCGTCGTACAACTCGAGGATCGCAGGCTCGCCAAGATCCGCGGCGACAGAGCGCATCCCGCGTCCCAGGGCTATACGTGCAACAAGGCGTTGCGCCTCGACCACTACCAGAACAACCGTGCTCGGCTGACGTCGCCCATGCGGCGCCGCAGTGACGGCAGCTACGAGGAGATCGACTGGGACACCGCGATCACGGAAGTGGCGGCCGGATTCCGGCGCATCGCCGACACATACGGTGGCGACAAGATCTTCTACTACGGCGGCGGGGGTCAGGGAAATCACCTTGGCGGCGCCTACAGCGGGGCCTTCCTCAAAGCGCTCGGATCCCACTATCGGTCCAATGCCTTGGCGCAGGAGAAGACCGGTGAGGCATGGATCGACGCGCACCTCTACGGAGGACATACTCGCGGCGAGTTCGAACACGCCGAGGTGTCGGTCTTCGTCGGCAAGAACCCGTGGATGTCGCAGAGCTTCCCGCGAGCCCGCACGGTGCTCAACGCGATCGCGAAGGATCCCGGCCGCTCGATGATCGTCATCGACCCGGTCGTCACCGACACCGCGAAGATGGCCGACTATCACCTGCGCGTCCGACCGGGCACCGACGCGTGGTGCCTGTCGGCGCTGGCGGCGGTCCTGGTCCAGGAAAACCTCTGCGACGAGACGTTTCTCACCGAGCATGTGCACGGGGCAAATGCCGTCCGGGAGGCGTTGCAAGAGGTCCCGGTCGGCGAGTATGCGCTGCGTTGTGGTGTCGATGAGGAACTGATCCGCACCGCTGCGCGCCGGATCGGCATCGCGGCCAGCGTCTCGGTGTTCGAGGATTTGGGCGTGCAGCAGGCTCCCAACAGCACGTTGTGCTCCTATCTGAACAAGCTGCTGTGGATTCTGACCGGCAACTTCGCCAAACGCGGTGGCCAGCATCTGCATTCGTCGTTCGGCCCGTTGTTCCGGCACACACCGGAGGTGGGCCGCACACCGGTCCTCGGAGCGCCGATCGTCGGCGGGCTGGTCCCGAGCAACGTGGTGCCCCAGGAGATCCTGAACGATCACCCGGATCGGTTCCGGGCGATGATCGTCGAGAGCAGCAATCCGGCGCACTCACTCGCCGACTCCACTGCATGCCGTGAGGCTTTCGCGTCGCTCGAGTTGATGGTGGTCATCGACGTCGCGATGACGGAGACGGCCCGACTTGCCCACTACGTCCTGCCGGCGGCGAGCCAGTACGAGAAGTGTGAGTCGACGTTCTTCAACCTCGAATTCCCGCACAACACCTTTCACTTGCGTCATCCCCTTCTCGAACCGCTCGAGGGCACGCTCCCGGAACCGGAGATCTGGGCCCGGCTCACGCGGGCGCTCGACGTCGTCGACGAAGCCGATCTGGCGCCCCTCCGCGCGGCGGCAGAGGAAGGCCGCGACGCCTATGCCGCGGCCTTCCTGCAGGCGGCGGCCGCCAGCCCGATGCTGGGCAAGGTGTTGCCGTTCGTGCTCTACGAGACACTGGGACCAACACTGCCACAGGGCCTTTCCGGTGCGGCCGCTTTGTGGGGGTTGGCACAGAAGGCGGCGATGACCTATCCCGATGCGGTGCGCCGTGCGGGACACGCGGACGGCAATGCCCTCTTCGATGCGATCCTGGCGAGTCGATCCGGTGTCACCTTCACCGTCCACGAATACGTCGACGACTTCGCGCTGATCAGTCACGCTGACCACAAGATCGCACTGCACATGCCGGAGATGCTTGACGAGCTGCGAGCGCTCGCGGAAAAGCCCGCGTCCCTGGTGGATGCGGAGTTTCCGATCGTGCTGTCGGCCGGCGAACGACGCGCCTATACCGCCAACGACATCTTTCGTGATCCGTCGTGGCGCAAACGCGACACCGACGGCGCCCTGCGGGTCAGCGTCGAGGATGCCGAGGCGCTCGGACTCGTCAACGGCGGACGCGCGCGGATCACGACCGCGGCGGGCAGCGCCGAGGCCACCGTCGAGGTGAGCACGGCCATGCTGCCCGGACATGCGTCACTGCCCAATGGGTTCGGGCTCGACTTCGTCGACGACGACGGCCGCGCGAACGCGCCGGGCGTGGCGCCGAACTCGTTGACGTCGAGCGACTGGCGTGACCCCTACGCGGGCACCCCGTGGCACAAACACGTGCCCGCCCGCATCACGGCGATCCCGTCGCAGCATGGAGCGCTGAGCTCCGCGGGTGTCATCCCGTGAGCAGTCGCTGCGTCGCCCGCTCGAGCACCGCGCGTCGGCTCAGGCCCTCGTGGTCGGCCGCGATGAAGTGAGCACCGATCGCCAAGGAGAAGGCGAGCAGGGCGCGGGCCTCGACATCGGCCGCGTCGTCGACGAAAGTGCCGATGAGGTCGCGCAGGTACTCCATCCGACGGTTGTCCACGCGGCGGAGCCGCTTGGCCACCGCCCCATCCCGGCGCGCCCAGTCACGCACGGCGAGGTCGACCGGTAGCAGCTCCTTGGAGAACGTGAGCAGGCCCGCCCTGCGGACCTTCGCCCTGGCGTCTCCGCCCTCGGACTCGACCCGGGCGAGCACATCGTCGGTGCTGCGGTGCTCCCACACCTCCAGCACGGCGTCGAGAAAATCCTTCCGATTGGCGAAGTGCCAATAAAACCCGCCGCGGGTGACGCCCAATGCCTTCGCGAGCAGGTCCACCCGAACGGCGTCCGGCCCGCCCGCAGCCAACGCCTCTAGGCCGGCGTCGATCCATGTAGCCCGCGGCGTGCGGATCTGAGCGACCATCGGTAACCCCCTGTGCCAAGGCCTTGACGGCGTGACTGATTCAAGCATACAGTTATGTATGTTTGGTGGTGAGCGACTCGACAACTCCGAGCACCTGGCCCAGCCTTGGCGCATCCACGAAATCGCCGCCGGGTTCGAAGTCCTCGACGTCTGGGCGCTTCCCACGCCTGGCGGCCGCAATGACTTCGGTGATCTCGTCGGCCTCTGGCGCGATTTCGACCCCGGTAGAACTTCGCTCATCGTGCGCGCGTTGTTCGCAGCCCGTTGGGCCCTCGGAAGGTGGTTCGCGCTCGACACGCCACAGGAAGGCGTGGGCGTACGCGTCCCGACGCTGCGGGACCGGCTCGCGCCCGAATTACGTTCTACAGCATCGCAACTCGGCATCGAACACGATCAATTTGCCCCCCTGTACCTGACCGACGACGAGTTCGCGATGGAGATCGCCAACCGAACCGTGCACGGGGTCCTGCATGTCGGATGGGTGGCCGGCGCTTCCGGTGCTCACCACGGACAGATGGCGGTTCTTGTCCGGCCCAACGGTGCGATGGGCCGGATGTATTTGACAGCGATCTCCCCCTTCCGCCACCTGATCGTCTATCCGCGCTTGCTGCGCGACATCGGCCGACTGTGGCGAAGTCGACCGACCGTGAACCGACACCACGAAAGTAGGCAACCATGACGAGAACCGAAGCGTCCCAACGCCGCGTCCAACAGATCCGCCCGATGGATACGCTCATATCAGCGAGCACGCTCGGGCGTATTGACTACGCCGATGCCTTCGACGTCGCCGTGGAGGGCCCGTTCGACCGCAGCGCCGGAGAGTGGATGCGGGCGATGTTGGAAGGCGCACCTGTCAACACGCGCATCCGACTGCTCTCGGCGTGGTCGGCGATCGGACTCAAGCTGCGAACCCCCGGGTCGGATCGAACCATCCTCGGGTGGCCGATCCGCGCCACCGACGCCGATTCCGTACTACTCGGGGCACACTCGCGTATCGGTATGCCCGGTGAGTTGTTCATGTGCCGCCGCGACGGCGGGTTACTGTTCGCGACGTTTGTTCGTCAGGACAACCCACTCGCGCGCAGGCTGTGGTCGACGATCGAGGATTCGCACGTGCACACCGTGCGCTCGCTGCTCGAACGAGTCTGCCGCTAGGGCGTCGGCGCCGGAGGCGCGGGCGCGAGCGGCGCGGGTGGGGCCGGCGCGGCGGACGCGGGAGCTGTCGGCGCGTTGGGCACGTTTGGTCCGGGCACCTGGTTCGGGATGGGGGTGTTCATACCGCGCTGAGCGAGACCCATGATCAGCGCTTCCTTACCGCTGATCTCCTGACTCTGCACGGCGTGCCACAGGTCCTTCAGGTAGCTGATGTTCGGGCTCTCGTTTCCCCGGCCGGTCGGGTCCAGGGTGGTGCCGGGTGGCAGCGTGTCCGGGCTCGCCAGGTGCGAGACGCCCTCCGGCTCGGTGGGGGCGGGTGCGGCTGCCGGCTCGGGTGCCGGTGCAGGCGGCGGTGCGGCTGGCGCCGGGGGAAGAAGCGCCAACGGATCGGCTGGCGCCGGCGCCGGGGCAGGAACCGGGGCGGGCGCCGGTGCCGCGGCGGCCGTGACTGCTGCGCTGGCCGGGGGTGGCGGTGGAGGCGCCGGGGCGGCTGGATCGGCGAGGGTCTGCGGCGCGGCGGCCATGAGAGCCGCGGCCATCCCTGCACCCAGCAGCGAAAGCCTCTTCGGGTTGTTGACGATCCTCACCGCTGCCCCCTTTCCCCGTCCCCGTCTCGCGGCCGGATTCCCGGCCCCTTCGACGGCGTCACTTTTGGTTCGAACAGTGTCGCAGAATTGTTACAGGAGTGCTCGCCGTGACGAACAGGTCAATAAACGCGCCCTAGAGAACACGTTCCACTTCCCATTTCGTCGGAGTTTCTCGAACCCACCTCACCTGGCCCCATCAGTGGTGTAGCAATGCGGTGAGGGCACTAGACCACGTCATGTGAGGGATGCAGCCATGCCGACTCCGAACCTTCCGCCCGGATTCGATTTCACCGATCCAGACATCTACGCCGAACGTCTGCCGGTCGACGAACTCGCCGAGCTGCGCAAGGTGGCGCCGATCTGGTGGAACGAGCAGACGAAGGGAAACCTGGCCTTCGGCGACAAGGGCTTCTGGGTAGTCACCCGGCACAAGGACGTCAAGGAGATCTCGCGACGAAGCGACGTCTTCTCCAGTAACAAGAAGACGGCGCTGCCGCGCTACCGCGACGAGGCCGATGCGGAATCGCTCGAGGCCGGCAAGGTGGTGCTGCTCAACCAGGACGCGCCGCACCACACGCATCTGCGCAAAATCATCTCGCGGGCCTTCACGCCGCGCGCGATCGAATCACTGCGCGACGAATTGCGCGAGCGTGCGGCCAAGATCGTCAAAGCGGCCGCCGCGGAGGGTTCCGGCGACTTCGTCGAGCAGGTGTCGTGCGAGCTTCCCCTGCAAGCGATCGCCGGGTTGATGGGCGTTCCGCAGGAAGACCGGATGAAGTTGTTTCACTGGTCGAATCAGATGGTGGGCGACCAGGATCCCGAGTACGCCCGCAACGATCCGAAAGCCGCCTCGGTCGAGCTGATCATGTACGGCATGCAGATGGCCGCGGAGCGCAGCAAGAACCCGGGCGACGATTTGGTGACCAAGCTCGTGAAGGCCGACGTCGAAGGTCACAAGCTCACCGACGACGAGTTCGGCTTCTTCGTCATTCTTCTGGGCGTCGCCGGCAACGAGACGACGCGCAACTCGATCACCCAGGGCATGATGGCGTTCACGGATTTCCCCGACCAGTGGGAGCTTTTCAAGAAGGAGCGCCCCGCCACGGCCGCCGACGAGATCGTGCGCTGGGCCACCCCGGTGACGTCCTTCCAGCGGACCGCGCTCGAGGACACCGAACTGTCCGGGGTGCAGATCAAGAAGGGCGACCGGGTCGTCATGTTCTACCGGTCGGCCAACTTCGACGAAGAGGTCTTCGAGGACCCCTTCACGTTCAATATCCTGCGAGATCCCAACCCGCACGTCGGATTCGGCGGTACAGGTGCGCATTACTGCATCGGCGCGAACCTGGCCCGGATGACGATTGACCTCATCTTCAACGCGATAGCCGACGAGATGCCCAACCTGAAGCCGCTGGCCCCGCCCGAGCGACTGCGGTCGGGCTGGCTCAACGGCATCAAACACTGGCAGGTCGATTATGTCGGCGCGGGTACCGGCGGTCAGTGACGAAGCGCTCCGCCTGAGATTTTCCCCCGATCGGTGGACACCACCGTCCTCCGCAAAAGCGTCCGATCGGCGGACGCGCAATGTCGTTCGGCACCGGTACTTTCATTTTCGGCACCTTAAGGAAGCGGGTGTCGAGGTTCTACCCGGACGGGATCGTCTACCAAGCCGGGTCTTGCTCGCAAGACCGGACTGCGGGATGTCCATCGGGGGCAAGCTTTGCCCACAGTCCGTCCCGTCCGGGCCCCTCTTTTCGGTGCTCTCGCAAGCGGGAGTTCAGCCCGCCGACTAACGCGATTACAGCCCATCCGCTATGTGATGGTTTGGCTGCCCCAGTTTGACCGGCGGATTCGCCTTGAGTCGCAATAAGTGTCGTTGGCCCGTTCGTGATCGTTACTAGCAGCCTGGCTGACTGGGCAAAGTCGTAGGCGCTTCATCGGCGAGTGTTGAGCTCGACCCTCGAAAGCGAGAGCGTCCCATTTGCGTGCGGACATCCGCAGTGGCCGGTCGGTACTCGGCAAGGGCGGCTACTCCAGTTGACGCATTATTACTGGTGAGACCACATGAAGGCGCACGCCTTCGGCCTTCGATCACAGCCGAACCGTGAACGCTACAACCACGAGCTCAGTGAGAGGTAAGGCCGACTCACCGCAACGAGGCCTTCGCGACGCGCCTCAGCAAACTCGGATATAGGGAAATCCCTGATTCCTTCTCGGTGCATTCTCTCTAGCCTTGAAGCCAGATGAACCCTTGGCGGGGGCTGGGTCATCTCACATCAACCCATTTCAAATGTGAGGGATACACGCATGATCAAGACCTTCGTCGTGGCCGTTTTTGTCGTCACGGCGCCAGCTATTGGCCTGGCGCCCGCTGCTCTTGCAGATGGGCCGTACGCGAACTGCAGCGCCGCGCACGCCGACGGTCGTTACGACATTCCGCAGGGCGACCCCGATTACTGGGATGGCGGCGACCGCGACCATGACGGCATTGCATGCGAGTCGTAACCTCGCGACTCATCTGTCGGTTCGCCGCTGGGCTCTGCTTCGGTCAGGCTCTACTCGCCGCCACTACGACGGCCGGCGTGGGCGTGGCGGTGCTCTCTTCCCCTTTGGCGGTCGCTGACACCGTCACCGCAACGGCTGTGGTCTTGAACGTTGTCGACGGTGACACCATCGACATTCGCGACGACGTCAGGGGCCGGCTCCGCGTGCGACTTCTCGGGATCGACACCCCGGAAACGAAGAAGCCCGGATACACCGTCGGCTGCTGGGGGCCCGAGGCAACGGAGTTCGCGCGTACGACGATGGTCGGGCAGCGAGTGGCACTCGTCCCTGATTCCACTCAGGAGCGCACCGACCACTACGGCCGTACCCTGGCATACCTTGTCCGAGCTGATGATTGGGACTACTCGGTCGAGGCGGCTCGCGCTGGCGCGGCACGCAGCTATGTATATGGCGGTGTGCCCGTGAGCCGCTACGCCGCAATAGCGGCGGCCGAGCGGGAGGCCAAGGAGGCAAAGCGTGGGCTCTGGGGCCCACCGTGCAATGGCGATACGGCTTGGAGTCCGGCAACAGTCACAAGCGGGTCGGCGGCGACTGTTCCATCGCCGTCGCTCGCCCCGCCTCCCCCGGTACCTTCGGTGCCGGCGTCGCCCGCGAGCGTCTACTACAAGAATTGCGATGCAGCACGCGCCGCCGGGGCCGCCCCAATCCAGGTCGGCCAGCCAGGTTATCGCAAAGGGCTCGACCGAGACGGCGACGGCACCGCATGCGACACATGAGTGTATGTCCACACCGACGGGCTGCGGGTTGTGCGGTGCCATCTCGTAGAAACAATGGAGCCACGGCACTCGATCACAGCGCCATCTGAGGCGCGTCAGTAGTCGATGATCGAGCGCCAATACTCCTCGGGTATCACGCCATTCGACTTCAACACCATCGCTAGCCCGGTCGCCATCGCGATGCCGAGCAGTCCGAGCCACAGCCCGAAGAGCCCGATGACGGCCCAGCACACCGCGGTGATCGCCGGCCACGGCGACAGCACCGCCAGCACGGGCGCGAAGAAGAACCCGGCACCGATGTACCACGCCGACCCGGCACGGTCGGAGATCAGCACGAACCGCAGCCACCGCGGAATCGGTGTCGTGGGCGGAAGGGTTCCCATGATTCTCCTCTCTGCTCGCTGATCACCATCAACGCTGCCCCGCTGACGTAACGGCCGCAATTACCTGCGACGTAGTGGATGCGCGGTGCTCCAGAGGCCACACTGGCAACCATGACCTCCGCGGGTGTGCAGACCCAAGGGTTCGGCGGACTGCTGAAGGAGTGGCGCCGGCGGCGTCGGCTCAGTCAGCTTGACCTGGCCATCGCGGCCGAGGTGTCGCCGCGACACGTCAGTTTCATCGAAACGGGACGATCCGCGCCCAGCCGCGCGATGGTGCTGCGGCTGGCCGAGGTGCTCGACGTGCCGCGTCGCGAACAGAATCAGCTGTTGTTGGCGGCGGGCCTTGCTCCGGTGTATCCCGAGCGCTCTCTCGACGACCCTGACATGTCCGCGGTCCGGGCGGGGATCGACCGAGTCCTCAACGCCTACAACCCCTTTCCCTGCATCGTAGTTGATCGTGGTTGGCAGATCGTGCGAGCGAACGAAGGGACCGGCGTGCTGTTGGAGGGTGTAGCCCCCGAGCTGCTCCAACCGCCGAACGCGTTGCGGATCGCCCTGCACCCCCACGGGTTGGCGCCCCGGATCCGCAACCTCGCGCAGTGGCGACACCATCTCATCGAGCGCCTCCGGCGCGAGGTCGCCGTCAGCGGGTCGCACGAGTTGTCGACGCTGCTGGCCGAAATCGATTCCTACTCCGGCGGTTCGGGCGGCTCGACGGATCTGGGCGGCGTCGCGGTGCCGCTGGAGCTCTACGCACCCGACGGGCGGCTGCTGACCTTCCTGTCGACCGTCACGACGTTCGGCACCGCGCTCGACCTCACCGCCGCCGAGCTCTCCATCGAGGCCTTCCTACCCGCCGACGAGGCCACCGCGACCGCCTTGCGGTGATCGTCACAAGAGTCTGCTCCGCGGGTAGTTCCGACCGAACCGCGCATGTGCGGCCGCAAACACCAATAGAGTCTGGCGTCATGGACAACCGACTCGTTGCGGCAGCCGCGGTCATGCTCGTCGCCGGTTCCGCGGGCTGCTCGACGCCGCCCGCGGCACTCGGGGGGACGACCGCGAAGGTAACCATCAACGGCGAGAGCACAGGTGGCCCGCACGCGGTGTTGTGCAAGCAATCCGGGTGGCTGTGGACGATCGAGACGCCCGACGAGAAGAAGGGCTTCACGGCCAACATCGGCACCGGAGACAAGGTGACCGTCGAAGCGGTCACCTTCAACGACTTCGGTGGCTTCACCGGCAACTTCTGGAAAGGGAACATCGGCGAGGCCGAGGTGAAGGGCGCCGGCGGCAAGTTCACGATCACCGGTTCGGCTGACGGCTCCTTCACCGACAACCCGAGCAACGCGGTGACGGCCACCTTCCGGATCGAAGCCAACTGCTGAGCGGCGCCGTGCACAAATTTCGCCAGGCGGTGGAGGCTGCCGATCTCGACGCCATGATGGCGTTGTGCCGCGACGACGTCGTGTTCCGTAGCCCCGTGGTCTTCACGCCGTACCAGGGGCGCGACGCGCTCCGCCACATCCTGAAGGCCGTGATGGAGGTCTTCGAAGACTTCCGGTACGTCCGCGAGATCGGAGCGCCCGACGCGTCGGATCACGCCCTGATGTTCCAGGCCAAGGTCGGCGACAAGGACATCGAAGGCTGCGACTTCATCCGAACCGACGAGAGCGGCGCAATCAGTGAGCTCACGGTGATGGTGCGACCCCTGTCGGCGACGATGACACTCGCCGAGATGATGAAGGAGCGACTCTCCGCCACTTGATCACTGGTCTGACCACTTGACCTCTGTCCGCCGCGCTGGCACGCTGGCGGCATGGCCCTGCAACCGGTGAATCGGCGCTCCGTGCCCGAAGACGTCTTCGAGCAGATCATGTCGGAGGTGCTCAGCGGGCAGATGCAGCCCGGGGAGTCGCTGCCCAGCGAGCGCAGATTAGCCGAGGTCCTCGGCGTTTCCCGCCCCGCTGTCCGCGAGGCGCTCAAGCGGCTCACCGCCGCGGGTCTGGTCGAAGTGCGCCAGGGCGACGCCACCACGGTGCGCGACTTCCGACGCCATGCGGGTCTGGACCTGCTTCCCCGTCTACTGATCCGGGCCGGCGAGCTCGATCTGTCGGTCGTCCGCAGCATCCTCGAGACGCGGCTGCACAACGGCCCCAAGGTCGCCGAACTGGCCGCCGAACGCGGCGGCACGGAGCTGGCCTCATCTCTCGATCGAGCTCTGCAGGATTTGGCGGCCGCAGACGATCCAGTCGAACAGCAACGTCACGCCCTGACGTTCTGGGACCACATCGTCGAAGGCGCCGACTCGATCGCCTTCCGGCTGATGTACAACACGCTGCGAGCCACCTACGAACCGGCGCTCCCCGCATTGGCGGCGGTGATGGTCGACGAGGTTGGCAGGCCGCAGGCCTACCGGGAATTGGCCGACGCGATCACGGGCGGCGATCCGCCGCGGGCCCGACAGGCCGCTCAAAGCCTTCTCGAACCGGCAACGACAGCACTGCTGCACGCTCTCGACGACCTGGAGAAACAGCGATGACAACCACAGGCGCACGTCGCGCGCGCGAATCGTTCACGCTCGCCGATGCACTCCGCGAATTCTCAAAACACCCCTCCCCCTGGATGATCGGCGCCACCCTGGTGGCCGCGGCGGTGGCCCGCATCGCCGTCGGCGACTGGCAGATCACCGACGCGATCGTGCCGGTGGTGATGCTCGCGGTCTTCCCGTTCTTCGAATGGCTCATTCACGTCTTCGTCCTGCACTGGCGGCCGAAACGGCTTGGGGCCTTGACGATCGATCCACTCTTGGCCCGCGAACACCGGGCGCACCACAGCGATCCGCGCAGCATCCCGCTGATCTTCATCCCGTGGAAGTCTCTGGCCACGTGGGTATTACCGGTGACCGTCGCCGTCGGCCTCCTGGCATTTCCCCGCCTGGGTCTCGGGCTGTCGTACCTCGTCTGCATCGGCGCGCTCGGGCTGGTGTACGAGTGGACGCATTACCTGATCCACAGCGATTACAAACCGAAAACCGCTCTCTATCGGGCGGTGTGGCGTAACCACCGCCATCACCACTTCAAGAACGAGCACTACTGGTTCACCGTCACCAGTTCCGGCACGGCCGACCGAGTGCTCGGCACGTACCCCGATCCGGCCACAGTGGAGAACTCACCGACGGCGAAGAACCTTCACGCCGGCGCTCAACCGACGTGACCGTGTCGATCGGCTACTGAACGATTACCGGGTCGCCGATGCTCACCGTGTCGTAGTACCACGCTGCGTTGTCCGGGCTGAGATTGATGCAGCCGTGGCTGACATTCTCGTACCCCTGCGAGCCCGTCGACCATGGTGCGGAGTGCACGTACACCCCACCCCAGTTGATGCGGACGGCGTAGTAGACGGTGAGCTTGTAGCCATCGGGATCGTCCAGCGGAATGCCGATGGTGCGGGAATCCATGATCACCGGATTCTGCTTCTCGAGCACCGTGAACGATCCCCTGGGTGTCGGGTGCTTCGGCTTGCCCATCGATGCGGGCATTTCGCGCATGGTCTCGCCGTCGATGCTGACGGTGAAGGTATGGGCTTCGATATCGGCCACCCCGAGCACTTCGGCCCCGGTCTGGAAACTGGCCTTGGCGTTCCCCGCCGTGACCGTGATGGTCGAATGCGCCGGGAAGAACTGCTCCGGAGTCCACTGCAGCACACGGTCATCGAGCCAGGCGAACTTCCCGGCCTGAGTCCCGGCGGGCATGGTCGGCGCGGATACCGCAAAGGTGCGCTCGGCGGCCGCGCGGTCTTCGATCGCCCGGTTGAACGTCACCGTGACCGGATGTGCCACACCGACTGTCTGGCCGGCCGGTTGGATGCTGGCTACATCGGTCGGCGTTGCGACACCCGCGGAACCAGTCGGGGCGGAGACCACGGTGAGTACCGCGAGGCTCGCCACCGCGAGCAGATTTCGTAGCTTCAGCACACTTCCATCCTAAGTCGTCTCATGAGGTTCCCCCGGTAATCGCAAGTCGGGCCCGTAGGCGCACGTCGGTGTCGACTTCACAGCGCATATCGAATCCGCTGTTCAGAATGTTTCACCCCGTCCGGTCAGCCGACCCGCTCGATCGATCGCAACAGGAGGCGAAGCCAGCACTATTCGGGCTCGGCGAACCGACTGGTCCGTGCGGGCAACCCGTGTGGGCACTAGCTACGCCGTGACCGCCTCGCGCGGCGTCGAGTGCGGATTTGCCGACACGGCGGCCGGCGAGTCACGCGGGCGGCGGCAGCGGGGCGGGCTCGGGTGGAGGTGCGACGGGCGCCTCCGGCGCCGGCGGCGGGGCCCCCTCGGGCGGCGGAGCGACGACCGCGTCCGGGTTTGGCGGCGGAGCGAGCGCTGGATCCACGGGCGGCGGGGGTGCCTGCTGCACCGCGGGGTCGTCGTTCCCGAACCGGTCCCTGATCCGTTGCAGCAATCCCCGGCGTTGGGGTACGGGAGTGGGCTGAGCCGGCACCAGGCCGGGAGCCATCGACTCCGGCGGCAACACCGGCGCCCCGGGGATCGGGGCGATGGGGGCGATGGGCACCTCCGGCGGCGGAGCTGCTGCCGGCAGTGGATCCTCCACGGCGGCCGGGATGTCGACGACGGCGACGGGCGGTTCCTCGGGCGGCGCCGGAAGCTCGGCCGGTGGCGGGGCCGGTGGGGCCGCGGGCGCCGGCGGAGCGGCAGGACGGGGGGCCGCTGCGGCAGCGAGATCGGGCGAGGATTTGGCGGCCGGACTCGGTTCGGCGGGAGTGGACACCTTCCCCGGGGCCAGCTGCATGCTGATGGCCGCCGACACCGACACCACGAAGGTGACGGTTCCCGCTGCCAGCATCGCCAGCGGGCCGGTCTGGGCGGGCTGCCGTTGACGTTGTGTGCCCGGCCTGAGCGGCCGATCGGGGGCCGCCACCGGTTGGCCGCTGTCGGCCGAGGCGAGCGCGGCGCCGCGGGCCAGGGCCAACTCGGCCTCGGCGGGTGCGAACACCGGCACCGACAGCACGGTTTCCAGCCGGGGCATGATGGCGTCCAGGTCGGCACCCGAGCCGACGAGTACCAACGCCTCGGGCCGCCACTCGGCGGTGGCGAAGACGGTGTTCAGCCAGCGGATCAACGATTCCTCGCTGTCGATCGCATGGTTGACGGCGGTCTGCACCGCGCCTTCTCCCGTGTGCACGATGAGCGCTATGACGGCGTCGTACTCGATGACGCACACCGCGGTGACGTCGTTGCCGATCAGATCGGCGACAGCCCACGCCAACGCCTCCGACGCCTCGGGCAGCTGAATCGCGGCGACGTTGTCGAAGCCGCAATCGCGCAACGACCTAATTAGGAGTGCCGCTTCGGTTTCGGCGTCGTCGCTCCACGTCACACCGATGGTGTGCAACCGGTGGCCGCGGTTGGTGGCCACGGCCTCGGCCCGCAGCACCGCCGCTGCGGCCTCGTCGGACGTGTGCCGCGGAGAGCACCGCCGGGTGGGAGGGATCTCAATCGCATCGCGGTCGACTGTGGGGCCATCGGCGCCCTGTCCTTCGACGAGGACAAGGCCGACGGCAGATGGTGTCACCGACAAGCCCAGTACGGCGTCCACTCACACCCTTTCGGACGTCCACTTACCGGGGTGACGGTAACAGCACTGTGCCTCGCCGACTTTCCGGGGAGTCGGCCTGCGGCTCATTCGCATTCAATCGAAATGTGCTGTGCCGCTGAAACTCCTGCAAGCGAAGTCTGAACGTCTTTGCCGGGGTAATTGTTCGCTATCCCGCCCCAGGTGCGGAGAGCCGTGGCAGGGTGAACATCCGTGGCGGCAGTCGAGCAGGCGGAGGGCGGGCCCGGCGGGCGCACGGTACTTGGTCACCCGATCGGCCTGACGAACCTGTTCGGGGTGGAGCTGTGGGAGCGGTTCTCGTTCTACGGGATGCTCACGATTCTCGGCTACTACCTCTATTACTCGGTCACCGACGGCGGTCTCGGGCTTCCGCAGAGCACCGCCACCGGCATTGTCGGCGCCTACGGCGGGCTGGTCTACCTGTCGACCGTGCTCGGCGGGTGGATCGCCGACCGGTTACTGGGTATGGAGCGCACGGTTTTCTACGGCGGCTTCGTGGTGATGCTGGGCCATATCGCCTTGGCCATCGTTCCCGGGCTGACGGGCGTGGCCGCGGGCCTGGTGCTCGTCGCGCTCGGTTCCGGCGCGCTCAAAGCCAACGCGTCGTCGCTGCTCGGCAGGCTCTACGACAAGGATGACCCCCGATGCGACGGCGGATTCACGTTGTTCTACCTGGGCATCAACCTGGGCGCCTTCATCGGCCCGCTCATCACCGGGTTGCTGCAGACCCGGATCGGATTCCACTACGGGTTCGGCGCGGCAGCGGTCGGCATGGCGTTGGGGTTGACGCAGTACGTCGTCTTCCGACGAAATCTCGGTGAACATGGCCGTCACGTTCCTAATCCCCTGCCCCGCAATGCCTTCGGGCGGCTGGTATTGATCGCCATCGCGGTCGCGGCGCTGATCGGGGCCGTGTTCGCGACGGGCGTGGTCAAGCTGTCGAATCTGTCGCATGTGACGACAGGTGTCCTGGTCGCAGCCTCGGTGGCCTACTTCGCGGTGATGCTGAACAGCTCCAAAGTCACGACGGTCGAGCGCACCAGGGTCCGTGCGTTCATTCCGCTGTTCGTCGCGAATGCGGTGTTCTGGTCACTGTTCCAACAGATCTTCACCGTGCTGGCCGTTTACTCCGATGAGCGCATGAACTGGTCCATCTTCGGGTGGACGGCGCCCTCGAGTTGGATCGGCTCCATCGAACCGGTATGGATCATCACGCTGTCGCCACTTTTCGCGGCGACGTGGACGCGGCTCGGTAGCCGTGCTCCGACGACGCCGCGAAAATTCGCCTACGGCGTGATCGGAATGGGCTTGGCGTTCCTGCTCTTTCTCCCGATGGCGGGCACCAGCGGCAGGGCAGTGCCCGCGCTGTACATCGTCGGCGTGATGGCGGTGTTCGCGATCAGCGAGCTGATGCTTTCACCCATTGGGCTATCAGCCACCACAAAGCTTGCGCCCGAGGCGTTTCGGGCGCAGATGATGGCGCTGTACTTTTTCTCCGTCGGGATTGGCACGGCGATGTCCGGTGTGTTGACCGGTTATTACAAGCCGACTACCGAGTTAGCCTACTTCGGCATCACCGGGGTGGTCGCGGTTGCGGCCGGTGCCGTCGTGTTCGCACTCGCGCCATGGATCAGCCGCCACATGGAGGGTGTGCACTGACGCCGCGTTCGGGCAACGGCTATGCGGCCAGAATCTCCTGCAGCAGTGTGGGTTCGATGTTGCCACCGGAGAGGATGACCACCGTTCGGCCCGCTGGACCGGCCTGCTTGCGGTAGGCGGCCAGCGCGACCGCACCGCTGGGCTCGCTCACCAGATGCGCTCGGTGCGTGAGTTCGCGTACTGCCGAACGAATTTCGTCCTCGGTTACGGTGACCATGTCATCGAGCACCCGCTGCAGATGAGCGAAGGTCAACTCCGACGGTTGGGAACGCAGTCCGTCGGCGATGGTGCGGTTGCGGTCCTGAATGGGCCAGTCGACGCGATGCCCCACGCTGAAGCTCTGGGCGGTATCGGCGGCGAGTTCGGGTTCGACTCCGATCACTTTCGCGTTGGGGCACAGCGCCTTGACCGCCGTGCCGACACCCGAAGCGAGGCCGCCACCGCTGACCGGTATCAGCACCGTGTCGACCGTCGGCAGGTCCTCGGCGATTTCCAACCCGATCGTGCCCTGTCCGGCGATGATGTCGGGGTGGTCGAACGGCGGTATCAGCACCCCGCCGGTTTCCTCCACCAGTTCGGCGGCGACCCGTTCCCGTTGTCCCGCAGCACATAACACGACCGTCGCGCCGTGATTACGGGTGGCCACAACCTTGACCTCCGGCGTCTCCTCTGGCATCACGATGTGGGCGGGGATCGCGTACACCGCCGCTGCGTAGGCCACGGCCTGGGCGTGGTTCCCGCTGGAGTAGGCGACCACTCCCCTGGTGCGTACGGATTCGTCGAGGTGACCGATCGCGTTGAACGCACCGCGCACCTTGAACGCTCCGATCGACTGCAGGCTCTCGGGCTTGACCCACAACGGGCGGTCGTCGTCGCCGGCCCACGGGGCCGGTAACAGCGGTGTCCACAGCACGAAGGCGCGGATACGCGCGGCGGCCTGCTCGATGTCGTCGAGTGTCACCAAGTCCACCCCACCAGTGTGCTCCCAGTGCCGGGATCGGCCCTGCGGGTGGATCGGGACTTGTGTGACTTGTCAGACCTCGAATGTATGTTCGAGATATGTCGGGGACGGCGTTGAAGGAGGCGATATCGGCGCTGCGTGCGGCGTATGAGGAGGTCGCCGCCTGCGATGTGGACCTGTTGACCCGCCACGAGTTGGTGGCTGCTCTTGATGAGTGGGAGACGTTGTCGTGTCAGCTCCCGACGATGAATCACCGCTTGCTGCTCGTCTGCAATGTGAGACGACGCCCAATGAGATGGGTGCCCACACCTGGAAAGAAGTGCTGCGGGTGCGCTACCGGATCTCGACGAGCGAGGCCAACCGGCGGTTGACCGAGGCCGAGCTGCTGGCCCGACGCCAGGCGGTGACGGGTCCGTCGCTGCCGCCGACACTGCCGGCTACGGCCGCTGCGCAGTCTTCGGGGTTGATCAACGCCGAACATGTCGAGGTCATCCGCAAATCGATCACCAAACTGCCCAGCTGGGTGGACGCGCCCACCCGCGAGCAGTTCGAGGTCGACCTGGTGCGCACCGCGGTCAAGGTCGGGCCCAAAGAACTCACCGATACCGCCGACCTCACGCTGTTTCTGCTCGACCAAGACGGCCCCGAGCCCACCGACATCGACCGCGCCCGCAAACGCGGCGTCAGGAAGTCCAAATAAGGCCGCGACGGGATGGTGGACCTGCGCGCCACGCTCACCCCCGAAGCGTGGGCGGTGTGGGAAGCGATCTTCGCCAAATACGCCGCACCCGGGA
Organism: Mycobacterium sp. 1164985.4; assembly: GCF_001668575.1. GTDB lineage: Bacteria > Actinomycetota > Actinomycetes > Mycobacteriales > Mycobacteriaceae > Mycobacterium. The sequence goes on from NZ_LZMD01000014.1 coordinate 97,650, forward strand.
TGTGCAACCCCGACGATGCCGAACCGTGCACCTCGGGCACCCCGACCCAGGCCCAGATCAACAACGACCGCCGCAGCTTGGCCCAACGCCAGCACGACGCGCTGCTCGCCGTCGGGCGCATCGCGCTGATGAGCGGTCAACTCGGCACGCTCAACGGCCTGCCGGTATCGATCATCATCCGCACCACCCTGCAAGACCTGGAATCACGCGCCGGAGTGGGCACCACCGGCGGCGGCACCATCATGCCGATCACCGAGGTCATCCGGATGGCCGGACACGCCAACCACTACCTGGCCGTGTTCGACAAAGCCACCGGATCGGCGCTGGATCTGTTCCGCACCAAGCGCATCGCCTCTGCCGCCCAACGGATCATGCTCATCGCCCGCGACGGCGGCTGCACCAAACCCTGCTGCACAATCGGCGCCTACGGCTGCCAGGTACACCACGTAGTGGCCGACTGGACCGACGGCGGCAACACCAACATCGACGAACTCGGCCTGGCCTGCGGACCCCACAACCGCAGCGTCACCACCGACCGCGGGTGGACCACCCGCATGAACGCCCGCGGCGAAGTCGAATGGCTCCCCCCACCCGACCTCGACACCGGCCAAGCCCAAATCAACTACCACCACCGCCCCGAACGCCTCCTCCGACCCGACGACGACGAAGCTTCGATTGGGGAACCGGACCCTGCGGTCCCCGGTGACGAGCTCGAGATTGGCACCGCGATATCGGGTGACGCGGTCGAGAGGAACGCCGCATCGGGTGACGCCCAAATCGCCGAAACTGAGTCGGACGACGCGGTAACAGCTCACGGAGCCGGTGAGCCCGGCGGCCCGTCGCCTCCAGACGGTCAGGCGGCCTAACCGCCGCTCGCAGTGGTTTTTCTCTCCCTCGTAGCGGAGGGTCACCGCCTGGCATGTGGATGTGCGGGGTCGACGGTGAACGCCGCCCACCGCGTCGTCGAAGCGCTGGACGGTAAGCCGGCGTCATGGTGACGCGGCACACGCCGAATCCAGACCACCCGCGACACGATCGGAGGGACAATAGCGATATGTCCGGAACCCTGTACTTCGACGGCAACTGCGGAATGTGCACTCGCGCTGTGTACTTCATTGTGAAGCTGAACCGGACCGGGAAACTGCGAACCGCGCCTCTGCAGGGCGACGGCGTCGCCGACCGCTTGCGAATCCCCGAGTCGCGGGTTCTCGACGCCGCACGATGGCTCGACGATTCAGGCCAGGTCTACGAGAGCGCAGAGGCGATGAACGCCGCGGTCGCGGCAGCGCTGGGGTCTGTGCTCCCACTGCGCATCTACCGATTGCCCGGCATCCGGGCGCTGCAGGAGGCCGTTTATCGGTACGTCGCTTCTCATCGCTATCGCTTCCCCGGTACGACGCCGTTCTGCGAGTCTCATCCGGTCACCTGCTGACCCGGTGGCCTGAGAGTGCACGTCCGGGCAACGGACCGCGAGGACCTCGATGCGATCGGCGACATCTACGCGCACTACGTCGAAAACACCGTGGCGACCTTCGAATTGGCGCGCCCCGACCGCGTCGAGTGGGACCGTCGCTTCGATGCCGTCGTGACAGCCGGCTTGCCGTTCCTCTCCGCCGTTCTGGACGGCGAGATTGTTGGTTACGCGTACTGCGCTCCGTGGAAGTCCCGCCCCGCTTATCGGCACACCGTGGAGGATTCGGTCTACGTTGCGCCCCACGTGGCCGGGCACGGCGTGGGCGGCAGGCTCCACGATGCGCTGTTGGCCGGTTGCGCGTCTGCGGGCGTGCGGGAGGTGATCGCGACCATCGTCGACGCCGACGCCGCGGCATCGGTCGCTTTGCACCGCAGCCGCGGGTTTGTCGAAGCCGGTCGGCTCACCGCCGTCGGTCACAAGCACGACCGGTGGCTCGACACGCTGCTACTTCAGCGCAGTTTGACCCGTTAGAGCGTCACCTCGGTCCAGGCTGGATCGTCGTCGCTGTGGTCGCCGACGACGCGGCACTCCCCGTAGAGCTTGATGGTGGCCGAATCGGCCTGCCTCGGCTCACGAGTGAGTAGCCCGGTCAGGCCCGACGTGGTCAGTGTGACCCCGAAATGTTCGCCTTCGGCGACCGACCGGACCCAGCCGTCGTCAACCAACGCCGCAGCGACCTCATCCAGATAGCCTGCCGAGTCGCGTTGCGGCACAGCGAACGTCATGTGCATGACGGCCTGGTAGGGAGGACCGTCATTCACGCCGCACGGCATGAACGCGTAACCCCCGGCGGGATGCTGCAGCCGTGCGGTGGCGATGACGCGTCGAGCCGCCGTCACGACCTGTGCGGCTGCCTCGTCGTCGGTGATGGTCGCGGCCGGGCGATCCGGCGGCCGGTCACCGAGTCCTGTGACCACCACGGTCGTACCGAGTGCGAGGCACATCGCCAGCGCGGCCCACAACAGGAGCCGCGACGGGCGGGACCGCAACCAGTCAGCCATCGCCTCCTGCGATCCCGTCGAGCATGCGGTCACAGACGACGTCCATCTCACGACGGGCCAGCTCGCGGTCGACCGCCCGCGACACATACAGCGCGGCCTCGTCGAGAGCCCCGAGCAGGACGTGCGCCGTCGGCCGTAGGGGTTGGTCGGGTATCGCGCCCTGGGCGACCGCATGGGCCAGCATGCCCTCGATCACGCCGAGGCCGTATTTCATCCCGACCTCGCGCCAGCGTTCCCAGCCGAGCACTGCGGGCGCGTCGATGAGGACAATCTGCTGCACGTCGGGTGCCGCGCAGGCATCGAGGAACAATCGGGCCCCGACCCGCATGGCCTCTACTGGGTCCGCCGGTTGACGCTCGGCGATCTCGCGGGCGATGTCGGCGACCATATCCCGCTCGATCTCTTCGTAGACGACCGCGAACAAGCCGGCCTTGTCGCCGAACTGGTGGTAAAGCGCACCACGGGTCACACCCGCCGCCGAAACGATGGCCTGGGTGGATACCTCGGCGAATCCCCTGTCCGCAAACAGCTTTCGGGCGGCAGCCATGAGCTGAGCGCGCGTCGCGGCGGTGCGCTCGGCCTGGGTTCGCCGGCGGTGAGAATCCGGACTCGGCCCGTCATTGACTTTCATACAGGCTGCACGTAACTTTCATACCAGTTGTTTGTAAGTGGTGATGGAGAGGATAGCGAAGATGCCCCAACTGGCGCTGGAACAGGCCACCATCGACTACCGCGTGTTGGGTCCTGAGGACTCCCCTCATCCTCCGGTGGTGTTCGTTCACGGGATTCTCGTCGACAGCCATCTGTGGGATCCGGTCGCCGATGGCCTTGCCCGTCAGGGTTACCGCTGTTACCTACCGACGTGGCCTCTCGGTTCACACGCCATCCCAGTGAATCCCGGAACGGAGCTGTCACCGCAGGGGGTAGCGGCGATGATCCGCGAATTCCTTGCCGCCCTCGACTTGTCGGACGTGACGCTGGTCGGCAACGACACCGGAGGTGGTCTGTGCCAGCTCGTCGTCGACCAGGGACCCGACCGTGTCGGGCGGTTGGTGCTCACCAATTGCGATGCCTTCGACAAGTTCCCGCCGTTTCCGTTCGACGTGGTGTTCGTCCTGCTGCGCGGACCCACCTCGATCAAGCTGTTGCTGTCGACGATGAAGGTTCCCGCCCTGCGCCATTCTCCGTTGGGCTTCGGGCTTCTGATGCATCCCGATGCTCGATTGACCGAGTCATGGCTGCGACCGTGCCTCACCGACGCCCGGATCCGCCGTGATCTGGCCGGACTCTTGCGAGCCGTCGCCAGGACCGATCTGACCGACGTGGCGACCAGGCTGCAGCGGTTCGCCAAGCCGGTGACGTTGGTGTGGGGACAACGGGACCGGGCTTTCACCCCGGCGCTCGGCAGGCGGTTGGCCGCATGCTTCAGCAACTCGACCCTGATCGAGGTGCCCGAGGCGAGAACGTTCGTGTCACTGGATGCACCCTCGGCCGTTATAGACGCGATCCTCGGAGTCGGTGCTACCCCGCGGAGTTGAGCACTGCTGGGTGAATTCGCGCCAGTTGGGTACTCCCTTGCCGATTACGGCACGGTCGAGGAGGCTGGCGATGAGTTCTGGCGTGCAAACCGGCACGATCACCACCCAGGTCCCGGGTCGGCTGGATCGGTTGCCGTGGTCGCGATTTCACTGGCGCGTCGTCATCGGGCTGGGCGGAGTGTGGATTCTCGACGGCCTCGAAGTCACCATGGTGGGCAACGTCGCTTCCCGATTGACGGAGAGCGGCAGCGGGATCGAGCTGACGGCGGGTCAAATCGGCATCGCCGCCGCGGTTTACATCACCGGCGCATGCCTGGGTGCGTTGTTCTTCGGACAACTCACCGACCGGTTCGGCCGTAAGAAGCTGTTCCTGTTGACCCTCGCGGTGTATCTCGTCGCCACGGTGGCAACGGCTTTCGCGTTCGCACCGTGGTACTTCTTCATAGCGCGGTTCTTCACCGGCGCCGGTATCGGCGGCGAATACGCCGCAATCAACTCCGCGATCGACGAATTGATCCCCGCCCGTGTCCGCGGCCGGGTCGATCTCATCATCAACGGTTCGTACTGGCTCGGCGCCGCCGGCGGTGCCGCGGGTGCGCTACTGCTCCTGAACACCGCGATCTTCCCGGCCGACGTCGGTTGGCGTATCGCCTTCGGCATCGGCGCCGTCTTCGGTCTCGTGGTCCTCATCGTGCGCCGGCACGTCCCGGAAAGCCCGCGGTGGTTGTTCATTCACGGCCGCGAAGACGAAGCGGAACGCGTGGTCGGCGAGATCGAGAGTGAAGTCGAACGCTCGACCGGCCAACCCCTCCAGCAACCCGAGGGGTCGCTGACGGTGCGCCAGCGCAAGACGATCTCGTTCCGCGAGATCGCACGCGTCGCGTTCACCAAGTATCCGCGGCGGGCGATCCTCGGCCTCGCGCTGTTCATCGGGCAGGCGTTCCTCTACAACGCCTTCACGTTCAACCTCGGAACCCTGTTGAGCGGTTTCTTCGAGGTCTCCTCCGGCATCGTGCCGATGTTCTACGCGCTGTGGGCCCTGAGCAATTTCGCCGGGCCGATCCTGCTGGGCCGGTTCTTCGACACGATCGGCCGAAAACCGATGATCGCGTTCGCCTATCTGGGTTCGGCTGCCGTCGCCGTGGCGCTGACCGTGCTGTTCGTCTCCCAGACGGGTGGCGTGTGGGTCTTCATGGCCGTACTCGGGGTGTGCTTCTTCCTGGCGTCCTCCGGAGCCAGCGCGGCCTACCTCACCGTCAGCGAGATATTCCCCATGGAGACGCGAGCTTTGGCGATCGCGTTCTTCTACGCGGTCGGCACGGCCGTCGGCGGCATCACCGGTCCCCTGCTGTTCGGCCAGCTCATCGAATCCGGTGACCGCGGGCTCGTCGCGGTGTCCTTCCTCATCGGTGCGGCTGTGATGGCCCTCGGTGGGGTCGTGGAGCTGGTGTTAGGGGTGAAGGCAGAAGGGCAGAAACTCGAAGATCTCGCCATGCCGTTGACGACCGCCGGCGAAGACGGGCAGCCGACGGACGAGCCGTCGGATCGCGACCAGGAACGGGCCGCCCGGCAGACGCGCATCGCCGAACGCACGGAACGGGAACGGGCCGCGAGCCGGACGCGGCGATACCGGCCCGGGCCGCCCGCGGGGTGGTATGGCGCGTGGCGTGAGCCGCCGACCCCCGGGATGCCGGAATCGGCGCTCGACCACGAGGTCGAAACGATTGCGCGCGCGGTGAGCGAGCACGAGCCGATGTCGGTGCGAGAACTGCACCGAGCGGTCGGCGCGCGCTACTGGGGTCCGGGCGAATTCCGCAAGGCGATGCGGGTCGCATTGGCGGAGAACCGAATCGCGCGGCACAGCCGAGGCAGGGTTGGCACACCGCCCGGGACGTCGCCGCAATGACCTTGGGCTGCCGCATATTCGGGCACGACCCGACCTTCCGGGCCGACGGCCGCACCATGCGGTGGAAGTGCGAGCGCTGCGGCGGAGCCCAGGGCGCCAAAGAATATGCGAGCGCCGAGGACGCGCGGAAGTACGCCGCAGCGTTCAACAAACGCGATGCCGAGGACCTCGGGAAGCGCGCGCCCCCACTCGGTCTGTTGCCGTTGCGGCTCTGGCGAGCGCTGCGTCGCCGCTAGGCCTTGGTCAGCGTGAACTGGCAGATGTCGGTGTAGCCCTCGCGGAAGAGATCGGCGCATCCGGTCAGGTATTTCATGTACCGGTCGTAAACCTCTTGGGATTGAATGGCGATCGCCTCGTCCTTGTTGGCCTCGAGCGCGGCGCTCCAAAGGTCGAGTGTGCGGGCGTAGTGCAATCGCAAGGGCTGGACCAGGCTGACCGTGAACCCCGCCTGTGTGGCATGCCGCTTCACCGCGACCGGCTGCGGCAGATCTCCACCGGGGAAGATCTCGTCCATGATGAACTTGAAGAACCGCAGCTTGTTCATGGTCAGCGGCAGACCGCGCTCCGCGAACTCCTCGTCGTCGGGCTTGACGATGGTGTGCAGCATCATCACGCCGTCGGCGGGCAGCGCGTTGTAGGCCATCTTGAAGAACTCTTCGTAGCGGTCGCGACCGAAGTGCTCGAACGCGCCGATCGAGACGATGCGGTCGACCGGTTCGTGGAACTGCTCCCACCCCTGCAGCAGCACCCGCTTGCTCCGGGGGCTGTCGATGCCGTCGAGCACCTTCTGCACGTGCGCCTGCTGGTTCTTGCTCAACGTCAGGCCCACGACGTTGACGTCGTAGCGCTCGATTGCCCGTTTGATCGTCGCGCCCCAGCCGCATCCCACGTCGAGCAGCGTCATGCCCGGCTGCAGACCGAGTTTGCCGAGCGACAGGTCGATCTTGGCGATCTGGGCTTCCTCGAGCGTCATGTCGTCGCGCTCGAAGTAGGCGCAGCTGTAGGTCTGCGTCGGGTCGAGGAACAGCCGGTAGAAGTCGTCGGACAGGTCGTAATGCGACTGCACGTCCTCGAAGTGAGGCGTGAGGTCCTGGGCGATGTCGGTCGATTTTTCTGGCACGGTCAGCCCCTGGCGTCGAATTGGGTCAGGTCGAAGCTCCGCACGGTTAGAGAGCCTCCCCCGTCGGTGGCAGTTTACGCACAGCACCTGGGTCTAGACGTCATCGCCCTGGTCAGCGGCCTATGGACAAACGCGCAGACATTAATTGACAAGTCAACAGCTAGGTTGACGATGTCAACAATGACCGTGGTGGACGAAATCCGAGGATTCAACCGCTTCTACACCCGGGTGATCGGATTGCTCCAACCCCGTCTCGCCGACTCGCAGTTCGGCCTGACCGAGGCCCGGGTGATGTTCGAATTGGCCCGCTCGCCGGACGTGACCGTCGTCGAGCTGCGGCGGCAACTCGACCTCGACGCCGGCTATCTGAGCCGCATCCTGTCGGGATTCACCGAACGCGGACTGGTGGTGCGGATGCCGTCCAGCGCCGACAGTCGACGTCAGATCGTCCGGCTCACAGATGCCGGGCGCGACGCCTTCCGCGAGCTGGACGTACTGCAGACCCGCGCCATCGAGGCCTTGCTGGAGCCGCTGGACGACGAGCGTCGCGCGGATCTGGTGCAGTCCATGCAGCGCGTTCGCGACGTTCTCGACGGCGAACAGGCACCGCCCATCACGGTCCTGCGGGCGCCGGAGCCCGGCGACCTCGGCTGGGTGATCGAGCGTCACGGCAGCCGTTACGCCGAGGAGTACGGCTGGGACGCCTCATTCGAGGCCCTGGTCGCGCGCGTGGTCGCGGACTACGCCGAGCGGGGCGACACCGCACGGGAAGCGGCGTGGATCGCCGAGGTGGAGGGTCAGCGTGCGGGCTGCGTGTTCTGCACCGCCGCTGATGAGCCCGATACTGCCCAACTGCGGCTTCTGCTCGTCGAACCGACCGCCCGCCGCCACGGGTTGGGCACCCGGCTGGTCGACGAGTGCCTGCGGTTCGCACGACGCGCGGGTTACACACGAATCACGTTGTGGACGAACGACGTACTAGTGGCCGCGCGGCGAATCTACGAGCGGGCCGGCTTCGTGTGCGATCGGCGCGAGCCGCATGACAGCTTCGGTACCGATCTGGTCGGCGAGTACTGGTCGCGCGCGTTGTAGATCACCGCGTTGCTCGGTGGCACGTGGCTGTTTGCGCACTATCGTTGACGTCAGACGGGTAAACCTCAACGAGAACGGAGACCGATCATGAGCAAACCTGACGGCCTCGCGTTCGGCGATGCCATTCCCGAAGCCGACGTGGCGGACCAGCAAACCCCCGTGGATTTAGGCGACGAGGACACCTGGCACAACGCCGCGGAGATCTCCGCCGAGCGGACGTGGGAGGCCAACGAGGCGGATCTGGTCGATCAAGCGATCGAGGTCCCGATTCCCGACGACGATCTCCCGTTCGAATAGCCAACCCCTCACGTCGATCGGCTGCCGCCGGGCGGGTGCGGGGGTAAGCATGACGCCATGGATCTGCGTGCCGAACTGCTGGAGAGCCTCGACTTCGATCCCAACGCCTCGCGTGTCTACGGCCAGCCCTACGAGACCGCCGACGGCACCACCGTCATCCCCGTCGCGGAGGTGCGGGGACGCGCGCGGCGCGGAGGCGATCCGCATGTCAAGGTGGCGACGAAGCCGGCGGGCGTGTTCGTCATCAAGAACGGTGACGCCGTCTGGCGCCCGGCCGTCGACTCGACGCGGATCACGCTGGCCGGAATCTTGGTCGGCCTGGTGACGTCGACGCTAGCGGGTATCGCGATGGTCCGGCGGCCGCCGTGGCCGGACCTGCACGGCGACATCTCGTCGCGGTAGCGCCGATCAGTTCTGCCGCGGGATCAGTTCGGCGACGAACTGGTCGATGAACTCCTCCATCGCGAAACGGCCCGCCGGACGGATGACGAACTTGGTCAGGCCAGCATCTAGATAGGCGTCGAGTTGCCGATGCAACTGCGGCCAGCCGTCGGCGATGAGCTCGGAGGGATCGACGTCCGGCCTACGCTGTCTGACCGCGGCCAGCAGTTCCGGCGCCGGCTCGCCGTCGGCGACGGCTGGCTGGGCAGCTTCGTCACACCAGCCGAGGCGCATCGGGCCAGGGAGGCGATCCAACGAGCGGCCGACGAAGCGGGGCGTGAGGTCGAGGCAGACCACTTCGGCATCAACCTGGCCGTCGCCGACGGCGAGCCGGCGCCGGAACTGCTGGCCGCGGTCAGACAGCGTAGGCCGGACGTCGATCCCTCCGA
>NZ_LZMD01000015.1 GCF_001668575.1 Mycobacterium sp. 1164985.4
GGCGCGGTCGCCGGAGGCGGTGGCGTTGCGGTGGGCGGGTCGGTCGTGGACGTATCGCGAGGTGGATGAGGCCTCGACGCGGGTGGCGCATGTGTTGGCCGGGGTGGGGGCGGGCCCTGGTCGGTGTGTGGCGTTGGTGTTTTCGCGGTGTGCTGAGGCGATTGTGGCGATGTTGGGGGTGCTCAAGTCCGGGGCGGCGTATTTGCCGATTGATCCGGCGCATCCGCAGTCGCGCATTGAGTTCATGCTCGCTGATGCCGCGCCGGTGGCGGCGTTGACCACGGCGGGGTTGGCTGAGCGGTTGGCCGGTAGCGATGTGGTGGTCATCGATATCGATGATCCGCGCATCGGGGCGCAGCCGGTGACGGCGGTGGCGCCGGGGCCGGCCGCTGATGATGTGGCGTATGTGATTTACACCTCGGGCACTACTGGTGTGCCCAAGGGGGTGGCGATCAGTCATGCCAATGTGACCGAGTTGATGGGGTCGTTGACCGGGGCGTGGGTGGGCGCGGGTCAGGTGTGGTCGCAGTGGCATTCCTACAGTTTCGATATTTCGGGGTGGGAGATTTACGGCGCCTTGTTGCATGGGGGCCGGTTGGTGGTGGTGCCCGAGGAGGTGGCGGCCTCTCCGGAGGCGTTGCGGGCGTTGCTGATCGATGAGCGGGTCAGTGTGTTGTGTCAGACGCCGTCGGCGGCGGGGATGCTCTCGCCGCAGGGGTTGGATGCGGTGACGTTGCTGGTCGGTGGTGAGGCGTGTGCGCCCGAGGTGGTGGCGCGGTGGGCGCCGGGTCGGGTGATGATCAATGAGTACGGCCCGACCGAGGCCACGATGTGGGTGGCGCTCAGCGCGCCACTGCAGCCGGGCGCGGAGGCCCCGCCGATCGGGGCGCCGTTGCCGAAGGTGGCGTTTTTCGTCCTCGATGGGTGGTTGCGTCCGGTGCCGGCGGGGGTGGTCGGGGAGTTGTATGTGGCCGGGCCGCAGTTGGCCTATGGCTATGCGGGGCGGGCGGGGTTGACCGCGTCGCGGTTTATGGCCTGTCCGTTCGCCGGTGTCGAGGCTGCGGGTCAGCGGATGTATCGCAC
>NZ_LZMD01000016.1 GCF_001668575.1 Mycobacterium sp. 1164985.4
GGCATCCCAGTCGACAGGCTGGCCCGCGCCCAGCCGCTCCACCACCTCACGCCGGTCGTAGGGGTCCACCAGCGGCGGGGTCATCGGCGGTCGATCCGCCTCCACAGCCTTGGCCTCGTCCAGCACCGTCTGCGCGACCGCCTCGGCCACCCGCCGCCACATCGCCTCACCCAGCACCAGCTGCGTCTTGGCCCAGATATCCGGTGCCACCGCCTCCAAGCGATGCCGGTAGCCACCACCAGCCGTTGGCGCCTCACCCGGCGATCGGCGGATATCGGCGTCACGCACCGCCTCAAACTCGCCCACCCACTCCCGTGGCTGTTGCACCCCCAGCTCCGAGCTCACCAGCGCGCGCGGCCGAACATCGGTCACCCGCGCCAGCTCCTCGGCGTGCGCCGCCAGCAGCTTCGCCGCAGCACGGACCCCGACGAACCGGTGCGCCCAGTCGATCGGCAGTGCGTGGTCATAGACCGCCAACGTCGCCGAGGCCGGGATCACCACACCGGGCGGCACATAGGCACCGTCGCCAACCGTCGAGGCGATCGCCACCACCTGACCGGTCGGCAACGCCAGCACCGACACCGCCCACTCCACCCAGCCGCCGTTCAGCAACTCCTTCCGCACTTCGGTACCGCGCACCAGACCATCGAGAATCCGCCGCGCCAACACCAGCTCCGCACTCGGCAGCGGCTCGCCCGCCGCCACAGCACCAGCCGCCGCACCAGACCCAGAACTCGACGCCACAACCGGCGGCCCACCAGCGCTCTGCTGCGGCGGCGCTGACGTGCCTGGCGGCTGAGCCGAGGTCGGCAACGTCGCCGCACTCGGTGCCGGAGCACCACCACCGCCACCGGGCGGCACATACGGCATCAGACCACCCCCACCACCGCCGCCAGGAGGAACCGGTGCCATACCGCCGCCGCCGGCCGGGGCCGGTGCACCCGGCGCGGCCGGTGCCGGGGTCGGCGCGCCCCCTCCCTGAGCAGGAACCACCGGAACCTGCCCACCACCGGGCGACGCCGCCGCCGAAGAAGGATGCGGGCCGGCGAACTTCTCCAACGATGGTGTCGGAGACACCGCGCCCGAAGCGCCCATACCCGACGCCAAACCCGACTGGAAACTACTCGCCGCACTCGACAAATTCGGATTACTCGACAGCGCCTCCGACATCGACGACGCCGGAGCCGTCGCCGCATCCTTCAACGAACTCCCGCTCAACGGATTCAAACCGGTCGGCATTTGCGGCGGCCGTACCGAGCCCACGCCGCCCATGCCCGAGCCCACCCCGCTGCCCGCATTGCCCATCTGGGGTATAGCTGTAGGCGACGTGACGGGACTGGCCAGGGGCGTCACGGGTCGCTCGACCTCGCCAGCTACTGGCGCTGGTGCGTCCGCAAACTCGTTGCCGGTGGCTGTGTGATCCACCTCGACCACTTCGTCAGCGACTCTCGCTTGGTCACCCTGGAGGTGTTCATCCCCGGCCCCCTTGGCGTCGCTTACCGTGTCCGCCGCCGACCCCAAGTCGCGGTCGGCTTTCTCTCGCGGCTCGTCCACGGCAGATTCGTTTTCGGTGGTTGTTGGCCCTGCCTGTGTTCCGTCACGCGGGCTGTCCTCGCCCGGCATAGGGGTCGGTGGCGGGGTCGCGGCGATGTCTCCCAGTGCGACGGACTGTGCTGTTGCCGCTTCTGTTTTGTATGGGGCAACAGAGAACGGTGTCTTGGCCGTTTGTGCTGCCTCCCAAGCCTTTTGAGCGGCATCCCCGATGCGCGTTAGGTCTGTTTTCAGCCCGACCACCGTGCTCTTGTAGGACTCCCCGGTAACGGCTTTCGAACCGAGATGATCCGCCACGGCGTAGGCATGATTCATCATCTCGGTGAGCCGTTCGACCCGCGCATCGCCGGCCTGCCCCTGCAAGAGGTTTGGACTCTCGGACCGTTTGCGTTTGAGCGTGTCGCCGTAGTCGGACAACCGCTGCTCAGCGGCCCGGTGCTCATCGACCACACGCTGAATGTCGTTCTCGGAGATGCTCGGCCAGAACTCACCGATCGCCATCGCGGCGGCCACACCCGGCGGACGCTGAATATCACCAGCGCCGCCACCGCTGACACCTACCCCGCCCGCCCCTGCCTCGGCCGCGGTGTTGGCACCGTCGGCGATGAGCGCCTGCGCCTCGACCTGGATGTTGTTGGCTGACTGTCCCGATGCTGCGGGCATTTCTATTGCCTCCGTTGGGTGTTCGGGCTGTGCGCACAATGCACGACAGACTCAGCCGAGACCACAAATCTTCCACACACGGTCACTCGCTGCGTTCTCCTCTGCTGCGCTGTGCGGTCGCGGTTCAGCCAGCCCACGCGTGCGGACGGGTGCGTACGCGGCCATCCGTGCGTAGTAGACCGACACCAGTTCTGCCACCGCTTCTCGAATCTGGGGACTCGCGCTGGGGAACTCATGCAGAGCCGTCTCTAACGCGCCCACACCGGGCAGCAGTTCGGCCGCGTTCTTGTCCTTTCTCGGCATCGCGCTGTTGATGGTGGCGTAGCGCGTGCACAGCCCGACGTCCTGGGCGTGGGTGTCGCCGCTGGCTGATGCACCTGCATCATTTGCGGGCTGAACAGCCTGCGCGGCGGCATCGGGCGATGAGGACTTGATGGCCATGGCTCCGATAGCGGTTCCCAGCCCGGCGGAGATCAGAGCTGTGGCAGCGACGATGGCGATGAGTCCGCCTCGCCCCAGACGGTTCGGGGCCGAGGGCGGTGGGCCGCCGAGATCGGCTGGCGGATGCTGCACGTCTTCCCCCTCGCTGAGGTCGCTGGCTTTTTGGGCCAGCGTATTGGCGCGCACTGACAAAAGCACGCGCCGAACACCCCCAACGCCCAAGTCAGACAACAAAGTTCAAATGAAGCGTTCACGTGATGACTGCTATTGATCGATTTGTTTTCGCGTCAGTCATACAAGGGTGAACAACCCGGACCTGGCCGTAGCCGCTCGGGATTGGCCATGATCTGTCCGCATCGGCGTGTCGCGCGTTTCCAAAACCCCTCGACTGACAGAGTGGGCAATATGGCTCGTCCAAGCAAAGGTGACCGCGCAGCGCACATGGTCAAAACCCATCCCGCGGTCACTCAACGCATCGTCGAAATGGCCTCAGAGGCCAGCGCCTCCTCGGTTATGCAATACGTCGCAGACGTACTCGCTTTGTATGTCGGGCTGCCCCAGCATGTCCGAGAACTAAACCAGCCGTCGATCAACTCCACCCGACAGATCGAGGCGCTTCGGGGTGATAAATACGGCCGGATCATGGTCCGCCCGCACCGCGAGGTATCTGAACGGCTCACGGCAGAAGCACCCGACCACAAAGTTTCCCCGCACATCGCTGACGTCCTCGCGGTCCATGTCGGGCTACCCCAGTACGCCCGCACACTCAATCGCGTAGAGGAGGTTTTGCCGCTGGCGATGTGAGACCCCGCCAGGGCCTGGCCACCAAGTTCGTTTGTTCCGTGCTCGACGGCTGGGCCTTGGCAGATGTGACATCTCAATAGCTGGTGTGCGGATTCGCCCGCTGACATGACGAAGGCCCCCGTAGGGGCCTTGTCTGAGGTACTGACCTGAGCGCCAACTCAGGTCCGGGTCCGCACCCGTTGCCCCTGAAAGGGACGTGTCTTGCTGGACTCGTCTCACGGTAGCGCACGCCTGCCCGCAGTACCAGATACGCCGCGCAGCAAGTGCGCGAATCGTGATCTTCTCACCGCCCGACCGACTCATCGGGCGTGTTCTTCACCGACGCCGCTCGGCGGGGCGGTCCATGCCGCGCACAGCCCGCACGTCGAGCGCGCCCAGACGGCGCAGGGTCGGCGGGACTGGGTGCTGCGCGCGGGCGCGAGCGCGGTCGGACATCGCGCGCCCATGTGGACGAGTCGCGCGTCATGGTTGGACGGTCTGCGGCGGTGGGCGCAGTCACCGGCGCTGGCCCAGCTGTGCGCGGAGCAGCGGGTGTCGATGACCGCGGCCACGTTGTTGGCGATCGCGGCGGTGATGGCCGAGCACGCCGATCACGCCACCGGCCGCCACGTGGCGGTCACTCGCGCCACCATCGCCGACACAGTGGGCTGTGACGTGCGCACGGTGACCGCGGCGTGGCGGGTGCTGCGAGTGTCGCGCTGGGCCGTGGAGGCACAGCGCGGCCACGGCTCGCCAACCACCCCCAGCGTGGGCCGGCGCCCCTCGGTGTACCACCTGGTGTCGCGCCGGGACCCCCGGCCGGCCGACGATCAGCCTGTGCACGATTTCCACCTACCGCCGTCAGGCGGTGATGGTCTTTTATCTCCCGTAGGGAGCAACTCACCAAGCGTGCGCGCACGCGCACACGCCGCCAATAGTCCCCAACAAAAACCCAATCCAGCGCGGCACTGGCGCACCACGCCGCGACCACTTGCCGCCCAGCGGCTCGCCGCCGAACTGGTCGCGTGTACCCACGGTCTGGGCCGCGGCCACATCGGCGCTATCTGCGACGCGCTTACCGCCGCGGGCATCGACCCGGCGCTGTGGTCGGCACGCGCAATCACCGATGCCTTGGACGCCGACATGCGAACCCGCGGTTGGAACTGGCCCGACGAGATCACCAGTCCCGGCGCATTTCTGTCCAGCCGTCTACGCCGGCTCACCTGGACCACACCACCAGCACCGCCGAAAGGTGGCGGCTACGCCGCCACCCGCATCGACCAGACGCCGGCCAGGGCGACGCTCACCGACGCAGCGCAGGCACGCATCGCCGCCGCCCGCGAACACATCCGCCAGGTGCTCACCGAACGCACACAACGCACCCGCCCTGCGCGCACTCCGTGCGCGCGTTCAGACGCACACGCGCGACGGTCTATCGTCGAGCCCATGGCGCCGCCCCTTCCCAACGAACCCGAGCAGGCTATTACTCGGTCAGCTGCGGTGCGGCGCTGGCGGCGCGAGGAGTGCACCGAGCACGCCGACGCCGAGGCCTTCTTCCGTCACCTCGATCGCCTCGTCGACGACGACGCGCCCAGCGGTTCCGAAACGGCGCGCTAACTGCTCCCGCACTTTTCAAGCCAACCTAACTAGTGTGCCTAAGTTTCGGGCGGTGACACCGGGCGCGCCCGCGTGTGTTTCTTCTTCACCACTCCGCAGCGCTACTTGATTCCTTCTCCTGTCTCTTCGCCCCGCCCGATACCTCGTTGTTGTCAACCCCACCTTCTCCTCTGCTCACCCACAGCCAGCCCATTTCCCTTCGATACCCCCACCGCCCCACACCAGTTCAGGCCCCACAGTGCTCACCTTGTCCCAGCGCCTCAACACCATGGCACATTTGCACAAGTTGTGCGATCATAGGCGGGAGCGCGCCTGGCGGCGAGCTCCCTGGCCCGTGGGTGGCCGGGTTGGGAGGTGTTGGGCGCGGGTGCTGACGATCGCGAAGCTGGGCCGCTGGTCGGTGTCGTATTACGTCGACACCGCCCGTGAGGCGACGGCTGCGGCGCGTGATGATCGTGCTCGAAACGGCGGCCTCGGCGAGTACTACAGCGAGTCGGAGACCCGGTTGCCGACATGGTTGGTGGTCGGTGAGGACGCGCAGCGCGCCGCCGAACTGGTCGGGTTGACGCGTGTCGAGGCGCTCGGCGGCGACGCCGATCTGGACGTGGTAACCCGGTGGCTCGACGACGGGGTGGCGCCCTGCGGTGAGGTTGGCCGGGCCTTCCGTGAGGGGTCGGTGCACGGGTTCGATTTGACGTTTTGCGCGCCGAAATCGATGTCGTTGTTGCGTGCGCTCGGTGACGATGTGACCGACAAGGCGGTCGCTGATGCGCACGCCTACGCCATCGGCGAGGCGATGAAGTATCTCGCCGCGCATGCCGGTTACACGCGCACGCACAATCCGCACACTGGCCGCAAGGATCTTGTGCGGCTGCCGGGGATCGTGGCCGCGGCGTTTCAGCACGAGACCTCACGCGCGGGTGATCCACACCTGCATACGCACGTGATCGTGCCCAACCGGCAAGCCCGCGCCGATGGCCGGCTGGTGTCGCTGGATGGCACGTCGCTGTTCCACGAAGCGCGCGCCGCCGGGATGATCTATCAAGCGTCGTTGCGGTCGCACTTGATCAACTCGATTGCCCTGGAATGGGGTCCGATCGATCCCGACACCGGCATGGCGGAAGTGGCGGGCGTTGACCGCGCCACCATCAAAGCGTTCTCGCAGCGTTCCAGCCAGCTCGAGGACTGGGCGCGCGGCAACCTTGTGCTGGCCGACGAGGAGCCGACCGCGGCGCAGCTTGGCGTGGCGCAGAAAGCGACCCGCCCGCGTAAGCCCGAGAGTCTGTCGCGGGCGCAGTTGCGGGCCGGCTGGGCGGCCGATCCGCGCGGCTTCGGCATCGATGCCGAGGCGCAGCGGCAGGCCCGCGAGATGCGTCGGGCCGCGGCCGGGGTGGATGTGCGGGAGGTGGCGCGCCAGGCGGTCGCGGGCATCCATACGGCGGCGACGTTCACCCGCGCCGATCTCATCGAGGCCATCGCAGCCCGGCTGCCAGTGGGCGCCGCCGCCACGGCTGGCGTGTCGCCGCGCGAGCTGGTGGAGACGCTGGCCGACGAGGTTTTGATTGCGGTGACCGCCGAGCGTGCGCCGCATCAGCGGGAGGGATCGGTGCGCTACACCGCCGCCGAGCTGCTCGCCGAGGAACGCGCCATCATCGATTTGACCCCGGCCCGATCGCAGCGCGCGGTGATCCCCATCCGCCGTGATGACACCGCCGCGCTGTCGCCGGATCAGCGTGCGGCCATCACCAACATCGCCACCTCGCCGTGGTTGATCCAGCCGCTGTCCGCGCCCGCCGGCGCGGGCAAGACGCACAGCCTCAAAGCGCTGCGGGCGGCGATGCGCCGCACCGGCGGCGATGTGCTGGTGCTCGCGCCTACCCACCGCGCCGTCGATCAGGCGATGAGTGAGGACGCCGGCGGCGCGGGCATGACGATCGCGGCGGCACTGGAGCGCCACCGCCGCGGCACCCTACAGCTGACTGCCGCACCCACCCTCGTGGTCGTTGACGAGGCGGGCATGGTCGGCACCCAGCAGCTGCGCGAGTTGTTGACCGCGACCACCGAGGCCGGGGTCAAAATTGTTCCGGTCGGTGATGCCCGCCAGCTCGAACCGGTCAAAGCACGCGCCGGCACTTTCGAACAACTCTGCACCGACCTGCCCTGGGCACAACACCTGTCCGAGGTGTGGCGGATGCGCGACCCCGACGAACGATCCGCCTCCCTGGCGGTACGGCACGGCGGCGCCGCCGCGGTGCGCCGCGCCGTGGGCTGGTATCGCCGCAGCGGCCGACTCAACGTCGGTGACGAAGTCACCATGGCCGATGACGCCCTGGCCGCTTGGCGCGCCGATCTCGACGCCGGCCGCGACGCCCTGCTGATCGCCGATCGCTGGGAAGTCGCCGACCCACTCAACGAACGCATCCACCGCGACCGCATCGACCCGGATGCCCCCACTGTCGCCGCCGCGCGCCAGCACCGCATCGCCGCCGGCGACCTCATCGTCACCCGCGACAGCGACCCCACCATCGCTATCCGCCCGGCCCGCGCCGGCCAACCCGATCCCGCCCCGGTCCGCAACGGCAACCGCTGGGAAGTCCTCGACGAGGTCGACCCCGACAACAACCGGCTCGCGGCCCGCCGCATCGGCGACGATGCCATCGCCGTGTTCAGCGGTGAGTACCTGCGCAAGCACGTGCACCTGGGCTACGTGCTCACCGTGCACGTAGCCCAAGGAGCCACCGCCGACACCACCCACGCACTACTTGGCGTGGCCTCACGGCTGGCCAACCGGCGCACCGCCTACGTCGCCATGACCCGCGGCCGCCACACCAACAACGTCTACCTCTACGAGCAGCCCACCGGAGAACGCGACCACGAACACGCACCCACCACCACCGATATCGACACCCATACCCGCGTGCGCGGCACCACCGCGCAGGCCGCCGCCGCGCTGCGAACCATCCTCGGACGCGACCGCGACTCGGCCACCATCGCCGAAACCGCCGCTGCCGCAGCCGAACACACCCAGCTGCCCGCCGAGGTTACCGACCACCTCGACCACCACCGGCGCGTCGTCACTGACCTACGGCGGGCCCACCGGCACGACCGCGGCCGCACCGCTGACAACCGCCACCGCGCAGCAAAGCAGACCGCCGATCGCGCCCTGGCCGACATCCTCGCTGTGGCTGGCCGCCACGGCGGCGACCCCCTGCCCGCCGGACCGCTGGCGGTGCCCTACGCCCACGCGGTCACCACGGCCCACTCCCGCAACCGGGAGGACCTCGACCAACTCATCACCGACACCCACACCGCCGCCAAGGCCCGCGACCGCGCCGTCGTGGTCGTCTCCCCCACACCCGAGCCGCCATACACAGAGCGGGGATGGATGGTCGTCCCCTACAACCCCAAACGGCTCACCACCACCCCGATGCCCCGCGACGCAGTCCTCATCATCGACAACGCCGCAGCCGCGCGCCCCACCGACCTGGCCCGCATCGCCCAGCACGCCGCCGCCCATCACGCCCGGCTGCTGCTCGTTGACGACGACCAACCCGGCCCCTCGCGTCGGCTCCTCGACGGACTCAACCTCCCCTGGGCTGCTCACCACCACGACATCGACCCCGCCGCCCGCGCCGCAGCACTCACCATCGCCGACCCCGAACTAGCCGCCGACATCGACCGCCACCGTGCCACCCACCAACGCGGCTGGCACCAACTCACCCGCATCCGCGACGTCACCGAGCGTCACCGCGACCGCGGACGAGACCTCGACAACGACTACGGCCTGGACATCTGATCCAAAAACCACCGCTTCCTAGAACCGTTCGTTGTCGGGACGGGCTCGCTACGCTCGTCCGTGTGGCCACCAGCTCGCCGGACTCGTCAGGCAGCGACGAAGCTGACGACGACCTCGACGCCGCCTATGCAGCGGCAGTGATAGACAACCCCGCCTACCCGTATGACTCCGAAGAAGAGCAGCAGGTCGCCCGAGCGGTACGGAACGCCCGCGCGATCCTCCCGCGCGGGGGTGTCAGAAGAAGAGATCACCATCGTTGACACGCCCTAGCCGACGACAGCCCTCACAGCGACTTCGACGTCGAGCCGGAGCGCCTCCCGCTGATCGCCCGCACCCCCGGAGCTGTGACCTACCTACTGGACACCAACGTGGTGTCCGCTTTGCGCAGAGCCTCAATTCCTGTCGTGCCGTCGCGGAAGGCAGCTCCCAGGACTGGGTGGCGTGGCACGGGGACCTGCCTTTGCCGCTTGTCGCGAAGATGTACGCCGAAGGTGGACCTGAGATGAGCAACAGATCAATCACACTGACCTACGAACAGCTCTGCGCGTGGGCAGGTCGTGACTTATCTAGTGACGAGATTGACCAGCTCCACTCGGCCATTCCCTTTTCGTCGATACCAGAAGCCATTTCAACGATCTCCGACAATCTGGATTGCGGAGGATCGGTATGACAACTCACACGCCTCGCCGAACCATCCGGATGTCCGATGAGGATGGAACGCCGGTCACGCCAAGGCGCGACAGCGGGGCTGTCACTCCCTGGGAAGACGAGTCGTGCGAGTCCGACGTTAGTCGTCGCGCAGAGCCTCAATTCCTGTCGTGCCGTCGCGGAAGGCAGCTCCCAGGACTGGGTGGCGTGGCGGGGGGACCTGCCTTTGCCGCCGCCGCCCCGCCTGTCCTCGCCTGACCGAGCGCAGCTCGGCAATGGGTTGGCCGTCATCTCCAATCACCAGAAGGCATTCTCCTTGCCCGACGCGGGCCAGCGCTCCGTCCAGGTCATCACGGACCTCCTGCACATTCAACGACGCCATAGGCAGGCGATGTTAACCGCGTGGGAAACCGCCGAACCAGCGCGGTGGGTGCAGCGGGCTATGGATGTGTCCCTGAAACGACTATTTTAGAAGCACTCGAAGCGTGGTGATCACCGATTGCGGCTGAGCAGCTCGCGCAGTCGCTTGGCTCCGCGGTCGGACACCGATTGCGACGACAAGGCATACGCAGCGGCCTGATCGGGAGTCAGTCGACCGCCGCTGATGTGATCGCTTAGAAACCGCCGCACTTGCGCCTTTTCATCTGCCCCTGTCCAGCCGTTACGACCGCCGTAGAAAATGACGGAATCAAGGTCTTTGCGGACATCATCGTCGACTTGGGGACGTAGTGACCTGCCCGGTCAGCAGGTTGATCGCGGCCGCGCCAGCAGCCCATTCGGCTAAGGGCGTGGAGCCCTCGACGACAGCAAGCGAATAGCCCCGAGCCAAGCCCATCGCGAAGTGCAACGACCGTTCGTCTGGCACGAACGCCAGAACCGGACCGCGATCGGGTCGGCTACGGCTCTGGGGTGTGGCGTGACCCCCCGCTCGGATGATCTCGTCGAGGTCGGCATAACCAAAGGTCGCCGCGTTTTGCGCGTTGCTCACCAGCAGCGGCGCTAGCTCCTCCTCGCGACTGCGTTCCCAAATCCAGTCGGCGGCCAGGGCGACGGCTTCCTCCCACGGCCGATCTTCGACGTCATCGGGGACCCACGCTGCGGCCCGCAGGTGAGTGGAGGGATGCAAATCCTCGGCGGCCATCACGCGATTCCTGACTGAGAACTGAGTTTGGCCAGGTAGCGGTAGGCCGTCGCCCGGCTCACCCCGAACGCTTGGGCAAGTTCGTGTACGGGTTCGCCCGTCCCGGCGAGGCGGCGCAGCTGTTCTTGTCGTTCGGGGGTCAATTTGGCCGGCTTGGTAGCCGGCAGTTGGCGGGCTCGCCGGGAGTCGCGCGAGGCAGCGCGACGCTCACGGCCGAGTTCGAGTTCAAGCTCGGCCAGCGTCGCCATGATGGTGGCCACCGCACGGCCTGTTGGTGTGCCGGTGTCCACACCTTCACGTAAGGCGCGTAACAGAATTCGGCGCTCACTCAGATCCGCGATGGTGCGGGTTACTTCCGCGACGGATCGGCCCAGTCGATCGATGGCGGTGACCACCACAGTGTCGCCCTCGCGGGCGTAATGCAGCAGGGCCGCCAGGCCCGGCCGAACGGTGTTCACCGCACCCGACAGCTTGTCGGTAAAGATTTGGCCGGATTCGACGCCCTGGGCGGTAAGCGCGGCGAGCTGTGCATCGAGGTCCTGGCCCAAGGTGCTGACCCGCGCGTATCCGAGAATCGCTGTCACACCGCTACCGTCTCATTGTCCTCTGACATCGAGGATCTGAGACACGCCGTGTGAGACAAGAAATGAGACACCGCGACCTGGCGCGATGTGACCACAACGCGGGCCATGTGGGGCCGTCTCACTTCTTTAGAAATGGGACACGCAACGGATGCGCGGCGTGGGACGTGAAGGGCTCAGGCTCGCTGATCAGTAGGGCGAGAATGGCAACGAATTCTTGTCATGGGTGTGCTTCGGCTGGGTTCGAAGGTAGGGCTGGTTGTTGTCGTGTGGGTCGCTGGGGCCACCAGCTGGCTTCGCGTAGGAGTGTGGCGATGGCGGGCACGGTGAGGGTGCGTACGACGAAGGTGTCGAGTAGCAGTCCGGCGCCGATGATGAGGCCGGCTTGGATCATGATGGCGACGGAGCCGACCATGAGGCCGAACATGCTGGCGGCGAAGATTAGACCTGCTGAGGTGATGACGGCGCCGGTGTTTGCGACGGTGCGCAGGACGCCGACACGGATGTTTCGGCCGGATTCTTCGCGCAGGCGTGAGACGAGCAGCATGTTGTAGTCGGCGCCGACGGCAACGAGAATGATGAACGCCAATAGCGGTACGGGCCAGGCGATTTCCTGGCCGAATCCCCATTGGAAGACCAGGACGCCGATGCCGAGGGAGGCCAGGTAATTGAGCAGGACTGTGCCTAGCAGGTAGAGCGGTGCCAGGAGCGCGCGCAGCAGCAGGACCAGGATGAGTCCGACGATGAGGGTGGTGGCGATGGCCAACTGTGCGAAGTCTGCCCAGAGGAATCGTTGGATGTCGGAGTTGACGGCGGGGAAGCCGGCGACGGAGACGGTGGCTTCTGCCAGTGAGGTGTTGGGTCGTGCGGTGCTGGCGGTGTGGGTGATCTGGTTGGCGAGGTCCATGGCTTCGACGCTGTAGGGGTCGTAGCTGGTTTCGATCATGAAGCGCGCGGTCTTGCCGTCGGGTGAGAGGAACTGTTTGGCGACGTCGGTGAATTGCCTGTTCTCGAAGGCGTTGGTGGGCAGGTAGAACCCGCTCGATGAGTCGGAGTCCTTGGCTGCGCGTGCAGAGTTTTGCAGTTGGGTCGCGATTTGGCTCATGCCGGAGAGCATTTCGATGTTGCTGTCGGCGAGGGTGCGCACACCGGTCGCGAGCGCTTGGGCGCCGGAGGCGAGTTGGCCGATTCCGTCCTGGAGGCGGCGAAGGTTGGCGGCCAGGTCGTCGGGGTTGCCGAGGGCGCCGAACGCTTTGTCCAGGGTGGCGACCGCGTTTTGGACGTTGGTGAGGGTGCCGGTGACGGTGGCATTGGTGGCGGGGTTGTAGCGGTCGCCGAGGGCGGCGATCTGGTCGAAGAATCCGCCGTCACGCAGGGTGGTCAGGATTCGTACTTGGTCGCGGATCTGGGCGCATTGCGGTGTGGTCGCACACCATGGCGAGGTGTTGAGGGCGCCGACGAGCGGGTCGAGCATGGTGATCGCGTTCGCTGCTTGTTCGGCCAGCGGTCGCAGGCCGGGGCCAGCTTGGATGGCTTGATCGGCGGTAGGGGCGGTGGCCGAAAGTTGTTGCAGTAGTGGTCGGAACTGGTTGATCTGGGTGCCGGCGGATTGTGCTTGGCCGAGGATTACGGCGAGGGGGGTCAGGGCGGTGCGCACGGTGGTGTCGAGTTGGGCTAGCCCGCCGGCGAGTTGATCGGCGCCGTCGGTGAGTTTGGCGAGGTCGCCTTTGCGGGCGTTGCCCTCGGCGACTGCGCCGGCCATTTTGTCTCCGATCTGGCCGTTTTGCCAGGCCAGTTCCGCTTGGTCGAGGCGTTCCCCGGTAGGGCGGGTGACTCCGGAAACCTTGGTGACACCGCTGACTTGGGAGACGCGGGAGGCCATTTCGTCGAGGTCGGCGAGTCCTTTGCCGGTGCGCATGTCGGTGGGGTTTTCGACGACGAGGAATTGGGTGATGACGATGTCTTTGCGGAAGTGTCGGTCCAGCAGCTGGTAGCCCTGGTTGCTTGCGGTGCTGGCTGGTTGACCTTTGCGGTCGTCGTAGCTGATTTTGATGGTTGCTGCGACCGCGGACAGTGCGAGCAGGATGACGAGGCTGACGATCAGCAGCGGCACGGGGCGACGAACCACGGCCACGGCCACCGAGTTCCAGTAGCGGCGGGTGCGATCGGATTTGGGTTCCCCGATGCCGCGTTTGGCGGCGATCGCCAGTACTGGCGGGAGCAGGGTGACGGTGGCCAGGAAACCGAACAGGACGGCGATGGCGCACGCCGGGCCGAGGGCGGCGAAGACGCTGAGTCGGGCAAAGACCATGGCCAGGAAGGCGAAGGCAACGGTCGCGGCGGAGGCGAGGATGACGCGTCCGATGCTGGCGGTGGCGTGGATGATGGCTTGGTCGGGGGGTACCTGCGCGCGGCGCTGTTCGTGGTAGCGGCTGATCAGGAAGACGGTGTAGTCGGTGCCAGCGCCGAGCAGGATCGCGGTCATGAATGCCACGGTGAACTGTGAGACGGGCATACCCATCTCCCCGAGCGCGGAGAGCACACCGCGTCCGACGGCCAGGCTCAGCCCGATCACCAGCAGCGGGAGCAACGCGGTGAACACCGACCGATAGACGATCAGCAGGATCAGGGCGATGATGCCGACGGTAGCGATCGAGATCAGCAGCAGATCGTGCTCGGCGGAGGCGATCATGTCGCTGAACGTCGCTGGCGGTCCGGTCACCTGCGCGGTGACCGTTGATCCGGCGAATACTTCTGCGGCGATGCTGCGCACCGCCTTCACCGACTCGGCGGCGGTGGGGTCTCCCAGTGTGCCGGTCACCCCTACCGGCAGGTACCAGGCGTTGCGGTCGGGGCTGAGGGCCTGCGCTTCGGTGACCGGATCGGCCAGCAGGTCTTGAACCAGCAGAACGTGGTCGTGCTCGGCCTGCAACCGGGCGACGAGTTCGTCGTAGCGCTGCCGTGCTGCCGGTGTCAGACCGTTGGGGTCTTCCATGGCCACAAAGAGCAGGGTTTTCGACCCTTCTTCGCCGAAGGCGGTGCTCATGCGTTCCACCGTCTGCAGGGAGGGCGCATCGCGGGGAATGAGGTCCACCGACTGCTGGCGTACCACGGTTTCCAATTGCGGAAACAGCAACGCCAACACCACGGCCGTGCCCAGCCAGGCCCCGATGACCAGTGCTTTGTGGCGGAGGGTGAACCGACCCAGGGCTGCCAGCCGGGCGCTGTACTCGCGGTTGTCCGCCGGGTCGCGAGAGTCGTTACCGCGGCGCTGAGTTTGCGAGGCGGGGCCGGGGGAATCGGTCATGCCGTCGGTCACCGAACCTCCATGAGTCAACGATACTGTCGGTATCGCTACGCTACAGCATGTAGCACAAAGGCGGCGCCGGTGCGTCGGACACCAGCTCGCCCGAAAAAGCGGCCTACCGCGGGTTGACGATGTTGGCGTTGTCGTCCTCGGGCACGTCGTGGCGCACCACGCGCACCCGACCGTGGGGCAGGCACGCCATGTAGCCGTGACGTTTGCCGTACAGCTCCCACGCGGTCTCCTCAGCGTCGGGATCGACGTCGATGCGGTGTCCACGTGAAAAGCTCAGGTGCAGTCCTCCCTCGTCGTCGGACCAGGCCTGGGTGCACACCGCGCCAGCCAAATTGAGCAAGGGGCGCTCGTACACCGAGATTCGCAAAGGGTCGATGAGGACGGCCTCGACCGGAAATCGGTCGACAGCGGGCAGGGTCAGTATCAGGGGGCGCGAGATGACGATTTCGTTGTAGTCATCGAGGTCCAGAACCAGGCCGTCACGCACAGAGACGCGTTGTACGACACAGTCTTCGATCCATTGG
The DNA here is from genome assembly GCF_001668575.1 of Mycobacterium sp. 1164985.4. Classification (GTDB taxonomy): domain Bacteria; phylum Actinomycetota; class Actinomycetes; order Mycobacteriales; family Mycobacteriaceae; genus Mycobacterium. Next base: position 15,065 of record NZ_LZMD01000016.1, read on the forward strand.
GTGTACATGGCCGTCTCCTTCGGCGCATCGGTGAGCCGCACCCCGAATAGTACTACCAATGGTATCGCTGCGATACTGAAAGTATCGTTACGGTGTAATGCTGCCCGCATTCGCCTGGTGGACGACTCGTCGGGTGGCCCGATCGATGCGGTCTCGGGTTTCGGCCGCTGACACCCGGTCGCTGATGAAGGCCACGAGATTGGCCAGCCAGATATCGGCGACGATTCCGGCGAGGCGCAGATCGGCCGGGGTGGGTTCACCGCCGGCGAGGGTGCGGGCCAACAGGGTTTCGATCGCCGCGGCGGCGCGGTCGAGTTCAGCGGCGGCGCGGGTGTCAGCCATGACGAAGGCGCGTGTCATCGCGTCGGTCAACAGCGGGTCACGCTGCCAGCGATCGTGCAGGTGCTCGGTGAGCCGGTCCAGTCGCTGCTGCGGCGTGGAGGCGCCGGTGGCCCAGTCCCCGGATACATCGAGGCGCTGAAACTCTCGGATCAGCGCCGCCACCAGCAGATGGGTTTTGGCTGGAAAGTATCGGTAGAGCGTGCCCACAGCGATACCGACCCGCTCGGCAACTGTCCGCATGTGGACCGCGTCGTAGCCGCCGGTGGCAGCAACAGCGAGCGCGGCATCCATAATCGCTTCCCGGCGACGTGCGGAGGCGCGTGAACGCAGCCCGCCAGCTGTGTGGCCCTGGTCGCCAGCCGAAACCCCCTGAGCCTGTACCGTTTCGCTGCTAACCCGCGCGCTGGCGGCGGTCATGATGCTTGGTCGCCGCCGCGGCGCGAGAACTGTTCGAGAAGCTCACCAAATCCACTGATGTCGCCGTGAGCGGCGAAATGCGCGGTGTCGACCACGACGAACACCGCATTCGCGGTAAACCGAGTAACGCCTTCCTGGACCCCTGCCGCCGCGACATGAAGCGCCCGCCCCTCACGGCCGGTGATATGCGCGGTGATGCGGTGAGGCTGGTGCAGTGGCACCGGCTGCAGATACTCCACCGTCAGAGCGCGCGTCACCGCCGGTGTGCCGGCGATCCACAGCGTGAAGCCCAGCACGTCATCGCACGCCGCCGCCACCGCCCCACCATGGGCTAAGCCAGGGGCCCCGATGTGGCGCTCATCGAAGGTCACATCGGCATACACCACGTCGGCGCTGCGATAGACCACCAGCCCCAGCCCGTGCGGATTGTCCGGGCCGCACCCCATGCACGTCGGGGTGTGAGAAGGCAGCCGTTCCGACGGCGCCGCGCTTTCAGGCACTAAACCGCTCCCAGTACTATTGGTTTCGCTGCGATACTCTTAGTACCACAACGGCTAGACTGTCGTTCACGACATCGCCCGAAATTCAATGCCGAGGTGAACCTGTGAACGACAGCAGTTTCGTCCTCGTCGAGCACGATGTGTGCGTCGCGGGCGTTGGCGTGGTCTTCGATGAGGGCGCGTAGGCACGCTGAGCGGCGTTGGCGTTCGTTGCGGTGGTGGGCGCCAGCGCGGTAGATGGTGGCTTGTACGCCGGCGTCGACAAGGGCCTGGGCGATGGTGCGTTTGCGGCCGTCTTTTTCGTCCTTCATGTGCAGGTAGCGTTGTCCGGGAAGGAGCAGGCCTCGTATCAGCTGACGCAGTGCGGCCAGCTCCGTCGTGACGTGGACGCTGGCCACGAGCAGATAGTCGCGTTGCTTGGTTTCGTCGACGTAGATGTGGCGAGCGGTCACGACATGCTCCGGTCGTCCGGGAGCGGCCTCGCGCGGCTGATTTGTGTGACGGCGGTGGGCCGGTCGTGGAGCGGCGGTTGTACCTTCACACCGATTCTCGGCGCGACCCTGGCCGGTTGGCAGGTTCCGCTGGATGACCGGCGTCCACGCGAGCGATTGAACGTGTCGATGCACATGCCCGGAGACGTTAACGAGCGTGCATGCAGACGCCGGTGATCAAGCGGGCATTTTCGGGGATGAGCAGGGATTTTATGGCTCGAAGTGGGAGCGGAAGCCTTCGAGCCAATCCGCGCGGGCGAAGCTGTTGAGATCGACCGGAACCCATACCTCGGCGTCGTCGGGACCGTCTGCGTCGCCGCTGGCCACCCGCTCCTGAGCTTCGAGATAGCCAGCCACGTGCATGTCCTCCGGCTGTGAAAAGACGGCTTGCATCTCGGCGAGGTTGGTCGTGAAGTCCTGGTAGGCGGCGCGGCGTTCGTCGTCGGTGGCGTAATCGTCGCCGTATCTGTCTAGCCATGCTGCCCAGTGCTCAACGGAACCCGGCTGCGGCGGCGGGGCGGCCGGCGGCGTGTTCGCGTTCATGATTTCCACGGTATGACTCCCTGCTGACATCTGCTGAGCTCCTTCGCTTGGATGTCCTTCCTCGTAGTGGCCGCTGTTGGTGCGTGGTGGTGGGGGCTGTCAAGGCTCGACCGTGGTCGACCGCGCAGCGGCGGCACGGCCTTGACAGCC
>NZ_LZMD01000017.1 GCF_001668575.1 Mycobacterium sp. 1164985.4
ACACCGTCGTGGGTCGGCTGCTCGAACACAACAGCGACGGCACCCTGACCGACGAGCAACTGTTCCTCATCGCCATCCACCTGCTGATCGCGGGCAACGAGACAACCACCAACCTGCTCGGCGGCATGTTCGACACGCTGGCGCGCAACCCCGACCAGTACGACATGATTCGCGCCGACCCCGACCTCATTCCGATGGCGGTCGAGGAGCAGTTGCGCGTGACGACGCCGATCCAGAACCTCTACCGGTACACGCGTGCCGACTACGAAATCGCCGGCGTGACGATACCCAAAGGATCTCGGGTGCTATTGCTGTTCGGAGCGGCCAACCGCGACCCACTGGCATTCGAGGAGCCCGGCCGGTACCGCGCGGACCGAAATCCGCGGATGCACATCGCGTTCGGCTACGGTGCGCACATGTGTCTGGGCGCACCGCTCGCCAGGATGGAGGCACAGGCCGTCCTTCGCGAACTCGTGTCGCGGGTATCCCGAATCGACGCTGTCGGCGACACCACATGGTCGCATCACAGCTCATTGCGCGGGCCCACGCGACTGGCTGTCAGGCTCACCGCTGCCTGATGGCTACCCTGTTGGCGCGTAATGCGTTCAGCATCAGGTAGATCGGGTAAGTCACCGACAGCGCGATGTTGATCGTGCGGGTTCTGCGGCTCATCAGCGTCAAACCCAGGGCCGTTTCGATTCCACCATTGACATACACGTGGGTGCGGGTGTTGCGGGTGAAGCCGAGTTGACGGTTGACTGGTTCGAATTTCGCCGGCCACACGAAATGTGCGAGACCGCACGCGGTCGCCGCGACGCCGGCGAGGATCCGGGGGAGCGAAAGTCCGGTGGTTGTCACAACATCTCCTAACTGTGGCGGCATTGAGCGGGTATGCGTTGTGTCATGCTGACCATTTAGTCGAGCAGCTCGCTCAGTGGTGTCACGTGTCCGATCCGACCGCCGGTGAGTAGCGGTTCCATGAGCAGGAGTTGGCGCATCACCCGACGGTGCAGCAGCGCAATCAATGCGGAGTCATGATGCGGTTCCGCTGTGCGGACGAACTCCTCGAGGACTTTGTCGCCCTCCGCGCGGTCGGCGGGTCGACTGCCGAGCAGATCGGCAATGTCATCGAGGTCGGCGGCGTCGACGGCGTGCGCGTACTCGCTGACGCGGTGACAGAATCGCGCAACCTTCGCCACAGCGGACCGCTGGTACTCGGCGATGCCGGGCGGCACTTCGAGTGACTCCACCATGGTGGCCAGGCCGGCGATCGCGCCGGGGTAGGGCGTGGGCGCTGGCTCGGGTAACGAGACAGCCGACAACTCGACGTCGGCCTGCCGGGCGATCGATTCGATCGCGTGCAGCGATAACAAGAGGAACCACTCGATGTATTGGACGATGTCGGCCAGCGGTAAGTCCAGGTGCAGAACGATCGCGACACCGAGCGGCGTGCAGAGCGCGAACTTGGCGGTATGGAACTCAATCGCGGCCCGGTCCAGCGGTGTTCCCGAGACCGCCTCGTAGCGCCGCAGTACCCGGCCGAGGTCGCCCATCGGCTCCGTTACATTGCGTAATCGCAGACCCGCGAGATCATGGGAGACGTCGCCGATGTGGGCGAGTTCGACATCGATCAGACCGGTGATCCGGCCGTCGGCATACATGTACTGCCCGGTGTCGCCGAGAACGAACGACGGGGTCGACCGGTGGTCCGGGGCGTTACGCCGCAGCCATCCGATCGCGAACTCCAGCAGCGGTTCCGGGCGCTGCTTAAAGTCCCGATAGCGGGTCACGAATGTCTCGAAATAATCGAGGGCGAGCGCACGTGGACTGTCGGGAATGCGCAGGCCCGCAGCGGCGAACGCCGCCGGGTCGATGGAGTGGGCGCGCACGAGCGCGTCGACATACGAGTCCATGACCGCGTCGACGCCGTCAGCATTGTCGGCGAGGCATGGATTCGGTGCTCCCGGCAACGAGTCCATCACGATCGCCATTGCCGGAGAACCAGCCTCGCTGATGTCCCCGTGTACGTGGGGGACGGGGATCTGATGCGCCTCCAGCACCCGAAGTATCTCTGCCTCCGCGGCGACGGTGGCGAAGCCGAACCCCTCGCGATCTCCCCGGACGTAGAGGCCGACCTCCCGATCGCCGCTGTCCGCGGTGACGAACCATGCGGGCCGCCAACGCTGGTGGCGTTCGATGGCGCACACCGTTCCGATATTCGCCGAAATCCAGTCCTCTACGACACGGTCCATGTCGCGTTCAGTCACTGGACAATAGTACAGACAGTGTGCTGTCGTAATATCCGGATACGCCGCCGTCGAACGGCAGCGACCACACTGGAGGCATCATGAGCCCGCTCCGCGTGGACTTCGCTGATACCGTCGCGCTGGTCACCGGTGCCAGCGGCGGCATCGGCCGTGTCCTGGCGCGTCGCTACGCGGAGCTTGGGGCGCGGGTAGCGCTGGTCGCGCGACGTTCCGATGAACTCAACGCGACCGCCGCCGCGGTCACCGAGGCGGGCGGCGAGGCGCTCGTGTTGGTCGCCGACATCCGCGACGAGAAGCAGTGCGCGGAAGCGGTGGCCGAGACGGTGGCGCGATGGGGACGCCTGAACGTGCTGGTCAACAACGCCGCGGTGCCGGGCACCGACCAGCCGGTCGCCGAAGCCACCGTCGATAACTGGAACGAGGTCCTCGCAACCAATCTCGTCGCGCCGATGGTGCTGTCGCGAGAGGCGCTGCGGCAGGCGATGATTCCGGCCAGGAGTGGCAATATCCAGTTTCTGTCCTCGGCCGCGGCGCGTACGGTGCAACCGCACAAGGCCCACTACGCCGCGGCCAAGTTGGCATTGAGCGCACTGGGGCAGACGCTGGCACTGGAAGTGGGGACCGCCGGGATCCGGGTCAACACCCTGGTAGTCGGCACGGTAGAGGGTCAGTTGGTCGACAACTACCTGGCCCGGCGGGCGGCCGCCGATGGGGTGAGTCCGGACGAGGTGCGACGCAGGCTGGTCGCGTCGACCAAAATGGGCCGACTGATCCGCCCGGACGAGGTAGCGGACGTCTCCATCTGGCTGGCCTCGGATGCCGCGTCGGCGATCACCGGCCAGGACATCAACGTGACGGGAGGCGGATGACTCACCGCGATCCGGTCGCGCAATGGGTGGCGCGCGACGAGATTCGTCAGCTTGCTTACCGGTATGCGGCCGCGCTCGAAGCACGAGACGTCGACGCGATGGTCGACTTGTACTCGCCCGATGCCCGCTTCGGCGAATTCGGCGACGGCCCCGACGCATTGCGCCGACTGATGACCCACAGCCTCGACGGATGCCCGTTCGCGGTCACCCTGGTGGCAAACCATCTGATCGATTTCGACGACGACGTCCGCGCCCACGGCCAGGTATGGGTGCTCTGTTTCGCCCAGACCGAAGCCGACGGCTTCGTCGAGCAGCTCATCAGGTACGACGACCGCTACGAGCGCCGCGACAACCGGTGGCTCTTCCTGCACCGCAAACACCGTCTGTGGTACGGCGTTGGCCATCCCGAGTCGCCGCTGCGCCAACCGGCGGCGAACTGGCCCGCCGGCCAGATCGGTGTCGGAGATATTCCACTGTCCGACAATGTGTTCCACGCGTGGTGGGCAGGACAGCCGTGATTCTCGCCAGCGGGCTGGCGTTCCCGGAGAGCCCGATCGCGGAGGCGGATGGGTCGGTTCTGGTGTCGGAGATCGCCGGCGGGTGCATCACGCGGGTGCGACCGGACGGCACCAGGGAGAAGGTCGCCGACACCGGCGGTGGGCCGAACGGGATCGCCCGGCTGCCCGACGGCCGTCTCGTTGTCTGCCAGAACGGCGGCTCGACGTTCGGTATGGGGCCGTGGCCCTACGGCTTTCCCGGGGCCGCACAGCTGTTCCGGCCGATCGGACCCGCGGCCGCGCCGCTGACACCTCAGCTTCAGGTCGTCGATACAGACGGTCGAATTGGCACGCTCACGACTGACTTCACCACCCACGACGGTCAACGGTTGCCACTTATCCGGCCGAGCGATGTGTGTGTCGACGCGGCGGGGGGCTTCTACGTCACCGACGGCGGGACGACAAGGGGACGCACACGAGACGTCACGGGCCTGTTGTATGGCACCGTCGACGGGAATCTGCGGGAGGTTGTCTTCCCGCTGGAGATGCCCAACGGTGTGGCGCTTTCACCCGACGAGTCGAAGCTCTACGTCGCCGAAACGCGGACGCGAAGGATCTGGGAGTTCGAGCTCGACGGACCCGGAATGATCGGGCGGGCACGGGGATTGGCGACCGTTCCGAGCGGCGGGCCGCTCAACGTCGGCGGCGCGGACGGCCTGTGTGTCGATTCAGCGGGACGGATTCTGGTGGCGACCCTTGGGACCGGCGGGGTGACGGTCTTTTCCGCAGCCGGAGAATCGCTGGGCGCGATACCGGCCGACGATCCGATGACCACGAACATGACGCTGGGCACCGACGAGTCGACGCTCTATCTGACGCTCGCCTCGTCGGGTCGGCTCGTAATGGTCGAAAACTGGTTGGGAGTCGCGGGCATACGATAGTGCGCGCGGCTACTCCTTGTTGGCCATCTGGTCGACGAGGTTCTGGATGAAGGCTCCGTAGCCGACGCCACCGTGGTCGGACATCACGGCGTCATAGTCGTACTCCGGCGGATTGCCGCCGTGGGGCCGCCAGCCGGAGTCGGCCGTGCAGAACGTGAACCCCTCCTCGGGGAACGCGTACCAACGGCGGGTGTTGAGTTCGACGATCTTGTGCGCGTCCTCATCGGGAACGCCGGCCAGCATCTCCTCGGCGCGGGCCCGGCTCTTCGGCCAGAACGAGTCGGAATGCGGGTAGTCGCACTCCCAGGTGATGTTGTCGATTCCGATCAGGTGGCGCAGGCCGACACCCACCTCGTCCTCGATGAAGCAGCCGGTGATGTTGCGGCGGAACAGCTCTGACGGTGCGACCGTCGGATGGATGTTCTGATAGTACTTGTGCTTGCGCCAGACGTAGTCGGCCCGCTCGATGAGATACGGCATCCACCCGATGCCACCCTCGGAGAACGCGACCTTCAGATTCGGGTGCTTGTGGAAGACGGGGGAGAAGACGAGTTCGACCGCCGCCGACATCGACGTCGTGCCCATCAGCGTGACCATGACGGCGAACGGTGCCTCGGGCGCGGTGGCGGGCGGCATACCGCCGGAACCGAAGTGCATGACCGCGGTCAAGTTGGTCTCCTCCAGAGCGGACCAGACCGGATCCCAATGCGCGGTGTGGAAGCTCGGCAGGCCCAGATTCATCGGGTTGTCGGGCAGCCCCACGGCGCGACAACCCTTGGCGGCCATGCGTTCGATCTCCCTGACCATCAACCCGGTATCCCACAGCGGGGTGATCATCATCGGGATGAACCGAGCCGGATCGGTGGCGCACCATTCGTCGATCGAGAAGTCGTTCCATGCCTGCACGCACAGCAGCGCCAGATCCTTGTCGGTGCCTTCGAGGAAAACCGTACCGCAGAACCGGGGGAAGGACGGGAAGCACAGCATCGCGTGAACACCGTCGATGTCCATGTCGATCAGTCGGGACTTCGGGTCGTAGCAGCCGGGGATCATGTCGTCGTACCGCACCGGGTCCACACCGAATTGCTCGGGGGACTTGCCCGCGACCGCGTTGAGCCCGATGTTGGGATAGGCGCGCCCCTCGTAGACCCACTGATGCATCGGCGGCTTGCCGTCCCGGGGGAACTCCACGATTCGCGGCCCGTCGTGCAGATACTTCTTGGGCAGCCGGTCGGACCAGACGTGCGGGGGTTCGATGAGGTGGTCATCGACCGAGAGCAGCTTCATCGAGGGTTGCAGCGGCATCGCTCGTTCCCAGTCCTTCCGGCTGATAGGCTTGATTGAACAATTAGACAAGAATTGCTCAATTGACTATACCGCGCAGTGGTGCGGGAACTCAACCGTGGCAAGGAGGCGCCGATGGATCCCGGGGATCGCATTCCGCACGACGACTGGGCCGATCAGGACCTGCTGACGCGCGGCGAGGCCGCCGAGCGGCTCGCTGCCGAGATCGCCGAGGTCAAGGGCAAGGTAGAGGCTGGCGAGGCCGACGAGGTCACTCTTCGCCGCCTGGCCGCCCTCGAAGAGGCGTACGCGTCACTTCGGGCGCGGTAGACCCAGCACTCGTTGCGCCACGATGTTGCGCTGGATCTGCGCCGTACCGCCGTAGATCCCGGCCGCCCGCGACCATACGTAGATGTCCCACTCGAGTCCCTCGGCGAGCAGGGGCCGGCTGTCGGTGAGGTCCATCATCGTGTGACCGAAAGTCTGGTCGGCGCGGGTCATCAGCAGTTTGTCGATCGATCCCTCCGGGCCCGGAAGGGCTCCGCGCTGTCGATCGCTCAGTGAGCGCTGCACCTTGACCTGGAGGGCGCGCAACTCTGTGTAGGCGCGACCGAGTCGCACTCGCGTCATCGGGGAGTTCTCAAGCCGGCCGGTGCGCACCTGCTGTTCGAGGTCGCGCAGTTGCCGTGACAATCTGCTGATCCAGTTGATGTCGCTCGGTCCGCGTTCATAGGCGAGCAGTTGGTTGGCGATCGACCAGCCCGCACCGCGGTCACCAAGCAGGTTCTCCACTGGAACATCGACGTCGTCGAACGCGACCTCGGCGAACTCACGGTTGCGCGCGGCGTTGACGATGGGTCTGACGTCAATCCCCGGCGTCGACATCGGGACGAGGAGAACCGAGATGCCTTGATGTTTCGGCGCATCAGGTTCGGTGCGGCACAACAGGAAACACCAGTCCGCGACGGCGGCGAAGCTGGTCCAGATCTTGCGGCCGTTGACCCGAAACATCTGGCGACCGTCCACCTCCACGAGATCCGCCCTGGTCTTCAGGCTCGCCAGATCCGATCCCGCTTCCGGTTCGCTGAACCCCTGGCACCAGCGCACCGAGCCGGACAGCAGGGCGGGCAGCAGTTCGGCGCGCTGCGCATCGGACCCGAACAGTCGCAGCGCATTGCTGAGGTGGCCGACGCCTTCGATGGGCGGCGCACCTGCGCGCCCCAACTCGTCGTTGAGGATGGCTTCGTAGATGGGTGGCAGACCGTGGCCGCCGTATTCTTCGGGAAACGACAGCCCGATGTAGCCGGCTTCGTACAGCGTCTGGTGCCAGGCGTTCTGAGCGTCCGCGCGCGCCGCGGGATCGTCGGGGATGGCGGCGTCGGCGCTGTGCTCCCGCAGCCACTGTCGGAGACGCGCCCGGAATTCCGCTTCCTCGGGGGTGTCGTTGAAGTCCATCGGCTACGCCAACTCCTCATTCGCCAGTCGCATCGCCGCGATGGCTTCGTACTGCGCGGTCTCGTCGCCGAACAACCGACGATCCAACAACGTTCGGCGTACCCGTAGATGGGTGACGTGCTCCCAGGTGATGGCGATCCCGCCGAACACCTGCACGGCTGTGTCGACGACGTCACGACCCGCCGCCGCCGCGTACGCCTTCGCTGTCATCGCGGCCAACAGCGCTTCCTCGAGCGGCAGGTGATCGATGGCCCAAGCCGCGTGCCAGACACAGCTGCGGGTCCCCTCGACGCTGACCAACGCATCCGCCAGCATGTGCTGAATCGCTTGAAAGGAGCCGATTTTGACGCCGAACTGCACGCGGTCCTGGGCGTAGCGCACCGCGTCATCGAGTGCGCCCTGCATGACGCCGAGCAGATCCGCGGCCACGGCGGTCAGCGCAAGCGCCTCGACGCGTCGCCATCGGCTCTCGTCGATCGGATCGCCGACCGGCGTTCCGGGGTCGGCAGGTATACGTCGCAGCGCCCGGGTGAGGTCCAGGCCCTCCTTGTCGGCGGCATCCAGTGGCGCGCTGTGCAGGCGGTGGACGCTGCCGGACTCGCTGGCCACCAGGGCGTGGGTGGCGCCGGCGGCATCGACGGCCACGCCGTCGGTTCCCGTCGTACCGAAGCGCTGCAGATCGGCGGTGAGGACCGGTGCCATGCGCAGAGTTCCCTCGGCGACGAGTTCCAGTTGTTTCTCCGCCTTGGCGGCCTGTAACAGCTCGGTGGCCAGGATCGCCTGACCGACGACCGGTACCGCGCAGAGAGTGCGTGCCAGTTCCTCGATGACGACGACCGTCTCGACACCACTGGCATCCAGGCCGCACAGGCCGGGGGAGCGCAGCGTCGGCACGCCCAGTTCGACGACGTGACGCCAGTGCTCAGCCATGACGTCGCCGGCCGGTATGTCACTCGGATCGGTGGTCGCCAGCTGGTCCGCAAGCCCGGATGCGGTGTCCTTGAGGAGCTTCTGCTCGTCGGTCAGGCCGATGTACATCGGTAGCGGTCAACCGTCGAGCTCGAACACGTCGGGCGCGATACCCACACAGACGGCGTTGGACTCGCACAGTTCGCGATCCACTTCGACGCGCATCCAGTCCCTCCTCGTTCGGATACCATCTTGGATGATAGAACGAATAATGTTTAACTGTTCAACCTAGGGAGGCGCGGCTTGTCCCGGCTGGAGAATCGAAATGCGCTTGTCACGGGTGGTGCCCAGGGCTTGGGGCGGGCCATCGCCCGCAGGCTTGCCGCCGAGGGTGCGCGGGTGACGATCGTCGACCTCAACGAGGACAAAGCGAACGAGTGCGTCGGGCTCATTGAATCCGGGGGTGGCACCGCCGCCTTCGTCCGGACCAACGTGGCCAAGCGCGAGGACATCGCGGCCGCAACCGCCGCGGCCGCCGTCGACGGGAAGCTGGACGTCCTCGTCAATGCCGCCCAGTACTTCGCCATGCCCAAGGCACTCGAACTGGTCACCGACAAGGATTGGGAACTGTCGGAAGCGACCGGTCCCAAGGCGACATTCCGGTTCATGCAGACCGCCTTCGAGGCGCTGAAGGCCTCCGGTAGGGCGTCGGTGATCAACTTCGTGTCGGGATCCGCGCTCGGCGGGATGTCCTACACCGCACCGTATTCGGCTGCCAAAGGCGCAATTCAGGCCTTGACCAAGGTGGCCGCGAACGAGTGGGCGCGCCATGGCATTCGTGTCAACGCGCTGTGTCCGTTCGCGCTGACCGATGTTCAGCGCGACATGATAGGCACCGAGTGGGACAACTACACCCGCACCGCGGCGGCATCGCCGATGAAGCGCGGAGCCGATCCGGACTCTGAGATCGCTCCCGCGGTGGCGTTTCTGGCGAGTGACGACGCGTCTTTCGTCACGGGAACGGTCCTGCACGTCGATGGCGGGATGACCGAGCTGTCCACGGTCGACTACTCGCAGTCTCCCGGCGTGTTCGGCGCTACCTGAGCGTCATCTCCACGCTCGTATATCCGCGCACCGTCGCCGTCAAGACTCGCTCACGGGCGCCGATGGAGTAATTCGGGAACTTCTTGGCGACGTACTCGAACACCAGTTGCGCTTCCCGGCGGGCCAGCCACTGACCGAGGCAGATGTGGATGCCCCAGCCGAAATAGACGTCGGTGCCGCGCGGACGGTCGAGGATGAAACGGTCGGGATCGTCGTAGCGGCGCTCGTCGCGATTAGCGCTGCCGAGCAGGAGTAGCACCCAGTCGCCGGCTTGCATGGTCACGCCGTGCTTCTCCACAGGCCGGGTGAGGGTGCGCGCGACCCAATGGCTCGGTGTGTCGTATCGGAGTGCCTCGTTGACCGCTGTCGGAATAAGGCTGTGGTCGTTAACGATTCGCCGCCACGGCTCCGGATGCTCGTGCAGGGCCACCAGACCGTTGGAGATCAGCTTCTGCGTGGTCTCCGACCCCGCCGCCGACAGCAGGTTGGCGAACATCAGGACCTCATGCGGCGTCAGCGAACGCTCACCGCCGCTCTCCGGATCGTCGAACGTCGCGCTGAGCACGATGCTGATCAGATCGTCGCCGGGGCGTTCACGCCGCTGCTCGATGAGATCGCCGATGTAGGCGCTGATCTTGCGGTTGGCCTCGATCGCACTGGCCGGCATGGCGACCTCGCCCTCGTGGCGGGTCAAGAACGCCTCCCACCACACGCGAAGCTGCTCGCGGTCGGACTGCGGGACCCCGAGCAGGTCGCCGATGACGTCGGTGGGGACCGAGAACGCAAACGCCTCCATCGCGTCGACCGTGGTGCCCGGCCGCAACCGGCCGAGGTGGTGGTCGACGACCGCTCGTAAAGCGTCCTCCATGGCGGCGACGGCCTTGGGCGTGAAGAACCCCTTCAGGACACCGCGGATCCGGTCGTGGCGCGGTGGATCCATCGAGATGACCGAGTACTTGCGCCCATCGTCGTCGGGGTTCTCGGGCGCGGGCCCGAGTTTCGACGAGTACGTCGGCCAGTCGCGAAGGGCATCGGCGACATCCTCGAAGCGGGACAGCACCCACCACCGGTTTTCGGGATCGCGATAGACCGGAGCCTCGTCGCGCAGCCGACGGTACACCGGATACGGATCGTCGAAGATCGCCTTGGAGAACGGTGAATAGACCAACTCGTTTGTCGCAGGCACCATGATTCAATCACCTGTCTGCCGTGGAGTGCGTTCGATGAGCTCGAGCAGATTGCCGTCGGGGTCGGTGGCCATCACGCCGAGGTTGCCGCCGCCGAAGTTCACCGAGCGTTCCGGGATTACGCGACCCCCGTGCGCGACGATCGCGTCGACGATGCCGTCGACGTCGTTCACCCGGAAGGACAAGTGGGTGAAGCCGAGTCGATTCATCGGCCGGCATTCCGGTTCGCCGACGGTTCCGGGTTCGGCGTACCCGAGCAGCTCGACACGGAATCCGTCGCGCTGCAGGTAGACCAGATCCACTACCAGTCCAGGAACATCGAGCAGCTGCGCACTGGCATCGTCATCGACCCTCATGCTTCCGACCTCGGTGAAACCAAGTGCAGCGCAGTAAAACTCCCTTGAGCGTCGGATGTCTCGTACGCAGAGGCCGATATGGGTGAGGCGGTGCCCGTCGCTCATGGCCGCCGTTCGAGCAGGTCGTCGAGGAGATCGTTGTGTTCACCCAACAGCGGTGGTCGGGCCGCGGCAACCGTCGGCGTCTCACTGAACAGATACGGCGTGCCCGGGTAGGTGACCGTCCTGCCCAATTCGGGATGCTCCAAGCGCCGGTGGAATCCCCGCGCGACGGTGTGCTCGTCCTCGAACGCCTCGTCGGGCGGTAGGACAGCGCCGCAGGCAAAGCCGCGACGCTGACTGCTCACGAAGAACTCCTTGGCGGGTAGCCGCGTGGCGATGAGCCGAATGGCGTCGCGGGCTGCGCTGAGTATCGCCGTCGTCTCGTCATCGGCACCGATCAGTGCGAGATCCACCGGCTTGTCCCGTGCCGCTGCCATCTCGAGGAACACCGCTTCCGGCAATTCCTCGGTGAGGTTGAGTTCGTCAAGCCAGGCGAGCAGCCGCGCATAGTCCTCCTGCTTGCGAGGAAGCACGCCGGTGGTCGCGTAATGACCGTCGGCGCAACGGACCTGCACCGGAGAGCTGGGCGTCGGATAGGCGTGCCGACCGGTCTGCCGCCGGCAGACGTCCTGGTTCACCAGCCAGTGGTATGTCGTCTGCTCGCATGTGACATTGCAGGCGGCGGTGACATTGACGTCGACCAGTTGACCCTGCCCGGTGTGGTCGCGGTGCGCGAGCGCGACGAGTGCCCCCATCGCACAGTACATTCCGGCGATATTGGCGGACTGATCGCCTGCACCTCTGATCGGCGGGACGGTGCGGTCGTCGTATCCGCAGTTCCAGATCGGACCTCCGCCTGCGAGCATCGTCAGGTCGGTCACCTGTTGTCCGGCGCGCGCACTGCCCAGACCGAATGCGCTGACCGAAATCCATATCAGCCGGGCGTCACGGGTACGGCACACGTCGTAACTGACACCCTCACACTGGTCACCGCCTGCGATCACGATGTCGGCGGTGGCGATGAGCGACTCGAGAGACCGCCGACCTGAATCGGATACCAGATCGATTGTCACCGAACGCTTCCCGACGTTGCCTGACCACCAACGCAGGCTTCGGTCGACACCCGGTTCGTCATCGACAAAGGGGGGACGGCGACGGTGCGTCGACCCGTTGGGTGGCTCGACGACGATTACGTCGGCGCCGAGCTCGGCCAGGACCCGCCCACCCACGGGGGTGAACTGGTCGGTGAGTTCGACGACGCGCAGGTCGTCCAGCGCGCTCAGATCACACCTCGCTGTGCCCAGTCGGAGAGTTCGGCGTCGGAGTGGCCGAGCAGACCCGAAAGCACCTCGCGATTGTGTTGTCCCAGTCGCGGTGCCGCCGAGGTGATCTGCCAGGGCGTCGCCGACAACCGCATCGGGATTCCTTCGACGCGAACGTCACCGATGTCCGGGTGGGGCACCACGGGGAAGAGCTTCATCTGCGCGAGATCGCGATCGTCATCGATCCGTTCCCGCGGGCTCTTCACCACGCTGGCCGGAACTCCGACCGCAATGAGGTCGTCGGCGAGCATCACCGCATCCCGGTTTGCCGTCGCAGAACCGATCAATCGGTCCAGTTCGTCAGCGGCTTGCAGACGCCGATCGAGCGTGGCGAAACGGTCCGTCGCCAACTCCGGCTCGTCGATAACCTTCGCGAGTAACCCGAGTTCGCGATCGTCTCGGCATGCGATCGCGATCCAGCGGTCCTCGCCCAGACAGGGGTAGATGCCGTGTGGCGCCATCTCGTCGAAGTCGGCCCTGTTGCCGCCGGGCGCCGTCGAACGGCGATTGACGGTCCAGTCGAGGACCTCGGTGGGCAGCATCGCGATGCCCGCGGGCACCGTCGCCAGATCGACATGCTGGCCTTCGCCCGTCCGCTCGCGGTGATGCAGCGCCGCCAGGATCGCTGTCGTCATGTAGAACGCCGAGACGTGGTCCATATAGGAGAATCCCCAACCGGCCGGTTCGGTGTCCGGCAGCCCCGCGGTGAACGTCAAGCCGCTGACCGCCTGAACGATCGGTCCCCAGGTCTTGAAGTCGCGATAGGGTCCGGTGTGACCGAACCCGCAGTTGGAGACATAGATGATGTCCGGCCTGAGCTGTCGCAGTTCGCCATAGCCGAAGCCGAGTTTCGCCATGACACCGGCGGCGAAGTTCTCGCAGACGACGTCACTGATGGCGATCAGTTCGCGCAGCAGGCCTTTGCCTTCGTCGGTGCGGATGTTGATCGTCACCCCCGACTTACCCACGTTGTGGTTGTTGAACCCGGCGCCGAGATTGACGCCGCGGCGTTCGTCGACGTAGGGGCCGACACCGCGCAGCGCATCCCATAGACCCCGGGTCGCGGGATCTTCGACCCTGATCACCTCCGCGCCGAACGCAGCGAGGATCTTGGTGGCTCCCGCGCCCGCGAGCTGGCCACTCAGATCACACACGCGAAGGTGGGACAACGCTCCCGTCACGCAATGGACAATAGCAGCTAGACAGAAAGTGTTCTATTGTTCAGTGCCATGGCCTCGGCCACAATCTCGGAGGGTTTAGATGACATCAGGTGCCCCAGCGCCGATGAAGGGCGTGCGCGTGCTCGAAGTCGCGCAGTGGACGTTTGTTCCCGCAGCCGGCGCCGTGCTGGCCGACTGGGGAGCCGACGTCATCAAGATCGAGCACCCGCGTACCGGCGATTCCCAACGCGGGCTGCGCAACCTCGGCCACATCACCATCGAGGGCGACCGAAATCCGGTGATGGAACACGCCAACCGCGGTAAGCGGTCGGTGGCCATCGACATGTCCACCCCCGATGGCCATGAACTGCTGATGGAGATCGCGCGCACCAGCGACGTGTTCCTCACCAACTTTCTACCCGACGCGCGCAAGAAATTGAAGATCGATGTCGAGGACGTGCGCGCGGTCAATCCGGACATCATCTATGCGCGTGGCAGCGCCTACGGTCCGCTCGGCACCGAATCCGACATCGGCGGTTACGACATGACCGCGTTCTGGAGCCGCGCCGCGGGCGCGATGGGATCGACACCCAGCGATCTCGAAGGCGTTGTACCGCAGCCCGGTCCGGCGTACGGCGACTCGATCGGAGGCATGACCATCGCCGGCGGCATCTCCGCCGCGTTGTTCGAGCGCGAGCGGACCGGACATGCCAGGGTCGTCGACATCTCGCTGCTCGGTGTGGGCGTATGGGCGTCGGGAGTCGCGATCAACGCCGCGCTGGTGAGCGGCCAACCATGGGTGTCCAACACCGCGGGTGCGAACGTCGCGCCCAACAATCCCCTGGTTGGTTTCTATCGCACCGGCGACGGCCGCTTCCTCGGCTTGTCGATGCTGCAGGGCATCCGCTTCTTCGGTGAGTTCTGCCGACGCATCGGGGTCGGCGAACTCGCCCAGGACGAACGGTTCGCCAGCCACGAGTCCCTCGCCCGGAATGCCGCCCTGGCCGCCGAGGTCATCCGAGAGGCCATCGCGGCGCGACCACTCGAGCATTGGCGGAAGGTGCTCGACGGCTTCGACGGTCAATGGTCGGTGGTGCAGAACACCGTCGAGGTCGCCGCCGATCCCCAAGTTCGTGCCAACGGCGCCATCGCCGCCGTCGAAACGGACAGCGGGAGCTTCGAACTCGTCGCGAGTCCGGTGTTGTTCGACAAGACCCCGCTGCAGCTGAGTCCGATGCCTGAATTCGCCGCCGACACCGAGGAACTGATACTCGAGCTCGGGGGCGACTGGGACCGCATCGCGGCGCTCAAGGAGAGCGGCGCCATCGCCTGACGGTCATGCGCGGAGCAGACCCACGACGCAGGACCCCCCGCCGCCCACCGCTTGAGCGAGGCCCGTCCGCGGGTCCGCGACTTGGCGCGAACCCGCCTCTCCGCGAAGCTGGCTGACGACCTCCGCGGTCTGTGCCAGACCGGTTGCGCCGATCGGATGGCCACGCGCAATGCACCCGCCGTCGGTGCTGGTCGGCAGCACGCCGTCCGACGCCAGACCGTCGGACTCAATGAGTTTGATCACGCCGGCGGAGTCGGCCAGACCCAGCGCGACCAACGCCGTGATCTCCTCGCTGGCGCACATGTCGTGCAACGACACCACCCCGACGTCCCGCTGGTCCACACCCGCGTTGGCGTATGCGCGCTTGGCGGTCAGCGTGATCTGGGATGGGGGGCCCACGACGGGTCCCGTCACTGGCCAATGTGGATCGTCAGGCCAGCTGGTTTGTTCGATCGACAGCACTGACACCGACCGCTTGGCCGGGTCGGCGGACACCACGACGGCGGCCCCGCCGTCGACCGACGCGTGGCACATCATCTTCGTCAGGGGTTCAGCGACCATCCTCGCACCGAGGACGTCGTCCACCGTCACCGGCTCCGGATTGCGCCGCGCTGCAAGGGGGTTGAGCCGAGCCTGGTTGTACGACTTGGCGGCAACGGCGGCGATGACCTCCGGTCCACAGCCCGTCTCGTGCAGGAAGCGCGCCGCCTCGATCGCGTAGTGCAGCTGAGGTGGGAATCGGTCCCAGAAGCCGACCGCCGCCGGAACCACACCACCCGGTTCCAGGGCGGTCGTCTTCTCGTAACCGATCGCCAGCGCGGTTCGGCAGCGACCGGATGCGACCGCCCACACCGCATGCCGCAGTGCGACCATTCCGCCTGCGGACGCACTCTCCAGCGCGGTCACCGGAATTCCGGTGCGGCCCAGCCGGTGTGCAACCGCCAACCCCATCTGTGGGCCCGCGAGAGCGGAGGAGGTGAACACCTCGCCGACCGCGTCGTATTCGATGCCCGCATCCGTGAGCGCCTTCTCGGCGGCCGCCACACCCAGGTCGGCCAGCGGGGTCTGGCTGTGCTTGCCGAACTCGGTGACACCGATCCCGGTGATATGGACCCCCGTCATGACGGATCCGCGACGAACATCTCGACGGTGTCGTCGCCCAATGTCGCCTGCACGAGGTGGCCGACGGTGCCGGGTGCGGGCCTGGCGCCGTCGACGAGAACCTGGAAGCGTCCGGTGTCGGTGTCGACCCACGCGACGCTGTAGCCGTCCTGTCCGAATTCGGGGTAGGGCGACTTCGACGGCACGAACGTCGATGACCACACCGTCGCTGAGGTTGCAGATCGTGACGTTGTCACACGGTCGTCCTCTCGTAGAGTGCGCTGCCGGGTGTACTACCGAGTGCGGGAGGCGGTCCCAGCGGGACCGGCCCCTCCCCGGCGAACCGCCACGGCAGGCCGACCAGGCGGCCGGTGCCGAGTTCCGGATCGGGGTGAGGGATTTCGGGAAAGAACTCCCGCGCGGCCAGGTGGGGGTCGACGACCAGTTCGTCGGCGCTGCGTACCACGGCGGCGCCGACACCGACTCCGGCCAACTCGGCAGCGGCGTCCTCTGCCTGCGATGACCCGATCCGCTCGGCTAGCTCGCCGTCGTGGAAGTTCACGGATTCGTCACCGCTCAATTCGACTGCCACCCAATGGGAGTCGGCGCTGCGGTACACCGCGCGACGCACCGTCGGATCGGCCGTCAGCTGCTCGGTCGACGCGGCCGCGACGTATTCGGAAACCGTGGATGCCACGACCTCCGACATCGAGAGATCTACGACGGCACCGGTATCGGCGCGCGGTCCGACCGCCCATGCCGCGACGACCACCGCCGCCACGACTGATGAGAGCGGATCAGCCAGCACGGTGCCCAACCGGGCGGGTTCTCCGTTCGTTCCCATCGTCAGGCCCGCCAGACCGCCGTAGGCCTGGACATTGTTGGCGTACACGCGATATCCGGCAAGTGGGCCATCCGATCCGAATCCCGACACGCGCATCACGAGCCGGCCCGAGGCGGCGAGTTCGGCCGGTGCGACGCGTAGCCGGTCCAGCCGAGACGACCCGACATTCTCGATCACCACGTCGGCTTCCGACAGCGCAGCGGCGACATTGCCGACCGCGTCGTCGCGGTCGATCAGCACGCTGCGCTTGGAGTGGTTGGCCACCGCGTAGTAGGCGCCGCGCTCGACACCGGCGATGCCGTCGGCGAACGGGCCGCTGCGCCGGTAGATGTCGAGTCGGTCGAGGTCCTCGAGGCGCACGACGGTCGCTCCCATCGCGCCCAGCAGAGAGCCGATGATCGGACCGGCCAACACGTGTGTGAGCTCAGCGATGCGTAACCCGCGCAGGCCGCCGGGCCGGCGTTCGCCCATCGCACCGCATGTCGTTCGCCACGGAGGTCCGAGGACAGTGACGTCGCGATCACCGATACGCGTCCGGATCAAGGAGTTTCGGTGTGCCAGTTGTGGTGAGTCAAGCAGCTCGTCCGGTCGGTTCACAGGCGTCGACGGGACACCGTTGGCCTGTAGCGCGGCGGCGCAGTCGGCCTTGCGGCGCTCGCGAGTCCACTCGGTGACCTTGGCGTTGATCAGGTTGGCATGTTCGATGCGTGCCGGCCGTTCGTCGAGGCCGAGAGCCCAGCCCGGATTGCCGAACGCCGCCAGCAGGCCCTTCCACTGATGGTTCTCCACCGCGGTGATGCGCACCAGCCCGTCCTGGCAGGTGAACACGCCAGACGGTGCGAGGTAGCGCCCGCTGCCCGCGCGGCCCGGGCAGCGGTACATGACGTGCGCGCACTCGGGCAGCGCGGCGGTGTAGATCACCGCCTCCTGGATGGAGACGTCGACATGAACCGCCGTCAGCGTGTCGTTGCGACGGTCCAGCCCGTGTAACGCCGCCAGAGCGGCGACGGCACCGGCGGATTTGAGGGCGACGTAACCGGGGGCGGGCACGGGTCGGCCGTCGCCGTCCTCGATCGTGGCCAGCAGCCCGCCGCTCGCCTGAGCGACCAGTTCACCGCCGGGGTGCTCAGTTGCAGACCCGACGGGTGAAAGCTGCACGACGACGGCTGGGCCGTCGATAGTCGGGACGGCAGCGCCGTCGACGATGACGATGTCGGCCGCGCGGGCGTGTTGCACCGGATCGGCGCCCGAGTCGAGGATCCGCTTGCGGTGATCGAGTACCGCGTCGACAGCCGCGACGGGCCCGTGGGGCCCCGCCAGGACCGGCCCCGCCCGGCGCACTCGCCGACCCGGGATCCTGCTGACGTCAGCGCCGAGGCTCGCGAGCAGTGCGGCGGCCGCCGAACCCGCGATACCGTCGCCGAGCTGCAGCACGCGCACATCGGCCAGGAAATCCGTTGTGGCGGGTTTCTGGCTCACGAGTGCGCTCCTGTTCTGCGGCTTGCTGCACAATTGAACAATATTCGTCTTATTGCGTCCACTTTCCGACGGCGTGGCCAGGACGGACTCCTTGTTCACAGATTCACAGTCTGTGTTCTATTGTTCATAGCATGGCGACGCCCACTGGACTGTCCGAAGCCCGATTCGATGATCCGGCGTTCTACCTCGGCGACCCCAATGCCGCGTTCCGCGAGCTGCGGGAGACCGATCCGCTGCACTGGTACGACGAGGGTCAGTTCTGGGTCGTCACGAAGTACGACGACGTGAAGGCAATCTCGGCGCGGCCGGAGAAGTTCAAGTCGGAACGCATCGCGATCATGATGGATCTGATCGCGCACCGGCAAGGCGTCGATCCGCAGGGTTTCGGAAGCCGCGGCATCATGTTCATGGATCCGCCCGAGCACCGCGCGCATCGAAAAGCGATCGGTGTCCGATTCACGCCGTCGGCGGTGGCCAAGATGGAAGACCGCGTACAGCAGGTCGTCGCCGAGGCATTCGACAAGCTTCCCGACGGTGAGTTCGACTGGATCGAGCACATCGCCGAACCCATTCCCGTGTACATCTTTTCGTACTTCCTCGGTGTGCCGGAGCCGGACTGGTCCCAAGTCGCGTCATGGGCCACGACCATCGCCAAGGCCGGCAGTGGTCTGGCCACTGATGAAGACTTCCAGGTGATCTTCGATCAGATCGCCCCGTACCTGTTGGGTCTGACCGCCGAACGGGCTAAGAATCCACGCGACGATCTGTTGACGATGCTGACGCAGGTGCGCATCGACGGCGAACCGTTCAACGAAGTGCAGATCATGGTGTACGCCATGACGCTGCTTGCCGCGGGAAGTGAGACGACTCAGAGCCTGCTGGCCGGGCTGGTGCAATGCCTGGATCTGCATCCCGACCAGGCCGAGAAGCTGTTCGCCGACCCGTCGCGCTCCGAGAACACGGTCGAGGAGACGTTGCGGTGGTGGACGCCGGTGATGAGCATGGCGCGCCAGGCCGCAAAGGATGTGGAGGTCAGGGGAAAGACCATCGGCGAGGGTCAAGGTCTGCTGATGGCGTACGCGTCGGCCAATCGAGACGTCGACCATTGGGGACCCACCGCCGAGGACTTCGACATCATGCGCACCGACGCGGCGGGACATCTCGGGTTTGGTGTCGGAGAGCACTTCTGCATGGGGGCTGCCCTTGCGAGGCGCGAGGCGAGGTTCGTACTCGCCGAGGTATTGAAACGCGCGAAGGCAGTGCGCGTGACGGGTCAGCGGATTAAGCGGGAATCGTCATTGGTCAACACCTTCGACCGGTTGGACGTCACCCTCGACTATCGCTGAGTGTCAGCCGCGCGTGGCCAGCCAATCGGTGATCGCCTCGCGATGGGCTGCGCGTGACCCCATGGATGCGGCCAGGGTCGCCGCGCGGCGCAGGTACACGTGAGCCTCGTGCTCCCAGGTATAGGCGATGCCGCCGAACACCTGCGTGGCTCCTTCTGGAACGGCGCGTAACGCGTCGAGGGCCCAGAACGCCGCCAACGAGACCAATGCGCTTGCATCCGGATGGCCTTGATCGCATGCGTCGGCGGCCCGGTTGACGAGTGCACGGCCCACCTCGATCGCCGATCGCTGGTCGACAAGGCGGTGTT
This sequence comes from Mycobacterium sp. 1164985.4, assembly GCF_001668575.1. Classification (GTDB taxonomy): domain Bacteria; phylum Actinomycetota; class Actinomycetes; order Mycobacteriales; family Mycobacteriaceae; genus Mycobacterium. Next base: position 19,805 of record NZ_LZMD01000017.1, read on the forward strand.
TGATGGCCTGGAACGCACCGATCGGCCGGTCGAAAGCCACGCGGACCTTCGCGTATTCGGTCGCGGCGGCGTTGGCGGCCGCGGCAACACCGACCAGTTCGGCGACCAGCCCGACGCGCCAGCGCATCACCGTTTCGCGATAGCGGCGCGCAGTTCCAGGACCGTCGGCGATAGCGCGGATCGGCGCATCGTCGAGCGTGACGAGCGCGGCGGGAGTGTGATCGAGCGGCGTCAGCGGTGTCCGGGTGACCCCGGGCCCGGAGGCGTCGACAATGCCAAGCACCGACGACTTGTCGGCTTCGGCAAGGACGGTGAAGCGGGCGGCGACACCGCCGTAGGGAACGAAACCGAATGTGCCCGAGACTGTCTCACCCGTAAGTGCTGCGGGTTCGGGCAGCACGACGGCGACTCCGTCGACGCAGTTGCTCTCGCACCACGCCGCGGCGGCCGTGGCGGCCAGCGGCAGGGGAGCCGCGACGAATCCGGCCGACTCGCTCAACACGGCCAGTTCGCGCAGGGTTCCGCCCGCGCCGCCGCGGTCTTCCGCCACCAGCACGTCGGGCCAGCCCAGGTCGCGGACAGTGTTCCACAAGATCTCGTCGAACGCCGACCCGTCCAGGAGCGAGCGAGTGCGTTCCACCGACCAGGCCTTGCCCATGATGTCGTGCGCCGATTGGTGAAGCGCGGCGATTTCGGCTGCTGTATCGGCGATCTCGGCGAGCGAGACGGTCATGTCAGGGGTCACGGGGCAGCCCCAGGAGTCGTTCGGCGATGACGTTGCGTTGGATCTCCGACGTTCCGGCACCGGAGGTGGCCGCCCGCATCAGCAGATAGCTCGTGGCGACGTTGCCCTTCTTGGCGGCCCCCGCCGATCCGCGTTCCAGCACGCCGGACGGCCCGGCCAGTTCGAGCCCGAACGTGGCCATCGACTGGTCCACCTCCGACGTCAGCAGCTTGGCGACAGACGCTTCCGGCCCCGGGCTGACCCCGCGCACGCCGGCGGCGGTGGCCTGGGCGGCGATCTGGCGCAGCGCCTCGACCTGAGCCACGTACCGGGCGATTCGGTCGGCGACATAGGTGTCGGCAAAGCCCCTGTCGGTCAGGGCGTTTGGTTTCTGGGCCATCTTGACCAAGATGTCGAGTCGGCGCTCGATCCGATGCGTGCGGCTTTGGCCGACCCGCTCATAGCCCAGCGTCGACTTCGCGACCTTCCATCCGCCGTGCAGCGGTCCGACGACGTTGGCGAGCGGTACCCGCACCGCGTCGAAGAACACCTCGTTGAACTCCGCGGCGCCGGTGATCTGACGTATCGGGCGGACCTCGATGCCGGGTGAGGACAGGTCGGCCAGGATGTAGCTGATCCCGTCTCGCTTCTCGGCGCTCGGATCGGTCCGAGCCAGCAGGTAGATGCAGTTCGCGTAGGAGGCCTTCGATGTCCAGATCTTCTGCCCGGTGATAACCAGTTCGTTGCCGTCGATGACAGCCCTGGTTCTCAGGGCTGCGAGGTCGCTGCCGGCATCGGGTTCGGAAAAGCCCTGACACCAAACATCTTCCGCCGACAAGATTCGGGGCAGATAGCGTGCCCGTTGCTCGTCGCTACCCCATTGAATGATCGTCGGGCCGAGTTGATTGATGGCGCTGCGGTTGATCGGCTCCGGGGCGCGGGCAGCGGCCATCTCCGCGTTGAAGATGAGCTGCTGTGTCGGCGTCGCGGCGCGTCCGCCGTGCTCCGTCGGCCAGGAGATCGCCGCCAGTCCCGCAGCGTGCAGTCGACTCTGCCACATCCGCATCCGATCGAGGCGAGTGGTCTCGCCGCCGTCCCTGTCGAGCAGGTCGGGAGTCAGCGACGAGGACAGGAAGGCGCGAACCTCGTCGCGGAACGCACGATCCGCGTCTGTGAGGGCTACACCGTAGTCGCGTTCGGTCACGTGCCGCCGCGGATGATCGACGCCATCCGCTCCTTCATCTCGCCGTAGGTGATCGCGGTGGTGCCGGCCTTGGGTGCACGGCCCGCATCGACCTTCGGCGCCGACAGGTCGAGACCGGCGATCTTCTCCCGCAGTGCGCCCACCGTGCAGTTTTGCCGTCCGAGACGCTCGACACCGTCATACCCGTAGGCGCGCGCGGCATTTCGCCAGGTGATCGCCTCGACCTCGTCTGGCGAACATCCTTCGAGTTGCGTCGCAAGTTGCTCGGGCGCATCCGGCCAGCTGCTGTCTGAGTGTGGGTAGTCCATCTCCCAGCAGATGGTCTCGGTCCCGATCTGCTCGCGCATCTCGATCCCGACGCGATCGCGGATGAAGCACGACATGAAGTTGCGTCGAAAGACGTCCGTCGGGGTCAGACCTTCACCGAGATCGTCACCGGTCCACGCACGCTGCCGGGAGTAGATGTCCTCGAACCGCTCGAGCAGGAACGGAATCCATCCGATGCCGCCTTCGGAGAGGGCGAACTTGATGGTCGGAAAATTGACGACGACGGGGGAGAACAGCAGGTCCGCGGTGAACCTCATGGTGTCGATCGCCAGCATGGAGTTGTACGCGAGGTAGGTGGTCTGGTCCGACGGGACAGGGACGCCGCCGCCGGTGCCGATGTGAATGTTGACGACCGTTTCGTGTTCGCACACCGCTTCCCACAGCGGGTCCCATTGTGGGTCCTGCCATGGTGGCTGGCCGTAGCTCCCGATGTGCTGAGGCACGGTTACGGCACGACATCCGTTCGCGGCGAGGCGCGTGACTTCGCCTGCCGCGAGCACAGGGTCCCACAGCGGGAGGATTCCCATCGGGATGAATCTGTCCGGATGCCGACCGCACCAATCCTCGATGTGCCAGTCGTTGTACGCGCGGACCATCACCTCGGAGATGGCTCGCTCCCCGCGGTAGGTGAACAGCGCTCCGGAGATGGTGGGGAACGAGGGAAAGCAGAGCGACGCCAATACACCCGCCGCGTTCATGTCGTCGACCCGGGCGCCGACGTCGTAGCAGCCTTTGCGCATGTCCTCGAAGCGTGACGGTTCGAAGCCCCATTCGTCATTGGGCCGGCCCGCCACGGCGTTGAGTCCGATGTTGGGCATCTGCAGCCCGGCGTACTCCCAGTAGCACACACCGTCGTTGTCCTGCACGATCTTTGGGGCATCGTCGGCGAATCGAGCTGGGACCCGGCCCTTGAACATGTCGGGAGGTTCGACGGTGTGGTCGTCGACGCTGATGAGCACGAGGTCCAGGGGGTCGATCACCGGCAACATTCTAGACTAATGAACAGATGCTGTATATCTGTTCCAAGACTACGTGGCGGTGTTGGTCGCCGCGGTCGCCAGCCAGTCGGCCATCATCCCGTAAACCAGTTCGATGCTCTCCCGCGCACTCGCGTCGTCGGCGGATGGTTCGTACTCCACCTGCCAGCCGACCCGGCAGTCGCGGCCTTCGGATTCGGTCACCGACACGACGGCTTCGAAGTGGCTGACCGGCAGCGGGTTGTTGGTGATCCGGTAGGCGATCTGTCTCTGCGCAGGCCGAATCCACAGCAGCGTCTCGACCGTCGGCTCACCCTCGGTGGAGCCGCGGATCTTGCGGCTCATGCCCGGACCGTCACCCTCGATCTCGACGTCGTTGATCACCGGTATCCACCGGACATCGGCGAAGTCGGCGAGTATCGCCCACACCGCCTCGGCGCTTGCCGCGACGTCCTTGCTGATAGTCATCGTCGGCACGTGGCGACCCTATCATCTATGTAACAATAGAGCGGAATATGTTCAGATGTACAATCTGCTGCGTGGAATCGGGGTGTGGTGAGCGCTGACGATGGGGCCGCGGGCGATATCGAGGTCGACGAGAACTGGGTGCGCTACGACGTCATCGAACGGCACATTGCGCAGATCACGATCAGCAGGCCTGACAGGCGCAATGCGATCCTGTCGCCCGATATGCATACGCTTTTCAAGAAACATCTCGACGAAGCCGAGAACGACGACGATGTAAAGGTCGTCATTTTGGCCGCTGACGGCAAGGACTTCTGTAGCGGTGACGACGTTCGCAGGCTCCCCGTCGAAAAGGCCGGCCTGATAAAGGGCAAGAAGCTGCCCCAGACGGCCCGGATGGGCAACGCGCGCAGGCTGCACCGCCACCTCACGAACTGGCTGGAGTTTCCGAAGACGGTGATCGCCGCATGTCAGGGTGCGACCTTGGGGGCGGGGATGAACCTCGCCCTTGCCGCCGACATCCTGGTCGTCGCCGACGACATGTACCTGGCGCGCCCGCAGTCCCGTATCGGCTTCGCCGGATTCTCGACCGCGATGCCGCTGGCCCTGCTCAAGCTCGGGCCGAACCGCGGTTATGAGGCCATGATCACGGGGCGCAGGGTCCCCGCCGCCGAGCTGCGCGAGTGGGGAGTCGCCGCATCGGAGGTTCCCGCCGAACGGCTGCACGACGAGGCGCTGCGGTATGCCCGCGCCATCGCCCACCATTCGGCGGACGGGCTGATGGTCGGCAAGCACGCACTCATCACGTTCTGGCACGCGGTCGGCATGGCGCAGTTCGGCGACTGGGTTCCCATGGCGCACAGCGTGTTCAGCAACCTGTCCTGGCGTGAGGACGAGTTCAACTTCATGAAGGAGCGGGCGTCCAGAGGCGGCCGGGAGGCACTTGCGGAGCTAGAGCGCCGATACTCGGAATGGGGTTTCGACTAGTATACAGATATACACATGGTGTTCTGCTGTCTTGTATGATGCCGGAGAGCGCTTGTTAAGGAGCGGGTATGGGTGCACTGGACGGACGGACGGCGCTGGTCACCGGCGCGGGTCGCGGTATCGGAGCTGCCGTGGCCGAGGGACTGGCGGCACAAGGAGCGACCGTCCTGGTCTCCGACGCAGGTGTGGGAGTCGATGGCACCGGTCGTGACCCTGGGCCGGCAGAGGCGGTGGCCGCGGCCATCAACGCACAGGGTGGCAAGGCCTTCTCCGACACCACCGACATCACGGACTTCTGCGCCTGCGCCGACTTGATCGGCCGCGCCGCCGACACCCTCGGCAGGCTCGACGTAGTGGTGAACGCCGCGGGCATTCTGCGCGACGGCATGGTCTTCAAGATGAGCGAGGAGGACTGGGATGCCGTCGTCGCCGTCCACCTGAAGGGGACGTTCAACATCAGCCGACACGCGGCCGGATGGTGGCGGGAGAACCGCGGCGGCCAGTACCGGTTGATCAACTTCACGTCGATGTCCGGTTTGCAGGGCGCCCCGAGCCAGCCGAACTATGCGGCGGCGAAGATGGGCATCGTCGGTCTCACGTTCTCCTGCGCCAACGCCCTGCGCAACTACGGTGTCACGTCGAACGCGATCGCTCCGATCGCCGGAACGCGAATGACGCAGGGCATCAAGGGCGGTGGCAGCATGGACTACTCCGATTCGAATGTGCGGTTGTCGCCGAAGAACTGCGTGCCGCCGGTGGCGTATCTGGCGAGCGTGCAGTCGGATTGGCTGAATCGCCGCGTGATCTTCGCCGGGAACGGCCGGATCAGCTTGATGTCGAATCCGGTGATCGAGCGCGAAATCGTCTCGGCCACGGGAACGTGGGACATCCCCAGCGCGTTCGCCGAGATCGAAACGTCATTCAAAGAGGCGATCCTGTGGCCCAACATCTTCGACAAGCCGCCTGCCGGCTGACGAGACAGAGGTGACGATGACCGACGTGGCGACCCGGCGAGTGCCGGAGAAGTATGCGTGTGGGGAAACGTTCGTCCCGAAGAGCCGTTACCTCGACCCGGAGTTCCTGCAGCTCGAACTCGACAGGCTGTTCACCCGGGTTTGGCAGGCCGCGTGCCGCGAGGAAGAGATCCCCGACCCGGGCTCCTATTACGAGTACACCATCGGTCGGCAGTCGATCGTCGTTGTGCGCCAGAAGGGTCGCAGCATCAAGGCGTTCTACAACGCGTGCGCGCATCGGGGGATGAAGATCGTGCGGGGGACCGGCACGGCTGTCGAGGGGGATCTGCGGTGTGAGTTCCATGGGTGGCGCTACGCGCTCGACGGCCGTTCGTCGTTCGTTCCGTGCAGAGAGGAGTTCGCCTCCCGGCCGCGGGATCAGTGGGGGCTGAAACCCGTCAACGTGGGTACATGGGGTGGCTGGGTGTTCATCAGCATGGCCGACGACCCGCCTGACCTCCTGTCGTGGCTGGACCCGCTGCCTACTGCACTGGCGCCGTTTCGCCTGCAGGACATGCGTTACCGCTGGCGTAAGCGGACGTTTCTGCCGGCCAACTACAAGACCGTCATCGATGCCTTCATCGAGGGCTACCACACGCCGGGCACACACCCGCAGACGTTGCGGGCCGCTCAGGGTCCCCGGCCGAGCACCGAACCGGCACAGCCTCAGGAGTACGTCTACGCGCCGTACACGCCGACGATCGCCTACCGCAACCACTCGCGGTTCATCTACACACAGCGGCCGGAGACGGCCGAGCGTGACAGTGCTCGCCGGAAGCAGTCCTCGCGGCCGGAGGTGTTCGCCAACGCTATGCAGTACAACTTCCTCGGGGTGAACGCGCTGGTCACCGAGCGCGACTATCGCGCCGCGCAGCAGCTGGCCACGATGGAGCCCAGTGAAACTCCGCCATTTGTCCTCTACCACAAGATGTGTGAGGAACTGGCGTTGGCCGACGGTGTCGATTTCCCGCGGATGTCGATGGAGGAGTATTTCGCCGGTAACGGCGACTGGCACATCTTTCCCACGCTCGTGATCCTCGTCGAGAAATCGTGTCTGCTCGGGTACCGGATGCTGCCCGACGCCGACGATCCGAACAGGTGCACGTTCGAGATGTTCTCGCTCGAGCACTTCGCACCCGGCGAAGTGCCCGAAGCCGGTTGGCAGGAATTCGAGCGCTGGCAGGACCATGACGGCTGGGGAGAGTTGCCGACTCAGGACCTGAAGAACATCGGCGCCATCCATGCGGGCATGCACTCAAAGGGCTTCGACGGCCTCTGGCTGAACACCGCTCAGGAGATGTCGATCCGCAACGAGCACGCGATCGCCGACCGGTTCATCTTCGGCGTCGACGAGCGGTGAGCGAGACCACACCGGATCAGCCGATTCCGCTGCTGTCGGAGGTGAATCGGCCGTACTGGACTTCGGGCGCCGACGGGCGGTTTCGTCTGCAGCGCTGTTCGAGTTGCGAGCGTCTGGTTCACCCACCGGCCGTGCGCTGCCCGCATGACCACGGCGAGCTCGGATACGTCGCGCTCAGCGGCCGGGGACGCGTCGAGACGTGGACCGTGAATCAACACCCGTTCTTCCCGAGTTTTCCGCCGCCGTACATCATCGCGTTCGTCACACCCGTCGAGGACGAGCGCGTCCGAGTCCTGACGAACCTCGTGAACGTCGAGCCCGACGATGTCACCGCGGGCTTACCGGTGCGCGTCACGTTCGACCCACGCAGTGACGGTGACGACGACGTGTTCGTACCGCTGTTCGAACCGGATCTCTGATGGTCTCGCCGCTCACCGACGACGTCATCATCAGTGGCATCGGTCAGTCCGCTATCGGCAGGCGACTGGGTCGGGATGCACTGCGGCTCACCGCCGACGCCTGCCTGGCCGCCGTCGAAGACGCAGGACTCACGCTCGCCGACATCGACGGGCTGACCACGTACCCGGGGGCGTCGCAGGCCGGCCCGGGGTTCTCCGGAGCTTCTCTGCGCGATATCCACGACGCTCTCGGCATCAAACCGAATTGGGTGGCAGGAGGAGTGGAATCGCCCGGACAGTTGGGCGCTGTGGTCGAGGCGATGCTCGCCGTTGCGGGTGGCCTCGCCAACCATGTGCTGTGCTGGCGCAGCATCTGGGAGGGCACGGCCCAGGGCTCAGGGCGTCGCCAGGGCTACGGGGCGCGCGGCGGCCGCCCGGCCGGAATGATGGGATGGCAGTTGCCTTTTGGCGCCACCGCCGCCAATCTCGCCGCGATGCAGGTCCGAGCCAGGATGATCTGCTACGGACTGACGCGCGAACAACTCGCCTCTGTTGCGATCGTCGAACGCGCCAACGCGCGGAGGAACCCGTCGGCGATCTACACCGATCCATTGGATGTGCAGACTTACCTGAACGCGCGCATGGTGTCCGAGCCGTTGTGCATGTACGACTGTGACATCGCCTGTGACGGCGCAACAGCGTTCGTGATCTCGCGCACCGAGCACGCACATGCCCTCGATCACCCAGCGGTCACGGTGGAGGCCCTCGACTGTGCCCATCACGACCGGTTCACGTGGGAGGGTGGGGAGGACATCACGCGGATGAGCTCGCGTTGGTCCACGATTTGGGACCGAACGGATTTCACTGTGGGCGATGTCGATTACGCCTCGTTGTACGACGGGTTCAGCGTATTCGTGCTGTGTTGGTTGGAAGATTTCGGCTTCTGCAAGGTGGGCGAGTCGGGTGAATTCGTCGCCGACTCCGCGCGTATCTCGCTTGGTGGCGCCCTGCCCATCAACACCGCTGGCGGCCAACTGTCCGGTGGACGACTTCATGGGTTCGGCCACCTGCACGAGGCGTGTCTACAGGTCCGCGGCGAAGCGGGCGAGCGACAGGTTGCCGACGCCGCACTGGCGGCGGTCGGAGTCGGGGCCCCCAACAGCGGAACGACAGCCATGCTGCTTCGACCGGCCTGAGGCATGCACTCGCCAATCTAGAGGAGCCACGATGCACATCGACCTACAGACTTGTTTCGAGCTGGAGCAGGCCAAATCGAGATATTGCCGGCTGATGGACACCAAGGACTGGGCCGGATTGGCTGAGCTGATGACCGAAGACATCGTGTTCGATCTGGGCGCCGGCGACGACGTGCCGCCGATCATTGGACGCGACGCCACGCTCGAAGCAGTGCAGACGTCTGTGACAGATGCGGTCACGGTCCACCAGGTGCACAGCCCGGAGTTTCACCTCGACGGGAACGAGGCACGCGTGATCTGGGCGGCTCAAGAGCGAGTGAAGTGGAACAACGGGACGGGGTTGACTGCCTACGGTCATTACCACGACCGATGGATCCGACGTGACGGGGAGTGGCGTATCGCGGAAGTTCGGCTCACCCACCTTCTCATCGACGTCGACTGATGGGCTCTCGCTGACGTCAACCGAGGCGGGGGGAGGTCATGAGGTCCACCCAGTTCTCAGCTGTGGACGTTCGCGATGAGCCACTGGCGTACAAGCTGATTCCGGAATACGGGTCGAGAAACCGACCGGTTGTCGGATCGTAGGTTGTCACGGCGGCACGGCCCGCCTGTGGGTGGCTTGCTCCCGACAATCCGGCCTCAGCCGGCAACGGTGCGTTCTCGCTCGCGGGTGGCGTTGTGCCGCCAGGACTTGCAGGAGCGGGTGGCACAGACGGCCGGACGTATGGCGGGATCACCTGGTCAGGCGGCGGCTGAAATGGTAGAGGCGGTGGAGGCGGTCCGGGGGTCACAGGCGGGACCTGCGTCGGATACGGCGCGGTCAGCGCCGGCCCCGGTCCGGGCGGCACACCTGGCGGAAGCTGCACGGTGGGAGGCCCCGGATCGTAGTCCGCTTGCGGCGGAATGTACGGATACTTGTTCTGCGGCAGAGTCATTCGTGGATCGGTCACCGGTGTTCCCACCGGCACCGGCGGTCCTCGCCACGGGTTGCTCCCCAACGGGACATAACCCCGCGGATCGCGGCAGAGTTGCACCGTCGGCGCCCTTTTGCCGGGGAATTCCTGGCAGGGGTAGTTGCGTGCGCCGCGAACGACTGTTGGATCGTTCTGCGCGACCTTGCAGTACAGGTCTTTTGGGACATCGCGAAGCGTGGTGTCGGCGGGCGAGCGTATGTCGGACGGAGGTACGAACCCGGTGAGGCAGGGCGGTGGATCACCGAAATTCAGCTTGAAGTCCGCTTTGGCGCCCTCGTCTGCCGGGTACTGATTCGCGATTGTGATGACCGCCGCGGCAAGGGCCGGCATGATCACCAGTACCTGTTCGATCGACTTGTGGTAGATGACGCCAACACGGCCGGCGTTGGCGAGGTTCGCAGCCAGCACCGGAAACGTGGGACGGATACCTTCGAAGAGAGCGGCAGCTTCGTCGGCAGCGCCGGGGGCCGACTGCAGAACTGCGCGTATCTCGGGGTCGGCTTCACGAAGATGAGTCGTGAGGCGTGCCAGGCCATCTGCAACCGATCTGATGTTCTGCCCGGACGCACGCTGGGCGTCGAGCAGCGGCTGAGATTGTTCGAGGAGTTGAATTGTCTCGCTGGACGTGTTGTCGGCTCCTTCGATCACCGACCGTGATGATTCGATGAGCCGGGCGAGTTCGGGACCCGACCCGTCGAAAGCGGTGAATGCCTCCCTGAGTACGTCCCGCAACCGGCTTCGATCAAGCGAGTCGACCAGGCTTTGCGCCTCGCGCAGCAGGCTGGCGATGTCGCCGCTGATGTGCGTTCGAGCACGGTCGATGTGCCCATCGTCTTCCAGAAAAGCCGTCGACGCGTTCGGTGGCGGCACAAGATCGACGTATAGCTCGCCGATCGCCGACACGCTCTTGACGTAGGCGTCGACGTCGTCGGGGATTTTCGTAGCGTCCTCGATTCGCATCTCGACCCGAACATCGTTGTCGCGGGTCAAGGATACGGATTTGACCTTGCCGACGGTCGTCCCGCGGTAGGCGACGTTTGCATTCGGGTACAGACCTCCACTCGCCGCGAAGTTAGCCGTCACCGTGTAGGTCCCGAGGCCGAACGCCTTCGGTAACTGCACGTAGGACACCGCGATCACGAACACACTGACGAGCGCGACCAGGGTGAAGACGGTCAGTTGCACTCGGACGAGAGGAGTGAGCATCAGGGTTGTCCGGCCGGCTGTGGATCGGGAGGACTCAGGGGCGGGATCTTGAAGGGATCGGCAGCCTGCCCGGACAACGACGATGTCGCTCCGACAAGGTAATCGGGTACCGAGATGACCTCGGAGAGGCGCTTCATGTTGGGATCGAGCGTGCTCGTCGTGAAGAAGTTCTCGCCCATTCGCCGCAGGGTGAGGTCAAACGTCGCGAAGACGTTGAGGAAGTCACCCCTGACCGCCCGCTTCAGTCCGTCGTTGAGCGGTATCGGAAATGCCGGCAGGATCGGCAATGCGTCGACGAGCGTTTCGGCGTTATCGCTGAGGGCCTTCACCACGGCGAAGGCGTGAATGAGGTCAGCGGCGAAATCCGTTTTCGTCTGAGCCAACAGCGGGGCGGCGATGTCCGCGAGTCGCTTCAGGGCCGCGAAAGCATCGACGATTCGTTGGCCGTTGTCCTTGAGTACCCGCGTCGCCGACGGGAGTGCCTCCAGTGCCCGCTCGATCTTGTCGGTACCGCCGGCGAGTCGACCTGCAAAGTGGTTGACCTTCTCCATCGCCGTTGCGATGTCGCCTGCCTGGGCATCCAACCCCGCGGCCAATTCCGCGAGCCGCGGCAGGAACGCGGTGAACTGACCGGCGCGCCCGACAACGGCAGCATACGTCTCGTCTGTAATATCCTGCAGTACACCAAGATTACCGTTGTTGACGACGATGGCCAGCGAAGACAGGACATCTTCGGTGCTCGGATAATTTCCGGCCTTTTCAATGCCGATGCGAGAATTCGGGCCCAGCGAGCCTACGGGCCGTTCGGAGATGGGCTCGGCCAGCTCCAAATGCCGCGAGCCCAGGAGCGATGTTTGCGCGACGGTCGCGGTGGCGTTGGCGGGCAGATGCACCGAGCCGTCGAGGGAGAGCTGGACCAGCGCATAGAACGTACCGTCGTCACGCTGCATAGGCTTCACACCCGACACACTGCCGACGGTCACGTCGTCCACCTTGACGGGGGAATTCTGTGGCAGCGACGAAATATCGGGTAGCTCGACAGATACCGTGAACGAGCCATCGCCGTGACCTGCGGTGCCGGGCATGTTCAGTGAGTTCAGCCCATTGAATTGGCATGCCGAGAGCACCACCGCGAGTGATCCGATCGCCGTCGCTTGCCGCGCCGACTTGCGGAGGTGCACGTTGATCATCTGCCGGCTCCTGTCTGTCCATCCGGCTGGTGTGGCGCAATTGGTGCGTCCGGGACCATGAGCGAACTCAGATCGGCCTCGGGCGGAATGGACGGTGGGGTCACGCCGGGCAGCGGTTGCCATTGAAGTTCAGCAATCGGGGTCTGCGCCTTCGCCTCCGTTTGCGGTGTGTCATAGATGATTTGCCCCTTGTACGCCGTGATGCTGGTGATTGGACGGAAGAGGAACGGCGGATAGTTCATCTGAAGCCGCTTGACCACCGGCGCCATCCGCTGGCGGCAGATTTCTGCCCGCTTGTAATTCTCTGGCGTCTCGGCGGTCTCGAACATCCCCGCGCACATGAGCTGAACTGGGTTACCGAAATTAGGTAGTGTCACGATTCCGGCCAACGATGCCTGGGCTGGATTGTAGATGTTGTAAAAATTGGCCAGCGCCGTCGGCGCCAGGTGCAGAACTTGTTCGATGTCATCGCTGCGTTCGGTGAGCAGGCTGGTGAAATCGGTGAGTCGATCGATCTGGCCGATCAATGCATCGTTGTTGTCCTTGAGCAGCCCCCGGACGTCGGAGAGCGCACTGTTCAGCGAGCCGAGAGCTTGATCGATGTCGCGGGAGCTGTCCGCAAGCACCTGAGAGACCGAGGCGACGTGTGACGTGAACGCCACGATCTGTTCGTTGCTCTCCGCCAAGGCGTCCACGACGATGCGTAGGTTCTTCACTGTATCGAAGATGTCTGTGCGGGAGTCTCCGAGACGCCCTGCCACTTGCGATAATTCACGCACGGCGTTTCTGAAGGATCCGCCTGAGCCGTCGAAAGTGTCTGCGGCTTGGTTGATCAACTCACTGAGTGGTCCCTGTGCCGAGCCTGGTCTGGGCCCAAGCTGTGCGGACAACTTGGTCAGCTCGTCTTTGACCTGATCCCATTCGATGGGTACCGCTGTCCTATCGAGCCCAACGACCGCGTTGTCGGACAGGGCCGGCCCGCCGTCGTAGATCGGAGCGAATTCCACAAACCGAGCAGAGACCAGATTCGGCGAAACTATCAGGGCGGCTGCATCGGCCGGAATGGGAATCCTTGAGTCGACACTCATCGCCACCCTGGTGTGCTGCGGGCCTGGTTCGATTCCGGTGATCCGCCCGACGGGGACTCCGGCGACCTTCACCTCGTCGCCGACGTACAAACCCACCGCCGAGGAGAACAAGCCGGTGATGTTCCGTTGCTGTGCGCGCGGCCACACTGTGAACACCCCGGCGACAAGCGTCATGGTCAGTACCGCGGCGAGCAAAGCCCGAGGCCATCCTCGGGGGCGGTTGAGACCGAGCGTCGTCATGGCGTTCTCGGCCTGATCACGAGTCGCTCTCGAATGAATCCGCGAAGCATGTCGGCCAGACTGTCGGGCAGCTTGCCCGGCTGGAAGTAGGTGTCCAACAGCACGCCGGCAACCGCCGGAGTCGGCACACCCCAAACGTTCACCGAAAAGCCAGGGCCGGACCCCACAACTTCACCCAACGTGGTGGAGAAGGCAGGGAGCCGTTTGAGCGCCTCGTCGAGGTGGGCGCGGCGGGCGTTCAGATTCTCGAGCACGAGGTTGAGTTTGACCAGTGCGGGACCGAATTCACGACGGTTGTCCGCGACGAACCCCGATATCTGCCGCGACACATCGCCGATGCCTGCGACGAGCGAGGCGAGCGCGGTGCGCTGTTCACTGAGCTCGGCGAACAGCTCATTACCGTCGGTGATCAGCTGATTCAGTTGGCGTGAGCGAGTGGCGAGGATGGTGGACAGCGATTTGGCGTGAGTCAACAACTGGGCAAGGTCTTCGTCGCGGGCGTTGATGCTGCGGGAGAGCGCCGCCACGCCGTCGAGCGCGCTGCGCAGCTGGGGGGTGGCATCGCGCATCGTCGCGGTCAGAGTTTCAAGGGCGCTTTCGAAGGCGTCGGTGTCCAGCTCGGCTGCGGAGTTGCCCAGGTCCTGCAACGCGTCGGGCAAGGTGTACGGGGTCGTCGTGCGTCCGAGCGGCACGGTGTCGACCGAACCTGCACCACCCGGGGTGACCGCCAGAATCCGTTGGCCGAGAATGGTATCGGTTTTGATCGCCACCAGCGTCTGGTCGCCGAGGCGTAGATCGCGGTCGACGGTGAAAAGCACCTTTGCGGCGCGGGCGCTCAGGTCGAGGTCGACCGAGGTCACCTTGCCGACGTTGTAACCGTAGATCTGCACATCGCTACCACTGGTGACTCCGGCGGCGTTTGTGAAGTACGCGGTGTAGACCTTTCCCTGTGGCATGAAGGGCAGTGTGGAGTAACCGAATGAGACGAGCACCAGCAGTATCACGAGAATGATTCCGAAAATGCCTGTGCGTAACGGGTTCCGGCGACCCCGCTCCTCAACCGTCATCGGAGCACCGTCCCTTTGACGGATCCGACGGCCCGAGCAGCGGAATCAAGATGTCGCTCCCTGCCGGACCGTTTATCTTGATCTTCACTGCGCAGAAGAAGATGTTGAAAAACGCGCCGTACTGACCGAGCGCGCTGAGTCGCAGGTAGTTCTCGGCGAGGGGCTCGATCACGGCATTCACCTCCTCTTTCCGATCATCAAGAACGGTCGCCAACGGACGCGCGTGCTCGATCACCCCCTGCAACGGACGCCGCGACGAGATCAACAGGTCGGTGAGGTCGGCCTGCGCGGAGGCAAGCGGCTGGATCGCCCCCGCAATCGGGCCGCGCCCGGCCGACAATGTCGTGGTCAGTTGCTGCAATTGATCGATACTCGTGTCTAGTTGTGCCCCTTTGTCATCGATCGAAGTGAGTACGGTGTTGAGGTTGTCGATGACATCACCGATCAACTGGTCGCGTCCCGCCAGCGTCCGGGTGAACGAGTCGGTATCCGACAGGACCTTGGCCAAGGTGCCGCCGTTGCCTTGGAGTAATTCGACGATCGCGTTGCTGACCTCGTTGACCTTGCTCGCGTCGAGGCCTTTGAGGACCGGACGCAAACCGCCCAGTAGAGCGTCGAGATCCACTGCCGGTACGGTGTGCGAGCGCGGTATGGTACCGCCGGGCGCCAGCGGCCGTAGTTCCCCTGAGCCAGTGCTGATTTCGAGGTAGCGGTTGCCGACGAGGTCCTCATATCGAATCGCCGCGCGGGTCGAGCTGTATATCCGATACTCTTTGTCGATCTCGAACTCGACGTCGACATGGTCGCCGTTGATGGCGATGTCGGTAACGGACCCGACGGGAATGCCTGCCACGCGCACGTCCTGGCCGGGCTTCAGGCGTGAGACGGAGTCGAACTCTGCACGGTAGGACACCGCTGAACCGAAACGGAACTTTCCGAAGGTCATTACGAGAAGGCCGAGGACGAGCAGCATCACAACGGTGAATGCTGCAACTTTCAGCCCGAGCCGGTCCTTGGGCATCAGTAGTCATCTCGCTCGGCATAGGCGCCGTTGAACAGAAACTGGAAGGTTGACAGCGGATCGAATTGGAGTTCGGTATTGGGCTGATACGGAATGTATGCGTTGTCCGTCACCAGAAACGGCGGCCGGAACCACGATCCGTTCTTCATCTTCCCGGGCAGATTCGGCAGTCCTCGGCAATTGGGACCGCCGGATGCGTTGACGATGGGAAGGCTCTCGGGGTACGTGTACGGCGCCACCCCGGGGATGAAGAAGGCATTCATGAAGACCCCGGGTACGGTGCCTCCCCAAGCGGGAGTGAATTCTTTGAGTGTGGTCGCCAAACCGGTTAGGAGGCAGCCCAATTGAGGTGAATAGTCGCCCAGGACCTTCAACGGGGCCCGCAATCGCTGGACCGCGGCGGTCAAGTCGCTCTGTGCGGGCCCGAGCACATCCGCTGCGCTGTTTCCCAGTCCGGCCGAGGCCATCAACGTCGTGGCCAGGTTCTCGTGTTGGTCGACGATGGTCTCGCTGAGGGGACCGGCGTTATCGAACAAGGTCAGGATGTCCGGCGCAGCTTCTGCATAGATATCGGCGACGTCGCCGACCTTTTGGATATCCGCCTGCAGGGTGGGCAGGTGCGAGTTGAACGTTCCCATGTAGTCGGTGAACGTCGAGATAGTGGTCCCGATGTCCCGTCCGTTTCCGCGTAACCCTTCGCCGATTGCCGTCATCGTCGCGTTGAGTTCGGTTGGATCGATCTTCTTCAGAGTGTCGACGAGCGTTTCGAAGAGGGTGTTGGCTTCTACGGCGACCTCGGCGGCACGCAGATGCGAATTGGCTGCAAGGGGGATTTTGTCGGGAGTCTGCGGGCTCAGGAACTCGACGGACTTCGCACCGAATACCGTGTTGCTCGCAATACGGACGGTGACGTTGGACGGGATGTATTCCATCTGATCGCGGCGGATCTTGAGTGTCAGTAGCGCCTGTGCACCGTCGTATTCGATTGAGGACACTTTTCCGACTTCAATTCCCAGGTACTTGACCTTGGCGTCGCGGTCCATCACGAGCCCGGCCCGTGCCGAGGTCACTGTGACGGTGTCGACGGGAATGAACCTCCCCGAGTATGCGAGGTAAGTCAGCGACGAGATCGCCGCGAAGATGGCGGCCATGATGAGCGCCGCTATCCGCAGCGCTCTCTTGCGGTAGATCTTGATCAACGCCCTGCATCCTGCGCAGGATTCGGCGGGGGTTGAACCGTCGTCATTGGACTGCCAGTTCCAGACGTTCCAATCTGCGGACCAGTATGCTGGTCAGCCAATCTCCGACGTCGACAGCCTCGATCCATTCGGTCCGTTCGAGCAGCATGCGCAGGACGATCCGGGCCTCCAGCCTGGCAAGGGCTGCGCCCACGCAGAAATGAGCACCCTTGCCGAACGTGACGTGCCCTTTGCCGCTGCCGCGGTCGAGCCGGAACTCGTGCGGTGAATCGAACTGCGCGGCATCGCGATTGGCTGCGCCCCACAACAGCAGCAGATGTGAGTTGGCGGGTAGGTCGACGCCGCCCAGCGTGGTGTCGTGCAGGACGTGGCGATAGTGGCCGCGGAATGGAGGCTCGTAGCGCAGCGTCTCCTCGATGAAGGGCACCAGGAGGTCGCGATCTTCGCGGACCTGTTTCTGTATGTCCGGTTGGCTCACGAGAATCCATGCGGCGCTGCCGAGCAGCGAGGCCGTGGATTCGCCGGCGGCGCTGAAGAGCGTGAGCATGATGCTCAAGGCGACCGGCTGTTCCACCTCGCCGGAGGCGCAGCGCGCAGCGAGATCGCTGATCAGTCCCGGTTGTGGATCGCTGGCCGCCGCTTCGAAATGTTCCAGGACGTAGCCGCCCAGTTCCATTGCCGCCAGACCGGCGGTTTCGAGTTGCTCCGGAGTGACGATCCCGTCGAGCAGCGTAGTGGTGGCGTATCCCAGCCTGATGAGTTTGTCCACATCGTCGTGGGGCAAGCCGAGCAGCTGAGCGACCACCTTCATCGGAAGCCGGTTGGCTATGGCGCTCATCCATTCGATTCGCCCCTCGTTCACCGACTCCGTCCACAGCCGGTGCGCGGTCTCCTCCGCGAACTCCTCGATCACCTGGACTCGCCGAGCCGACAGGTGCGGCAACAGAACCTTGCGATGCACGGCGTGTGCGGGATCGTCCGCGGTGGCGAGCGCGTGCGCCGGGTCGCCGAGTGGCATCATCGGGAACGGGTTCACCGCGCCACTGTGGTCGTAGACCACGGTTGCGGTGAGATTCGAGGAGAAATCCTCCACCCTGTTGGTTGCCTCGACGAGCGCGTCCCAGCCGCAGACAGCGTAGAAATCGGACTCGCCGATGCGGTGCACCGGTGCTTCCGACCGCATCTGCTCGTAGAGCGGGTACGGATCCTGTATGGCGGCACTTCCGAAGAACTGAGCAGGGTCGTCCAAGATCGCCACGGTCCTAGCGTTGGTCTTCTCGCCGAGGCCGTCAACGGCGCCGAAGGAAGTTGACATGCTCCTCGCGGCGCGGTCGGGCAAGACCTTCTCACGGACGACCCCTGAGCTGCGCATTGCATGAGAGAATCGGCGGTGTCCTTCTCATCGTGAGAGATAGAGCCCTAAGGGTGTCGGCGACAGGAGACGCGTGCGGTGGCTGGTACTGACTGGCTGGTCGGTCGAGATCGAGCCTCCGAGGCGGCCAGACGCATACATGCCGCCGCTGCCGATCTGATCGCCCGTCGTGGATGGGAGGCTTTCACCATCGACGCGCTGGCCGCGAAAGTGCACTGCTCGCCCGCCACGATCTACCGGCATGCCGGCGGCAAGACCGCGATCCGCGACGCCGTTGTCGCCATCCACGCGGCGCGCACGGTCGAAACGGTGCGCGAGGCCATCCGCGGCCTGTCCGGTGCGGAGCGGGTGGTGGAGGCGACGGCGTTAGCGTTGGAGCGGGCCCGGTCCGACCCGCTGACCAACGCGCTCCGCTCCGCCCATCCGCCCGCCGAAACAGACTGGCTGACGACGTCTGAGGTCATCGCGCAGTTTGCCGCCGAGATGCTTGGACTCGAGGATCCCGACCCCCTTGCGCAGCAGTGGCTGATTCGGGTCTTTCTGGCGCTCTGGAGTTGGCCCATGAAGGATCCCGACGCTGAGTACCAGATGCTGCGGCGATTCCTCGGTCCGCCTTACGGCGACGAGGCGTAGCTCGCAGTGAACCGTCAGCAGGTCGGCCGGGTAGGCGTCGGGGTCCTTCGCTACGAATTCTCATCGGCACCCGGCCATCTACCGCAGGCTCTCGCTAACCGGAGGCCCAGCAGACCCGCGCTGGTTCCGTGGGCTTCAGCACCTTCCCGGACCAACACAACTATGGTGGTTGAAACTCGGTTCTCTGCCGGTCGAACGGGGCGAATGAGTTCCCGCGGCCACCGCGGAAGAATGTCGGCGAGCTGAGCTTGAGTGGAGGCGAGGTATCGATCATCTCCACGCTGATGAATAGGTCCGCGAAGAAGGACGTCGTGTCCGGCAGCAAGCAGACGGTCTTGGTGGCCGATGATGATCGGCGACTGCGCGAACTTCTGTGCAAGGTGCTGACCCCGTTGGACTGTGACATCGTTCAGGCGGCTTCCGGGGAAGAGGCGCTCACCGCACTGCTCCAGCGCAAGGTCGCAGTGATCGTCCTTGACATCAACATGCCGGGGATGGACGGGTTCGAGACCGCCCAACTCATCAGAGACGCTGAAGAGTTGGCCTCCACGCCGATCATCTTCCTCACTGGTCAGGCAGACGCCGGCGACCTGGACCGAGGCTATGACCTTGGCGCGGTTGACTTCCTGGTCAAACCAGTGTCCCGGGGTGTTTTCTTCGCGAAGGTGAAGGCCTTGCTGGAGCTGGATCGGTCCTTTACCCGACTCCACAACGAGACGACGAAGCTTCACGAACAACAGCTGCAGGCGGCGCGCTCCGCTGAGATTCGGCAGCGTGAGGAATTAGCCTTCACGCGGCGTCGGGCGAGGCTGGCCAACATCTTCGCCGAAGCCAGCCTCGATCTCGATTCCTTGAAGAAGACCATCGTCACCGAGCTGAGCCAGCTGTTCGCTGCTGAGTGTCTGCTCCGCCTGCCCCTTCCCGACGGCGATTGGCACGATTCGTTCGCGCATACAGAAACGAGCGGGGCGCCGGAATCGCCGCGGGCATGGTTGTCCGAGCAACTGGCCGATTGGGACAGAGGTCCAACGCTGAACCGTGCGGTCATGGTCGACGAACTGACGGCCAGAGGCCAGCGCGTCGGCATCATCTGCATCGGCAGAACCGACGGGCGTGCGTTCTCGGAAGTCGAATCCGCACTGTTCCGTGGGGTAACGGTGGCAGCTGCTTTGGCGCTTTCGAATGCGACCCTCTATCGAGTACAGGCCGAATACGCCGCCGTCATGCAGGCCACCGGCGATGCGATCCTGGCTGTCGATCGCTCGGGTGAGATCCGGAGCTGCAACAGAGCTGCTACAGCCCTGTTCTGCACGGACGGAACCTTGATCGGCCGGTCGATTGTGGAGTTGGCCGTCGACGCTCACCGGGACCGTTTGCAGGAGTGTTTGGACGCTACCCTGGCGACGCACCAGGAGAGCACGCTGGAGACGGTGTGTGCCGCCAATGACGGTCGACCGATCGAGGTCCTGATCACGTTGTCACCGATCGGCGACGCCGTCGACCTGAACGTCGCCGTTGTGGTCCATGACTTGACTGAGATCAAACAAGCGCAGACGGTGATCAGTCATCTCGCGAGTCACGATCCATTGACCGATCTCGCTAATCGAAGACAATTGACCGAGCGACTTGAAGAGATTTCCCGCCAGCGGGACGATGGCAAACTGGCTGCCCTGCTGTACCTGGATGTCAACAAATTCAAGGCAGTCAATGACACCTACGGCCATGATGTTGGGGACCTGCTGCTCGTCGAAGTGGCCGATCGGCTCCGATCGGCGGTACGCGGTGACACTTTGGTCTGCCGGGTCGGTGGCGACGAATTCATCATCCTGTTTGAACACGTGCCCTCGACGAGTTCGGCGGTGGCGGCCGGAAACCGGATCCTGAGCAATGCGCAAGCACAACCGGTGCGATGTAAGAATGTGACCCTCTATCCCTCGCTCAGTATGGGCATTTCCGTCTTGGGCGCGAGCGCGCACACACCTGAGGAGTTGTTGTCTCAGGCCGACATAGCCATGTTCGAAGCAAAGAAGAATCAACGGAACGAATGTGTGCTGTACACCGACCTCATCGGGTCGCGGCACCTCGGAGACGCATACCTGCGAGCAGAAGTGGCGAGCGCCATCACGCGGTCGGAATTTCGCCTGGTTTATCAGCCAATCGTAAACTCAAGGACGGGAGCTCTCTTCGGGCTCGAAGCGTTGGTCCGCTGGCGGGTACGGGGTGAAGAGTTACCTGCCAGCGAAATAATTGACCTGGTCGAGGATGCGGGACAAGCAGGAGCGCTTGCTCAATGGACGTTGACTCACAGCTTCAATGACTATGTGGCCCTTGGCCGCAATGACCTCAAGCTGCACGTTAATCTGTCGCCCGCTCAAGTTCTCGACAGGGAGTTCCTCAACCATCTGATCAGTGCTCGCCGCGAAAACGGGATAGCGCCGGATGGAATATGCCTGGAACTCACCGAACGTGCGTTCACCGGAGACCCCTCGTCAGTATACGCAGACCTGCGCCGCGCTAGTGAGCTCGGATTCAGCATCGCCATCGATGATTTCGGCGTCGAGCACGCGAGCATGGCCACTTTGAAACATGTTGACGTCGACTGGTTGAAGATCGATCGTTCCTTCGTCGATGGCGTTGAGGAGAGCGAACGCACCCAACAATTGGTTCGCGGTCAAATAGCCTTGGCAGCGTGTATGCAGGTCGAGGTGATTGCCGAGGGAGTCGAAAAGCAGGAGCAAGCCGACTGGCTTCGAGAGGCAGGATGCGTTCTGCAGCAAGGCTTCTTGTATGCCCATCCGATCGAGGCGAGAGACCTTGCCGCAGAGCTGAAGAATTGGCAGCCCATTCGGGAGAATCACCATGCCGGCGAAGGATAGGGTGAGATGAAACTTGCAACCCGATTAGCTTTCCTGTGCGGATCGGCGCTTCTCGCAGTCGTTTTGGCCAACACGCTGTACACCGTTCAGACCAATCGGCTCGTCGACCTGTACGATCTGCGGGCCCAAGCGCGAAATGCCCAAATTGCCGCAATCGATATTCAGCGAGACGTGCAGGCGTTGCTCGCCACATTTAACGGGCTGATGTTGTCCAACGATCCGACTCGGCGAGCCGAACTGTCCGGCAAGTTGGACGAACTCGACAGATCCATCGATGCCGAACTCCGGAAAGCCGCCGAAACGGACAAGGAGAGTACCAGACGAGTGCAGTACCAACAGGCACTCACGACATGGGCCGCTTTCCAGTCGGATTATCGGGCTGACATGCAAGGAGTCGAAAACTACGGCGACGCAGCGGCTTCCGCGAGGGAAGTCAGGAGCCAAGTGGCACAGCTCGAGAATCAACTCCGCGAGATCGAACAAGCGACGGTTACGTCTGTCGACGACGTCAATCGACGCGCAGCACAGGCGATGCAAACCACCCGAACGATTCTGTGGACCTTCGCAAGCGTCATTGTCGTGACGCTGGGTGCTCTACTATTCCTCACCAGCCGCAACATCCACCGTACTGTCACGAGCGCAGCGCAAAAAAACGAAAAGGAGCGCCGTTCTAAGGAGATTCAGGCTAACCTCATGACCGAGGTGCAGGGAGCACTCGACCCGGCGGCGGCAGGCAGGATCGTTATATCTCGCGCCGCAGAGGCTCTCGATGCGAAACATGGAGCACTGTATCTGCGACAGGCCGAGGAGCCTGGCCGATTCGTCCTTAGCGCATCGTATGCTTTTCACCGCCGCAAGGATTTGCCCAATGCCTATGGGCTGGGGGACGGGCTGGTTGGCCAGTGCGCGCTCGAAGGCAACAGGATCGAGGTGACCGGAGCTCCCGGAGACTACGTCGAGATCGTCTCTGGATTGGGCAAGACCGAGCCCGTGTCGCTGATTCTGATCCCGATCAAGTTCGAGTCCGAGGTGCTCGGCGTCATGGAGTTGGCCGGACTTCGAACGTTTTCAGACGATGACATCGAACTCTTGGAGAGCATCGCGTTGGGAGTCGGCGTCGCCATCAGCGCGATCGAGTCCGCGGAGAAGACAAGAGAGTTGCTACGGGTATCGCAGGCTCAGACAGAGGAACTCCAAGCCCAGGAGGAAGAGCTACGAACTGCAAACGAGCAACTGACCGAACGTGAAGATCAGTTGTCGGCACAGAATGCCGAACTAGAAGAAACGACCGAGGAACTACGCTCGCAGCAGGAAGAACTGAGGGCCAGTTCGGAGCGACTCGAGACGCAGGCGTATTCACTGGAGCGCAAGAACGAGGAACTGCATCGGCTCAGCCAAACTCTCGAAGCCAAGGCCGAAGAATTGGCGGTCTCGTCGCGGTATAAGTCGGAGTTCCTGGCGAACATGTCGCACGAGCTGCGTACCCCGCTGAACAGCATCTTGATACTGGCAGGCCTTCTCGCTGAGTCTGATGAACCGCTCACTGAGAAGCAACAGGAATTCGCGGAAACGATTCAACAATCCGGCAAGGACCTGCTCAACCTGATCGATGAGGTTCTAGACCTCGCCAAAGTCGAATCCGGCGCGATGTCTCTCGAGAGAGAACGTATCGATGTCGCAGAGCTGGTCACATTTTTGGAGCGCAACTTCCGGCCGATTGCGGCTGACAAAGGCGTGGCCTTTCGCGTCGTAGTGGATGAAGCCGCACCACGAGAAGTCACGAGTGACTACACCCGGGTCAAACAGATCGCAAAGAATCTGGTGGCGAACGCGATCAAGTTCACGCACGAAGGGTCTGTGACCGTCGAGCTCTCTCGGGCTAGCGACTTGCAAGGCGAACCGGGCGACTATTTGACGTTAGCCGTGATCGACACCGGAATCGGAATCGACGAGAAGGATCATAATCTGATCTTCGAGTCATTTCAGCAGGCGGGCCGAGGCACTGCCAGGGAGTATGGCGGTACCGGCCTCGGCTTGGCGATCAGCCGAGAATTGGCCCGCAATCTCGGGGGTGAGATAACGCTGCGCAGCGCCCTGGGGCAAGGATCGACGTTCACCTGTTATCTGCCGGTCGGGGACACACCGGGACGCGATACACATTCGAATGTTCCGAGCAACTCGGCGCTTTCGAGCCGTGCCGTGAACTCAGAAGCTCGAGGCGGGTTCGGTCTCTCAAACGGCGAAGTGTCAACGACAGAGGCGGCTGCTCAGCCGAGGCCGTCAGAACCTGGCGGTAAAGATGCTGGCGCGCGGTTCGAGGATGTCGATGTATCAGACGTCCGGTGGCCTCAGGGGACGAAACCCGTCCTGCTGATCGTGGAGGACGACCTAACGTTTGCGGGTTTGTTGGCCGATCTGGCGAAGGAAGCTGGATTCGACTCATTTATCACTTCCAGCGGCCGAGAAGCGTTGGCTCTGGCGAAGGAACGGCAGCCGGCAGCTATCACACTGGACATCGGTTTGCCGGACATGGCCGGCTGGGTTGTTCTGGATGTCCTCAAACATGACCTCGCCACTCGCCACATCCCGGTGAATGTCGTTTCCGGGTCCGACGACGATGGTCGTGGTCGCCGAATGGGTGCCATACAGACCCTGCAAAAACCGGCCGACGTGGAGGATCTCCGCTCGATGCTCACCGGCACCGCCGATTTCCTCAAGCCGGGACCGCGACATGTTCTGGTCGCTGAGGACGACGCCAATCAGCGGCAAGTCGTCAAGCAGATGATCGAAAGCGACGATATTGCGATCACCTGTGTGGGCACCGGTCGCCAAGTTCTGGCGGAGCTGGCGGGCGAAACATCCTATGATTGCCTCGTCCTCGACCTCGGGTTGCCGGACATCGACGGCATCGACCTCCTCGAGCACATCACGGACCAGCTCAAAGAGCAGAGCCTGCCGGTGATCGTGCACACCGGAAGAGAGCTGACATCGGCGGAAACCGAGCGGCTCGAGGCCCTGGCCGCCGCCATTGTGCTGAAGAACGCGCGATCACCCGAACGGCTGCTGGACGAGACAGCGCTGTTCCTGCACCGGGTGGCGAACGACATGCCGGATTCGGCGCGTGAGATTTTGGCCAACCCTAGACATGTCGACGAATCTCTCGAGGGCAACACTGTTCTACTCGTCGACGACGACGTCCGAAATGTCTTCTCGCTCGGCAGTGCGCTCAAGCGGTTCGGCATCAATGTGATTCCGGCGCGCAACGGGCAAGACGGGCTCGATCGCCTTGCTGCCAACCCAGAAGTCGGGTTGGTACTGATGGACATCATGATGCCCGTGATGGATGGCTACGAGGCGATGCGTCGAATTCGGGCCGAAGCTCGCTGGCGCGACCTTCCCATCGTCGCGCTGACCGCGAAAGCCATGAAGGGCGATCGTCAGAAGTGCATCGAGGCCGGCGCTTCGGACTACGTGGCCAAACCCGTCGACATGGATCAGCTCACCTCGGTTCTGAGAGTCTGGCTGGCCAGTCGGCCGCGAGGCCGGCAGAAATCGCCAGAGACGCAATGAGTAACCCCGCCGGAAAGCCCCAGTCGGCTCGATCCCGTGAGCTGACTGCGATCGAGGCGGAGGCGTTCTTCTACACGGTGTTCGAGCACCTCGGCTACGACTTTCGCCACTACAGTGACGCTTCGAGAAACAGGAGGCTGGTAGCGTTCGTCGAACGACGCTCGCTAGGCACCATCTCCGAGGCCCAGGGCCGGGTCCTGCGCGATCCGGAATTGTTAGCTGCCTTTCTGTCCGCGATGACGGTGAATGTCACCGAGATGTTCCGAGATCCGTTGGTCTTCAGAAAGATTCGGACGGACTTGTTACCCAGACTGGCAACCTATCCGCGTATCCGGATCTGGGTGGCAGGTTGTGCGACGGGAGAAGAGGCGTACTCTATTGCGATCCTCTTGGATGAGGCTGGTTTGTTAGATCGGACGACCATTTACGCCACCGATATTGACAGCGAGTCGCTGCGCGTCGCCTCCACGGCGATCTATCCGGCGGATGCCATGGCTGGCGCTACCCGCAACTACCAGGCCAGCGGAGGAGAGAGACCGTTTTCCGACTGGTACATCGCCAAGTACAACCGGTGCATTTTCAGCCCACATCTGAGATCGCGACTTGAATTTTTCTCGCACAATCTCGCCACGGACAGCACATTTGGTGAATTTCACCTAATCATGTGCAGAAACGTCTTCATCTACTTCGAGGACACTCTCCAGCGCCGGGTCGAAGGCGTCTTCTGGGAGAGCCTGGCGCCCTTCGGCGGTCTGGTCATCGGCCCGCGCGAAAGCCTCACGGTTGAGGGCAAGCGACTGTTCACCCCGACGGACCGTCGTCTCGGGGTCTACGTAAGGAACCAAAATCAGCATGCCCGGCCCTGACGTCATAGTTATCGGCGGCAGTGCAGGCGGCATCAAAGCTTTGAAGGGCATCTTCGCGACATTCGAAATTCGCCCTGACAGCGTGTTCTGCGTGGTGTTGCATCGCGCGCCTCAATACTCGGGGCTGACCCGAGTCCTCAGGGGATACACCGCCATCCCGATTCATGAGCCGAGCACCAGTCCATGGCTCTGCCCATTGGCTGCAGTTACCGTGGCACCGCCCGGTTACCACCTTCTGCTGGGCAACGACCGAAGCCCGTCGAGCCACCCGCAGACTCCCGTTGAACAATACGAGATCACGCCGGGGGTGCGCGCACACCTGACATTGGATAGCCCGGTCGCCTACTCGCGCCCGTCGATTGATGTAGCTTTCTCGAGTGCAGCACTACTCGTCAATTCGATAACAGCGGTACTGCTTTCATGTGCGAACGACGACGGCGCCCGTGGTTGTGAGGTGGTCCAAGCGGCCGGAGGGCAAGTCGTGCTGCAAGATCCCGTCAGCTGCGAGGCGCCCACGGCAGTCAAGGCGGCGATGCGCAGGGTTGAGCCAGACCATGTCGCAGATCCGGCCGGCATCGGAAGGTGGCTCTCGGAAGTCCGAGGGTCCGGGCACCTCGCGTCTGCTCGCACACAGACATAATTTGCGACCGCGGCTGGTTGATCTACTGGTCACTGGGGTTTGCAGCTCGCCCTATACGAGGGTCAGTCGGGGTATTGCGCATCACGGGAACCGCCTTGGAGGTCCGGCGAACTTCGGATCACGGATCGGCGTGTTTTCAACAGGATCATTAACGCACCGGCAGCGGCAAGGACCGCCACGCCTCCAACGACCCACCACAGCCACCCGGCCTCGGGATCGGTGTTCGACGACTCCGGCGCCCAGATGTCGGTCGGCGGATTAGGAACGGTAACCGGTTCACTGCCAGGAACGGAGATGACCGCTCGGCCGTTCAATCCCGACCACCGTCCACGCTCGCTAGACAGCCATCGGAGCACTTCGTCGAGTTGGGCGGGCGCCGCATTGGAAGTTGCGATCAAGAGCGAGCGCTTGCCGTCGAAAACGGTCTGCAGCGAGCCGAAGCGTACCTCCGGGTCGAGCGTTACCGTGACCGAGCTGTTCTTGGCATCGACACCCTGGACGGTGATGTTTCCTTGATCCGCATCGAAGGGCAGCGCGACCGTTTCGTCGGTCCAGCCCTCGGAGGAGATCAAAACCGCGGCTTCGTTGCTGTCGATCGCTTGCTTCAGGGTAGTTACCGTTGTGATGAGCGGTACCCCGCTCATCTTCTGCAGACCCACGGCGACCGCTGCAGCCCGCGTGGTGTCACCAAACAGGTCGTCGCCGATGCCGAATTGGATGCGTGGCATCAGCGCCTGGGGTAGCGATTGAAACCCCGGTGGCACGGGCGGGTCAGCGGTAACAGCCTGGATCTCGGTGTTGCCGTCCATCTTGAGTGTCATCGGAAGATAGTCGCCGCAACGTCCGGGATCACCGGTGGTGTGCACCGTGATTTGAAGGCTGGTGGAACGCTTCAGCAGCTTGTCGGGAATGCTGACCGAATGGTCGATTGTGCCGTTGGCTTCGACCGGCCATCGGCCTACGGTCTCCCCACCGACCGTCGCGAGCACTTCACCGCCGAAATCGCTGGGAAGGGGGGTGTGCGATCCAATCAGGTGCAACCGGATCCCCTTCAGAGAGTGACCAAAGCGGCTCTGATCCAACTCGATTTCCACCTGCGGCCACATCGCCTCCGAACTGAGGCCGGAAGGCTCCAACTCTTCGAGTGTGGTTGCGTCGCGGAACAACTCTTGCTCGGTGGCCAAGGGTCCGGCTACCGCTTTGGAGCTGAGAGCATATTGCAGCGAATCATCCGAAAGCAGGCGTGTCTGGTTGGTGAGTTCGTCGCCCTGTCCTGAGATGAGCAGAGCGCCCACGCCTGCGCCGCGCTGTAGCGAAACGCCTTTATCTGGACCCTCTTTGATGATTACTTGACGCTCCAGCGGAACGGAGGGATTCGGCAGCGTGATGGCGCCTTCCGGGAGGGGGACGATAACAACGTCGGGGTTCTGCCCGCTGTACCGCACTGCCGTGGCGGCGGCCAGTTGAACGGCGGCGTTCGACTCCGGTTGCGACGGCGGCGTCGGCACCGCAATGGTCAGCCTGCTGAGCACAGGCGGGAGAAACGCCGCAACGGTTGGCGGGATCGACTCCATTCCGGCGAACGTGACCGAACTGTTCACCAGTCGTATCGGTGCCAAGGGATCCCAGCAGTAACCCTCGAGCGGAAGCGCAGTCATGGTCAGCGTGAATTCGACCCAGTTGTTGAAGACCTGCGCGCCGGCAAGGGGGATGACCATTTGCGCCTGATCATTCGTGGGCAACGCCAAGCGGCTGATGGTCCGGTCACCTTGCGTGACCGAAAGGTTGCCAACACGAAGGTTGGTCGGGAGTTCGATGGTCGCGTTCAACGCCACCGGAGCCAAACCCTGCGGAACCGGGAATCCCACTCCGCTGCTGCTGACGTCTCGGTTCACATTGAACGTAATCGTGTTCGACGAACCGAGATCGGACAATTGCAGAGTCGGAGAATCAACGAGCGCACCGCCTCTCTCTTCTGGATCGTCCGGCTGAGCCGCCACGCACGGAGCCGTCAACATGAGCATTGCGATGACCACAGCAAGTGCTCCCGCGACGCGGGGCAGGTGCGATTTCATCTCTGGATGGTAAGCAAACGAGTCGTTTAGCATCGACGAAATCCCGAGCGACATACTTCCGTGGCTGCCCTATCAGGTCGCCGGATCGAAGCGAATCCAGTCAACAAGCATCGTCGCCGGAAAGCGCGTCGAATCGTCCGGCGGACCGGGCCAGTCTCCGCCCACGGCGATATTCAGCAAAACATGCATCGGATTGTTGAACACCCACGGCGCCCCGGGCGGCAAGGACGAAGGAGTGAAGGACCACAGCGTGCCTTCGTCAACGCCGATCGTCACGCGATCTTTCTCCCGAGTAACCCAGTAGATGTGGAAATCTTCTGTGAGATCGGCGATCGAACCGCTGGGGCCGACCTCGGTATCCGGAGCTGGCGGCCCATGCAACCGTACGTTGTATGTCTTGCCGGTATTGACGATCTCCATGATGTCAATCTCACCGCACTGGGGCCAGCCGACCTTATCGATGTCCGATCCGAGCATCCAAAACGCTGGCCAAATCCCCTGCCCGGAAGGAAATTTGATGCGTGCGTTGATGGTTCCGTATTGGAAATCCAGTTTCCCCCTGGTGACGATCCGTCCCGACGTGTACTTGCTGCCGGACTTGCGGGCTTCGATGACCAGATGCCCTTGCCCATCGAGTCGGACGTTGTCGACCGAATCGGTGTACGTCTGAAGACTGCCGCGCTCCCATCCCTTTTCGGGTGAGGGGCCGACGTCGTACGCCCACAGATTGGGGTCAGGGGCGGAGCCGGCGGGTCCGGAGAACTCGTCGACTATCAACTCGGACGCTAAGGGTGATCGAGGCGTGGAGTCGGCGACACTGCAGCACATCGAAAGGGGTATCGCTGCGACAAGCGCCAGTAGTAGCCGTGACAATCTGGTCAGAATACGCCTCACTAGCCGGTCTCCGCGGTCGCATCATGGTCGTCGACCTTTGTGCGAGCCATCACCTTCAAGCGGCCACGGTAGGTCCGCCACACCAACGGCCCGCAGACTAGAACCTCGATTGCGACCGCCACGAGCCAACCGATGCTGAGCCCCGTGAGCCCGCCTCGTGCGGCGCCGATCGCCGCGCCGATCACCTCGCCGATACTGAGCACACCGATCACGATCGCTTCGCGGCCGACTCGGTCGGTGACTCGCGCCACGGCCACATGGTGGTCCTTGACGATGAGACCGAGCCCGGCTAAGCACATCACGATGAGCGCGACGCGACCGTTTGCGGCATACGCCGAACCGAAGATGTGTAGCACCACACCGCCGAGAGCTACGACGACGACATTTGCGGCCGCGCAGAGGATCAGCGAATAACGCAGGGTGGACCGGAACTCCGTGACAAACGTGCTCGAATCACGCGCGCCTGATGCGAACAGCGCTGTCGCCAGCGAGAAGGGAAGAAAGAAGACGAACCCCGCCACCGACCACGTGGCATAGAGGTACCCGGCTTGTTCGGAGCCCAAAATCACATTGGCGACGATCGGCATCGCGAAATAGGGCACAAAGAGCGCAATGTTGAGCATGTGGTGTTTGGCGGCTTCGAGATGCAGTCCCTGCAATACCGAAATGCTCGGAAACATCCGGCGGACCGACACCTTGTATCGGCGCATAAGAAGACCGGTCACCACGGCGATGGAAATGACGTTGGCCATGAACCAGCTGGCGAAAATTGTGAGCGAGCCGTAACGGGATAGTGCCAGGGCCAGTGCAACCAGGAGCGCCAGCTTGACAGTGGCTTGAATCGCGTTGCGGCCCAGCTGCATCCCACCACCGATGAGACTCAGCAGCGCCTGGTCGAGTAACAATCCGACACCTTGGGTCGCCACGGCAGCCGTGAACAATATGGTGATGGCGACGTCGTGACCGATGCCGGGCAGCCCGATAAAACTATTGGGCAGCAAAAAAGCGCACGCCAAGGCCACGACACTGCCCACCAGAGCGCTGGCGATTGATGCGGTCGACACCAACGCCGCGCGGCCCTCGCGCATAGCGGGGAGCTGGATCATCAGCAGGGTGCCGAAACCGAGCACGGTGAACGGTGCGATGAGGTTCATCGCGGAGATCGCGGTTGAGGACTCACCGACATCAGATGCGGGGAAGACCCGGGCGGCGACCGCCCAATACACGAATCCGAGGCCCGAAGTGACTAAAGACGTCGAGACCAGTGCGCCGGCATTGCGGAGTAGAAAGCGAAGTTTGTCTCGGCCCGAAGTGGGGAGGTTATCACGCTGGTGACCGCCTCCGGAGGCGCTTGCGGTGGTCATCCGCAGGCCGTCACTTCGCGGTCTCGGATCGCGTCGGCGTACATCTGCTCGATGCGCGCCACCACGGCGCCGACCGTGAACTCGCGCGCGCGGTCCCGGCCCGCAACTCCGAACGTGCGCGCGGCCTCGGGGTTGTTCAACACGAACGTGATTGCCTTGACCAGTGCAGAAACGTCGCCCGGCGAAACGAGAAGACCGGTGCGGCCATCGACAACCATGTCCGTAATGCCGCCCGATGCGGTCGCGATCACGGGCCGGCCAGCCGCCATCGCCTCGAGGACGACGGTCGGGCACGGGTCTGCCCACACCGAAGGGACGACCACTGCACGGGCCGATCTGAACAACTCCACCACTTGGTGATGCAACAGCTCGCCCGCCCAGCCCGACCCCGGAGGGAAGTCCCAGGCGTCTGGTGTCGGGTTTCGTCCGGCGAGCACCAACTGCGGGGGAGCATCCAGACGCCGATATGCGTCCAGCAGTACCTGCACGCCTTTGTCGCGGCTCAGATCGCCGACGAACAACAACGGTGCATCGGGCCGAGTCCCAGGGATCTCGTCGAGGACAATGTCATCGGGAATGAAGTTCGGTATCACCCGCGGTCGGATGCGTGCGCTGTGCAGCCATTCGTTCTCAGGAACTTGAACAGCATGAGCGACAGCACTGCTGACCGCTGCGGCGTCGGTGATGCGTTTGGCTCGGCGCCGCCCCGCCCACACATTGGCGGCCAGCGTAACAACTCCGTTCGCCGACCCGTAATGCGTCATCGAACACGACAGGCAGCGCCTCGGGGACGGACCGGGGCACCTCGTCACCTCCTGCTCCATCAAGCGCTTGGTGGCACAGATGTGGCTGTAGTCGTGAAGCGTCATAACCAACGGCACGCCAGTAGCAGCCGCGGGCCCCACCGCAGAGTTGACGATCCAATTGTGGGCATGAACTACGTCGAACCCGCCTCCGGCAAGTTCGTGCCGAATTGCCCTACTGACAGCGGGGTCCGGCAGCGGCAGTGCGTGCGGCCGCGACGGATCGCTGTAGAGAAACGGGAGTCGAGACGCCGCAGAGCGCACGCGCACCACGCGAACGCCTTCGGCCACGCTCGCGCCAGGTGGATTCTCGTTCGTCGCGAAGCCTAGGAGCGTGACGTCATGTGAGCGCGCCGCCATCTCACGAGCCAGATTCCAGACGTGGCGCTCCTCGCCGCCCACATACGGCGGCAAGAACTGTGCCAAGTGCATGACTTTCACCGCACCACCTCGCGATATAGCGAGTGCAGTTCCTCGGCGCAGTCGTCCCACGTCGGCAGTTGCGCGGGCGCGTTCCGAGGTTCTGCCGCCAATTTGAGAACCATGGCCGCGACTTCTTGCGGCGAGGCGTCGAGGGGGATCGTGGTCACCAGCCCCGCTCGGCCCAGTTCGGTCAGGCCCGAGGTGTCGGCGACCAGAGCCTTGCCTCCAGTACCGATCGCCTCCATCACTGCCACGGGATGAGCTTCATACTCGCTGAGCAGACAAACGACGTCGGCGTCGGACACAACCTTGCCCAGGCCGGCGCGCTCACCTGGCGGATAACCCCGGATCAGCACCCGATCGGCGACGCCCAGGTCGCGGGCCATATCACGCAAAGCCAGCTCGAACGGACCGCTGCCGATCAGCGCGAGCTTCGCACCAGGCGCCTGATTCAAGATTTCCGGCATGGCCTGCAGGATGCGGTGGTGGCCCTTGTACTCCTCGAGCCGTCCGACCGATATCACCAACGGGTTACCCCCAAGGCTGGGCGCGCTGTAGTCGACGGGCAGCGGTTCGCAGCCGTTCCTGATCAGCCGAATGCTCGACTCGGGCACACCGAGAGTCTGGGCGAACAACCGTCGCTCGAACTCACAAACGGCGACCAACGCCGTCGCCGTCCGCAGCGGCGGACCGAGCAGCTTCCACTGCAACGAGCGCAACCTATGTCGGACGCCAGAGGAATGGCCGCCGGTGTGGAAGGTCAATACGGAAGGTATCCGTGCTCGTCGCGCCGCTGCCAGAGCAGCCGGCGGTACGAAAGTGTGGACGCCTTGCACGTGCACAACATCGTAATTGCGTTGTGCGCCAGCTAGATAGCGAGCCAGTCCCGGTGAAATGTAGTAGTCGCGTCCGCGTGGATAGGCCGGCCACCGTCGAACTCGGTATCCGGACAAGGCTTCGGTGCGAGCGAGCTCACCCGATCTGTCGGTGGTCAGAACTGTCACGTCCACACCGGAGGCGGCCAACCGTCGCGAAACTTCGTGTACGTGCGTTTCGATACCACCCATGATCGGCACGGCCTGGGCAGAAACCATGGCGACCCGTAGCGCACCTCCGTGTCCGAGACCGTTCACCGCGTGCCTTCTCGCAACCGGCGCACTCGTGCGGTGACCGAAGCGACCGCGAAAGCGACCGTGGTGTAGCCGAGTCCGACCACGATCACCAATGCTGTTAGCAGTCCGGCAAGGTCGCCGCGGATAGCCCGCGATATGCCGCGAAGCGCACCAAGGGGCAGCGTCACCGTCGAGTAACTCCACTCGGCGGACAAGCCCCTTTCCACCCCGACGCTCTTGGTCACCAATGCCTTGGACAATCCTTCAGCCCAGCATCGGCTGCGGAAGTAAGCGAACGTCTGTCGTTGGGGCGGAACGCGGTGAATCACCGCGGCGGTGTCGTCGTACAGATAGAAGCCGGTGGGCCTCGCGTTCGCGGCACGAATGCAGAACTCGGTCTCCTCGCATCCCACCGGAAGTGATATGCCGGCGCTTCGACCGATTCCGGAGACGAATCCGCCATTGGCGAACAGTTCGCGTCGAAACGAGGAGTTGGCACCGATGAGATTGCGGAGGCGTCCTTCAGGGTGGCCAATGTAGGTGCATCCGACCACCCAGTCGAATTCCGCCGGCCACCAGCGTGGCCGGCCGGAGGTCCATCCAGGATCGATGCGGCCACCGACGCCAATCACGCGGGGGTCGGTGTAGTTTTTTGCCAGCCCGGCGAGCCAGCCGGGTTTCGCGGCGGCATCGTCGTCGAGAAAGACAACGACGTCTGAGTCGGTGAGTTCGACACCGGTATTGCGGGCGCCGGAGACACCTCGTTCATTGTGGTTGGCCACGACGCGGACGGTGGGGAGTTGCTCGGTAAACCGGGCTTGTAAATCTGGATTGTGATCCACAACGAGGATCAGTTCGTGCGGAGGTGGTTGCTGAGCTTGCACCGAGGCGACGGCTCGCAAAGTGTCGTCCCAACGATCCCAGGTGTATGCGCAGATGATCACCGCGCATGTAGGCAGACCGGCGCCGTCGCGGTCTTCGTGCGGCGTGGGCTTGGTCTGCATGGTCGAATACTCCACGTCAATTGAGCCGAATGTCAGCGACTTGAACTAGATGGGACATGGGTGGCGGTCGGATCTTCCAATATCTGCCCGACCTTGGTCACCGTCTCGTTGGCAGCATTGAGCACCGCCAGTGAAACGATCAAGGCCAGTGGGACCGCGAGGAGAGCGGCGGTGCGGACCTGTCGTGAAGGCACTTTGCTGACGCTGCGTCGGCTGAAGGCTGCGAAGGCGAAGTGGGGAAGTAAGACAGCCAGCGAAGCTGATACGACAGTCAACGGAGTCAGCCAGACTTGCAAAAGCAGCATGGTGACCGATACCAGGCCTGCCGCCGCGAGCACGGTCGCGGCTGTGAGCGCAGGTCCCCACACGCGCCGCAACATCGTCGCGCTGTCTCTTACCCGAGGCCAGATCCTGCTGCGCATTATCAAGGCAATGAAGAGGCCGCATATCAGGCCGACTGCCAGTTGGTCCGCGACGCTGATGAATGGCGTTGATTCATACCACCCGTTCCTCTGTTCGGGGATACCGAGCCCTTTCAGGTCATAGATCGACACCGGGCCGTGCTGGTAAACCAGTTCGATTCCGGGTACTCCGTCGAATTTTGTGAGCTGTGCGTCGGTGAGCTGTTCTCCCATCCCGGTTTCACCTTTGAAGAAGTACTCGCCGTAAGGGGGCAACTCGGCGGCGAGTCGTTGGTCGACGTACAAATATCTGACTGCCATGCTGCTGGCCATGTCTGTCTCCGCCTGATTCCAACCGGTGGCGACGTACAACGCGGGTACGTCGACGTAGGACGCTCCTTTCATCACCGGCCAGAGTCCGGCTTGTGAGGCA
Source organism: Mycobacterium sp. 1164985.4 (assembly GCF_001668575.1). Lineage (GTDB taxonomy): Bacteria > Actinomycetota > Actinomycetes > Mycobacteriales > Mycobacteriaceae > Mycobacterium. The sequence continues at coordinate 54,907 of NZ_LZMD01000017.1, forward strand.
AGCAGAGTGGAGCTGACCCGGTCGGCCCCGATTCGGCTGCCCGCCGGCAGCGCCCCGCGCGCCCACTTGACGGCTGCGAGGGTTTCGGCGTCCATGGATCGGGTGTCGGCCGCGGCCATGTAAGGACCGGGGAGTCGAGCCCAGTTCGGCCCGCTGCCCAGAACGTACCCACCAAGAAATATCCCTGCCCCAAACACGACTGCAAGGACTCTGACCGCCGGCGTCGCGCGCCACTCTTGAGGTGAGACGTCTTCGTCGAGGTCCTCATCCCTGCGCCACCACAAGTGGACGGCGTAGTCGGCCAACACAATACAGAACGGGAGGAAAAGGAAACTGCTGGACCGGTCGAAGAGTTCACCACCCTTGGGCACGACGCGAGCGGCCAACGCGAGGGGGATGCACACCGTCAGCATCAAAAGAAAGAAGTGCGGGCCCGACTGCTCGAGGCGACCGTCACGGCGCCTCCACCATCGCAGAGCCAGGAGTGTCAGCGCGGCCACGGTCAATGACAGCGCCGCGGCGTAGTAGAGCAACAGGAATTTGTCCAACGGTGCTGATTCAGTGCCCGCCGAGTCCTTGAAAGCGCCGCGTCGCGCACCGCCGCGGAACTGCGCGGCCACGTCATCGATGATGGGGCCGAAATAGTCCGTCAGCAGCGACCGCTGCACTAACGCCCACGCCAATGTCGCGGCGATGGCGGTCAACGCGCCGTAGGCGATCCGCCATCGCGCGTGTCCCTTCTCTGCCACGGCCCACGCCAGAAGAAAAGCGGCGGTGAGGAAACTCGTCACATGGTGTGTTATCGCCATGCCCAGAAGGCAGACGGTGGCACCGCCGAAGAAGGGGAGCGGATCGTCGGCCTTGCGGGCACGCGCGATGAGGCTGACCGACGCCAGCGCCAGTGGCAAAGCCAGTGTCTGATAAGCGAATTGCGAATTGAAGAATACGAACTGGGGCGATACGGCATACACCGCAACGGCCAGACCTCCGGCGCGGGCACTCCCGGTTATCTGCTCGACGGCGTCGCAGAGCACAGTGACCAGGACCAATCGGGCGGTGAGTATGACGACGACGGCGGCAGCCATCGTTGGAACGCCGAGTTGGTGCACCAGCACAGTCACCGCTTCCAGGCCCGGGTATCGCGGACTCACTTCCAGCAACGGATTGGGCTGGAAGAGACGGTGGGACGAGATGATGTCGCCCAGCGTGCGCATGTGGAGTTGCTCGTCGAATCCCGTGAACAGCAGAGGGTTGGTGGCCCGCCACATCAGCGTCGGGGTCAAGCCCAGACACACCACCGCGGTGTTCCGCATGGCTCGACTCAATTGCGGAGAGGTCAGATACCAGAGTGCGCTGCCGAACGCCACGGCAAGGCTGATGTCTGACAGCAACTCCGCCAGACCACCCTGACCCCGTCGCGCGAAGCTTACGGCAGCGACCTGGCCGGCTAGCGCCGCCAACTGCCAGATGACGAGGTGGACAGGCCGACTTCGCGCCAACTGCGCGTGGCGGGCACTAACGCGGAATGTGGACAATCGCCCAAAGCCCGAGATGGTCGGAACCCGGTATCCGGACAGTCTGCACATCGCTGGCGGAGCTGTTGAATGTCAGGATGCGGTCGATCCCGATGAGTGGGGGTGCTGCGCTGTCGGCTGGATAGGTTGGAGTGAATCCGGCGCCGGATTGCGCGGCCGCATCGCGGAAGCCGTTCTCCAGGAGCCGGCGGAAGGGTTGCATGTCCATGGAGGCGTTGAAATCTCCGGCGACAATGGCGGCTCCCTTACCGGCGTCGGCAGCTATGTCTTTCAAGGTATCCGGGAACTCGGCGATGTCTTGGCGCCAACCGTCGATCGGCTGTGGCCAGGGTCCCGAAAGGTGGGCAGCCAACACAACGACTTCGTCGGACACTTGGGGTGCACGTATCGCTGCACTGGCGACGCCCAGCTGATATCCGCGGATCCGACTTGATCGCACGATCGGATAGCGACTCCAGATCGCCACGCCCGCCGCATAGGGCTGCGCGTCGAGCACCCGATACGGGAATCTTGAGTCGAGACCTTCCTGCGTCAGGCGGCTTGCAAGTTCCGGGGTGAGTTCCACGACGACGAAGAGGTCGGCTTGATCGCGAGCGACGGCCAGCAAAGCTTCGGGGTCCGCGGTTCCTTCACGAAGATTCGCTGTAAGGACACGAACAGGCACCGTATTTTCCTGTGCCCCTTCAGATCCGACGAACATCGGCAGCTCCACGAACACCGCGGCCGCTGTCAGAATCAAGGCGGCCGAAGCCGACCACCACCGGCGCATGAGCACCAAGATGATCGCTGACACGCCAGCGCCGACCATCAGATACGGCGACGAGGCCGCAAGGGCAAGGAGGGCGTGGTTGGTCACCGGTATGAACCGCGCAGCGAGCGCAACAGCCGCGATCAGGAAGGCGAACCAGGCAACAAGGTACAGCGCAGTGCGATAGCGGTGAGTCCGAGCTGCTTGCCCTCGGCGGTTGTCGGTAGAGACAGTCCTCGACTGTCGGTCACTGGATATCTCGGGGGTGGGGTTGACGTGCGCGAACATGAGGTTTCCTCGCCCACACTACGATTGCCCGGACGCTTCGCCGGTTCTAGAGCAAATTCGCCTGATGATGTTGCCTATTGGCGGCACGTTAGACGGTGTCCAGACGCTTGACGCGACGAATATCCAGTGGCATCTCGTCTCTCATCCACCCTGGGCGTGCCGGGCCGGGCACATTGCCCACATGGCGGCGTTTGGAGAGCTTACGAATCTGCCGGGCATATAGGCGGTCCTGCAAGATTGTCCAGAGCACCCGGAAGCCATCCTTGAATGTGTTGAGATTCGTGGTTCCGTGATAGCGCTCGTGCTCGAGGCTGGGCACCTCGGTAATGGCGGCTCCAGAGAGCGCGAAACGGCCGATGATCAACGCTTCGATCTCGAAACCATCGCCGCGGACCATCTCAGGGGCGTCGAGGTCGGTCGAGGGCAGATCCAGCATGTAGAGCTGATCGGCCCAGAACGCGTTGTACCCGTAGCAGAGATCAGTGAACCTTGTGTTTGTGAGCACACTGGCAAGCAGGTTGAGCCCCCAGTTGCCCGCGGAGCGAATGCGCGTGATGTCTTTGCTGCCGCCGCCTTCACAAAAGCGGCTGCCTTTAGCGAGATCGGCGCCGTCGGTCAGGGCCTTGATGAACCGCGGAATCTCGTGCGGATCTGCTGAGCCGTCGACGTCGAACATCACGATGGCGTCTCCGGTCACCTCCCTGAACCCGCACGCCAATGCGTTCCCTTTTCCCTTTCGGGTTTGATGGATCACCCTTGCCTTGGGCAGAGCCTCACGAGCGGCGGCGGCCGACTCGTCGTCGCCCTCGCTCACAACCACGATGACCTCGTGAAAATTTTCGAGGTAGGGGAGGATTTCCCGAATGTTCGCCGCTTCGTTCTTTGCGGGGACGACAACGCTGACGCGTGGGTTCGGAGGGCGACGCTCGCTCTTAGGGCGACGTCGTTCGATGATCGGCTTGCCGTCGGAACCGATCAGCGGCGAGCCGTCCGGACCGAGAACGTAGCGCTGGTTGACTTGATCCTGTACACCGGGCTGCGACGCATCGAGGGTGTGGGATTCGACGGTGTCGTCGACCCCACTTCCCTTGTCGCTCATGTCGACCCCCTCTAGAGACACGAGACGTTGCCCGCCGCTGAAAAGAAGACTTTATAGCACCGGTGGCACCGGGCGTGCGAGTTTGCGACGCCTTGGAACGGGGCAGAACTACGCGGGTCGAGGTCGCGCAGAGCCGCGACACGGTCGTTGATTGGCCTGAAGCCAGTCTGGTAGATGCTCGCCTAATATTGACGCAGTGTCACCTTCAGACCAGGGGTCAGGACTGTGTTGTGGCATCCGGGAAGGAGGCACACACGAGTGCAGGCCCTCGCCGATCTTCGTCAGGCGCTCGACCGTCGCGAGCTGACACTTTTCTACCAGCCGAAGTTCGACGCGCACACGACCGTGATCGTCGGGGTGGAGGCACTGTTGCGGTGGCGCCACCCCGGCCGCGGTCTGCTGAACCCCGAGGAGTTCTTGCCGTCGGTGCGCGAATACGAATTGATGGACCGGATCACCGATCTGGCCGTCAGCAGTGCGCTCGATGATGCGAAGCGATGGTACTCCGCGGGGATACAGGTGCCGGTGGCAGTGAACTTCTTCGCGCCGTTGCTGGCGGACCCGAACCTGCCGCACAGAACATGCCAGGCGCTGGCGGACCGTGACTTGACAGCGTCGGCACTCACGATCGAGATCACCGAAGGCCTGCTGGTCGACGACACGGAACGCAGTCGAGGGGTGCTGAACGAGTTGGTGGCACAGGGAGTGCGGATCGCCGTCGATGATTTCGGCACCGGTTACTCCGCCCTCTCGTACTTAGCTGACCTTCCACTTCACGAAATCAAGCTGGATCACGATTTCGTCGCCAGGGCGATCATCAGCAAGCGCGCTGCCATAGTGGTGAACGCCATCACCGATCTCTCCCACAAGCTCGGTCTGATCACTGTGGCCGAGGGCATCGAGAACGCCGCCTCCGCGGCGTACTTGCGAGATCTCGGATGTGACGTTTTGCAGGGTTACTTCCTCAGCCCGCCGCTCACAGCCGACGAGATGTTCGGACTACTCATGGCTCCACCCCGTCTCCGATATTGATCCCAAACCGCAGAGACCAACCGTCACCGAAGCGGGTTCGAATTCCACGCCGCCGTGATTCCTACGTGCCTGCTACCACGGCTCAGTAGCGTTAGACGAATGGCCCAAATCTTTGATGTGCGTACTTTGGCGGTGCCCGTCGTCCAGGCTGGCATGGGTCATATCGCAGGACATGAACTTGCCGCGGCAGTTTCGGACGCTGGTGGGCTGGGAACGATTGCTGGGGCGAGAGCTGCGGTGGCTACCGAGATCGCTGCCTGCCGCCAGCTGACCGGGCGACCGATCGCGGTCAATTTGCTGCTGCCATTCGTTCGGCCCGGTGATGTGGAGGCGGCTTCCGCGGCGGATGTAATCGTGACCTTTTGGGGCGCCCCTCGCCGACTGGCCGCATCCACGTGGGTCCATCAGTGCGGATCGGTCGAGGAGGCGCGGGCTGCAGTTCATGCGGGTGCAGATGCAGTGATCGCCCAGGGGGTGGAGGCCGGCGGCCACGTGCGCGGTACCACTCCGGCTATTGAGTTGCTCGAGAAGATTCGCGCCGCTGTGAACATTCCTGTCCTCGTCGCCGGGGGGATAGTGGATGCCGAAGGCGTGGCGGAGGCGCTCGATGCGGGCGCGGTCGCGGCCGTCGTCGGCACTCGCTTTCTAGCCAGCGAAGAGAGCCGCGCTCACGCGGAATACAAGCAGCGCTGCATCGACGCCCAGGAAACCGTGCTCACGGAACTGTTCGGCTTGGGCTGGCCCGATGCACCTCATCGGGTGATTCCCAACGCTGCGACCCGTCGCTGGCTGCGACGCGACGACCGAGGCCCTGCCTGGATTCGCAGCGCCGATAGAGCGATGACACGCCTCGTTACCGCATTGCCGCCGGCCGCCCAGAATCGTGCACTCAGGGCTCAACCACCCCAACTACCGTTCATCGCGCCGGAACCACCGACCGATGGGGAAGCAGCAAAGCTAGTGGACTGGCGTCCGCTATATGCGGGCGCGAACGTCGGTCGCATCGCTGATATCCGAACGGCGGCGGAGCTCGTAAAGACACTGACGCCTTAGCCGCCGAGTCTCCTCGAGGGTCGCGTCGCATACCGCTTCTTACCAATCGGATAGGAAACACTTCCCGTTCGCGGGGCGGAGTGTGGCGTCGCAGCGATTACGAAATAGGTACGTGGTCCCGAGAATCTTCCTTGAACAGCTTGTTCCCCTAGCGGGGTTGGAGCAACCTCAAGGAGCGGACATGGCCACCTACGACCAAGCGTCAGTCACGCGGTGGTCAGCTTCCGGATCAGTTGCCGCCGAGAGTTTTCCAGCTGCTCACTCCGAATCCCCAGGGCGATCGGCGTCATCCCGATCGGCATCGGGCGTGGGCGCAGGAACCGCTCCGAAAGGACACCAACCGAGAGCGATCATCCACGCAACGACCTCGCATCCGCACCGAACCGGGGCGGGCAGGTGCCCGTTTGCGGGGCACACCTTCCCCGCGCCGACGACCGTCGACCACATCCGGGTAACATCACCGGCCGACCTGTGGCGCGATCAAGCGACCGGCGATGCGATCGACCGCTGGGCAGCCGGTAACGCGCCCGACGGCTTTGCGCTGGCGACGCTCATCTCGAAGCACGTTCGCGCGGTCGGAAAACACTTCCTCTCCGTTCCGATCCTTCGGCGGCTGACCCACATTCGACATCTGCGCGGATCGGCAGATCCCTTCCTCGACGCCTTCCTCGACGGCATCCTCGACAAGTCCGAGGGCCGTTACTACAACGGCACGTACCTGGCGCTCCCGCTGCTGGAAAGGATCTGCGGCGACCCGTCTTCAAACCTTGGCCCTGAACGGATGTCGGCCCTCTTGATGGCCGATGTCGTCAGGTTCGAGACGGCGGCCGCGGAGGGATTGACGGGTGACCGACCGGATCCGGCAACGTCGCGCAAGCGCATCACCCACGCCCTGCGGTTTCTGGCCACCTTCTCCGACGCAGACGGCAACGATATCGGCCGCGATCTGAATCTCGCGGGGATCCTCGAGACCTTGCCGGCCCCTCCCGCCACGCCGGCTGGTGCCTGGTTCGATGTGACCATCTCGCCGGTGTACGTCATCCACGACGAGTACTTCTTCATGCGTGCACTGCAGGCCCACGAGATGGTTTTCACGACGCTCGCGGCGGACCTGCGCACGGCGACGGCGTCGATTCGGGAAGGTCGCATCGAGGACGCGGTGGCTGCGCTGGAGCATGCGGACAAGGTCTTCGGCCGGGCCGCCATGTTGTTCCGGTTGGTCGCCACGATGCGGCCTGACCATTTCCACGCGTTCCGCGAGTTCACCCAGGGCGCCAGTGCGATCCAGTCCGAACAGTACAAGCGCTTCGAAATCGCCTGCGGCACACCGACTGCCGAACGCCTGCACTCGGATGCATTCACGAACGTACCCGCAGTGCGCGCCGATGCAATGGCCGGTCACGACAGCCTCTCCGATGCGTACCTGGACGCTCGCCGCGAACTCTCGTTCACTACTGAGGGGTGGGACGCCCTCGACGCCGCCCTCAACAACATCGAGAACGGTCACCAGCGCTGGAAGGCCACCCATCATTCGTTGGCCGCCCGACTGCTCGGAGAGTCGCGAGGTTCAGGCGATACCGCGGGCGTGCCCTATCTCCGGAAGTGCTTGGACAACCGGCTCTTCTGGCCGCTGGGGGAATTCCTGGACGCGTCGAGGACGAGTTGAGCGGCAGTCGCCCTGTCACCCCGGTCCTTCGCGGATCACTCCTCGGACAAGTTCCGTCGTCGTCGATGCCCAGGGAAACTCCACCACCCACCAGGTCGCTCCCGCATCGATGAAGGGGGCCGGATCCGTACCCTGCGACAAGGGAACCACGACATCGAAGTCGTCCTTCGTGCCCAGCGCTCTGAGCTCGGCCACCGCTTCGGCCAGCTGATCGGGGCTCTGCAGAAACACCGGAAAGTATCCGTCGTACCGCGCCGCCCGGGTCCGTGGTTTCTTGTTGCCTATCAGCCCTGCCACCCATATCGGGATACGGGGCTGCTGGACGGGTCGGGGGAGGAACCGCACTCCGTCAACCGTGTAATACTCGCCCCGGTGGACGACCTCTTCGCCAGTCCAGGCGCGGGTGATCACGTCCAGCGATTCGTCGAGCATGGCGGCGCGCTTACGGTCGTCGACCTCTTCACCGGTCTTGGTGTACTCGACGCCGTATGCGTCACTGCCCAGTCCCACACCGAATGTCAGGCGCCCTGAACTGAGGCGGTCGAGCGACGCGGTTTCTTTCGCAACCTTTGCCGGCCGGCGCCGGGCAAGCGGCGTCACCATCGGGCCGAGCCGAATGCGCGAAGTGACGGTCGCCATCGCCGCCAACGTGATCCACGGGTCTGCGATAGCCGATATCGGTTCGCACCAACGCAGATGGTCCCAGACGAATACACCCGTCCAACCCGCTTCTTCAGCCTCGGCGGCCAAGTGCGCCACCGTGAGCGGATCGGCGAGCTCCTCGAATGGGGGGAGGAAGAGCCCGGCACCGACTGTCCTCATCGAATCAGCGTCCTCCATATCTCGGGGCTTGTCACTCTCTCGAGCAGACGTCTGTGAAGCCGCGTGATGGGCGGCGTTTGGTCCGAATGCGGCCAGTGGACTGGTGCTTCCTCGGGTCTGCTGAGTCTCCATGCCGACGTACGCTCATCGACACACCGGCGGGCCGAATCCGGGAGGGCAGCCGACGGAGGGGCCCGGGGTTCGAATCCTTCGAACGCTTGATGGAAGCAACCTGCTGCGTTTCCCAACGAACGGGTGGATCGGAAAACGCGGTTGACGCAGAGCCCTGGTCACCAGGCGAACGCGGCTGTCCGCAAACTGAAGATGTTTGCGAATTCCGTGTTCAGGCCGAAGAGATCGTGGTTCACTGACTTCCTCGCTAATCCTTGACGGGCGTCAGGAGGGGAACGGTGGCGAAGAAAAGCGTTGACGATCGAGACCAGGGCCACGACTCGGAGCTGGCGGTGGATGTCCGCGTACGCGTCAACGCGGGAACAGACGCCGAGTCGCGCGGTGTCATCGTGGAAGACTTCGGCGAGATGACGGCCGTAGCCGTCGAGATCGGGCCCAACCACATTGCGGATCCGGCCCGTCGATGGGCGGTGATGCTCGACGAGGGCACGCTCCTGTTCGCCGACTCCGAGCAACTCACGCCCGAATAGTCCCGCCTACCTGAAACCCGATCCCGCCTGGCTCACGCCGGCGGCGGTGGTGGCGGCCCCATCAAGAACGGCGGTAGACCGGGAATCGGCATGACCATCGGATCGGGGGGTGGAGGCGGGGGCGGCACGCCCGGTGGAGGTGGCGGTTCCTCCCGGCGCGGCGGCGGCGGAGGCGGTACGAACCCGGTACTGGTGTTGATCGTGACGATGGACCCCGGGATAGTTCGGCCACTCGGCGTCGTCCCCACCACGGCACCGTAGGGTGCCTCACTGTTCACCGGCGTAGTCTTGTCGGCCACCTGGAACCCGGCGTCCTTGAGCCGCTGGCGCGCTTTGTCGACGTTCATGCCGGACACGCTGGGCACCTCGCTGCCGGGACCGCCCTCGACGAAGCGAGGATCGGTCGGCGGCAGGCGAACCTCACCGAAACTGGTTGCGATGGGCTTCATCGCCTCAAACCAGATGCGTGCCGGTTCGTTACCGCCGTACAGGTCACCGCTGTAGCACTTGCGCAGCGGGAACGAGCAGATCTCCGATGGCGAGTTCGAGTCGTCGAAGATGTAGACGCTGCCCGCGTACTGATTGGTGAACCCGAGGAAGCCGGAGGATCTGTGAGATTCGGTCGTGCCGGTTTTACCCGACATCGGCAGATCCCATCCCACCGAACCCGCCGCCCCGGCCGCGGTCCCGCCGCCCTGATCATCCTTGCTCAGGGCGTTCGCCATCGTGTTGGCCAACCCCTCCGGCACCGCCTGGTCGCACTTCTCCGCGGTGAAGGTCACCTCCTCACCGTGACGGTCGATGATCTTGTCGATCGGGTTCGGCGGGCACCACACCCCGCCCGAAGCCAACGTCGCTGCCACGTTCGACAACTCGAGACCGTTGAGCTGGAACGGGCCGAGGGTGAACGATCCCGCATTCTGCCTCTTGATGAAGTCGGCCAGGCTCTCATTGCTCCCCCGGTCGTACGCGCGGGCCGTCCCCGGCAGGGCATACGAGCGCAGCCCGAGCCGGACGGCCATGTCGACCGCGCGGGGCACCCCGACCTGCTGGATCAACTTGGCGAACGCCGTGTTGGGTGAGCTGGCCAGCGCATCGGTGACGTTCATCGACCCGCGGTAGTTTCCCGCGTTCTTGACGCACCAGGTCTCTTTCGGGCAGCCGGGGGTATCGCTGCTCCCCAGGCCGCGGGCTTGGAAGCTCCCGGGTACGGACAACTGAGCGTTGATGCCCATGCCCATCTCGAGCGCTGCGGCGGTGGTGAAGATCTTGAAGATCGAACCGGCGCCGTCTCCCACGAGCGAGAACGGTTGCGGCTGCACCGTTTGCCCGGCGTCCTTGTTCAGGCCATAGGTCCGGTTGCTCGCCATCGCGAGGACCCGATGAGAGTCCTTACCGGGCTTGATGACGCTCATCACGCCGGCAATGCCGTCCAGCGAGGGGCTCGCGACCTTGTCGATGGAACGTTTCACCGACGCCTGGACCGCCGGGTCCAGGGTCGTGCGGATCAGATAGCCCCCACGGGCGACCAGATCCTTGTTGATTCCGGCATGGGCCAGATACGCCAGCACATATTCACAGAAGAAGCCGCGGTCACCGGCGGCGATGCATCCGCCGGGGAGCTCTTTGGGGCGCGGTAGAACGCCGAGGGGCGACGACTTGGCTGATCGCAGCTCGTCGGCATGTTGGGGCAGGTGCTCGATCATGGTGTCCAGCACCAGGTTCCGCCGCTGTAGTGCACCTTGCGGGTTCACGTAGGGGTCTAATGAGGTCGGCGACTGGACGAGGCCGGCCAGCAGCGCGGCCTGCTGCCAGTTCAACTGCGATGCGTTGATGCCGAAGTAGGTCTGTGCGGCGTCCTGGACCCCGAACGCCCCGTTGCCGAACCCGACGAGGTTGAGGTAGCGCGTGAGAATCTCCGCCTTGGTGAACGTCTTGTCCAGGGTCAGCGCCATCCGCATCTCACGGAGCTTGCGCGCCGGTGTCAGCTCGACCGCGGCGCGCCGCTCGGCATTGGTCTGGGCGGTCACCAACAGCTGGAAGTTCTTGACGTACTGCTGTTCGATCGTCGATCCGCCTCGGGTGTCGAGGTTGCCCGACAGATAACCGGACAGACCGGTCAGCGTGCCTTGCCAATCGACGCCGGCGTGCTCGGCGAAGCGCTTGTCCTCGATCGAGACGATGGCCAGCTTCATGGTGTTGGCGATCTTCTCGCTGGGGACCTCGAACCTGCGCTGGCTGTACAGCCACGCGATCGGCTTGCCCGCGGCGTCGACCATGGTCGTGACCTGCGGGACGTCTTCCTCCACCAGTTGCGCCGAACCGTTGGCGACGATGTCCGAGGCGCGGTTTGACAGCAGCCCGAATCCACCCGCGAACGGGAACATCAGCGCTGCCACCAGCACCCCGGCCAGCGTGCAGCACAGAACCAGCTTGATGACCGTCCCCCCGGCCGGTACGCGCTCCGGCATGTCAGCAGGGTATTAAATGCGGTCTCGCGGCGAACGCTCCCGCGCCGATTTCACGGCAACGACGGCGAAACACTCTGGTAACGGGCATGGTCAGCCTCGGTCCAGGTCCCACTGCCCGAAATCGGGCGCGAGAACCTCGTCGACGTCGACATGGGTGTCCCCGATCGCCACGCCGGGCTCCGACCCGCCGATCACCACGGCTTGATAGAGCACGGCTCGGGGATCGCGCTCGCCGGCCGACCAGGCCTTGGTCTGCCACACCCACCAGTGTCCGTCGCTGGTCGAGCGGCCGACGACGCCATCGCCGATGGCCCACGAGCACGCCCGCGCGTGGCCGTAGAGACCGGTGCGGTTCACGCCCAGCACCGAGTTGATGCCGCGGTACCACTGGAGCGCGACGTTCTCCCAGGTGTCCTCGTCGATGTCCTCATCGACACTGAAGAAGATGGGCGCCGAGTCGGGCCCACCCGCGGCGTTGTGCAGCCGTAGCGCGGTCGACGCGTCCGCGACACCACCGTCGTAGCCCCGGGTGTAATCCGACGGTGTAGGCCAGCCGGGCTTGCCGTACTGGTAGCAGCTGACGACGTGCAGACCCTCGGCTCGTAAAGAATCGGCGTATTCACGGGTCACCGGTTTGAAGTCGAAGTCGGCTCCGGGGCGCAGTTCCGAGACGTACACCAGCGCGCCGTCGAAACCCGCCGCCTTGAGCTGATCGGCAGGAACCTTCCGGTGCGCGAAGTCGACGAGCCGCAGCCCTTGCGCGCCCGCCTTCGGCGCCGCCCGCGACGCTGCCGCCGCTCCGAGGAGCATAAATGTCGGCGCGGCGACGGCATATTTGAGAAGTTCGCGTCGTGACGGAGAGGGCCCTCCGCCGCGACCGGGTGGCGTCGGAGAGTCCTGCACGGCGCGATGGTAACAACATCGTCGGCACGCGGTTGGCGGTCAGCGGATTCAACTGCGCCGAATCGTCTCCGCCCTATGCTGGCGAATGCGCGGCTGGACACGGCGGCGTCGCACGCGCACCTTCGACCCGACGAGGTGGCAATGCCAGCAGACCGATCCGCCGGTGGTGGAAGGCGGTCGACGCCGTGGCTCCTTGTCATCGCGGCGGTCGTGCTCGCGCTCACGGCGTCTTCGGCGTGTGGCCGGGTCGATCGTCCGCCGGCAGATTCGCGTCCGCCTTCGAGTCCGCAGGCGGCGTCGCCGTCGGCTGCCACCCACACTCCCGCCGCTCCGACGCCAGGGCTTCCCCCGGTCGATGAGCTGATCGACAGCGCGATCGCCGCGCACAAGCTGCCTGGGGCAGTGGTGGCGATCGGCCACGGCGGGAAGCTCGTGGTGCACCATGCGTACGGCTCGCGGAAGCTGGCCGGCGAACAGGGTCTCGACAGCACTCCCACGCCTGCCGAGCCCATGACCGAGAACACGATCTTCGACATGGCGTCGTTGACCAAGTGCCTCGCGACGGCGATCGCGGTCATGCAGCTCTACGAGCAGGGCAAGGTAGGGCTCGACGAACCGGTGCAGAGTTATCTACCCGCTTTCAACAGCGCGCACGACCCGCAGCGGGCGCAGGTGACGATCCGTATGTTGCTCACCCACACTTCGGGTATCGCGGGCGATATCGATCTGCGGGACCCCTGGGGCCTGACGCGCGCCGACAGCGGGGAGGGCATCCGTCGTGCGCTGGCGACGCCTCTGCAGTCGGAGCCGGGGGAGGTGTTCCGCTACTCCGACATCAACTTCATCCTGCTCGGTGCACTGATCGAGAAGGTCGCCGGCGAGCCCGAGGACGTCTACGTTCAGCGCCACGTCTTCGAGCCGCTGCACATGGACGACACCCGCTTCCTCCCTCCGGCCAAGGCGTGCGGTCCGCACGAGCTCAGGGGCGCCGCTATCGCTTGGGTATCTTCCCCGCCGACCAGCGCGCCGTGCTTCGAAGGTGGTTGGAACACAGACGTTCTGGCGCGGACCGCGCCCACTGCCCTCGACGAGGAAGGCAGAGCCCAACCGGGCAGTAACCCCGATCTCGACTTCTTGTTGCGTGGCACGGTGCACGATCCGACAGCACGACGCATGGGTGGAGTCGCCGGGCACGCCGGTGTGTTCTCGACGGCACTCGACGTCAGCACCTTCGCCCAGGCGCTACTCGACCGGTTGGCGGGCCGCCCGAGCGATTTTCCTCTGAAGCGAGAGACGTTGCAGCTGACGACGACTCCGCAGCAGCCCGGTCACACACCCGGACAAGTAGAGGCGGCCAACGAGGCGGTCCGCGAGGCGATCGCCGAGACGCCGAACCCGAATCCGCTTCTCGCGCCGAACTATCCCGCGATCGAGGGTCAAGATCTCCGCTCTCTGGGGTGGGACATCGACACCGGCCACTCCCGACCGCGCGGACTGCTCTTTCCCGTGGGCAGCTTCGGGCACACGGGATTCACCGGAACGTCGTTGTGGATCGATCCGGGTACTGACACGTACGTGATCCTGTTGACGAACGTCATCCACATTCGCGGCAGTCGACCGCTTTCGAATCTGCAAGGAGAACTGTCCACGGTGACCGCACGAACCCTGGGCCTGTACACAGCGCCGACGTTGGCGCAACCGGTTCCCAGGCCTCGCTGAGATGTACCACGCACAGAGGCAATTCGAGGCGTACGGAACCTCGCACTTGGTGGTGCTCGCGATATTCGCGGTGGGCGTCGGACTGTTGATCTGGTTGGGGCGACGGCAGACCGAAGCGCAGGCTCGCGTGTTCTCGCGTGTCTTCGCGTTGCTGATCCTCGCGGCTTTCGTTGTGGCGCTCGTCTACAAGTTGATCCGGCCAGACATCCAGACGTCCGTTCCGATCCAGCTGTGCGACATCGCAGAGCTGACGGCGGCGTATGCGCTGTGGTCACACCGCCACTGGGCCTTCGCCCTGACGTACTACTGGTGCCTTCTCCTGAGCTCGCAGGCGCTGCTCACACCCGACGTCGGCACACCGAGGGAGGGCGCGCCCGATTTCCCGCACCATCTTTTCCTGACGTTCTTCGTGCTCCACGTCTTCGCCGTTTGGGCGGCGGTCTACCTCACGTGGGGCCGAAGGATGCGTCCGCATTGGCGCAGTTACCGTTTCGCGGTCGTCGTGTCGCTGGCCTGGGCGGCGCTGACCTTCAGCTTCAATGCGATCGTCGGGACGAATTACGGCTACCTGAACAGGAAGCCTCCTACCGCATCCCTGCTTGACGTCTTCGGACCGTGGCCGTTCTATCTGCTGGTCGAGGTGGCGATCGTCATCGCCGTGTGGGCCCTCATGACGTGGCCGTGGGAGCGGAGACGGGTTGCCGTCGAGTCGGCGTGATACGGCTCAAGAAGACGGCCGCCACATTTCCAGCGTTGACGTCGCCCCAGCCGGTAGTTCGATGAACTCGATGGGCGTGCCATCGGGGTCGTAGACGAACAGCATCCGGACACCGGCGATTTCGACGGCGGGAGTGGCGCGTACATCGGGATGATAGAGCTGGAGCGCCGCGGAGGTTGCGTCCAGATCCGCCACTCGGAAGGAGATGTTGGTATAGCCCAGATGAGGACCGTCCTGGCCGGCCGGCACGGTGCCGAGATAGAGAAGTTCGACCATGACCCCGCCGATGAGACCGCCGACCATGCGACCGCTCTGGGCGGCGCCGCCGGTGACGGCGTCCATTCCATCTCCGTCGAGGTTGACGTCGAAGACCAGGTCCATCCCCAGCACCTCGGTGTAAAAGGACACCGCGGCATCCATCTCCGACACCCCGATACATACATGAGAGAAGTTTTCGACCGAGATCGGTTGCGGCGCAGTCATACCGTTCCTGTCTGGAGCCGGATCAGTTGCCTTTTAGCGCGCTTCAGGCCCGTCCGCACCGCGGCGGCGGCGACGGGGCGCCTCGCATGGGTGGCGCCGGCCAGGAACCCGCAGAAGGCACCGAGAAAGAAGATCCGCCGCGTGTGTCGCTTGTTGCGCCGCATTGCGGACGACGCGACGAATCCGCACACCGCGCCCACGATCGCGACGGCGATCAGCAGGCCAAGCCAAGCTGGCGGTCCGAGCGAAACCATGAGAACCTTCCGGCGGTTCGCACCATCGAAGCACCGTCACCGCGGCGCCGAGGCCTCCGTTCGCAATTCGTGACCGAAGCGTTGCGAGCGTCTAGGTGATCGTGACGCCGCCGTCGACCACGATCGTCTGACCGGTGACGTAGCCACCCGCCTCGGATGCGAGCCAGATGACCGCGGCCGACAACTCGTGCGGCTCGCCCACCCGATTGAACACGACGCGACTGGCAAGCGTTTCATCCAGATAGCCGGGTTTGTACTCGTCGGTCATCTCCGACTTGAAGAAGCCGGGCGCCAAGGCGTTGACGCGAATCCCCTTGCGCCCGCCCCATTGTTGCGCGAGGTCGCGCGTGAGGCCGACGATCGCGGCCTTGCTGGCGGCGTACGCGGCCTGCGGGAGTCCGGCGGTGGTGAGACCCAAGACGCTGGAGATGTTGATGATCGAACTGCCGGGCTGCATCACCCGCCCGCATGCTTGGGCCGCCCAGTAGGAACCGTTGAGGTTGATGTCGACGACCTTGCGGAACTCGTCAGGCGTTTCCCGTGTTGCGGGGACGGCGGTGCCGACGCCTGCATTGTTCACCAGGACGTCGACGTGTCCGAACTCCTGCATCGCAGCGTCGACGAGTGCTGTGCACTGGTCGGGATCCGCGACGTCGGTCTGGACGTTGAGCGCACGCCTACCGGCGGCTCTGACGAGTTCTGCTGTCGCTTCCAATTTTTCGACGCGTCGGGCGGCGAGCACGACGTCGGCGCCGGCCTGTGCGCAGGCCTCGGCGAACGACACCCCGAGGCCGGACGATGCGCCGGTGATGACGACGACTTTGTCGTCGAGTCGGAAGCGGTCCAGAATCGTCATCTCCGGCGTTCTCCTGTCTGTGGTCTGTATCGCGGCGCCCCTGGGGGGCTGCCGGTACGCGCCGATGCTCGACTAACCGTAATGTGGCGGCTCATCGCGTCGGTTGGGCGGTACCCGTACGACCCTGGGTTCGTCGCTAAATCACTTGTGTCTCTTTGGTTTCAGTGGTTACAGATGGGGCTGGGGTTGTCGGTGGCTCGAACTAGTGTTCGGGTATG
>NZ_LZMD01000018.1 GCF_001668575.1 Mycobacterium sp. 1164985.4
GGATTTCTTCGGTGGGGGTGGCGGAGGCGCGGGAGCGGCCAGAGCATCGGCCGGCGCGGGTGGCGGCGGCGGAGCGAACGGATCGAACGGCGGGGGCGGCGGCGGCAGCAGATTGTTCACTGCGTCGATCGCGTCGTCGACGACGTTGCGCGGCGTCGCACCGGACAAGCCGCGACCGCACGTGGGCCACGCGCCCTTGCCTTGGCTGGCGAGCACGCGTTCGGCGACCGCGATCTGCTCTTCCTTGGAGGCCAGGTGCGCGGCGGGTGCGTACTCACCGCCGCCGTGACCGGACCAGGTGCTCGGCGAGAACTGCAGCCCGCCCTGATAGCCGTTACCGGTGTTGATCGCCCAGTTGCCGCCGGACTCGCAGCTGGCGACCTGATCCCACTCGCTGTCCGAGGCGGCGTTGGCCTGGCTGGCCAGCGCAATGCTTCCGGTTCCGAGCACAGCGCCCGTGAAGGCGACTTTCGCAACGTTGACAGCCGACGAAGTCGGCTTGCGGTGCCGTCCACTCATAGGTGCGTTCGGTCCTCTCTTCGGCGCCCGCGAGGTCAGCTGTCGGGTTCGGGCTGGAGAGGTATGCCCGGCCGTGTCGCACAACGCGATTCGGCTTCACCCCAAGGAACCGTCGGTTCCTGGTCCGTCTGTGACTCGGCGGACCGGTGGGTCCCCCGCCTCCATCCAAGTTGTTCGTTGGTATCCCGTGCGTCAACGGATGGAGCTCGGCGCGGTTGGGCACGGCGGGCCAATCGGTTTGGGGTCGACTGGCTTGGGACTGAACCGTATCGGCTCGTTTTGGCCGCGTCATCTTTTGCCGATTACGGCGTTTTCGGCTTCGGCAAATCTTAAAAATCCTCTAAATGCCCAGCAGTTTCGGGCGTTTCCGCAGGACTAGCGAGGGCTCCACCGCGTCGTAGCCAGGTTGTGATCATTCCGTTATGTGACGGAAATCACCGTTATCCGCCGGCGAAGGGGGGAAGAACATCGATCGTTTGAGCGTCGCGCAACGCGACCGACTCATCGCGCACTGCGACGCCGTCGCACAGAAAACTGCAGCGTTTCAAGACTTTCGCGAAATTCTCGTCGCGTTCGGCGAGTCCCGCGACAAGCGCGGCGAGCGTCGTTCCGGGCCGAAGCCGAATCGTCTCCTCATCGTTACCGGCGGCGGCCCGTGCGGCCGCGAAATAACGGACATTCACCGCGAGTGTCGTTGCCGTCGTCATAGCTTCTTTCGACTCATCCGCCGATCGCGCTCATCGGGCGGTCGGGTTGTACGAAGTCCGGATCGTTGATGCCGTGGCCTGCCGCCTTGGCCCACATCGCCGCGCGCCATGCGGCCTCGACGGCGGCGTCGTCGGCGCCGCCGCGCATCAGACGACGCAGGTCGGTCTCCTGCCGGGCGAACAGACAGTTGCGGACCTGACCGTCGGCGGTCAGCCGGGTGCGGTCGCAAGCGGAGCAGAACGCGTGCGAGACCGAGGCGATGATGCCGACCTTGCCCATGCCGCCATCGACCCGCCACAACTCGGCAGGCGCCGACCCGCGCGGCACGGTATCGGGGGTGAGCTCGAAGTGCTGCTGAAGCGCGGCCAGCACGTCATCCGCCGCGATCGCCTTGCCTCGCTGCCACTCGTGGCCGGCGTCCAACGGCATCTGCTCGATGATGCGCAGCTGATAGCCGTGGTCGAGGCAGTACCGCAGCAGGTCCACCGCATCGTCGAGCCCGGTGACTGGGTCGAGGACGGCGTTGACCTTCACCGGATCGAGCCCCGCAGCCTTGGCCGCCCGCAGTCCGGCCAGCACATCGGCGAGTCTGTCCCTGCGGGTGATCGCGGCGAACCGCGCGGAGTCGACGGTGTCCAGCGACACGTTGATGCGGTCCAGTCCGGCGCGCTTGAGCCGCTCGGCCCGTCTGTCGAGTCCGATGCCGTTGGTGGTCAGCGTGATCTCCGGGCGCGGTCGCAGCGCGGCCGTCGCGGCGACGACGTCCTCGAGGTGCCGGGCGACCAGCGGCTCGCCCCCGGTGAAGCGCACGCTGCGGATGCCCAGCCTCTCGACGCCGATGCGCAGCAGCCGGGTCAGCTCATCGGGCCGCAGCAGCTGTTCCGACGGCAGCCAGTCCAGCCCCTCGGCGGGCATGCAGTAGGTGCAGCGCAGGTTGCAGCGGTCGGTCAGCGACACCCGCAGATCGGTGGCGACCCGGCCGAACGTGTCGATCAGCGGCCCGTCGGCGGGGGCGGGCAAGGGCGGGGCGGCCGAGGGCACGCCGAGGTCGGTGACGGTCATGCGGCGGCTCGCCAGGGGTCGGCGGCGGGCTGGCCCAGGCTGTCGACCGGGACGATGTCCTTGCCGAGCGGCATCAGCGATACCGGGATGAGCTTGAGGTTGGCCAGCGCGAGCGGGATGCCGACGATCGTGATCGCCATCGCCACGGCGGTGAGAACATGGCCGATCGCCAGCCAGACGCCGAACAAGATGACCCAGATGACGTTGCCGATCAGCGCGCCGGGCCGGGGTCCCGGTTTGTCGACGATCGTGCGGCCGAACGGCCACAACGCGTACACCGCGATGCGTAGGGCGGCGAACCCGAAGGGGATGGTGATGATCAGCACGAAGCAGATCAGCGCCGCCACCAGGTAGCCCAGCGCCAGCCACAGGCCGCCGAAGATCAACCAGATGATGTTGAGTATCAATCGCATATGGGCGCTTCTTCTCCTCCAGCGGTGGCCTTCAGCCTACCGATAAGGGGGTGCTGGCGAGGTCGAGGTCAGAGTAGGATCGAGCAACACGCGTCCCGGCGCAATCGGGGCGCTTTCCTTATGTTCGCTATGTAGGTACACAAGACGAGCGGGTGAGACCAGTGCCGACCGGCAAGGTTAAGTGGTACGACGCCGAAAAGGGCTTCGGGTTTTTGTCGCAGGAGGACGGCGAGGACGTCTACGTCCGATCGTCGGCGCTGCCATCCGGTGTCGAGACCCTCAAGGCGGGTCAGCGCGTCGAGTTCGGCATCGCCGCGGGCAGGCGCGGTCCCCAGGCATTGACGTTGAAGGTCATCGATCCGCCGCCGAGCCTCACGCGGACGCGTCGCGAGGCGGCCGCCGCCGAGCGCAAGCACTCGCCCGACGAGCTGCACGGGATGATCGAGGACATGATCACTCTGCTGGAGAGCACCGTGCAGCCGGAGCTGCGTAAGGGTCGCTATCCCGACCGCAAGGTCGCGCGTCGAGTTTCCGAAGTGGTGCGAGCGGTCGCCCGCGAGCTCGAGCACTGAGGGAGTCGGCTCGAAACTGAGCTTGTGCACGGAATCCCGGCGCTCGAACGCGCATAAGTTCAGATTCGGCGGGGAAGAATCGACGTCATGGCATATGTCGCCGACAAGTCCGACTCGGGTGGCGAGTTCAACCGCGACACCAAGTACATCGGCACTCGTATCACGGCCGATGGCCGCGACGGCTATCCCGTCGAACCCGGCCGCTACCGGCTCGTCGTCGCGCGGGCCTGCCCGTGGGCCAACCGCACGATCATCGTTCGACGGCTGCTGGGCCTCGAGGACGTGCTGTCGATCGGCTTCTGCGGCCCCACCCACGACGAGGACAGCTGGACGTTCGACCTCGATCCGGGCGGCGTCGACCCGGTACTGAAAATCCCGCGGCTCAAGGACGCCTACCTCAAACGTTTCCCCGATTACGACAAGGGCATCACGGTCCCGGCGATCGTCGACGTGCCGACCGGTGAGGTCGTCACCAACGACTTCCCCCAGATCACCCTCGACTTGTCCACCGAGTGGACGCAGTACCACCGCGACGGCGCGCCGAACCTCTACCCGGAGCCACTGCGCGGCGAGATCGACGAGGTGGCGCAACGCATCTACACCGAGATCAACAACGGTGTGTACCGGTGCGGGTTCGCTGGATCGCAGCAGGCCTACGAGAAGGCCTACGACAGGCTGTTCACCGCGCTGGACTGGCTCGAAGGCCGGCTCACGAATCAGCGATACCTGGTGGGCGACACCATCACCGAGGCCGACGTCCGGTTGTTCACCACGCTGGCGCGCTTCGACCCCGTCTATCACGGGCACTTCAAGTGCAATCGCCAGAAACTCGCGGAGCTACCCGCGCTGTGGGCCTACGCCCGCGACCTGTTCCAGACGCCGGGCTTCGGCGACACCATCGACTTCGTCCAGATCAAGCAGCACTACTACATCGTGCACACCGACATCAACCCGACGCAGGTCGTTCCGAAGGGGCCCGACCTGTCCAACTGGTTGGCGCCGCACGGCCGGGAAGCCCTGGGCGGCAGACCGTTCGGCGACGGAACCCCGCCGGGCCCGCCGCGCGACGGCGAACGCGTACCGGACGGACACGGAGCGAACTGACCGGTCAGGACCACACCGTGCGCACCGACCACTCGGCGTGCGGCGCAGGGACCTCTTCATCGTCGATGCGGACCAGCGTGGGCAGCCAGATGACGAACCCGGTGAGCTTGCCGCGGCGCGGGTCGACGGTTGGGATCGTCACCGCCAACCGGGTGTTGGGCCGAAACTCCTCGATCATGTCGGAGTCCTCGTACTGGCGCAGCAGCACCCACGGCGCCCGACCAATCGCCGGCGGCACCGACACCTGCACCGAGTGACGTTCGTTGACCGGCAGCTCGCCCTGATCCTCGAACACCTCGCACTTGGTGGGGTTCTTCACGTCGCAGTACCGGTAGGGGCCGACACGCACGAGGTGGCCACTCGAATATGCGCTGATCTCAGGGTATTTCGCGGTGGGGTGGTCGCCGAGCCGCCAGATGAGCACACCGGTGCCCACGGACGCGAGGATCACCACCGCGACCAGCGCGGCGATCGTGCGCTTCACTCGTGCGCCACCGCCGCGGCGTCGGAACGTACGCCCTCTTGTTCGGCCAGCACGGGTCGGTTGCCGCCGAGGCCGGGAATCAGCGAGTCACCGCGGTAGCTCACGACGGTTTGCGCGAGGCCGAGGATCAGCACCGAGGTGATCGCCGTGAAGCCGACCCACAGTTCGGTGTAGACCAGCACGCCGACCGCGCCGCCCGCAACCCAGGCCAGCTGCAACACCGACTCCGAACGGCCGAACGCCGACGCCCGCGACTCCTCGGGCAGGTCGTCCTGCAGCGACGCGTCCAGCGAGGCCTTACCGATCGCACTGGCCCCCGAGGTCAACAGCGTCGCGATCGCCGCCACGAGAAGGTTGCCGGTCAGTGCGGCGGCCAGCGCGACGAGAGTGACGACGACCGTGCACCGCACGACCACCTTCGCCGGATAACCGAGCTTGAGTCGCGCGCTGGTGAAGTTGCCTGCGAAATTGCCGATGGCCGCCGCCGCGCCGATCACCCCGAGGATGCGCAACTGCTCCCACCCGCTGGCGTCGTGCGACTTGGCGACGAACGCCGGATAGAGGAACAGGAAGCCGACCATCACCTTGATGGTGCAGTTGCCCCACAGCGCCGCGATGGTGTTGCGCCCCAACGGTTGGCGTGCCGACTTCGGGGGCGACGTCGGTTCGGCGCCGCGCCGCAGTTCGCCCGTACGCCCGTGATAGCTCAGCGTCGCCGGCACCTCGCCCTCGGTGACCTCTACCCATCTCGGGATCCGCATCGACAGCGCGGCACCGGCCACCGACACCGCGACGATCACGTAGAGCGCGCCCGGCATCTCGAACAGCTTGAACAGGTACTCCGCGCCGGCGGCGACCGCGCCGCCGACCATCGTGCCGCCGAGCAAGCCGAACGTGGTCAGCCGCGAGTTCACGCGGACCAGGTCAATGGTCGGCGGCAGAACACGCGGGGTCACCGCGCTGCGCAGCACGCTGAATGACTTGGACAGCACCATCATTCCGAGTGCGCACGGGTAGAGCACCCACGACGGGAAGCTTCCGGTGGCGCCGTCGTAGTTGGCGATCAACACCACCGCCAGCGCCGTGCGCAATGCGAACGACGTTGCCAGCGCGACCCGGCGGCCGTGCTGCAGGCGGTCGAGCGCGGGGCCGATCAGCGGTGCGATGACGGCGAACGGCGCGATGGTGATCAACAGGTACAGCGCGACCTTGCCCTTGCTCTCACCGGAGGCCGCCGCGAAGAACAGGGTGTTGGCCAGCGCGACCGCCATCGCGGCGTCGACGGCGAAGTTCGCGACCACGGGCCACGTCAGCGCCGTCAGACCGGACTTGTCGGCGCCGTCGGCGGTCGCGGCCCGGTGCACCAGGCCGTACATCTTGGAGCCCATCTCGCGGCTGCGTTGCGCGGCCACCCTTGTGACGGTGATCTTTTCGCCCGCGGCGCTGCCCATCCGGTGCGGAGGGGGTGTGGCGCCGAATTCGCGGGTGGGCTCGTCGAGCGGCGGCAGCCAGCGGTTGGCGCTGGGGGTGGGGCCGTTGCGGCGGGGGCGACGGTAACTCGGGTCGCTCGGATAGTTCGCCATTCCCGGGTGCTCGTCGTCCCATCGGTCGTCGGCGGGCGGGCGCGGCGGGTAGTAGCGGGGGTCGCGCCGACCCGTGAAGTCTCGGGGGTCACGACGCGGTCCGGTCACGTTGTCGATTCTCCACCATCGAAGCGGTAGCGGGCGTGCAGCCAACCGGTGTGGCTGCCGGTTAGCCGGTCAGGCAGTATTGGGGGCGATGGACAGCGTGACCGAATCCGCCGAACGGCCGGATCTGGAGGCGGTGCTTCTCGGCGCCGTCGACGACGCCCGCGCGGCGATCGTCGAGTTCAGCGGCGAGAACACCGTTGGTGAATACCTGGGTGCGAGCTTCGAGGACCCGACCGCGGCCACGCACCGCTTCCTTGCGGACCTGCCGGGCTACCGCGGCTGGCAGTGGGCCGTCGTCGTCGCGGCCTGGCCGGGCGCCGAACACGCCACCATCAGCGAGGTGGTGCTGGTGCCGGGCCCCACGGCGTTGCTGGCGCCGAAGTGGGTGCCGTGGGAAGAACGCGTCCGCCCCGGCGATCTGGGTCCGGGAGACCTTCTCGCGCCGCCCGCCGACGACCCGCGGCTGGTTCCCGGGTACATGGCGACCGGCGATCCGCAGATCGACGACGTCGCACTCGAGGTCGGTCTGGGTCGACGCCAAGTGCTCAGTCAGTGGGGTCGCCTGGACGCCGCGCAACGCTGGCACGACGGCGACTACGGACCGGGTTCGGCGATGGCGCGCTCGACGCGGCGGGTGTGCCGCGACTGCGGCTTCTACCTCCCGCTGTCTGGAGCTCTCGGGACGATGTTCGGCGTCTGCGCCAACGAGTTCTCCGCCGACGGTCACGTCGTCGACGCCGAATACGGTTGCGGCGCACACTCCGACACCCCGCAGCCCGCCGGCGGCGGATCCCCGTTGTACGACCCGTACGACGACGGCGTGCTCGATCTGACCGAGCCCGCCGATTAACTCTCGGCCGCGGCCTTGATCCTCGCGAGCGACTCGTTCATGCCCTCGACGAGTTCGCGTTCGAAGCTGGGCACCCCACCCATGAACGCATTGACCGACATGTTGGAGAAGGCCTTCACGCCGTTCTCCGCGTGACGGGTCTCCACCAGTCGGGTGCCGGTCTCGGTGGGTTCGAGTTCGTAGCTCCACACCGTGCCGTTCTCGTTGACCCGAAACGCGAGCTTCTTTTCCGGGACCAGCTCCGTGATCTGGCTCGTGGTGGGCCAGAACAGGAACTTGCGCCGGTTGAGGTTGATCGTCTTCGCCCCCGGCCGCAGCGGGCCGAACGTCTTCATGAGCCGACACTGCGGGCTCCATCGCGGCATGTTCTTGAGGTCGGAGACCAACTCCCACACCTTCGACACCGGGGCGTTGATCGTCGTCTCGGCTTGCAACAGCGGCGCTGCCATTGCGTCCTCCTGTCTCTTGTTTAAGTGAGTCCGCTCTGCGCCCCGCGCGATCCGCGACGCACGGCGCGACGTTGCCACAACCAGATGCCCGTGCCAAGGGCGCCGACACCCAGCCCGGCCAGCGTGTACGGCCGCCACTCGTGTAAACCGGTCACCGTGAACGCCAGGATCGCAGCGACGACCCACCCGGCCGCGATCGCGACGACGACCGGCCCGGGCTTGAGCAGAACGGCGGGCAGCGGAGGCGGTTGCGGGGTCATCGCTATGAAAGGTAGCCCACGGCACGGCGGTGGCGGCCGGGCGTGACCGTGGCAGCCACCGTGATCGACGTCGCCGATCCGTCCGATCCGCGTCTCGACGACTTTCGCGACCTCAACAGCGTCGACCGCAGGCCCGACCTGCCCACCGGCAAGGGGTTGGTGATCGCCGAGGGCGTGCTCGTGGTGCAGCGGATGCTGGCGTCGCGGTTCGTCCCACGCGCGATGATGGGCACCGACCGCCGCATGCAGGAGCTCGCGACTGACCTCGTCGGCGTCTCGGCGCCCTACTACCGCGTGCCCGCCGACGTGATGGCCGAGGTGGTGGGCTTTCACCTCAACCGCGGTGTGCTGGCGTCGGCGTCGCGGCCGCGGGAGTTGACGGTCACCGAGGTGTTGGACGGCGCCCGCACCGTCGCGGTGCTCGAAGGCGTCAACGACCACGAGAACCTCGGCTCGGTTTTTCGCAATGCCGCCGGCCTCGGTGTGGACGCGGTGATCTTCGGCACCGGTTGCGCCGATCCGCTGTACCGGCGCGCCGTCCGGGTGTCGATGGGTCACGCGCTGCTCGTGCCGTACGCGTGGGCCAAGTCGTGGCCGGCCGATCTGGAGTTGTTGCGCGACAACGGCTTTCGACTATTGGCCATGACTCCCGGTCCCACTGCGCGTTCATTGGCCGACGCGATGTCGGACGTCATCGACGACAAGGTGGCGATCCTGGTCGGCGCGGAAGGACCGGGCCTGACCGAACGGACGATGCGCGCGGCGGATCTTCGGGTGCGGATCCCGATGTCGCGCGGAACCGACTCGCTCAACGTCGCGACCGCTGCCGCGCTGGCATTCTATGAGCGGGTTAGATTGGGCACCGGCGAGCTGGGGCCACACCCGAAGGGTAGGGGAGAGCGGAGCGAATCGGAGTGACGGATATGACCGACGACTCGACGCCGTGGACGATGGGGTTGACGGTGGCGGGGTTCGTCGCGGCGGTGATTGCGGCGGCGATCGTGGTGCTCAGCCTCGGCCTGCTGCGGTTGCATCCGCTGCTGGCGATCGGCCTCAACTTGGTCGCGGTCGGCGGCCTGGCCCCGACGGTCTGGGGGTGGCGCAATCGGCCGGTGTGGCGGTGGTTCGTGCTGGGCTCCGGCGTCGGCGTGGCCGCCGCGTGGCTGGTCGTGCTCGCCATTGCGTTGAGCAGCTGATGTAAGGCGAACTCAGCGGTCGCCCAATCCTGCCGAGCAGACGCAAAAGTGCCTCATATCGCGAGATTTCGGGCAGTTTTACGACTGCTCGCGAGAAGAAGTGCGGGCCGTGAAACTCAGCGCTGGCCGCTGGAGCGCACGCCCAGAAGGACGTCCTCCCAGGCGGGAACCGCGGGCTTGGCCTTACCCCTGCGGGCCTTGGCCGGCTTCTGCGCGACGGGCTCGGGGGCTTCTTCGGTCTGGGGCTCGGGCGGGGTCGCCTGCACCGGCGGGTCGATCGGAAGCGTCGGCTCCTCGACCTCGACCTGCGGCTCGGGCAGCGCGGCGACGGGGCGCAGCGGTCGGGTGAAGTTCGGGTCGATGAGCTCGGACGCGGCGTCGTCGAACGCGGTGACCGTCCCGCCGTGGGCGCCGGGGGAGAAGCGGAAATGCGCCGCGAGGTCCGACCTGCCTGCTTTCCATGCCAGCCGCACCGTCCAGCGGCCGTCTTCGTTGCGCCACGCGTCCCAGGTCGGCGCGTCCGGGTCGAGCCCGCGCGCGATCAAAGCCGTCGTGACCGTCTCCAGCAAGGTCAGTACCGACGGCCCGTCCGCGAGCACCGGATGCGCGGCGGTTGCCAGCTCGGCGGCCCGGGCGCGCTCGAGCAACACCGGATGCGCGAACCGCTCGACGCGGGACACGTCGACGCCCGAAGCCTCCGCGACCTGTTCGACGGATGCACCGGCCCTGATCCGGGACTGAATCTCCTTGGGTCGCAGCACGGTTTGAACCTCGGCCTCGTCTCGTGTCTGACTCGAACCCACCTGGTCGCCACGGACAGCGGCCCGCAACCGATCGTCGCGCAGCAGCGTGAACTTCTCACCGGAGCCGTCGGCCTCGCAGATGATTCGTTTGCCGTCCACATCGAGTCCGACGACTTTGAGTTCCCGCATGGCGACCTCCTCCGGGCTAGCGCGAAGCCCGATCAACCGGACACTACTGCGTTATCCGCCCGTTACCTGGTATGACACGCGGGCTAAAGCCGCTCCCCGCCTGTTGGTCGCGAGCTAAAGCCGCTCCCCGCCTGTTGGTCGCGGGCTAAAGCCGCTCCACCACCCAGTCGATGCATGCGGTCAGCGCGCTCACGTCCTCCGGGTCGACGGCCGGGAACATGCCCACCCGAAGCTGGTTGCGGCCCAGCTTGCGATAAGGCTCGGTGTCGACGATGCCGTTGGCCCGCAGCGTCTTGGCCACCGCGGCTGCGTCGACGTCCTCGTTGAAGTCCACGGTGCCCACCACCTGCGAGCGCAATGCCGGGTCGGTCACGAACGGTGTCGCGAACTGCGCCGCGTCGGCCCAGCCGTATAGCCGCTGCGACGAATCCGCCGTGCGCTTGACCGCCCAGTCCAGCCCACCGTTGCCCAGCAGCCAGTCCAGCTGCTCGGCGAACAGGATCAAGGTGCCGATCGCCGGGGTGTTGTACGTCTGATTCTTGAGGCTGTTCTCGATCGCGATCGGCAGCGACAAGAACTCGGGCATCCAGCGACCCGCGCCCGCGATCGCCTCGACGCGGGTTAGCGCGGCCGGCGACATGATCGCCACCCACAGCCCGCCGTCGCCGGCGAAGTTCTTCTGCGGAGCGAAGTAGTAGACGTCGGACTCGGTGATGTCGACCGGCAGCCCGCCCGCTGCCGACGTCGCGTCGATCGCGATCAACGCATCACCGGCACCGTCGGGACGCTGGACGGGGACCGCGACCCCCGTCGACGTCTCGTTGTGCGCCCAGCCGATCAGGTCGACCGACGGATCCGACGTCGGCTCCGGCGCGCTGCCCGGATCCGCCTTGACGACAACCGGGTCGCCCACGAACGGGTTCTTGGCCACCGCGGAGGCGAACTTCGCGCTGAACTCGCCGTAGGTCAGGTGCAGCGAACGCTTCTCGATCAGGCCGAACGCCGCCGCATCCCAGAATGCGGTGGTGCCGCCATTGCCGAGAATCACCTCGTACCCGTCGGGCACGGAGAACAGCTCACGCAGACCGTCGCGTACCCGGCCGACCAGGTTCTTCACCGGGGCCTGACGATGCGAGGTCCCGAACAGGTCACCCGCCGCTGCGAGCGCGGACAGCTGTTCGGGGCGGACCTTCGAGGGTCCGCAGCCGAAACGGCCATCGCGCGGTTTGAGGTCGGCGGGGATCGCGAGGTCGGACATGCGCTCAACAGTAATGACTGGTTTTGTGCGGCCGGCGCGGGGATGGGCGGCAGAGATATGTCACAAAAGTGGGTAAACGACCTACATAGAGACCTCGTTGTGTCCATACTGTGACCTGTCGGGGACTGAAGCTCGAGCCCAGGGGGGCACGTGATCAGTCTTAGAAAAAGCTCGGTCCTGTTTTCCATCTGCACGGGTGCTCTAGCGGTGTGCGCACCGCTGGCCGCGGGCCCGACCCAGGCCGACGGCGCCGACGACGGCGCGCTGCTGGACGAGATCAACGCCGCCCGCGCGGCCAACGGGTGCGGCCCGGTCGCGGGAAACCCGCAGCTGAGCGCCGCCGCGGCCCGGCAGGCCAACGACATGCTTGCCAACAACGTGCAGAGCCACACCGGTTCGGACGGATCGTCTGCCGGCCAGCGCATCAATGCCGCCGGTTACACGACGTACTCCAAGGCGGGCGAGATCATCTTCTGGAGCACGGGAGTCGGGGCCGTCCCCGCCGAAGCGGTCAACTGGTGGATGAACAGCCCCGGGCACCGCGCGATCATCACCGACTGCAGCATGACCGATGTCGGCGTCGCCGTCCTGCGCAACGGTCCCAGGGCCGCCGCCGTCGGCGAGTTCGGCAGCAGATAGCGCCCGACGCTCACCTCTCCCCGCGGCACGCATGCGCTGTGACGACGATCACATATCGATGTCTTCGGCGCCGTGTGACACATCGCGCTCGGGGGTATGTTCAGTAGGCGATACCTCCGGTACCGTTGTTGGACATCAGTGGCGCGAATGTAAACCTCATAGGGAGGTCCGAGAATGGCGCGAACACGACTGGTCAGGCGATGGCGTCGGAACATGGAAGTCACCGAGGACGCCGAATACGTCGACACGCTCACCACGCTCTCCGAGGGTTCGGTGCGACGGAACTTCAATCCGTACACCGACATCGACTGGGACGCGCCCGAGTTCGCGGTCACCGAGAACGACCCGCGCTGGGTGCTGCCCGCGACCGACCCGCTCGGCGGACATCCCTGGTATCAGGCGCAACCGCTCGAACGACAGATCGAGATCGGAATGTGGCGGCAGGCCAACGTCGCGAAGGTCGGTCTGCAGTTCGAGATCATCCTCATCCGCGGGCTGACGAATTACGCATTCTGGGTTCCCAACGGGTCACCCGAGTACCGGTACTGCCTGCACGAGTCGGTCGAGGAGTGCAACCACACCATGATGTTCCAGGAGATGGTCAACCGCATCGGCGCCGACGTGCCGGGCATGCCCCGCATGCTGCGGTGGCTGTCGCCGTTCATCCCGCTCGTCGCCGGACCGCTGCCGATCCCGTTCTTCTTCGGCGTGCTCGCCGGCGAGGAGCCGATCGACCACACGCAGAAGAACGTGCTGCGCGAGGGCAAGGAGCTACACCCGATCATGGAGCGGGTGATGGCCATCCACGTGGCGGAGGAGGCCCGTCACATCTCGTTCGCTCACGAGTATCTGCGCAAGCGCCTGCCGCGACTCAACCGCCGTCAGCGGTTCTGGCTGTCACTGAACGTACCGATCATCATGCGGGTGCTGTGTCAGGCGATCATTGTGCCGCCCAAGGCTTTCTGGCGTGAGTTCGACATTCCGCGCTCGGTACGCAAGGAGCTGTTCTTCCGCGCGCCGAAGTCCCGCCAGTTCCTGCGCGACATGTTCGGCGACGTCCGGATGCTCTGCCATGAGACCGGATTGATGAACCCGTTCGCCAGGTTGATGTGGCGGCTCTGCAAGATCGACGGCAAGCCGAGCCGTTACCGCAGCGAACCGGCCCGTCAGCACGTGATCGCCGCATAGGACGCACAACGTGCCCCATGTGATCACCCAGTCGTGTTGCAGCGACGGGTCCTGTGTCTACGCGTGTCCGGTGAACTGTATTCACCCGACACCGGACGAGCCCGGTTTCGCGACCGCCGAGATGCTCTACATCGATCCCGTCGCATGCGTCGACTGCGGAGCCTGTGTGTCGGCGTGCCCGGTCGGGGCGATATCGCATGACTCGAAGTTGACGCCGGAGCAGGTTCCGTTCGTCGAGTTGAACGCGGCGTTCTATCCCGAACCGGACGGCAGGCTGCCGCCGACGTCGAAGCTGGCGCCGGTTATCGAGGCGCCCGTGGTGTATCCCCGCGCCGGCGGACCGCTGACCGTCGCGATCGTCGGGTCCGGACCCGCCGCGATGTACGCCGCCGATGAGCTGCTCACCCAGAAGGGTGTGCGCGTCAACGTCTTCGAGCGGCTGCCCACGCCGTACGGATTGGTGCGCGCAGGCGTCGCCCCCGACCATCAGAGCACCAAACGTGTGACCAAGCTGTTCGACAGGATCGCCGCACAACCGGGGTTCACCTTCTACCTCAACGTCGAGGTGGGCACGGACGTCACGCACGACGAATTGCTTGAGCATCACCACGCTGTGCTCTACGCCGTCGGCGCACCCAACGACCGGCGGCTCGACATCGCCGGGATGGGCCTGCCGGGTACGGGCACCGCGACCGAGTTCGTGGCCTGGTACAACGGCCACCCCGATTTCGACTCGCTACCAATCGATCTGGGGCACGAGCGGGCTGTCATCGTCGGCAACGGCAACGTCGCCCTCGACGTCGCACGGATCCTCGTCACGCCGCCAGATGTCCTCGCGTGCACGGACATCTCCGATCACGCGCTCGCCGTGCTCCGCGATTCCAGAGTGACCGAGGTCGTGATCGCCGGCCGGCGCGGTCCCAAGGACTCGGCCTTCACGCTGCCCGAGCTGATCGGGTTGACATCGACGTGCGAGGTGGTGCTCTCGCCGGCCGATCACGGACTGGTGGACCGGGACCTGGCTGCCGCCGAGGAACCCCTCACGCGCAACAAGTTGGAAGTCCTGAGCAAGCTCGGGGACACTTCGGCACCGGTGACCCGGCCGCGGATCCGCCTGGTCTACCGAATGACGCCGAAGCGCGTCGTCGGCGACGCCCGCGCCGAGGCGATGGAGTTCACCGTGACCGGCACCGACGAGGTTCACCGGCTCGACGCCGGACTGGTACTGACCTCGATCGGCTACCGCGGCAAGCCGATTCGCGGCCTTCCCTTCGACGAGTCGGCGGCGGTCGTCCCCAACGGCGGTGGACGCGTCCTCGACCCCCAGTCGGGCGAGCCGGTTCCCGGCAGCTACGTCGCCGGGTGGATCAAACGCGGACCGACGGGGTTTATCGGCACCAACAAGTCGTGCGCCGCACAGACCGTGCACAACCTGGTCGCCGACTACAACGACGGCAGTCTGCGCGACCCGCTGTACAAGCCGGGCGCACTCGACAAGCTCATGCACAGCCGACGTCCAGACATGGTCGACTCGGCCGGGTGGAAGGCGATCGACGCCGCCGAGGTCGCCCGCGGCGGCGACGAGCGTCCGCGCGTGAAGTTCACCGCGGTAGACGACATGCTGACCGCTGCGCAAGCGGACGCGCCGCGGTTCGGCCGGCGCCTACTGGCCGGCCTGCGCCGCTGACCTCACTGACAAGCCTGCGCTTGACGCCGTCACTGGGGCTGGTGGACCGCCTTCTCGATCTCCTCGGGGCTGACCTCGCGCATCGGTTGTCCCATCGACCACATATGTCCGAACGGGTCGCGTAGCACGCCGTAGCGGTCGCCCCAGAACATGTCATCGAGCGGCATCACGACGGTCGCGCCGGCGTCGACCGCTTTCTGGAACTTGGCGTCGACATCGGTGACCGTCAGGTGAATCGTCACAGGCGAACCGCCGAACGCCTCCGGCGTCTCCGACTTGCCGTCGTTCATCTCCGGGAAATCGTCGTTGAGCATCACCAGCGAACCATTGATCCGCAACGCAGCGTGGAACAGCTTCTTCCCGTCCGGTCCGGGCACCCGGCCGAGTTCCTCGGCGTCGAACGCCTTGACGTAGAAGTCGATGGCCGCGGCGCCGTCGCTGACCGTGAGCATGGGGGATACCTCTGGCTTTACGTCGATGGCCATGTGCAAAGCTCCTTTCGATTCGGGTTGGTGCCCGCGGAGGGGGCACCAGTACCGACCTGCGCAGAGCGTCGAATTAATCGGTACGTGGCCCATGCAACCACCGACCACCGACAGGATCAGACGATCGAAAAGGACGGCGGAAGCCCGTCGCGTCCGGTCAGCGCCATCAGCACCGTCTCACCGTGCTCCTGGGCCGCGATCCGAGCCGCCAACACCAACGCCTCCTCGAGCACCGATGGCGGCAGCGTGAACGAAATCCCAATTGCGCGTGCGATATCCAGGCTGTGCACGGCCAGCTCGAACGTACGCGTCGGCAGGTAGTCCCGCAGCCGGATGCCTAGCCCGCCGATCACCTGGATCAGCGGATCGTCGACCGTCCGCAGCCGCGCGAGTGCTCGAGTGACCAGATCGGCGACCGCCGCTGCCGGATCGCCACCAAGGTCCCGCCCGGCCTGTCGACCGCGCTCGGCGACATCGGCGGGGTCGATGCCCAAAGCGGTCGGGTTCACCCGCGCGTAGTACTCCTGCGGGGAGGCGAGGTCCGCGCGGTCGGCGGTGGTCTCGAGGTAGGTGAGCACCGTGGTGAGCGAGCGCGACGTGTGCCCGACCAGCGAGCGCACGTCCCAATCACCCAGCCCCGGTTCGGACCAGGCGTCAGCGGGGATCCGGCCGACGAGGTCAGCGAATCTGTGTGCCGCCGCGGCGAACGTCGTGGTCACGACCGGACGATCTGGTCCCAGCCCTCGACCGACTCCGGGCTGCGCGGCGCCGGGCCGACGTAGATCGCCGACGGACGCACCAGCTTGCCGAGCCGTTTTTGCTCGAGGATGTGTGCACACCACCCGGCGGTGCGGCCGCAGGTGAACATCGCGGGCATCATCTTGGTCGGCACCTGCGCGAAGTCCAAGATCACCGCCGCCCAAAACTCGACGTTGGTCTCAATGGCGCGGTCCGGCCTCCGCTCCCGCAGCTCGGTCAGGGCGGCCTGTTCCAGCGCGGCGGCCACCTCGTAGCGCGGCGCCTCGAGCCGCTTGGCCGTCGCGCGCAGCACCCGCGCCCGCGGATCCTCGGCGCGGTAGACCCGATGCCCGAAGCCCATGAGTTTCTCCTTGCGGTCGAGGATGCCCTTGACCACTGCGCGGGCGTCGCCGGTCTTCTCGGCCTCCTCGATCATCGGGATCACGCGGGCGGGGGCGCCGCCGTGCAGCGGCCCGCTCATCGCGCCGATCGCGCCGGACAGGGCGGCCGCGACGTCGGCCCCGGTCGACGCGATCACGCGGGCGGTGAACGTCGAGGCGTTCATGCCGTGTTCGGCGGCGGTGACCCAGTAGGCGTCGATGGCCTCCACATGGCGGGGATCGGGATCGCCCTGCCAGCGGGTCATGAATCGCTCTGTCACCGTTGAGCATTCGTCGACGGTGCGCTGGGGGACCGCGGGTTGGTAGATGCCGCGCGCCGACTGCGCGACGTAGGACAACGCCATCACCGAAGCCCGGGCGAGGTGGTCGCGGGCGGTGGCGTCGTCGATGTCGAGCAGCGGGGGATAGCCCCAGATCGGGGCTAACATCGCGAGCCCCGCCTGGACGTCGACGCGCACATCGCCACTGTGGATGGGCAGCGGGAACGGTTCGGCGGGCGGCAGACCGTTGCCGAACTTGCCGTCGACCAGCAACGCCCACACGTCACCGAAGGTCACCCGCTGGTTGACCAAGTCCTCGATGTCGACGCCGCGGTACCGCAGCGCGCCGCCGTCCTTGTCGGGTTCGGCGATCTCGGAGGTGAAGGCGACGACGCCTTCGAGGCCGGGTACGAAATCTTCAGGCACCGCACTCATGGGCAGATTCTTGCACCCACGCAACGGCGGTCATCTGGCGGTTGCTGACACCGCGGTGGGTGGTGTGGGCGTAGCGTTGTCGCGTGGCGGAGGTAGGCCCAGAACGCTTGGCGAGGATGCGGGTGGAATACGGTTCAGCGGAAAAGGACGGCAGTCCCGATCTCGACGTGGATTGGCTGGCCGACGGCTGGGTTACGTTGCTGCGCAAGTGGTTAGCCGACGCCGAGCGCGCCGGTGTCGCTGAACCCAATGCAATGGTGATCGGCACTGTGGACGGTCGCGGACGGCCCGTGACCCGGTCGGTGTTGTGCAAGAGCGTCGACGATGCCGGCATCACGTTCTACACCAACTACGACTCCGACAAGGGCGAGCAGTTGTCGGCGACGCCGTACGCGTCGGCCACCTTTCCCTGGTACCTGATCGGGCGCCAGGTCCACGTGCGCGGACCGGTCACAAAGGTGTCCGCGGAGGAGACGGCCGAGTACTGGTCCAAGCGCCCGCGGGGGTCGCAGCTCGGCGCCTGGGCGTCGTACCAGTCGAAGCCGATCGAGTCCCGCACCGCGCTGCTGGACCAGCTGGCGGAGGTGACGCAGCGATTCGCCGACCACGAAACGGTTCCTGTGCCGCCGAATTGGGGCGGCTATCTGATCGCGGCTGAGGTCGTGGAGTTCTGGCAGGGCCGGGAGAACCGGGTGCACAACAGGATTCGCATCCAGAAGGGGCGGATCGAACGGCTGCAGCCGTAGGAGCCGACGTTAGCTGCGGCGAGACAACGGTCCGGAATGCAGACGTCGATCATGTTATCGAGGTCGCCAAATTCTTAGCTCCTTCATAGTTTCGACCGTTAGGATGCCCTTTGTGTCTGACGGTAGGGGGGCGCAGACTCTCGGGCTGCGCGAGCGCAAGAAGCTGCGCACGCGAGCGACTCTCATCGACGCCGCTGTGGAGCTGTGCAATAGCCAGGGGTTCGAAAACACCACAGTCGATCAAATCGCTGCAGTAGCCGATGTCTCATCGCGTACGTTCAGCAGGTATTTTCCGACCAAAGACGCGATCGCCTTAGCGTTGGTCGACGAGATTCTCGACCGAACCGCAGTAGAACTCGCTCGCCAGGCCGACGATATGAACCACTATGAGGCGCTGCTGCGGGCCAACGTCGCGATGGTCGAAGCCGCCAAGCGGGCGAGGCCCGGCGAGTTGACTGCCGAGCGGCTGCTCTGCATCACCCGGATCATCGTGACTTCGTCGACGCTGCGTCAGGCCAGCGTGACGTTTCGCGGCAACGCGATCGAGCGCACGTTGGCCGCCCGACTCGGCGTCCCGCTGCACGACCAGAAAGTCAAGCTCACGGCAGCGGTCTGGGGTGCGGTGCTGATGACGGCGCTCGCAAGTGTTGCCAACGATGAGAGGGACTGGTCGCAAGTCTCGGTCGATGATCTCATCGATCGTCTGAAAGCGGTGTTCGGTGAGTTCGCCCACTTTGCGGGTAATCTGCATCAGCCCGTGTGAGCAACTGACGCCCCCGCTGGCGCGCGGCTGCCGGAATGGGACTACCTTTTGTAGGAGCAATGTCCAAATACTCCCAGCAGCGACGAAGGGAACCTCGTGGCCGATAACGCGAAGAGTGGGGAAGGGCAAGCCACCCTTTCCTACCCCGGTGGCACGCTCGACCTTGACATCGTTTCCGCCACTGAAGGCTCGGATGGCATCGCGCTGGGTTCACTGCTGGCCAAGTCCGGCTACACGACGTACGACGAGGGCTTCGTCAACACCGCGTCGACCAAGAGCGCGATCACCTACATCGACGGTGAGGCCGGCATTCTGCGGTACCGCGGATATCCGATCGAGCAGCTCGCGGAGAAGTCGAACTTCATCGAGGTGAGCTACTTGCTCATCTACGGTGAGCTGCCCACCAAGGAGCAGCTGGCGGAGTTCACCACCAAGATCCAGCGGCACACCCTGCTGCACGAGGATCTCAAGAGGTTCTTCGACGGCTTCCCGGCCAACGCCCACCCGATGCCGGTGCTCTCGAGCGCGGTCAATGCGCTGTCGACGTACTACGAGGACTCGCTCGACCCCTTCGACGACAACCAGGTCGAGCTGTCGACGATCCGCCTGCTGGCCAAGCTGCCGACCATCGCGGCGTACGCATACAAGAAGTCGGCGGGCCAGCCGTTCCTGTATCCGGACAACTCGCTGACGCTGGTCGAGAACTTCCTGCGCATGACGTTCGGTTTCCCAGCCGAGCCCTACGAGGTGGACCCGGAGATCGTCCGCGCTTTGGACATGCTGTTCATCCTGCACGCCGATCACGAACAGAACTGCTCGACGTCGACGGTGCGGCTGGTCGGCTCGTCGCAGGCGAACCTGTTCACGTCGATCTCCGGCGGCATCAATGCGCTGTGGGGCCCGCTGCACGGCGGCGCCAACCAGGCGGTGCTGGAGATGCTGGAGAAGATCCGCCAGGCCGACTTCGACGTCCACGAGTTCATCAAGAAGGTGAAGAACCGCGAGGACGGCGTGAAGCTGATGGGCTTCGGCCACCGGGTCTACAAGAATTACGACCCGCGCGCCCGCATCGTGAAGGAGCAGGCGGACAAGATCCTCGGCAAGCTCGGCGGTGACGACGAGATGCTGGAGATCGCACGGACTCTCGAGGAAGCCGCCCTGACCGACGACTTCTTCATCGAGCGCAAGCTCTACCCGAACGTCGACTTCTACACAGGCGTGATCTACCGGGCGATGGGCTTCCCGACGCGCATGTTCACGGTGCTGTTCGCGCTCGGCCGGCTGCCCGGCTGGATCGCGCACTGGCGGGAGATGCACGACGAGGGCAGCGGCAAGATCGGCCGGCCGCGCCAGATTTACACCGGTTACACCGAGCGGGACTACAAGGACGTCAGCAGCCGCTAGACCTGTCGGCGCCCCCTTCGCCGAACGTGGGTGACCCGCACGTGCGGCGTAATCCCACGCTCGACGTCGCATATCTCACTGCTGGCCGGCCTTGCCACCCGAACAGTTGTAGTTTCACAATTGTTGGGTGAAGGAATCCGTCGTCCGGTCATCCCCAGCTTCGCGTGGGCCCAGAGCGGCTCGGCGCAAGGCCATCATCCTGGTGACCTGCTGCCTGAGCCTGCTGATCGTGTCGATGGACGCAACGATCGTCAACGTCGCGATTCCGAACATCCGCGCCGACCTGCACGCCACCGGGTCTCAGCTGCAGTGGGTGATCGACATCTACACGCTGGTGTTGGCGTCGTTGCTGCTGCTGTCGGGTGCGACGGCCGACCGGTTCGGCAGGCGGGGGACCTTTCAGATCGGGCTGGCGGTGTTCGCGGTCGCGTCGCTGCTGTGCAGCCTGGCGCCGAACATCGAGACGCTGATCGCCGCGCGCTTCCTGCAGGCGATCGGCGGGTCGATGATGAACCCCGTCGCGATGTCGATCATCACGCAGGTGTTCACCGGTCGGGTGGAACGGGCTCGAGCCATCGGCATCTGGGGCGGGGTCGTCGGAATCTCGATGGCGGCCGGTCCGATCGTCGGTGGTGCACTCATCGAGTGGATGAACTGGCGGGCGGTGTTCTGGATCAATCTGCCGATCTGTGCGCTGGCGATTCTGTTGACGGTCATCTTCGTTCCGGCGTCCAAGTCGGCGACGATGCGCGACCTCGATCCGGTCGGCCAGGCGTTGGGGATGGCGTTCCTCTTCGGGCTCGTGTTCGTGCTCATCGAGGGGCCCGGATTAGGCTGGGATGACGTTCGGACGGTGGCAGTCTCGGTGGCAGCTGTGGCGACGTTCGTGGGCTTCCTGGCTTTCGAGGCGCGTAGGCGGGACCCGTTCATCGATCTGAGGTTCTTCCGGAGCATCCCGTTCGCGTCGGCGACGATGATCGCGGTGTGTGCATTCGCGTCGTGGGGTGCTTTCCTATTCATGATGTCGTTGTATCTGCAGGACGAGCGTGGCTTCTCGGCATTCCATACGGGGTTGATCTACCTGCCGATAGCCGTTGGGGCGCTGGTTTTCTCGCCGCTGTCGGGCCGGATGGTCGGGCGTTTCGGGGCGCGGCCGTCACTGTTGATCGCCGGGACACTGATCACGGCGGCCACGGTGATGCTCGCCCAGTTGTCGGCGACGACGCCGGTCTGGGAACTGCTGGTGATCTTCGCGGTCTTCGGTATCGGGTTCTCGATGGTCAATGCGCCGGTGACGAACGCAGCGGTCAGTGGTATGCCGACCGATCGTGCGGGGGCGGCCTCGGCGATCGCGTCGACCAGCAGGCAGGTCGGCGTGAGTATCGGTGTGGCGCTGTGTGGTTCGGTCGCCGGGGGTGCACTGGTGGCGATGGGGCCGGACTTTGCCGTGGTCACCCGGCCGCTGTGGTTCATCTGCGCGGCGCTGGGCGTGGCAATCATCGTGCTCGGCTGGTATTCGACGTCGGGGAGGGCGTTGCGGTCGGCCGATCGCCTGGAACCGTTGGTAACAGCCGATGTCCGGTAAGCGAGTGGCCGACGAGGCGTGGCGCACGATGGCTGCGTTCGTCGTCGAGAACCACGACAGATGGAAAAGGGCGGTCGTCGAACAGTCGGGGCTGCCGTTCAGCAGGGTGCGTATCCTGCGACGCTTGAGCCGGCGGGCGATGACAGTCAAGGAGCTGGCGCATGCGGCGACGATCGATGCGCCGGCTGCGACCGTCGCAGTCAACGACCTGGAGGCGCGCGGATTGGTGGTGCGTCAGGTCGATCCGGAAAATCGTCGATGCAAACGAGTTTCGCTCACCGACGCGGGACGTGCCGTGGTCAGCAACATCGACGCGGTCGACGACCCGGCGCCTGAGGTCATGGCGAATCTGGATGACGGCGAACTCGAGGCGTTGCGTCACATCATGGCCAAGTTGCGGTCCTAGCGCTCCAGCACCGCCATCGCGGCGTTATGCCCGCCGATGCCCGACACTCCACCGCCACGGTGTGATCCCGAGCCGCACAGCAGAATTCGGTCATGCGCGGTCGCCACCCCCCAGCGCTGCGCCGGAGTGTCGAGTGGCTCATCGTCTTCGGCGAACGGCCACGCCAGCCCGCCGTGAAAGATGTGCCCGCCCGTCATGCCCAACGAGTTCTCGAGATCGACCGTCGTCTTCGTCTCGATGCACAGCCGACCCGCCGAATCCTCCATCAGCACGTCCTGAATCGGTTCGGCCAAAACGGAGTTCAATGAGTTGAGCACCGCAGAGGTCAATGTGTCTCGCATCCGATCTGGATCGCCCGTCGCCACTAGACGGTGGGGAGTGTGCAGGCCGAACACCGTCAACGTTTGCGCCCCGGCAGCGCGGAGTTCGTCCGAAAGGATCGAGGGGTCGGTCAGCGAGTGGCAGTAGATCTCGCACGGCAGCGGGTCCGGCACCAGGCCGTGATCCGCTCGGCTGTACGCCTCGTCTAGCTGGCTATATGTCTCGTTGATGTGAAACGTCCCGCCGAATGCCTGCTCGGGTGTCACGGTATTGTCGCGCAATCGCGGTAACCGCCGAAGCATCAGGTTCACCTTGACCTGTGCCCCCGGCGTCGACCCTGGCGGTTGTTCACCCAGCAAGCCCGCCAGCACGGCCGGCGTGACATTGGCCAGGACCACGTCGCCGTGGACCGTGTGCTCGCCGCCGTCGCGGTTGAACCGCACCTCGCCGGTTGGATCGATTGCGTAAACGTCTGCACCGCACGTTATTTCGGCGCCGAAGCCAGTGGCGGCCGCCGCCAGCGCGCCGCTGACGGCACCCATACCTCCGATCGGCACGTCCCAGTCGCCCGTCCCGCCGCCCAGCAGGTGGTAGAGAAAACAGACGTTCTGGATCAGCGACGGGTCGTCGAGACGCGCGAACGTCCCGATCAACGCGTCGGTGGCCATCACGCCACGTACGACGTCGCTGTCGACGGCCGAGGTGATCGCGGGCCCTACCGGGTCGTCGATCATCATTCGCCACGCGGCGTCATCACCGACGAGCCGACGAGCTCGAGTGCGCGTCTGGAGCGGCTCCAGCAGTGTCGGCCACAGCCTCTCGACGAGATTGGAACACCGTTGGTAGAAGTCGGCGAACCGCGCCTCGTCGTCAGCCACGCCGATGGCGTCAAACGTCGACGTCGGCCCGATCAACAATCCGGTGCAGCCGCCGTTCGCGGGGTCGGGCGTGTACGACGAGTAGCGGCGTCGAAGCAACCGCACCCGCGCGCCGAGGTCGTCGACGATGCGCCGCGGGAGCAGGCTGACGAGATAGGAGTAGCGAGAGAGCCGGGCGTCGACTCCTTCGAAGGCGTGCGCGGACACGGCGGCCCCGCCCACGTGGTCCAATCGCTCCAGCACCCGCACTCGGCGGCCCGCTTTGGCGAGATAGGCCGCGGCGACCAGCCCATTGTGTCCGCCGCCGACCACGACGGCGTCATAAGTCGCCGTCGGCGCGGCTCCGGCGCCGTAACCGGAACTCAGTTGAGGTAACCCTCGACCTCGTCGGGCGGACGGACTTCGGCTTCCCGCGGATCGCCGCCCGTCTCCCGCTTGGCCCGGCGCTGCCGCAGGAGATCCCAGCACTGATCGAGCTGCACCTCGACGGCCTTGAGCCGTTTGTGCTCCTCGGACTCGTCGATCTCGCGGTTCTGAAGCTTCGCCCGAAGTTCTTGCTCCTCCGCGACCAGCTGGTTCACCTGGTTGAGAATGTCAGTGTCCGAAGTGAAGTCTTTGGTCACCGCACCAGTCTGCCCGACTACCGTGAATGCGTGACTTCAAGTTCAGGGCAGAAGCCCGAAATCGAATTCCCCGACGGCCCTCCGCCCAGCGAGCTGGTGATCACCGATCTGGTCGTCGGTGACGGCGCCGAGGCGGTGCCCGGCGCCAACGTCGAGGTGCACTATGTCGGCGTGGAGTACGACACCGGCGAGGAATTCGACAGTTCCTGGAACCGGGGTGAGTCGATCGAGTTTCCGTTGCGCGGCCTCATCCAGGGCTGGCAGGACGGCATCCCAGGAATGAAGGTGGGCGGCCGGCGACAGCTTGTCATCCCGCCGGAACAGGCTTATGGCCCCGCGGGTGGCGGCCACCGGCTGTCGGGCAAGACGTTGATATTTGTCATCGACCTTCTGGCTACCCGATGACGTGATTTTTGTCGTCGACCTTCTGCTACCCGATGACGTGATTTTTGTCATCGACCTTCTGGCTACGCGCTAGCTCACTGGTGGCCGGGTAGCCGCAGCAGCAAGCGGGCGCCGCCGAGCGGACTCTCTTCCAAAGAGGCTGTGCCGCCGTGCAATTCGGCTTGCTGCGCGACCAATGCGAGGCCTAGGCCCGAACCCGAGACCGACGCCGTCGATCCGCGGGAGAAGCGCTCGAACACGATCGAGCGTTCTTCCTCGGGGATTCCGACTCCGTCGTCGTCGATCGCGATCTCCACTCCCTCTCGCGAACTGGCCGCCGACAGTTGGACGCGCATCGCGCCGCCGTGCTTCACGGCGTTGGCGATCGCGTTGTCCACGGCCAACCGCAGGCCAGCCGGCAGGCCCACGATGATGATCGTCGGGGCGGGAACGAGCGATACCTCTAAATCGGGATAGACCCGCATCGCGTCGTGCGCGGCACGGTCCAGCAACTCGGTGATGTCGACGGGCACGTGGTCGTCCGCGGTCGACAGTTCGCCCTGCGCCAGGCGCTCCAGCGCACTGAGGGTGGCCTCGATGCGCGATTGCGTCCGGATCACGTCGTTGACCACCTCTTTACGCTGGTCCTCGGGCAGGTCAAGGGTGGACAGCACCTCGAGGTTGGTCCGCATCGCGGTCAGCGGCGTGCGCAGTTCGTGGGCGGAGACTGATGCGAAGTCGCGCGCCGACGCCAGCGCGGCCTTGGTCCGGTCCTGTTCTTTCCAAACGCGTTCGACCAGGCCCTTGACCGCCTCGGCGATCTCGACGGCCTCCGTCGCGCCGCGCACCTCGACGTCGGGGTCCTCGTCGCCGGCATCGATCTGACGGGTCTGCCGCGCGAGGCTCTTGAGCGGGCGCACAGCGAATGCGGCCAGCACCCATCCGAATACAGACGCGGCGCCGACGGCGAACACACAGATGATGATGACCCGTCTATGCAGATTGTTGGTGTCGGCGATGGTGGCGTCGTAGGTGGCGCCGACGGCCACCGACATCGGTCCGGGGTAGTAGGGGATATCGACGGTGCGGACGCGGTAGCGCACGCCGTCGACGTAGGTGTCGGCGTAGCCGGGTGGCAGCTTTGGGAGCACGACGTCGGAGTTGGACGTCACCTCGGCACCGCGATGCACCGTGATGACGGCGTCCTGGTTGGTCGGCGACTTCGGGATTTCGTCCAACCCGCGGGGGAGGAAGGGGATCGCGAAGCCGGCGGCCTCGTCGAGCCGCCGGTCGAGGCGCTCCTTGCGGTCATTGGTGATGCCGACCCAGACCACCGTTCCGACGATCACGACGACGATCGCGGCGCCGATCGCAGTGGCCAGCGCGACGCGGGTTCGCAGCGATGGAGTTCGGCGGAAGATCCGCGACAGCAGGTTCATCGGCTCATTGCATTCGGAGCACGAACCCCACTCCGCGGACCGTGTGCAGGAGTCGGGGAGCGCCGCCGGCCTCGAGCTTGCGGCGCAGGTAGCCGATGAAGACGTCGACGACATTGGTGTCGGCAGCGAAGTCGTAACCCCAGACGAGTTCGAGCAGCTGAGCGCGGGACAGCACGGCCGTCTTGTGCTCGGCCAACACCGCGAGCAGATCGAACTCGCGCTTGGTCAGGTCGACGTCGACGCCGTTGACACGGGCGCGACGGCCCGGGATGTCCACTTCGAGCGGGCCGACCTGGATGGTCTCCGAGGAGAAGGTTGCGGTGGAGCCGCGCCGACGCAGCAGCGCCTTGACGCGGGCCACCAGTTCGGCGAGGACGAAGGGTTTAACCAGGTAGTCGTCGGCGCCGGCTTCCAGACCCGCGACGCGGTCGTCGACGGAACTGCGTGCGGACAGCACGCAAACTGGCACGTCGTTGTCCATCGCGCGCAGCGCGGTCACCACGCTGACGCCGTCGAGAACGGGCATGTTGATGTCGAGGACGATCGCGTCCGGGCGAGTCTCGGTTGCGCTGCGCAGCGCCTCGGCGCCGTCCACCGCGGTGGCCACGTCGAAGCCTGATAACCGTAGGCCCCGCTCGAGCGAGGCGAGTACGTCAGGGTCGTCGTCGACTACGAGAACCCGAGGTGAGGCTCCGCCACTTTCCATAGAGCCAATATTGCCTGAAGGACGGCTGCTTTCGCGGGAAGCCGTGCGATCAAGGGTGCGTCGCGAATCGAGTCCGAAACCGGTCTCGATTTCCCTAGCGGTATCGGCGACGAAGGGCTGAAAAACGAGCTCACGATCGGTCAGCTTCACGGTGATCCACTTCAGACGCTCCGTGTGTCCGCCGCCGTAAAGAAGTTTGCGGAGCGGCACTTGAGCTTTTGCTGGGTCGTAGGGTGGGCGACCGCTGGCTCCGAATGCGTGGTCGTCACCTCCGCAGCAATGTGGTCCTATATAAGGGGCAGTCTTCAGCGCAGTTCGGTGACATTCGCGTCATCGCTCCTCGAGCGAACTGTCACAAGAGGCGCTTTTGGATCGGTGGTTTCCGGCACCGTCACCTTCGTGTCACCATGAGGCTTCTCGGATTGCGCGCGAACCCGGTAAGGTCCGGGGCCTGGTAAGCCCAAGGTGACGTTACCGTGGGCAGTTGCCTCAGTAACGCGCGGCACCTCACTGAAATCCACTGAGATACTGCCGAATTCGGTGTTTGCCTTGAACGATTCCGTGACGCCGATTCTGGTGCTGGCCTTGATATCACCCCGGCTGACGTTGACATCGATCATCCGAGCCGAGCCGCCGAGCGTAACGGCTCCGCCGTCGATATCGGCGACTAATTGATCGAGCTCGGCATCGGCGACTAGCGAGCCAGCACGATGGTTGACCGTCACGCTCAATCCTCGTGCGACCGCCGGCGGGAGAATGACTTTGAGTTCTCCGGCGCCATTGAAAGCCAAGAAACCCAAACCTTTGTCCCCGAGCGTCACCCGGCTGCGGTCACCCACATCAGTGATTGTCAGGCGTGTGTCGACCCGGGCGAGCATGCCCAGCTCGACGCGGGGTTCGGTGGCATTGTCGTCGGCGACGAGAAGGACGGTCACCGGCACGTCGCCGGTGTCGACGACCA
Organism: Mycobacterium sp. 1164985.4; assembly: GCF_001668575.1. Lineage (GTDB taxonomy): Bacteria > Actinomycetota > Actinomycetes > Mycobacteriales > Mycobacteriaceae > Mycobacterium. The sequence goes on from NZ_LZMD01000018.1 coordinate 27,548, forward strand.
AGGATCGCATGGCCGTCGGCAGCGTCTGCCTGTCATTGACGACGCGACTGTTGCCAATTCCGAAGGCGAGCACGCCGAGGCCGCCCACGATAGCGAGCGATACCAGGGCTGCGATGAACATGATGACGACGCGCACTGCGGTGCGGAGGCCGCTGGACATTATGGGCGGCGGCCTCCGTCCTGGCGGAGGCGGAGCTTGCCTCCGGACCTAAAGGAGCACAGTTTTGCGCGGCTCACGGCTGCTTCTGTTCCTGCGCATCAAGGTGTGCGGCAGCCCGCTTGAGCAACAGCACCGCATCGGCCCAGCTGGTATGGATATCGTCGTTAAAAGCATCCAGGCTTGGCCAGCCGGAGGCGGTGACGGTATTTGCCAGCCGAAGCAGCATGCCCTCCAGTCGATCGACCTGCGCTTGTACCGCGTAGGGGTGCACGGCGTGCCAATAGCCAGCCGCCGCGCGCAGCGCCCCGCCGAGGCAGAAGCTGCACGGTGTGGCGCCGGACTCGGTGCGCACCACATATCCGCCGGCGCCGACGTGCTCAGTGTGCACTCGTACCCATTCGCCAAGGGCGTCGACGGCCGGGTGTACCTCACTGCCACCGGCGTCGCGACAATAGGTGCCTTGTGTCCACCCACCGTCGACCTCGATGAGTGTCAGCGCGCCCTCGAGGACCTCTCGGTCACTTATCATCCTCAAGCGCTCAGTGGATTGGAGGGAGGAGGCGATCGTCGTCATGATCGGTGATCCTTTCTTTCCGTTACGACTCGAGGTAGCGCAGTACGGCCAGGACACGGCGGTTTTCGGTGTCATCTGGGGCGAGCGCCAACTTCATGAAGATTGAGGCGATGTGTTTCTCGGCTGAACCGGTCGAGATATGCAGAGTCGCTGCGATCGCCGAGTTGGTTCTTCCTTCGGCCATCAGCTGCAGCACCTCTCTCTCGCGGGGAGTCAGCTGATCCAGGGCGCTGCGACGATGCGATCGCGCGAGGATCTGGGATACGACTTCGGGGTCGAGAAGGGTTCCGCCGCTGCCGACGACCTCGACTGCGTCCAGGAACGCCGGTACGTCGGCGACGCGGTCTTTGAGGAGGTAGCCGAAGCCGCGGGTGTCTGAGGTGATCAGATCGGAGGCGTAGCGCTCCTCGACGTAGTGCGACAACACAAGTACGGGTGATTCTGGATTTTGGCTTCGCAGCAGCGCGGCGGCGCGGATGCCCTCGTCCGTGAACGTCGGCGGCATTCTCACATCGACGATCACGAGATCCGGCTTTGTCTCATTCACCAAAGTCAGCAGGTTCAAGGCATCGCTCACGCTCGCAACAACCTGATGGCCGGCGTCGGTGAGTATGCGTTCGATGCCCGCGCGCAGCAGCGTCGAATCCTCGGCGATCACGATGCGCATGGCAGCACCGCCGTGACGATCGTGGGCCCATTGACCGGGCTAGAGATCTCAAACGTTCCGCGTGCGGCGCGAACACGCTCGGCCAACCCGCGCAAGCCGGTAGAGATCGCGCTGTCGGCGATGTGAGCGCCACCGCGGCCGTCGTCGAATACCGAGATGTGAAGACTTTTTTCGTCCTCGTCGAGTTGAATCGTCACAACGGCCCGTGATGCCTGTGCATGTTTTGCGACGTTCGTGAGTGCCTCGGCGACGACGAAGTACGCGACCGACTCCGTCTCCTGGGGGGTGCGCCGAGGTAGATCGATGTTCAGCGTGGTCGGGACCCCGGAGTTCTGGGCGCGCTGCACGACCGCTGACAGTGCGGCGTCAAGGCCGCGGTCGGAGAGGATCGTCGGTGCGATCCCACGCACCACGTTACGCAGTTCCACCAGAGCGGTTTTCGCCTCATCGTGGGCCTCGGCGATAAGTGCCTTGGCGGCGATCGGGTCGGTGTCGAACTTCGTTTGAGCCAGACCGATCGTCATCGCCAGCGACACAAGCCGCGGCTGCACACTGTCATGCAGGTCCCGCTCGATGCGGTGCCGCTCGTTGTGCGCCAAGGACACCGCGCCCAACCTTGCGTCGGCGAGCTCGTCCACCTCGTTCTGCAGCATCGCGGCCGCGGACGGTGGCAGCAGCCAAAGGTCGATTTTGGCGTCGATAACCGGCGCGAAGACCAGGATGGCGGCCGCTGCCACCAACGCGACAACGGCTAACGGCCACGCTAGACCCGACAGGAAGGACACGGCGGAGCCGTCACCACGGCTCATGGCCATGGCCGCGGCCGGCGCCAGAAACGCGAATGCCAGAAGGACCAGCGCGACACCCGCGGCTGCAAGGTCATAAACCATCCGAAGAAGATGATGTGAGCAGCCCTTCCAGAACCGGCTGCTGCTGATGTCCAGCCACAGCTGGTGAAGCCAGCGTTGGAACCCGTTGTAATGCGAGCGTTTCCGGGGCGGCACTTCGATGCCCATGCCGAAAACGGCTTCGCTTCGCACGCGTTCGAGCCACTGCGCGCCGCGCAACAAGTACACGAATAACACGGTGCCGAGCATGAATCCGACTACCGAAGGGATCGTTGCGATCGCGATGATCGCGATGACGATCGGTACCCACAGCCACATGATTGCGATCGCCGCGCCAGCGATAAGTGATGCGCTGGGTACCAGGCCGATGTGGCGAAGCGCTGGCCGCGTGCTGATATCAGCCGTAAGCGGCTCGACCTCTCGATCCATGACTGTGACCACATCCTCAACGTACGGACCGGAGCGGCGTGAAAACATGCCGATTACCGGACTGTTTAGGGGGGGTTATCCCCCCTAAACCCACCCACTCCCCGACCGCGTCACGGTGTTGTCAAGCGTACGGCCGAACGGCGCAACTAGCACCGCCTCAGTCTGCGAGATCGCACGTCACGAGGGTGCGACGGTCGCCAGCCGGGTATTGCGTGTCGGGGAGGCCCTCGGCGGGCGGGCATCAACCGGTCGCCGCCGTCGTAGTACCGTCCCACCGTGGTGGAATTGGCATACGAGGACCGTGGCGACGGCCAGCCGGTGCTGTTCATCGCGGGGCAGGGCGGGGTCGGACGCACCTGGGATGTCCATCAGGTGCCCGCGTTCCGGGCAGCCGGCTACCGGGTGATCACATTCGATAACCGGGGAGTCGGTGCCACGGCGAACGCCGAAGGTTTCACCACGGCGACAATGGTGTCGGATACCGTGGAGTTGATCGAGAAACTCGACCTCGCCCCCGTCCGTATCGTGGCCACTTCGATGGGTTCATACATCGCACAAGAGCTGATGCTGGCCAGACCCGAGTTGGTGAGGCAGGCGGCGTTGATGGCCACGCGTGGACGCCACGACCGCGCCCGTGAATTCTTCCGCGAAGCTGAAGAGGATTTCGTCGATGCCGGGCTGCAACTTCCGCCCAGGTACGAAGCGAAACTGCGCCTGCTTGAGAACTTCTCACCGACAACTCTGAACAACGACGAAGCCGTTCAGGATTGGATCGACACATTCACGATGTGGCCGACGAAGTCGACTCCCGGAATCCGCGCGCAGTACGGCGTCGCGCCGAGCAACAACCGCCTGCGCGTCTACAAGGTGATCACCACACCGGTACTGGTGATCGGCTTCGCGGACGACCTTGTCATGCCGCCACACCTCAGCGCCGAGGTGGCGGACGCTTTCCCCAACGGACGGTATCGAGAGATTGCCGACGCGGGGCACCTGGGCTTCCTTGAACGCCCTCAAGCGGTGAACTCGGCGATTCTCGACTTCTTCGCCGACACCTAGTCCTCTGAGGGGCAAGGCTTGCGGAGTATCTACACTGCTCAGAACCTGAACTGCCCACTACGGCGTCGTCGCGGTCAACCCAGGGGGCACCAGGGTTCGTAATGGAGGGGCTCGTGGACAACCGCAGCACGCGCTCGACGGTCCCGAAGCGAAAACTCAACCCCTGCAACGAATCACGGTTCGGTTGCTCAGGGTGGCTGGATACTGTTGCCTGATTTTCGCCGAACGTTGATGGTTCGACTCTTCCTGGCCGAGTGGGGGACGCCATGTTGCCCGCGGGTCAAGATCGACTGTCGTCACGTGGGGCTTCGGCCCAGCGTAAGTTCAGTTTTGTTTCTTTACGCAGCTGGTATGCATTACGATCCCGTATCGCGTCGGGAACCATGTCTTACGGAGGCCGACGGCATGCTTTACTCGTCCAATCGGGTTTTGCTCCCCGAGGTGCTGCACCTTTGCGGTGGGCGCCGGTTGGCTGGTCTTGGATGCTCGCTGCATCCCAGGCTCAGCCCTCTGGTGCATCACGGCGATGTGTAGTTTCATGTTCGAGCGCCGGGCATGGAGACGGATGGAGGGGATCTGCGATTATTAGGGTCTTGAAGCGGGTCTGGATTCCGCTGCTCATCGTCGTGGTGATCGTGGCCGGCGGGTTCACTGTGTCACGTCTGCGTACCGTTTTCGGCTCCGATAACCGCCCCGCTTATGCCGATACGGAGCAGGAAGAGCAAGAGGCCTACGACCCGAAGGAACTGGTATACGAGGTGTTCGGTCCCGCCGGAACGGTGGCGAACATCAGCTTTTTCAACGCCGACGCCGACCCCCAGTATGTCGAGGGGGTCAGTCTGCCCTGGTCATCGAGCTATAAGCTCACCGGAGCGGCAATTGTCGGCAATCTCATCGCGCAAGGCACGAGCCAAAGCATCGGCTGCCGCATCATTGTGGACGGTGAAGTCAAAGCCGAAAGAACAAGCCAAGGCGTCAACGCGATGACCTACTGCATGGTGAAAGCCGCATGAGCACCCAGATGCAGCGAAGGCCGTCCTTCGTGGCGCGGATGATCCACCGATTGTCGGTCCCCATCATCCTCGGATGGATCGCGCTGGCAGTCATCCTGAGTGTCGCTGTCCCCTCACTCGAGCAGGTCGAAAGAGAACACGCGATAACGCTGACTCCCGACGATGCGCCGTCGTTCAAAGCGATGCAGCGCATGGGCGAGGTCTTCGGCGAAGCCGATTCCGACAGTGTGGCGATGATCGTCCTGGAGGGTGAGCAGCCCCTCGGCGATGCGGCGCATGCGTACTACGACGACATCATCCGTCAGCTGGAAGCCGACACCGCGCACGTCAAATACGTACGAGACTTCTGGGGCGATCCGCTCACGGCGCAGGCCGCACAAAGCGATGACGGCAAAGCCGCGTATGTGCAAGTGAATCTCAACGGTCAAGCGGGGCAGAGCTCGTCGAACGACGCCGTGGAAGCGGTCCGGGAGATGGTCGATCGCACACCGGCGCCCCCGGGCGTCACGGCTTATGTCACAGGTCCGGCCGCCTTCGTTGCAGACTTGGGCGAAAGTGGCAACCGGACGGTCATGTTGGTCACTGTGGTGAGCGTCTCGGTGATTTTCCTGATGCTGCTCCTCGTGTACCGATCGATCGTCACCGTAATCGTCTCGCTGCTGATGGTCGGACTGCAATTACAGGTTGCCCGGGGGTTCGTTGCCTTCCTTGGCGATCAAGAGCTTCTCAGCCTCACCACCTTCGTCGTCAATTTGCTGGTATCGCTCGTCATTGCGGCCGGAACCGACTACGGAATCTTCTTCTTCGGGCGGTATCAGGAGGCGCGGCTGGAGGGCGAAGATCGGCTGACGGCCTTCTACATCACCTACCGCGGCGTCGCCAAGGTGGTCCTGGCTTCTGGCTTGACCATTGCCGGGGCGGTGTTCTGTCTGAGCTTCACCCGGCTGCCATACTTCCGACCCCTAGGCGTTCCAGGTGCTGTCGGTGTCCTTGTTGCGGTCGCTGTGGCACTCACGCTTATCCCTGCCGTCATCGCCCTGGGCAGCCGATTTGGGCTGTTCGAGCCGAAGCGGAAGGTTGTCGGCCGTCGATGGCGGCGGGTGGGCACTGCCGTCGTACGGTGGCCGGGACCAATTCTCGTCGCGACATTCGCGCTCGCACTTGTAGGGCTCTTGGCGCTGCCGGGATATCGACCCAGCTATAACGATATTGACAGCATTCCCAAGGATATTCCCGCCAATCAGGGTTTCGATGCCGCGAAGCGTCACTTTCCTGGGTCACTCATGATGACGCCGGACATTCTGCTTGTTGAGGCAGATCATGATATGCGCAATTCGGCCGACTTCCTTGTGCTGAACAAACTTGCCAAGGGCATACTCGCCGTTCCCGGAGTTTCCCGGGTGCAGGCCCCAACGAGACCCGCGGGAGAGCCGCTCGAACATACGACGATCCCTTCCATAATGAGCATGAGCCAAGCGAGTCAGGTTCAGAACCTGCCTTTCCAGGAAAATCGCATGGACGACATGCTGGTGCAGGCCGAGGAAATGGGTCGAACGATAAGCCTGATGCAGCGCATGTACGGCTTGATGCAGGAGCTTTACAACACCACTCATCGCATGGTCGGCACTACGCACGAACTCGAAGACATCACGAATGAACTGCGCGATCACATTTCGGACTTCGACGACTGGTTCCGGCCGATCCGCAATTACTTTTACTGGGAGCCGCACTGCTTCAACATCCCTATTTGTTGGTCGCTCCGATCGATATTTGACGTGATCGACGGCATTGACAAGATAACTCTTCAGATGCGCGACCTGGTCACGAATCTCGATCAGTTGGATGCGCTCATGCCGCAGCTCATTGCGCAGTTCCCGCCGATGATCGCGACCATGGAAAGCACACGGACCATGATGCTGACGATGCACAGCACCATGTCCGGAATGCTCGGGCAGATGGGCGAGGGAACCGAGAATTCCACGGCCATGGGCAAGGCTTTCGACGCCGCGAAAAATGACGACTCCTTCTACATACCCCCGGACGTCTTCAAGAATGAGGATTTCAAGAGGGTCATGGACATCTTCCTGTCAGATGACGGGAAGGCGGCGCGCTTGCTCATATCGCACCGTGGGGATCCCGCCTCGCCCGAGGGCATCGCACGGGTCGAGCCGATTAGGAGCGCCGCGGAGGAGGCGCTGAAGGGAACTCCGCTGGAGAATGCCCGGCTTTCCCTCGGCGGCACCGCGGCGATGTCGAAAGATCTGGTCGAGGGCTCGACATATGACCTCTTGATAGCGGGCGTCTCTGCGCTGTGCCTCGTCCTCATAATCATGTTGATCATGACGCGAAGCCTCGTGGCTGCGTTAGTGATCGTGGGTACCGTCGCGCTCTCTTTGGGCACAGCCTTCGGGTTGTCGGTACTGATATGGCAGCACATACTTGGTATTCAAATACACTGGGTCGTCCTCGCGATGTCGGTCATCGTCCTATTGGCCGTGGGTTCGGATTACAACCTTCTGCTGGTCGCCCGCATTAAAGAGGAAATCGGCGCTGGTTTGAATACCGGCATCATCCGGGCCATGGCCGGTACCGGCGCGGTGGTGACGGCCGCGGGGCTGGTGTTCGCGGCGACCATGTTCGCGCTGTTGGTGAGCGACTTGCGCACGATGGGCCAAGTCGGTTCCACCATCGGGTTGGGTCTGTTGTTCGACACGTTGGTTGTTCGCGCATTCATGACGCCGTCGATCGCCGCGTTACTCGGGCGCTGGTTCTGGTGGCCGCAGCGCGTGCACCCCCGACCCGAAAGTGTGGCTCGGCGGTTCGGAAACCGCCCGCTGGTGAGTTCGCTGCTGCAGCGTCAGGAACGCGGGTAATAGTGATCACATCGGCTGGCCGCATTCACGTCGATGGTGGGGTTACAGCGGAGAGCTTCATGTCCGCTGTTGAGGACCTGGCGCCCTGCCTGATGAAGGCCGCATGAGTACCCACCAGGTGAGGAACGGTCCGCGATTCCTTCCGCGGGCGGTACATCTGTTGTCGGTGCCGATCATCATCGGCTGGTTGGCGATCACTGCGATCCTGTTCTTCGCCGTGCCGTCGCTGGAACAAGTCGGGCGAGAACAATCTGTATCGCAGGTTCCGGAGGATGCCCCGTCGTACCAGGCCATGAGGCACATGGGCCAGGTTTTCCAGGAATCCGATTCCGACAGCTTTGCAATGGTCGTCCTGGAAGGGCAGGAACCGCTCGGCGCCGACGCCCACGCGTACTACGACGAGTTGATTCGTCAGCTGAGAGCGGATACAAAGCACGTGAATCACGTGCAGGATTTCTGGGGGGATCCCCTTACTGCGCCCGGGGCAGAAAGCGGCGACGGCAAAGCCACGTATGTTCAAGTCAACCTCGCGGGTGACCAGGGCGAGTCCTTGGCCAACGAATCCGTGCGAGCGATCCGGGACATCGTCGGGAAGATCGAACCGCCACCAGGGGTCACTGCCTATGTGACGGGGCCTGCGCCGCTGATGGCGGATATGAACGCCGCCGGCGACCAGTCGATGCTCAAGATCACCGTGGTCACCGTTGCGGTGATCTTGACGATGTTGCTTTTCGTGTACCGCTCGGTCGTCACCGTCGTTTCCCTACTGCTCATGGTCGGGATTCAGGTACAGGTGGCTCGGGGTGTTGTCGCATTCCTCGCTGATCACGAATTCATCGGACTTTCTACGTTCGCCGTCAACCTCCTGGTCTCGCTGGGAATCGCAGCGGGGACCGACTACGGGATCTTCTTCTTCGGGCGCTATCACGAGGCCCGTCAGGCCGGCGAGGACCGGGTGACGGCCTTCTACACCACGTACAGCAGCGTCGCCAAGGTGGTGTTGGGTTCCGGATTGACCATTGCCGGAGCGATTTTCTGCCTGAGCTTCACGCGACTGCCCTACTTCCAGACGCTGGGCGTCCCCGGCGCCCTGGGCATGCTCATGGTTGTCGTCGTGGCTGTCACGCTGATACCGGCCGGAATCGCCGTCGGCAGCAGGTTCGGGCTGTTTGAGCCAAAACGGAAAATCGCAGTCCGACGATGGCGGCGGGTGGGTACGGCGATCGTTCGATGGCCGGGCCCCATTCTCGTCGCGACATTCGCGCTCGCCCTCGTCGGTCTCCTGGCATTGCCGGGGTACCGGAGTAGCTACAACGATCGACTTTATGTGCCACAGGACATCTCGGCAAATGTGGGATATGCCGCCGCCGAGCGTCATTTTCCTCAGTCAAGAATGATGCCCGAAATACTCATGGTCGAGGCCGATCACGACATGCGTAATCCGGCAGATTTTCTGGTGCTGCACAAAGTAGCGAAGGCCGTATTTGCCGTGCCCGGCATTTCGCGGGTACAGGGTATAACCCGGCCAGAGGGCAATCCCATTGAACGAACTTCGATACCGTTCCTGATGAGTATGCAGCAAGCCAGTATGGTGCAAATGTTGCCGTTCCAGCAGAAGCAGGCGGACCTGATGCTCAAACAGGCCGACGATTTGGCGCGAATGCAAGACATAATGCGGAAACAATTCGAACTGACGAAGCGGCTGAACGACATTACTCATCGCATGATCGCCTCCACGCATGAGTTGGAAGACACTTTGAACGAAATGCGGGATCACGTAGCGGATTTCGATGACTTCTGGAGGCCGATCCGCAATTACCTGTACTGGGAACCGCATTGCTTCAATATTCCGCTGTGCTGGGCGATCAGATCGATTTTCGACACAATCGATGGCGTCGACCGCATCAGCGTCGTGATGCGTGAACTCATCACTAATCTCGATCATCTCGACGTGATCATGCCTCAACTACTCGAGCAGTTCCCGCCGATGATCGCGACGATGTCAGTCATGCGGACGATGATGCTGACCATGCACAGCACCATGACCGGCATGATTGGGCAGATGCAAGAAGCGAGCGAAAACGCAATGGCGATGGGCAGGGCCTTCGATGCCGCCAAAAACGACGATTCCTTCTACCTGCCTCCGGAGGTTTTCGAGAACGAGGACTTCAAGCGCGCCATGAACCTGTTCCTCTCACCGGACGGGAAGGCAATGCGTTTGATGATCTCGCTGAGAGGTGAGCCCGGCACGCCCGAGGCCCTCGCGCGCGTCGATGCCATAAGGACCGCGGCCGAAGAGGCGCTGAAGACCACCCCCTTGCAGAATGCGAAGATCTCCCTTGGAGGCACGGCAGCTACGTACAAGGACATGAGGGACGGCGCCACCTACGATTTGTTGATCGCGGTCGTCGCTGCCCTCTGCCTCATTCTCGTCATCATGCTGATCATGACGCGAAGCCTTGTCGCCGCACTCGTCATCGTGGGGACGGTGGCGCTATCGCTGGGTGCGTCCTTCGGGCTTTCCGTGCTCATCTGGCAGCATATTCTCGGCATCAACCTGCACTGGCTTGTGTTGGCGATGTCCGTGATCATCCTTTTGGCGGTGGGATCCGATTACAACCTGTTGCTGGTCTCCCGCATGAAGGAAGAGATAGGCGCCGGGTTGAACACCGGCATCATTCGGGCTATGGGTGGGACCGGCAAGGTTGTGACGAATGCAGGTTTGGTCTTCGCCTTCACCATGATGTCAATGGTGGTTAGCGACCTGCGAATCATTGGCCAAGTAGGGTCCACCATCGGTCTTGGTCTGTTGTTCGATACGTTGGTAGTGCGTGCGTTCATGACACCCTCGATCGCAGCGTTGCTCGGACGCTGGTTCTGGTGGCCGACGCGAGTGCGTCCGCGGCCGATCAGTGCGCTGCCGCCAAGCCGACAGGCCGATCCGTTGTCGCAAGCAGACACCGCTCCGATTCGTATTCCCAGAGGTAGCGCCGATCGCCAGCATTGATCGGACGGCGCTGATCGAGTAGCGCCGTGTCGATGCGGGGCGAAGACCCTTCGATGCGGTATGAAATCGAGTATCCCGGCAAACCGGACCGGTCGAGGCTGGGAAAGCGCTGTTAACCTTTGCCGCCCTAGCTCAAAGCGGCGTCCCTTTCGGGTATGTTTTCCCACCACGGCGACGTTTGCTCGCCTACCTGCGGTAGCTGGAGAATGCATAGTTCTCCTGGGGATCGTGGTATTGCGCCGTTGATCGGAGGCCGCCGCCGAATTTGCTGAACCGCTTTGCTGGTCTGCGTCGACCAGTCATACAAGAAACTTTGCCGAAACGCCGGACTGACCGTGTTCGGCTTCAGTATGGTTTGGAGCGGTTCCACTCATGTCGACTTCTGGTCTGGAGAACTTGTGAGCGTCAATCCGTTCGACGATGACAACGGCACGTTTTACGTCTTGGTCAACGACGAGGAGCAACACAGCCTGTGGCCGACTTTCGCCGATGTTCCGGCCGGCTGGCGGGTCGTTTACGGCGAAGCGGACCGGGCGGCGTGTTTGGACTACATCGAGCAGAACTGGCCTGATATTCGGCCGAAGAGTCTGCGCGAGAGGTTGGCAGCGGACCGGACTTCTAACGACTAATCGTAGGGCCCGGGGGGAAATCCATGAAATTTGATGACGGGGAAGTTCAGCTGAAATCTGGGCAGCTCGACGCGGCTGCTCGGGCAATGCCCGTAACTCGCGGTCAGCTCGACATTTGGCTCGCCCAGGAAACTGGTCAGCCTGGAAACCAGTGGCAACTAGGGCTATTGGTGAGAATCAATGGCCCAGTGCAACGGGATGCTTTGGAGTGGGCGATCCACAGGGCGGTCACGGAGGCCGAACCGCTGAGGGCGGCTTTTTTCGAGGTGGACGGCCAGGTCCTGCAGCGGGTGGTCGATTATTCGAATGTCGAGCTGGCTTTTCATGATCTGAGGGCGGCCGGCGATCCGGTACAGGAAGCCCGTGAGATCGCGGTGTCGATTCAACGTGAGCCAATGCCGCTTTCGGGCCCGCTATTCAAATTCGTGCTATTCCAGACTCAGCCCGATGAATTTTATTTGTTCTCGTGCTGCCATCACATCGTTGTCGATGCGTCCGGCCTTGCGCTGACCGGGCATAGGGTGGCAGCCCTCTACTCCGCGATCGTAGCCGGAGCGCCTATTCCGGCTGGCTTTTTTGGCTCGCTGCAGGACTTGGTCGACTGTGAGTTGGAATACGAAGCCTCCGCCGAATACGAGAACGACCGAGCTTATTGGAGCGAAAATCTTCCCGCGCAGAGCGATCCGCCTCATCGGCTACCACGTGCTGGGGTTGAGCGTGATCCATTTTGGCCGTCTGAGCCGGTGCGCCTGGACCCTGCGATCCTTCGTCGGGTTGACGAGTTCTGCCGGTTGAGGAATGTGCCGCGTTCGTCGGTGATCACTGCGGCGTGCGCGCTGTTGGTGCGTGGGTGGTGTGCCGGTGACTCGGAGGTGGTGCTGGACTTCCCGGTCAACAGGCGGGTACGTCCGGAATCGAAGACGCTTCCGGGGATGGTGGCCGGGGTGGTGCCGCTGGTGTTGACTGTGTCGCCGGAGGCCGCGGTCGCCGATTTCTGTGAACATGTGGATACCCGGATCCGGGAAGCGCTGCAGCACCAGCGTTTCCCGGTGCACGCCCTCGAACGCACAGGTCGCGCCCGTGCGGCACTGCAGTCGGCCGGTAGAGTGAGCGTCAATTTCCTTCCGTCGCGATTTACCCTTGCTTTCGGCGCCGCCGAGGCATCGGCGTCGTTCATGAACCCCGACCCCGTCGCCGACGGTTTCGGGCTGGTCTTCTTGAGTGCCGGTGATGATCTTTTCCTGAGTACGGCCGGCGATGGGCAGCCGTTGTCGAATTTCGGTGTTGCGGATTTGGCGGAGCGGTTGAGTCGGCTGTTGGCGGCCCTGATCGCTGATCCGTCGCGGCGGTTGTCGTTGATCGAGTTGCTCGATGAGTCCGAGCGCGCCGGTTTGCAGGAGTGGGGTAATCGGGCGGCGTTGACCCGGTCGGGGTCGGGGTCGGTGTCGATTCCGGGGGTGTTTGCTGCGCAGGCGGCGCGGTCGCCGGAGGCGGTGGCGTTGCGGTGGGCGGGTCGGTCGTGGACGTATCGCGAGGTGGATGAGGCCTCGA
>NZ_LZMD01000019.1 GCF_001668575.1 Mycobacterium sp. 1164985.4
GGGCAGCGTCCGCTACGTCACGTTCGAGCGCGGCGCGATCTACTGGTCGCCGGAGAGCGGCGCCGAACCGGTCACCGGCGAGATCTACAAGGCTTGGGGGGCGCTCGGTTTCGAACGCGGAGCGCTCGGACTGCCCACCAGTGGGGAGATCCAGGAGCCGCTGTGGATCGTGCAGAACTTCCAGCACGGCACGCTCAACTTTGATCGTGAGAAGGGCACGGTGACAAGGGTTTTCGACGGTATCTCGGTCGAACTGCCCAAGCCCACCGTCGACGCTCCGCCCATCCAACTCGAGCGGTTCACGCCGCCCATCAGCCCCTGAGAGCTACATCCACCAACGCTCGAGCACGCGCGCGACGCCGTCGTCGTTGTTGGTCGCGGTGACCTCATCGGCCGCCTCCAGCGCCTCAGGATGGGCGTGGCCCATCGCAACGCCGAGCCCAGCCCATTCGAGCATCGGCACGTCGTTGGGCATATCGCCGAATGTGACGACCTCCTCGGCGGAGATGCCCAGCGGCCGGGCCACATCGGCCACACCGGTGGCCTTGCTGATGCCCGACGGCATCACCTCGATCAGGCCGTTGTTTGTCGAATAGGTGATATCCCCTATGCCCGCAACGTGTTCGGCGAGTGCGGCGGCCATGTCGGCGCTGCGCGCGCCGGCCTTGCGGACGAGCAGTTTGATCGCGGGCGCGCTGAGCAGGTCCTCGAGCGACACCTCGGTGTTGTCCGGGTTGAGCCACGCGTGTTCGTAACCGGGTGAGCTGACGAACTGCGGCGTTGCGGCGTCGTGGGCGCTGCGGCCCACCCGCTCGACGGCCAGGCCCGCCCCCGGAATGACCCGCGTGGCGATGTCGGCAAGCTCACCGAGCAGGTCGGCGCTCAGCGTGTGCGCGGATACGATGCGGTCGGTCGCCGGGTCGTAGAGGACGGCACCGTTGGCGCACACCGCCATCGGGGCGAAACCCAACGCGTCGACGACCGGCTGTACCCACCGCGGCGGACGGCCCGTGGCAAGCACGAACTTCGTCCCCGCCTCCACCGCGGCGGTCACCGCGGCCTTGGTGCGCGGCGAGACCTTCTCGTCGTCGTCGAGGAGCGTGCCGTCCACATCGGTGGCGATCAGCAGAGGCAAGGTCATCGCTTCGCTTCCCGCAGCGCACGCTTGCGGGCGCGCTCGGCCAGTTCCGCCTCGTCGAGCGCCTTCGCCTCGCCCAGCGTCGGCGCCGAGCCGCCGAGGCGGCGCGGCACCCAGTACGCGCCTTGTGGGTGCGGGTAGTGGCGCTGCGCCTCGTGCAGCTGTTCGGTCATCGCCGAACGCAGGTCTTGCAATGTCTGCTCCATCGTCTCGCCGGCCCGCATGGGGTTACCCACCTGCACCGTGATCGGAATCTTGGTGCGGCCGAGGTGGCGGGGATGATCCTTGGTCCAGATCCGCTGCGCGCCCCAGACGATGAGCGGGACGATCGGCACGTCGGCATCGCGGGCCATGCGCGCGGCTCCGGTCTTGAAATCCTTGAGCTCGAAGCTGCGGCTGATGGTGGCCTCCGGGTACACGCCGACGAGCTCGCCGGCGCGCAGGCGCTCCACCGCGACGGTGTACGCACCGGCCCCCGCGTGGCGGTCCACCGGGATCGTGCCCGTGTGGCGGATCAGGAAGTTGATGACCTTCACTTCCTGCATCTCCTGTTTGATCATGAAACGCAGGCGCCGCTTGCGATAGTGCACCGCCAGAGCGGCGGGCAGCCAGTCGACGTAGCTCGTGTGGTTGATCGCGATCACCGCGCCGCCGCTGGCGGGAATGTTCTCCAGTCCGCGGTAGGTGATCTGGAGTCCGTCGATCCTGACCGCCGCCTTGACCAGAACCTCGAGCGAGTAGAAGACGGGCTCCATGGGCGCTACCCCGGTGCCCCACCGGGATCGGCACGTTGGGCGCGCCGCGCGGCCTTCTCGGCAGCCTCCTCGGCGTCCATGCGGTTGGCCTCGGCGAGCGTCGGCGCGCCCCCGCCCAGTCGGTGTGGCACCCAGAATTCAGCGGCCGGGTGCGGGCCGTACTCGTCCTGCACCCGCTCGAGCAGGTGCTGCATGCGCGAGTGCAGCAGCGCCGTCAGGTCCGCCGCGGGCAGAGTCGGCTCGATCGGCTCGCCGACCGCGACCGAGATCGGCACCTTCGGTCGCCACATCTTCTTCGGGTGGCCCTTGGTCCAGATCCGCTGAGCACCCCACACGATGTGCGGAACGATCGGCACACCCGCAGCGATCGCCATGCGGGCGGCTCCGGACTTGAACTCCTTGATCTCGAAACTGCGGCTGATGGTGGCCTCGGGATAGACGCCGACCAGTTCGCCTTCCTTGAGCTTGAGACACGCCTGGGAGAACGAGTCGGCGCCGCTGTCGCGGTCCACCTCGATATGACGCAGGCTGCGCATTATCGGACCGGAGATCTTGCTGTCGAAGACTTCCTTCTTCGCCATGAAGCGGACCTTGCGGCCCAGGCCCTGCCGGTAGGCGGGCAACCCGGCGAAGGTGAAGTCGAAATAACTCGTGTGGTTGATGGCGACGACCGCGCCGCCTGTGGTGGGCAGGTTCTCGACACCGGTGACGGTGAACTTGAGCCCCTGCACGCGCCAGATCAGCCGCGCCAGCTGAATGACGGTGCCGTATACGGGTTCCACATCAGGCAGCCTAGTCGCGCGGCACGGTGGGGTGTGTCGAGCGTGGCACGAGGAGGGTCGGTCGGCGGGATAGACTCGCCGCGGGCAACCACATTCGCAGGAAGGGTATTTGTGCAGGTCACCAGCATCGGCCACGCGGGATTCCGCATCGTCACGGCGGCCGGGAGCATCCTGTGTGATCCCTGGGTGAACCCGGCGTATTTCGCGTCGTGGTTCCCGTTCCCCGACAACAGCGGGCTGGACTGGGATGCGCTCGGCGACTGCGACTACCTGTACGTCTCGCATCTGCACCGCGACCACTTCGACCCGAAACTGCTGCGCGAGCACGTCAACAAGGACGCGATCGTGTTGCTGCCGGACTATCCGGTGCCCGATCTGCGCCGCGAGCTCGAGAAGCTGGGGTTCCACCGGTTCTTCGAGACCACCGACTCGGTGCGCAACACGGTGTCGGGACCCAAGGGCGACCTCGGTGTGATGATCATCGCGCTCCGCGCCCCCGCGGACGGCCCGATCGGCGACTCGGGCCTCGTCGTCGACGACGGTGAAACGGTTGCTTTCAACATGAACGACGCACGGCCCGTCGACCTCGACGTCGTGCACGCCGACTTCGGCCACGTCGACGTCCACATGCTGCAGTACTCCGGCGCCATCTGGTATCCGATGGTCTACGACATGCCCGCGCGCGCCAAGGAGGCGTTCGGTGTACAGAAGCGTCAGCGCCAGATGGACCGGTGCCGACAGTACATCGCCCAGGTGGGCGCCACGTGGGTCATCCCGTCCGCGGGCCCGCCCTGCTTCCTCGACCCCGAGCTGCGCGCCCTCAACGACGACCACGGCGATCCGGCCAACATCTTCCCCGACCAGATGGTGTTCCTGGACCAGATGCGCACGCACGGCCACGACGGCGGGCTGCTGATGATCCCCGGTTCGACCGCGACTTTCACCGGCTCGCAACTGGATTCGCTGACCCACCCGCGGCCCGACGACGAGGTGGAATCGATGTTCACCACCGGCAAGGCCGACTACATCGCCGATTATGCCGAGCGGATGGCACCGGTACTCGCCGCGGAAAAGGCCGGCTGGGCCGACGCGGCGGGCGAGTCGCTGCTGGAGCCGCTGCGCACCGACTTCGAACCGATCATGATCCAGAGCGACCAGATCTGCGACGGCATCGGCTACCCGGTCGAGTTGAGGCTCGGTCCCGAGACGGTGGTGCTCGACTTCCCGAAACGGGTTGTCCGTGAGCCGATTCCCGAGGAGAAGTTCCGCTATGGCTTCGCAATCCCGCCGGAGTTGGTGCGCACCGTCCTCCGCGACAACGAACCGGACTGGGTCAACACCATCTTCCTGTCCACCCGGTTCCGGGCGTGGCGGGTCGGCGGGTACAACGAGTACCTCTACACCTTCTTCAAGTGCCTGACCGACGAGCGGATCGCCTACGCCGACGGCTGGTTCGCCGAGGCGCACGACGACACCGCCTCGATCACGTTGGACGGATGGGAGATTCAGCGGCGCTGCCCACATCTGAAGGCCGACCTGTCGAAGTTCGGCGTTGTCGAGGGCTCGACACTGACCTGCAATCTGCACGGGTGGCAGTGGAACCTGCAGAACGGCCGTTGCCTGACCACCAAGGGGCACGAACTTCGGAGTGAACGGAAGTGAGTGCCCCGCAACAGCTTTACGACGACGGCATGATCCAGGTGGACCGGGAGGCGGTCACGTTGCGCCGCTACCACTTCCCGTCCGGCACATCGAAGATCATCCCGCTGCGCGCGATCCGCGGGTACACGGCCTCACCTTTGAACTGGATGCACCGCTACCGCTTCTGGGGCAGTTCGGATCTGCAGCGCTGGCTGCCACTGGATGTGCGCCGCCCGCTGAAAGCCACCCTCGTCACCCTCGACGTGGACGGCAACCGCTGGCGCCCGGCGTTCACCCCCGAGCACCCCGACCAGTTCATCGCGGTGCTCGACGAACTGCTCAAGGACTAACGACCGCTTCGCCGCAACCGCCGCGCGGCCAGCAGCCCCACTCCCGCCGTCGCCACCCACGGACCGGCCACCAGGACCGGGTCCAACCACATGTGATTGGCATCGGTACGTTTGCTTTGCGCGCGGGCGGCCAGACCGTTGTGGGTGAACTCGGCCTTGACGCCGGTCTCGGTGATCGGGTTGTCGGGGCGCAGGCTGACCAGCGACTGAATATGGTGCTCGACGGCGTCCACGCGGTCGGCCAGGATCAGCAGCAGCCAGTGTGCGGCGCGGCCCTCGCTGTACTTGCGGTAGGAGTAGCGCCGGATCGCGCCCGAGAGTCCGCGCGGCGGCGTCGACGTACCGAAAACCGGTGTCAGGAACTGATGTTCGATGGAGCGCTCGCGGGGCCACTTTTCGGGCTGGCGCTCGGGGAAGTCCCAGCGGGCGCCGGTGTCCATCGCCTTGAGCTTCGGCACCGACGGCCGGTCGGCCGGGTCGAGGTCGGCGCCCCAACCCGGGATGCGCGCCCGCAGATCATCGGAGGTGGGTACGGGTGGATGGTCGGCGGTGTAGGTCATGATGATCCTTTCAGGCGGCATTGGGCACGATGACCGGCTTGATGCAGTCGTCGAGCTTGGCGGAGAAGATGTGGTAGCCCTCGGCGATGTGCTCGAGCGGGATACGATGCGTCACAATGTCATTGGGCTTGAGATAGCCGTTTTGGATGTGCGAGAACAGCCGGGGCCACTGCCGCTTGACCGGGCACTGGTTCATCCGCAGCGTCAACCCCTTGTTCAGCGCGTCACCGAACTTGACCGCGGAGAAGATCGGCCCGTAGGCGCCCATCACGGAGATCGTGCCGCCCTTGCGGACGCCGTCGATCGCCCAGTTCAGCGCAACCGGCGAACCGCCCTGCAGCTTGAGCTTGGCCGCGGTCACGTGCTGCAGCAGGTTGCCGTCGGCCTCGGCGCCGACCGCGTCGATCGCAACGTCGGCGCCCAGATAGCCGGTGGTCTTCTTCATTTCGACGACGATGTCGTCACATTCGGCGAAGTTGATGGTCTCCGCATGCGCGAAGGTGCGGGCCTTCTCCAACCGGTACTCGAGGTGGTCGACGACGATCACCCGGCCCGCCCCCATCAGCCACGCGGATTTCGCGGCATACAGGCCGACCGGCCCGGCCCCGAACACTGCCACGACGTCGCCCTCGACGATGTCGCCGAGTTGCGCGCCGAAGTAGCCGGTGGCCAGCGCGTCGGTGCACATCAGCGCGTCCTCGTCGGTCATCCAGTCCGGGATGAGCGACGGGCCCACGTCGGCGAACGGCACCCTGACGAACTCCGCCTGCCCGCCGTCGTAGCCGCCGCAGGTGTGCGAGTAGCCGTAGATCCCGCCGACGGCCGTCGCGTTCGGGTTGACGTTGTGGCAATTGGAGTACAGTCCGCGGGCACAGAAGTAGCAGGAACCGCAGAAGATGTTGAACGGCACCATGACCCGGTCGCCGACCTTGAGATTCTGCACCGACGAACCGACCTGCTCGACGACACCGATGAACTCGTGGCCGAAGGTCATTCCGACCCGGGTGTCGGGCATCATGCCGTGGTAGAGGTGCAGGTCCGAACCGCAGATGGCCGCGAGTGTCACCCGCACGATCGCGTCGTTCGGATGCTCGATCGGCGGAATGTCCTTTTCTTCCACCCGTACCTTGTACGGGCCGCGGTAAACCATCGCCTTCACGGCGTGCCTCCTAGAGTCGGGATGCGATCGCTTTACCCGTGTGTGGGCACGCGAAACACCCGGCTCCGGCGCGCGGACTACTTCGCGGGCGCCAGCAGATCCGTGCCGACGTAGGGCACCAATGCGGCAGGCACCCGCACGCTGCCGTCGGGCTGCTGGTGGTTCTCCAGGATCGCCACCAGCCACCGCGTCGTGGCGAAGGTTCCGTTGAGCGTCGCGGCGGTCTGCGGGCGCCCGTTCTCGTCGCGGTACCGCACCGCGAGCCGGCGCGCCTGGAACGTCGTGCAGTTTGACGTCGAGGTCAGCTCACGGTAGGTCTGCTGCGTGGGAACCCAAGCCTCGCAATCGAATTTGCGTGCCGCCGACGATCCTAGGTCGCCCGCGGCGATGTCGATGACGCGATAGGGCACCTCGATCTCGGCCAGCATCTGGCGCTGCCAGCTCAGCAGGCGCTCGTGTTCGGCCTCGGCGTCCTCGGGTTTGCAGTAGATGAAGCCCTCGACCTTGTCGAACTGGTGCACCCGGATGATGCCGCGGGTGTCCTTGCCGTGGCTGCCCGCTTCGCGCCGGAAGCACGACGACCAGCCCGCGTAGCGCAACGGTCCGCCGGACAGGTCGAGGATCTCGTCGGCGTGGTAGCCGGCGAGCGGGACCTCCGAGGTGCCGACCAGATACAGGTCGTCGGCCTCGATCCGATAGACCTCTTCGCTGTGCGCGCCGAGGAAACCGGTGCCCGCCATGACCTCCGGGCGCACCAGCACCGGCGGGATCATCAGCGTGAAGTCGTTCGCAGTGGCCAACTTCACCGCCAGTTGGAGCAGACCCAGCTGCAGCAGGGCGCCCGCCCCCGTGAGGAAGTAGAAGCGCGCCCCGGAGACCTTGGCACCGCGTTCGAGGTCGATGAGCCCCAGCGACTCACCGATCTCGACGTGGTCCTTCGGGTTGTCGAGGTGTGGCGGCTCCCCGACGGTGTCGAGCACGACGAAGTCGTCCTCGCCGCCGGCGGGCACCCCGTCGATGATGACGTTCGACAGCGCCATGTGGGCCGCGGTGAACGCCCGCGCGGCTTCGGCTTGTTCGGCCTCGGCGGCCTTGACCCTCTCGGCGAGCTGCTTGGCCTGCTCGAGAAGTGCGGGCCGCTCGTCCGGCGATGCCTTGCCGACCTTCTTGCTCGCGGCTTTCTGCTCGGCACGCAGATTGTCGGCCGCTGACACCGCGGCCCGGCGGGCGGCGTCGGACTCGAGCAACACGTCGACGAGACCGGGGTCTTCTCCGCGGGCGCGTTGCGAGGCACGGACGGCATCCGGGTTTTCGCGCAGCAGCTTGAGGTCGATCACGGGCGCAACCCTACTGGTCCAACCCCCTGGCCAGCACAACCGCATAACTTTACAACTGCATCACTTGTCACAGCACCTGACACGCCTGTCACAATGGAGCAGATGTTGGACGCACCCGATCGCCCAATCGGCGAGGACGCACACGCCGATCTGCAGCGAGGCGACACTCCGGCGTCGGAGCGGGTGGCGTGGTGGACCAGTCTGCACGCCACGCCGACGCGCCGGGCGCTCGTGCTGACCGCGCTGGGCGGCTTGCTGATCGCGGGGCTCATCACCGCCCTGCCGCAGACCGAGGGCGCCAGCGGCCTGACCGCGAGCACGATCTCGCTCGGCCCGCGGGGCAACGCGACGTTCGAACACGCCAAGGCGGGCGACTGCCTCAACTGGCCCGACCGCACACCCGACGCGGCCGAGATCGTCGACTGCGGCAAGGAGCACCGATTCGAGGTCGCCGAGTCCGTCGACATGCGGACCTTCCCCGGCAGCGAGTACGGGCCGGAGGCGGCGCCGCCGTCGAGCACCCGCATCCAGCAGATCAGCCAGGAGCAGTGCTCCACGGCGGTGAAGAACTACCTCGGCCCGCGTTTCGACCCGAACAGCCGCTTCACGGTGAGCATGCTGTGGTCGGGCGACAAGGCCTGGCGCCAGTCCGGTGAGCGCAGGATGCTGTGCGGGCTGCAGTTGCCCGGCCCGAACAATCAGCAGCTGGCCTTCGCGGGCAAGGTCGCCGAGGTTGACCAGTCCAAGGTGTGGCCGGCCGGCACCTGCCTGGGTATCGACCCGACGACGAACCAGCCCACCGACATCCCGGTCGACTG
>NZ_LZMD01000020.1 GCF_001668575.1 Mycobacterium sp. 1164985.4
CCCCGCACCACGTTCATCCCGACATTGCCTGCGACCCAACGCAGATACTGGCTCCACCTGCGGTGCGTGGGCGCGGGACGTCCGCGGTCCACCCATTCGGCGAACTGGCCGGTCGAGATCAGGTACTGCTGCCAGCTGTGCCGGGTCATCCGCTCGTCGAGTTCGGCGTTGCGACGCGGCACCAGCGCGGAGCGGTACGGGAAGCCGACGTCCTTCTCGGGGCTGGTCCCCAGCCGATGTAGACCGTCGGTCCAGCCGCCGTCGGCCTGCCAGTTGGCGGCCACGCCCGTCTTCTCCACGGCGACGACCTCGGGTACGTCGATGCCCATGTCGCGCAGTTCGGCGGCCTTGGCGGCGACGGCGACGGCTTTCGCGCCCGCGCCCACCACCGCAAGTGTCCGGCTCATGAGACCATCCCTCGTAACGATTCCTGCCACATCGCCTGCAGTGCGGCGACGTCATCGGCGGTCAAGATCTCGGGCAGCGTGCGCCATTGCGTGCCGAGCACCGGCGCATCGCTGTCGCCGAGAACCGCTGCCAGCACGGTCAATTCGTGCCTGACGGCAAGCCGCGGCTCGGGCAGCGGTGACACGCGCGCCAGCAGCGTACGGTCCGGCCGCAGCGTGCCGCCGTCGAAGCCGGCGTGCACGCGGCCCAGGAAATTGAGCAGCAATTGCGGTTCCGGTCGCGCCCCCAGCCGTTCGGCGGTATCGGGTCGCAGGTAGCGCAACAGTCCGTAATCGATGCCGTCGCCGGGGGCTTCGGCGACGTCGCGGGCCGTCTGCACTCGCAGCGGATAGATGGCGGTGAGCAGCCCGACGGTGTCGGACGTGTCGGCACTGTCGACGACGGTGTCGGCGCGACCGTGGGTCTCCAGCGCCAACAGCGGCGGCGGGGTGTCCTGACCGCGCTGCCGGCGCCAGCGGGTGACGGTGCGCGCCGCGGCTTCCGCCAGCAGATGTGGCGTGAATTCGGGCGCGTTGAGCAACCGCAAGGTGACGTCGCTGTCGGTCACTGCCATGGAGACGGCGACGTCGCCGACGCGATCGGTCTGCGGCCGCAGCCTACGGGAACCGAGCGGCGGGTCGTCCCCATCGAGTTGGGCTGCCCAGAAGTCGGCCGTGTCGAGCGTGTACGCGCGCTCAGCGAGAAGGTTCGACCACCGCCGGTAGCTGGTGTGCTCGCGGGTGCGCGCCGGCTCGCGCCCCGACGCGATCGCGTGCCACGCGGCGTCGAGTTCGCCCAGCAGGATCCGCCACGATGCGGGGTCGACCGCCAGCACATGTGCGGTCAGCAGCAGCACGCCGGAGGCGTCGGGCGGGCGCAACCACACCGCGGCGAGCATCGAGCCGTGTTGCGGATCAAGGCCTTCCACCGACCGCCGGGCGTGTTCGGCGACGGCCTCGACAAGAGTTTCGTCCGAACCACCGGCGACGGGCACCTCGGTCAGCGGAGGCCGCGCACCGTGCTCGACGAGCGTCATCGCCTGCCGGTCGAGCCGGCTTCTCAGCACAGGATGCGAATCGACGACGGTACGCAGGATCCGCTCGAGTTGCTCACCGGTGATGCCGTTGGGCAACCGGATGGCCTCGGTCTGCGCGAGTCGGCGCGGATCGCCGTGCTCATAGAGCCAGTGCGCATTGGGCAGCACGGGCATCGGGCCACCCGGGTCGTCGTCGTCCTCGGCGACAGCCGACTCGTTCTCGATGGCCGCTGCGAGTTCGCGCACCGTCGCACACTCGAGCATCAGCCTGGCGCGCAAGGGAATTCCGCGCCTGCGCGCGGCCTGCACCACCGAGAGCGCCACGATGCTGTCCAGCCCGAGCGCGAGGAAGTCCGCGGTGACGTCGATGGTCAGGCGCTCGCCACCGTCCAGCAGCTCGCAGAGCACGGACGCCAGGGCCTTCTCCGTCTCGGTCTCCGGCGCGGCCGACGGACCGTCCTCGACGGCGATGGCGTTCAGCGCGGCCTCGTCGACCTTGCCGTGCGGGGTCAGCGGCAACTGGTCGACAACAACAATCGAGTGCGGAATCATATAGCGCGGCAGACGTTTCGACACCAGGGCGCGCAGCTCCGAAACCGCGGGCGCGGGCTCAGCGGCGACGAACGCGACCAACTGCGGACCCCACCGTTGACGGCGCACCGCCACGTGGGCGTGCCGCACCGCGGGATGGGTGTGCAAAACCGCCGAGATCTCGGTTGGTTCCACTCGAAACCCGCGAATCTTCACCTGCGCGTCGGACCGCCCGAGGAACTCCAGCGCGCCGTCGGGCCGGCGCCGTACGACGTCTCCGGTGCGGTACATGCGCTCACCGGCCACGAACGGGTCGGCGACGAAACGGCTCGCGGTCTCACCGAAGCGGCCGAGATATCCGCGGGTCAACTGGCCGCCCGACAGGTACAGCTCACCGGGCACCCCGTCGGGCACTGGGCGCAGCCACGAGTCCAGAACGTGGGCCCTGCTGGGCGAGGTGGGGCGCCCGATGGTCGGCTGTTCGTGTTCGGCGATGGTGGCGACCACCGCCTCTACGGTGGTCTCCGTTGGGCCGTAACAGTTGTAGGCCGCCATGCCGGTACGCGCGCATTCGTCGCGAATGAGGTTCCACGCGGGTATTCCGACGGCCTCGCCCCCCAGCGCCAGCACCCCGAGTGGCACCGTCGTCAGCAGCCCCACTGCGTGCAGTTGGGCGAACATCGACGGGGTGGTGTCGATCAGGTCGATCCCGTACCGTCCGATGGTCTCGACCAGCGCCTCGGCGTCGCGCTGGATCTCGTCGTCGACGATGTGCACCGCATGCCCGTCGAGCAGTGCCGCCAGCGGCTGCCACGCCGCGTCGAATGTGAACGACCACGCGTGCGCCACCCGCAGCGGATGGCGCAATCGAGCGGCGGCGGGCCGCAACACGTTTCGGGCGTGATCCTCGACGTACGCCAGCAATGCCTGGTGGGTGCCGACGACGCCCTTCGGCCTGCCGGTCGTTCCGGACGTGAACACCATGTACGCGGCCTGGCCCGGCAGGGCCTGCACGGGTCGGAAATCTTCGAATCCCGTGTCGGCTGCCGCGGCGAGCATGTCGTCGTCGACGACGATCGTCGCATCGCACTGTTCGAGGATGTCGGCGATCCGCTCGTCGGGCATCCCCGGATCGAGCGGCACGATGACGCCGCCGGCCTTCAGCACGGCCAGCATCACGACCACATATTGCGGTCCGCGGGAAAGGCGAATCGCGACAGGCGTTTCCGTACGCACTCCCTTCGACACCAGCGTGGCGGCCAACCGGTCGGCGGTCTCGTCGAGTTGCCGATAGGTGAGTTCGCCGCCGGACCAGCTCAACGCCGGTGAGCCCAGCCGGGCGCCGGCGGTCTCGGTGAACGCGGTGTGCACGCCGAGATGGGTGGGCGCCGCAGCCGTCGGAGCTGTCGCAATCCGGCCTTCACCGTCGAGCAGGACGCTGAGGTCTCGTAGTGGACGGTCCCAGTTCGCGATCAACCGCTGGGTGGTGGTGAGGACGCGCCGCCCGAGCGATTCGGGGCTCATCTGGCCGAGAGCGCCGTCGACGACCTCGACCAGGACGGTGAGCTCGTCGTCGATCATGTGTGCGGCGATGGTGACCGGGAAATGCGACACGCTCTCCAGCGCGGCCGGGCGGAACGTCGCGCCGTTGGCGACGAAGTCGCCGCCGCCGACCAGCCCACCGGGCGGAAAGTTCTCGTAGACCAGCAGGGTGTCGAACAACTCGCCGATGCCGCCGAGGGAGCGTAGCTCGTTGTGGGGCAGGTAGCTGTGGTCGCGCAGCTTGGCCGCTTCGCGTTGCAGCGCGACGCACTGCGTGCCGACCCGCGCCGTCGGGTCCAGACGGACCCGCAGCGGCACCGTGTTGATGAACAACCCGACCATGGTCTCGACGCCCGCCAGCTCGCCTGGGCGACCGGACACCGTCACGCCGAACACCACGTCGGAGCGGTCTGTGAACGCCGAAAGCACCGCCGCCCAGGACATCTGGACCAAGGTGTTGACCGTGACACCGCGCGAGCGCGCGGCCTCGACCAACTGCTGGGTGGCGGCGCCGTCCAGGCTCAGTTCGGTGCGGCGCGGTTCACCGGTGGGCGGCTCACCGGAGGTGAGCGCCGGCGTCACCAGCGTCGGACCGTCGAGGTCGGCGAGGTGCTCGCGCCACAGGTTGCGGCTGGTCTCATGGTCACGGCCGGCGAGCCATCCGATGTAGTCACGGTACGGGCGCGGTGGGGGCGGCAGGACGGCTTGGTCGCCTCCCGAGTTGTACAACGCGATCAGCTCACCGACGAACAGCGGCAGCGACCAGCCGTCGATGATGATGTGGTGGGCGACGACGACGAACCGGTAATGCGATCCGGGCACCTCGATGAGGACGAACCGGATCGCCGGCCCCTTTGCGAGGTTGAACGGGCGGCGCCGTTCGTCGGCCTCCAGCGCGTCGACTTCCTCGGCCGCCGCCGTGATCCGACGCCAGGGCACGTCGACGCGGTTGGGCACCACCTGGACCGGTTTGCTCTGCGCCCGAGAGAAACTCGCTCGCAGGTTGGGGTGACGGTCGAGCAGCATCGCCGCACACTCCCGCAGCAGGTTCGCGTCGAGCTCACCGGTGATGTCGGCGGCCATCGCGATGACGTAAGGGTCTTCTCCCCCGTCGGCGTCGTCGCCGACGCTCAACTGCGCGAGCGAGAACAGCCCCTGCTGCAGGGGGCTGAGCGCCAACACGTCCTCGATGGCGACCTTCGGTTCGGCCTTGGGTTGCGTCGAGGTCACGGCGCGCCCTCTTGCGACGCCGACCACATCGACGTGACCGCCGCCAGCTCGTCGGGCGACAGACCCGACGCCGCCATCGGCTCGTGACGCATGTCGGGCGCCTCGCTCCCCGCGGCGGCGTCGACCTTGGCCGCGAGCTCATGAATCGTGGGGTGCTCGAACACCATTCGCGCGGTGACGGCCACACCCACGTCGCGGGCCCGTGCCGCGAGTTGGACCGCGAGGATGGAATCGCCCCCCAACGCGAAGAAGTCGTCGCTGCGGTTCACCTCGGGCACGTTGACGACGTCGGCGAGCAGGGCCGCCAGCACACGCTCGGTTTCGGTGCGCACGGGTTCGGCCGGCCCGGAGGGGGTGGACGTTCGGCGCTGCTCGACGGCCTCGACGAACTCGAGGTCGCCGTCCGCGGTCCATCGGCCCCGCCTGCCCGTCGGCCGCAGATCGGCTCCGGTCTCGTCCACCACGTGGTCGTAGACGTCGCCGACCACACCGATCGCGACCGGATCGCGCCAGCCGTCGAGCACGCTGGCCGAGGCCGCCGCGCTGAACCGCTGCACCAGACGGCGCTCGTCGCGGTCGGCGATCTGCACGTCGCGGACCCGCTGCCCGGAATCGTCGGCGAACGCGGTCAGCACCCGGTCCAGCCATCCGACGAACCGTTCGGCGGTGCTGCGCCGGTACAGGTCGGTCCGGTAGATGACGTGACCGCGGTAGCCGTCCTCGGCGCCGAAGAAGTTGACCGACAGGTCGGCGTGCGCCACGTCGAACGGCGGCTCGAGCGCGGTGAACGTGGTGTCGCCTTCGGCCCGCGACTCGATCACCTGCTCGGCGGGCAGCGCTTCGCGCACGTGCACGACGACACCGAACAACGGGTTGCGCGACAACGACCGTGCCGGGCTGACCGCATCGACCACCTGGTCGAACGGCAGGTCCTGGTGGGCGTAGGCCTCCAACGCGGTGCCGCGGGCCCGGCGCAGCACCTCGCGCAGCGTCGGGTTGTCGCTCAGATCGTTGCGCAGCACGACGATGTTGATGAAGAAGCCGACGAGCTGGTCGAGCTCGGACTCGGTGCGGCCCGCGACCGGGGTGCCCAACGGAATGTCCGGGCGCTCACCGGCTTTGTGCAGCGCGACCGCGACGGCCGACTGCAGCAGCATGAACTCCGTGACACCGAGTTCTGAGCTCAGTTCGGCGAGCTTGCCCCGGGTGGCGGCGTCGACGCCGAACTCGACGGCGGCGCCTTCGCCGCTCAGCACGGGTGGACGCGGGAAATCCGGTGCCAGGCCGGGGTCTTCGTGCATACCGGCCAACTGTTTGCGCCAGTACTCGCGCTGCGCTGCAATCGGCCCGTCGGTCTCGCCGAGCAGTGTCGCCTGCCACGCCGCGTAGTCCGCGTACTGGACCGGCAGTGGCGCGAATCCCGGCGCCTCACCGGCACGCCGGGCACGGTACGCCGTCAGCAGGTCGGTGAACAACACCATGGCCGACCAGTGGTCGGCGGCGATGTGGTGCACCACCAGCGACACCACGTGCGCATCCGGGGTGCCGAGCACGGCGGCGCGCACGGGTGGGTCGGCTTCGAGGTCGAAGACATGCCTGCGCTCCTTGCCGAGTTCGGTGTCCAACCAGACGTCGTCGGCGCCGTGCGCGCGGCGCACCGCGACCTCGACACCCTCGTTGACGATCTGGTATGGCGCACCGTCGATTTCGCGATACGTCGTGCGCAACACCTCGTGCCTGCCGACCACGTCGCGCACCGCCTGCACGAACGCCTCGGTGTCACACGGTCCGTGGATGCGGGCCGCGAACGGGATGTTGTTGACCGGGCTGGGCCCGTCGATGCGGTACTGGAACCACATGCGCAGCTGCGAGGCCGACATGAGCAGCGGCCCGTCGTGCGGTACGGGCACCAGCCTGGGACGGGCCGGGCCGGCGGCCGACGAATCGATTCGCTGCGCGAGCGCGGCCACGGTGCCCAGTTCGAAGACCTCGCGCACACCGATGTCGACGTTGAACGCACTGCGCACTCCGGCAACGAGTTTGGTGGCCAACAGCGAGTGGCCACCGAGGTCGAAGAACGAATCGTCGGCGCCGATGCGGTCACGTTCGAGGAGTTCGGCGAACAGGTCGGCGATTCGGCGTTCCGTCCCGTCGGCGGGTTCGCGGAACGCGGCGCAGGAGTCGATGTCGGGTTCGGGCAGCGCCGACCGGTCGATCTTGCCGTGCGCGGTGATGGGGATCTCGTCGATGACGACGTAGGCGGCGGGGGTCATGTACTCGGGTAGCGCGGCCGCGACCCGGTTGCGGATCCGCTCGACGTCGACGGTTTCGATGTCCTCGGCAGGCGTGACGTAGCCGACGAGGCTCTTGCCCATGCCGGGCAGATCGCTGACCACCACGACCGCCTGGCCGACGCTGGGATCGACGGAGATGGCCGCCGCGACCTCGCCGAGTTCGATGCGGAACCCGCGGATCTTGACCTGTTCGTCCGCGCGACCGACGAATTCGATGTCGCCGTCGCCGTTGCGACGGGCCAGGTCGCCGGATCGGTAGAGCCGACCGCCGGGGTTGAACGGGTCGGCGACGAACCGCTCGGCGGTCAGCCTCGGGCGATCGTGATAGCCGTGTGCGATATGTGTTCCGCCGATGTAGATCTCACCGATCACCCCCACCGGAACCGGTCGCAGGGCGTCGTCGAGCAGGCGGATCTGGGTGTTGATCTTGGGCTTGCCGATCGGCACGATGCGGGTGCCCTGCTTGCCCTCGACCTTGTACCGGCTGGCGTTGATGACGGTCTCGGTCGGCCCGTAGAAATTGTGCAGCAGCGCATCGAACGTGGCGTGGAACTTGTCGGCCAGCTCGCCGGGCAGCGCCTCGCCGCCGATGGGCACGCGCTGCAGGGTCCGCCACTGGTTGACCCCGGGCAGTGACAGGAACAACCCGAGCAGCGATGGCACGAAATGCATTGAGGTGATGCCCTCGTCGTGCAGCAGCTCGGTGAGGTACCCGACGTCGCGCAGACCGTCCGGGCGCGGGATCACCAGGCGGCCACCGCACGCGAGCATGCCGAAGATCTCGGCGATCGAGACGTCGAAGCTCGGTGAGGCGACCTGCAGCAGCCGTTCGTTCTCGTCGATCCCGTAGTCGCCCTTGAACCAGACGAAGTATTCCGCGACGGGCCGGTGGGGAACCGGAACGCCTTTGGGCAAACCGGTCGAGCCCGAGGTGTAGATCAGATATGCGGTGCTGTCCGGGTCCAGTGGGCGGACGCGGTCGGCGTCGGTGGGGTTGGTGGTGGGGAACCCGTCGAGGTCGGTGATCGGTTCGTGGATGGTCAGCTTCGGATCGGAGTCCGACAGGATGAAGGTCAACCGGTCCACGGGATAGGTGGGATCGACGGGTTGATAGACGGCGCCCGCCTTGATCACGCCGAGGGCGGTGATCACGAGTTCCGGCGAACGGTCCAGCAGCACCGCCACCCGATCCTCGGTTCCGATACCCCGCTCGATCAGCCAGTGCGCCAACCGGTTCGCCGACTCGTTGAGTTCGCGGTAGGTGTAGTTGCGTCCCTCGTAGACGACGGCGACCGCGTCGGGTGTGCGGGCGACCTGCGCCTCAACGAGCGCCGTCATGGTGGACGGTTCGGTGACGAACATCTCGCCCGCCGAGACCCGGCGGAGCCATTCGACGTCGTCGGGTCCCATCAGGTCGAGTTCGCTGATCGGCAGGTCGGGGCGTCGCAGCGCATCGTCGAGCAGCACCAGATAGTGCTCGAGCAGTTGTCGGACCAGCGCCGCGTCCAGGATCTCGACGAGGTACTCGGCCTCCACCACGATTCCTGGAGCGTCGAACTCCACCATGAAGCCCAGCGGCAGCTGGGTGAGATGTCCGCGCAGTTCGGCTCGGCGGCAGGTGATTCCGGGCGGGTTGAAGCCCTGACCGTCGGCGCCGCGAGCCCCGAACGTCACCCGCGTCATTCGTTCGACGCCGTGGCGGCGATCCGGATTCAGTTCGCGCACCACCCGGTCCAGGTTCACGCACTGATGCGCGAACGCGCCGACCGCGGTGTCGCGGGCGTCGGCGAGGACATCGCGGAAGTTCTGATGTGCTCCTGCGCGCAGGCGCAGCGCCACCGTGTTGCCGTAATAGCCGATCACATCCTCGACGTCGGCGGTGCGGTTGAGCACGGGCGTGGCCACCAGGAAGTCGTCGGCATGGGTGTAGCGCCGCAGTAGCACCCCGAAGGCCGCCAGCAGCACCATGTACGGCGTCGCACCGGACTCCTTGGCCAGCGCGGCGACCCGATCGACGGTCGCATCGGGCAGTTGCAGCGTCAGCCGTTGCGACCGCCAGTTCGTCGGCACCGCAGAGCCGTTGGGACCGGGCAGCTCGAGCGGTTCGGGTGGGTCGGCCAGCACGGCACGCCAATAGTCCAGGTCCTCGTCGACCGGGCCGAACGCATGCGAAGGCGGTGTGACCGCGGGCGCCAGCGCTTCACCGGCGTAGGCGCGGGTCAGGTCGCCGAAGAAGACCTGCCAGCAGCCGTCGTCCCAGGCGATGTGGTGCGCGACGAGCAGCATGACGTGTTCGTCGGGCGCCGTGCGCACGAGCGTCAGCCGCAGCGGCGAATCGGCGCTCAGATCGAAGGAGGCGCCGAACTCGCGCTGGGCCAGTACCTCGAGGCGCAGCCGGCGCGCGTGGTCGGACAGGTCCGTCAAATCGTGTACAGCCCAGCCGGGTGCCAGGTCCTCGTGAACGGTCGGTTGTGGTTCGCCGTTGTCGTCGACGCCGTAGGTGGTGCGCAGCAGGGTATGGCGCGCGGCGACCGCCTTGACGGCGTCGTGCAGGCGGGTGACGTCCAGGTCGCCGGTGAGCCGGTAGGACAGGCAGATGTTAAGAATGGCGCCGGTCGGATCGGCCGCCTGGACGAACCACATGCGGCGCTGCCCGTCGGACAGGCCGACCTGCGCGGCCGAGGCGTTCTCCGTGCGCAGCCCCCGCTCGGCGAGCTTGCGGCGCAGCAGCTCGAGCCGGCGGTCTTGTACCTGCTCGCGGATGTCGACCGTGTCAGTCACGCGTTGTTCACCTTTTCTGATCGTTTCGTGCTTTCGAGGTCGGCGATGAGCTCGCCGCCGGTGATGCCGCCGAGCAGTACGGCCAGCGACACCTTGTGGCCGGTCGCGCGCTGCAGCCGTTTACGGAGGTCGAGGGCCAGCAGCGAGTCGACCCCGAGGTCGAGCAGCGATGTGTCGAGGTCGATCGCATCGGTCTCGAGGTCGAGCACCGCGCCGAGCTCGGCCCTCACCAGCGCCGTGGTGTCGGCGTCGGATTCGGTTGACGCCGTGTTCATTTCGACGGGTCCGTCGGTTTGGCTTCCCAGAAACACCCGCAACCGGGTCTCGTCAGCGCTGAACAACAGCGGGTCTTGGCCGTGGTCACGAAGGCTGGCGTCGACGGCCGCGTCCGGTGCCATCGCCAGCAGCCCGGACCGCTCGATCTTGGTCACCTCCGACGCGGGGGCGATGCCGCTGCCGCGCCACAACCCGTACCTGGCGGCCACGCAGTGTTGACCTTCGGCGCGCAGTTGGCCCGCCATCACGTCGAGCATCCGATTGGCGGCCGAGTATGCGGCGTGACCGCGACCGCCCCACACGCCCGACACCGAGGAGCACACCAGGATTCGAGCATCCGATCGCATGGGCCAGAACTCGGCCATCCTGGCCAGCCCGCCGATCTTCGCGTTCGCCGCATCGACGAACGCCTCCGGGTTGAGCGCGTCGCGGTCGGCGAACTTCGCCGCGCCCGCGGCGTGGATGAGCAGCGACGCCCCGCCGCCTGCGTACTGCCCGGCCGCTGCGGCGACCTGCTCGCTGGAGGTGATGTCGCACCGCGGCGCTACCACCTCGAGATCCCGTGTGGCGGCGGCGAGTTCGGTGCGGACGGCGTCGTCGACGCCGCTGCGACTGAGTAGCACGATGCGGCGTGCCCCGTGGGTGGCGAGATACCGCGCGAAGTGCCGTCCGACCGCGCCGTTGCCGCCGGTGATCACCACATCGTCGAACGCCCCGGGTTCCGAGAGCCAGGACGGTGCAGGCTCCGCGGACTCACCGACGGATCGGACGTAAACCTGTGGGCCTGAGCCGTTGTCGCGCACAGCCGCCTCGTCGGCACTCGAGAGAAGTGCGCCGACCGCCGTTGCGCTGAGCGCGTCGTCGGGGTCCCAGGACGGAACGTCGAGATGTCTGAACGCCTGCTCGGCGCGCTCGAAGCCGAGGCTGCGATGCATCGCGGCCAGCGCGGCCTGGGCGGGCAGAGCGACCGGCTCTGCGGCGTGCACATGCTCACCGCCGATGGTGACCAGGCACACCGCGCGGCACTGCGGTCCTGCGGCATCGACGTAGTCGAGTAGACCCTCGCCGACGAGCTGGGAGAGTTCGTTGGCCGCGCGTTCGACGTCGGGGTGGTCCAGCAGGGGTGCGACGGCGACGACGAGGTCGGCCTCGGTCGGCTCCACGACTTCAGCGCCGCTGCGGCGCAATGCCGTTCGCAGTGTCTCGGCGAGCGGCCCGCGCGGACCGGCGAGATCGACGACCGCGACCCGCTGTCCGGGTGCGTCCGGGCCGATCGCGGTGATGTTCCATGTCTCGTGGGCGACGGTGAGGCCTTGGACAGGTGTGAGCGGCTGCGGTTCGGCCCACAGTCGCAGCGCCCGCATCGGCGCATTCGGGAAACCACGCAAGTGCGGCTGGGCATCGATGTCCGCCATGTCGACCCACCGGAATTCGGGGTCGGCCGCGGCGACCGCAGCGATGTTTGCCGAGACCGAGTCGACCAGCGAATGGTCGCGTTGCCCCGAGCCGACCAACACCGGATCGTCCTCGGACAGGATCTCCCCCAGCGCGAACAGCAGGGTCGGATGCGCCGACATCTCGATGTACGCGGTGGCGCCGTGGCGCCCTGCGGCGGCGACGGCACGATCGAATCGCACGGTGTTGCGCAGGTTCTCATACCAGTAGGACCTGAAGTCGGTGCCTGCGGGCACGACGTCCGCTGTGGTGGATCCGATGAACCGGATCGGCGCATCGGCGAAGTCGGCGTCCGGGAGCATCGCGAGCAAGTCGTCGCGCACCCGTTCCAGCGCGCTGGTGTGACCGGGGTAGTTCACGTCGAGCTCGCGGGCGAACAGGCCCTGTTCCGTCGCCGTCGCCACCAAAGCGCCGATCGCGGCCCGCTCCCCCGAGATCGCCACCGACGTGTCGGCGTTGACCGCGGACACCTCGAGCCAGCCGGGGGTCCATTCCATCAACCGTTCGGCGTCGGCGAGCGAAACCCCCAGCGCGGCCATGCCGTAGTCGCCCGCGAGACGGTCGACGGCCGTGGCGCGGGCGACCACGACGGCGGCCGCATCCGGCAGCGCGATACTCCCGACGACATAGGCGGCGGCGACCTCACCGAGGCTGTGGCCGACCACGAGGTCGGGCACGATTCCGCATGAACGCCACAGGTGGGCCAGCGCGACGGCGTGGGTGAACTGGGCCGACTGGATCTCGGTTTGCGACCAAGTCCCGCCGGTGGTGTCGGAGGTCAGGTACGGCAGCGGTGAGGGCTGCCCCGCGACGACGAACGCCTCGGCACAACGGTCGGCGAGCGTGCGGTACACCGCCGACCGCCGGTAAGCGTCCGCCCCCATGGACGGCCACTGGTTGCCCTGTCCCGGGAACACGAAAGCCGTTCGCATCGTCGATGATTGCAACGATCGGGCGACCAGCGGATGCGCGCCGCCGTCGGCGACCGCGCGGAGCCCCTCGGCCAGTTCGGTGGTGTCGGCAGCGCGGACCACGGCGCGGTGCCTGCGCAGCCGTCGGGTGCGAAGCAGGGTCGCGGCGACGGCGCGCACGTCGGGTTCGCGCTCGAGGAAGCGCAGTATCGCCTCGGCGTCGGCGGCGAGGAGTTCCTCGGCGTGCGTGCTCAACACGACGGGCACCCGGCCGTCGGGGAATCCGGCGGACATCAGGCCGCCTCGGACGGGGTCGCCGGGACCGAGACGATCACGTGGGCGTTGGTGCCGCTCATACCGAACGCGGTGACCGCCGCGAACCGCTCACCGTTGATGTCCGGCCAGGGTGTCAACTCGGACGCCAGGCGCAATCCCTGGTTTGCCCAGTCGATT
The DNA here is from genome assembly GCF_001668575.1 of Mycobacterium sp. 1164985.4. Taxonomy (GTDB): domain Bacteria; phylum Actinomycetota; class Actinomycetes; order Mycobacteriales; family Mycobacteriaceae; genus Mycobacterium. Next base: position 12,957 of record NZ_LZMD01000020.1, read on the forward strand.
TCGCGGCTGGCTTCGTCGGTGTGCAGCGTGGCGGGGATGGCACCGTGTTCGGCGGAGATCAGTGCCTTGGCCAGGCCGAGACCGCCGGCGGCGGCTTGCGTGTGGCCGAGGTTCGATTTCACCGAGCCGAGTAGGGGTCCGTCGCCGGGCTCGGTGGCGCCGTAGGTCCCGGCGAGCGAGATCAGCTCCGTGTGGTCTCCGAGCCTGGTGCCGGTGCCGTGTCCTTCGACCATTCCGATGTCTCGCGGGCGCAGGCCGCTCGACTCGAGCGCCCGTGCGAACAGCCGGATCTGCGCTTGTCCGCTCGGTGCGGTCAGCCCCACGGAGCGGCCGTCCTGGTTGAGGCAGGTGGCCCGCAATTCGGCGAGGATCCGCCGGCCGTCGCGAAGGGCTCGCGACCGTTGCTGCAGGACGAACATGGCCGCGCCCTCCGCCCATACGGTGCCGCTGGCTTGCGCGCTGTAGGGCCGACAGTGGCCGTCGTCGGACAGCGCGTGTTGTTTGGAGAACTCGACGAAGAACCCGGGTGAGCCCATCACGCAGACCCCGCCGGCCAGCGCGAGGTCACAGTCCTGCGACCGCAGCGACTGTGCCGCGGTGTGGATCGCGGTCAGCGCCGACGAGCAGGAGGTGTCGATCGTCAGCGCAGGCCCGGCGAGCCCCAGGGTGTAGGCGATACGGCCGCTGATCACGCCCAACGCAGTGCCGGACATCAAATGCCCGGTCAGATTGGAGAATTCGGCAAGGTCGGGGCCGTACCCCATCACCGAGGCGCCGACATAGCAGCCGGCGTCGTGACCCGCCAGGTCGTCGGGGTTGATACCGCTGTTCTCCAGTGCGCGCCACGCCACACGCAGCGCGACACGCTGCTGCGGATCCATCGCGACGGCCTCCCGCGGCGAGATCCCGAAGAACTCCGGATCGAAACTCGCTGCATCGTCGAGGAATCCACCGAGGTCGTGGATGCGCTTGAACCCGTCGCGCTGTGAACCGTCGAGGATGTCGCGCACCGACCAACCCCGATCCCGCGGAAACGGGCACAGGCCCTCACGCCCGTTGACCAACAGGTCCCAGTAGTCCTCGGCGGTGGCGACTCCCCCCGGCGCCTCGATCGCCATCCCCACGATGACGATGGGATCGTCGACGCCATGTCGCGCGCTAACCGGCATTGACCAACTCCGCGACCGCGTCGAGATGGTCGTTGATGTAGAAGTGCCCGCCGTCGAACAGCGACAACGTGAAGGCGCCCTGGGTGTGAGTTTCCCATCGGCGCAACATTTCTGGACTGATGCGGTGGTCGTCGCGGCCGCCGATCGTGTGGATGTCGGCAGCGAGGCGGACGTCCGATGCACACGCATAGCGGTTGAACGCCATATAGTCCGCGCGCACCGCGCGCACGAGCAGTTCGATGAAGTCCTCGTCGGCCAGCAGCCTGGGGTCCGTTCCACCCAAGTCGACCATGTTGGCGACGACTTCGGCGTCGGCGGTCGGCAGTCTCGGTGAGGTGGCGATGGTCGACGGCGCCTGGCTCGCTGAAACCCACAGTTGACGAACCGTAACGCCGTGACGTTCTGCCACACGGCCGAATTCGAACGCGATCACCGCGCCCATGCAGTGGCCGAACAGTCGCAGCGGGCCCAGTTCGGACCAGTCCCCCGCGGCGAACAGGTCGGCGGCCAGATCCTCCACCGTGTCCGGCGCGGGATGGCTCCGCCGGTCCGCTCGCTGCGGGTACTGGACCACGTAGGCGTCGTCACCGGTACGGGCCAAGGCCGAGGCGAACGACCGGTACGCCGCCGCAGCACCGCCGGCATGGGGGAAGACGACGGTCGCCCCGTCGCCGCACTGCCCAGCGGACCGTTTGATCCAGGGCGCGAAGGTCAGCTGGCTTCGTTCGTCGATCATCGTGCCGGGGTCGCATCGGAACGGCGAAAATGCCCGGGCAGGTGCGGTGGGCGGGCCTGCGATTGCGCGGCGAAAATACTCATGAATTCCTCCGTGTGATTAGCGCAGGCTGTCCTAAGTCGGAAGTGAGGTTACCCTATCCTTCACGATGCGGACACGGCTACGTCGCCCCTCCGGCGGGCAGCCTCGGGACGCCTGCCGCCACCGCCTCTCAGCGCGGGCACACCGGCGATGACATGTGCAAACGCGCTACTCCTCCGCTGCGGCCATCACCCATCCGCTCGCGGCAACGCGCTGACGCCAGAACTGCGCATACTGGCCCCCGCGGGCGGTCAGCTCGGCGTGGGCGCCCTGGTCTTCGACCATTCCGTCCGCCGACAGGACCACGATGTTGTCGGCGGCGGTGACCGTGGACAGCTTGTGGGCGATCACGATGACCGTGCTGCGCCGCGCCAATGTCCGGATCGATTCGGCGACGTGGTGTTCGTTCTCGGGATCCAGCGCGCTGGTCGCTTCGTCGAACAGCACGATCGGGGCGTTCTTGACCAGCGCCCGCGCAATCGACACCCGCTGCCGTTCGCCGCCCGAGAGCGCCGAACCGCCTTCGCCGACCCGGGTCTGCCAGCCGTCGGGCAGACGCTCCACTAGCGACAGCAGGCCCGCGGTCCGGGCCGCCTCGACGATGGCGTCATCCCCGGCGTCGGGCCGGCCGATGCGGATGTTCTCCCACAACGTGTCGTCGAACAGGTACACGTCCTGGAATACCAGCGACAGCTGTGCCATCAGATCCGCGGTGAGCTGGTCGCGGACGTCCACACCGCCGACGCGTACCACGCCGGCGTCGACGTCGTAGAAGCGCGCGATCAGTTTGGTGATCGTCGACTTACCCGACCCGGACGGTCCGACCAGCGCGGTCAGGGTGCCCGGTTCGGCGACAAAGCTCACGTCGGACAACACTTTTCTGTCCGAGTAGCCGAACGCGACGCGATCCAGCTCGACGCGCCCCGGTGCGGAGAGCGCGCTTGCCGCGGCTGGCTCCGGCAGTGCCGGGGTGTCCAGGATCGTCGTGATGCGCGCCAACTCCGCCGTCGCCAACCTGACCGCGGATCCGAGCTCGGCCAGCTGGGACAGCGGCGAGGCGAACCGGGCCGCGAGCCCGAGGATGGCGACCAACGTGGCCGAGTTGACGTCGCCCTGCACCGCCACCCACACGCCCGCCGCGATCAGCGCCGAGAAGACCGCCTGCACCGCAACGCCGTTCAGAAGTAGCCCGGTCACCGACTGCCACAGGGCGGCGCGTCCGGCGCGATGCTGGGTTTGCAGTGCGTCGCCCAGCGGCGTGTAGTCGGCCCCGGTCCGCCCGAACGCCCGCAGCACGGGTTGGTAGCGCGCGAACTCGATCACCCGGTTGTTGACCTCGGTCGCCGCGTCGTGCGTCCGCTCCTCGGCGGTGGCGATCAGCCGCGAGGCGAACCGCCCGCACACCACCAGCAGCACTCCGCCGACCAACGCGACGAGCCCGACGCGCCAGTCGAAGAAGAACAACCCGATCACGACCGTGACCGCGCTGACGGTATTTACCACGAGCGGGGTGACCAGGTTGCCGCCGCTCGTGCCGACGAACACCGTTCCCTTGACCGCGATTTGAGAGACCTTGCCGACCGTCTCGCGGGTGAACCAGCCCAGCGGCAGCGTCACCATGTGGTCGCCGAGCCGATGGTGCAGCAGACGCATGGTGGTCAGCGCCATCCGGATCGCGAGTTTCGCCTGCAGGTAGTTGAGCGCCGATGCGGCCAGCACGGTGAGCGCCATGATCCCCAACCAGCCTCCCGCGGCGGCGAAGTCACCGTCGAACAACGACACGGTCACCGGCACCAGAAGCAGCATCACCAGGCCGTGCAGGATGCCGTAGACGGTCACCACCGACAGGAAGCTGAACATCCGCTCCCGCTGCGGGCCGAGGATCTGCAGAAAGCCCCGGATCATCGCGCGACCTCCCATTCCTGCGCGTTGCCTGCGGTGTAGGTCCGCCACATGCGCGCGTATTGCCCACCGGCAGCGAGCAGTTCGTCGTGCCTGCCCTGTTCGACGACGCGTCCCGAGTCGAGCACGACGATGTTGTCCGCGGAGACGATCGAGCCGAGGCGGTGCGCGATGACCAGCACGGTGCGTCCGACGATGAGCCGCGACAGCGCATCCTGGATGAGGGCCTCCGAGTCCGGATCGGCGAACGCCGTCGCCTCGTCGAGCACAAGGATTGGCGTGTCGGCCAGCAGAGCGCGCGCGATGCTGACGCGTTGCGCCTCGCCACCGGAGAAGTGCGCATCCTCATCGACGATGGAGTCGTATCCGTTGGGCAGTTGCAGGATCCGGTCGTGGATACGGGCGGCCTTCGCCGCGGCGACGACCTCGTCGTCACCGGCGTCGGACCGGCCGAGCCGGATGTTGTCGGCGACGCTGATTCCGAGGAGTTGCACGTCCTGCAGGACGAATCCGACATGCTGGTACAGCTCTGCCGAGGCGATGTCGCGCACGTCGACCCCCCCGATGCGGACCGCGCCCGCCGCGACGTCGTGAAATCGCGGGACCAGCGTGGCCAGCGTCGACTTGCCGCTGCCCGACGGACCGACGAGCGCGGTGATGGTCCCGGCCGCGAGCGTGAGCGATACGTCGTGCAGGACGGTGTGCTCACCGTCGTATGAGAACCGCACGCTGTCGAACTCGACCGAATTGTCCTGCGGCACCGCAGGTTCACGCGGGACGGGCAGTGCTGGCGTGTCGAGGAGGCGCTGCAGGCGCCCGGCGGCGGCCGCGGCTTGACGTTTGATGTGCGTCGAGTACCCGACGGTGAGGACAGCGGCCGGGATGGTCACAGCCACCAGCGTCGAGCCGAGCACCTCGATAGGGCTGACCCAGCCGCTGCGGACGAACCAGTATCCGCCGGCGAGGTTGGCCAGCAGCAGCACCGGGGTGTCGATGAAGATCGACGACACCGCCTTGACCCGCACCAGAGGTCCGATCCATCCGGCGAAACCGTCGTTGAACTCGTCGGCGGCGTCGGCGAAACGCTTGTGCGCCTTGCCCGCCTGACCGAAGGTCTTGACGACCGACACCCCGGCGATGAACTCGACGATGGTGGCGCTGATCCGCTCGACTCCCCGGTCGAGCCGTTCCATCTGGGTTCGGGAGTCGCGGCCGAGCGCGAGGTAGACGCCGATGTAGAACGGCACGGTGGCCATCGCGAGCAGGCCCAGCCGCCAGTCGAGGTAGAAGCAGTAGATGAGACCGAACAGCGGCGTGGCCAGCGCACCGGTGTTCTCCACCGCGGAATGGGCTACCAGGAAATGCAGTTCGCCGACGTCGTTCTGGACGGCCTTGCGCACCTCGCCCGACGACCTGCTGCCGAACCAGCCCAGCGGCAGCCGCCCGAGCTTGTCGATGATGCGCAACCGCAGCGAGCGTTGCAGATCCACGTCGGCGAAGTGGGTGATCGTCAGCGCGGCGCCGCCGGCGAGCGTGCGCACCAGCAGCGCGACGATCACGACCGCGACGATCGTCCACAGCCGCGCGGTGTCGGGCGGCCCGTCGGCGAGCAGTTCGCGACCGATCTCCACGATGCCGATGAACGGCACGATCGTCGCCGCCGACGCCAGCAGCTGGTAGCGCTGCGCCCGCGACGACCTGGCGCGGGTGGGGGCCAGCAGTTGCTGCAGCGCGAGCTTGTCGTAGGTGGCCGCCCGCTTGGCCGCGTCGCCCGCGGGTTCGGGTGAATCCGACTCGACGACGGGCGCTGGTTGCACAGCGGTCATGCACCCTCCAGGTCTCGGGGTAAGGGTCGCCTAACCCTACCGGCCGCATGACGGCTAGCGGTCGCTACGTAACGTGAAGTGGTCGGTTACGGGCTCACTCCTCTCGAAGGGACCTTCATGGATCTGGCAGGCGTCGGTATCTGGAGTTCGCAGTTGCGCTACGGCGATCAGGGTCAAGCGGCCGAGGCCGCCGCGGAGTTGGAGGAACTCGGGTTCACTGCGCTGTGGATCCCCGACGTCGGAGGGCCCGTCCTCGATTCGGTGGAACACCTGCTCTCGGCGACCAATCAGGTGGTGATCGCCACCGGCATCCTGAACCTCTGGATGCACGAGCCCGCCGATGTGGCCACCCGCTACGCGGCGCTGACCGAAAGCCACGGTGAGCGCTTCCTGCTCGGCATCGGGGTGAGCCATGCACCGTTGATCGACAGCAAGGAACCGGGGCTCTACCGCAAACCGCTGGCCGCGACCCGCAAGTATCTGGACGGGATCGATGCGACCCCGCAGCCGGTTCCGGTCGCGAACCGGGTGCTGGCGGCCCTGGGACCGAAGATGCTCGAACTGGCCGCGACCCGGGCTCGCGGCGCACACCCCTATCTAGTCACCCCCGACCACACCCGGTACGCGCGCGAGCATCTGGGTGATGGTCCGCTGCTGCTGCCCGAGCAGACCGTGTTGCTCACGACCGACCGCGACGCGGCACGCTCGGTCGGAACCGATTGGCTGCGTTCGTATCTGGCACTGCCCAACTACCGCAACAACCTGTTGCGGTCGGGGTTCACCGAAGACGAGGTGGAGACGGTCAGCGACCGGCTGTTCGACGCGATCATCGCCTGGGGTGACGAGAAAACCGTGCTCAACCGCGTCCAGGAGCACCTCGACGCCGGCGCCGATCACGTGTGCATCCAGGTGCTCACGGCCGATCCGCGGGAGTTCCCGCACGATCAGTGGCGTCGATTGGCCACTGCCCTCCGCTGAGGTTCTAGGCGGACGACTCGAGCTCCGACAGCACGGCGGCGCTGTCCATCTCGGCCACCTCGAGGTACACCTCGGCAACCGCGTTGAGCCGCTCGCCGTCCGATTCCCGCGCCAGGAGCCGTTCGGCGAGCTTGGCGACGCACCGGGTGGCGAACATGTCGGTGACCAACACCGTCGGTGTCTCCAGCCAGTCGCGCACCCGGGCGATCACCTGTGTGGCCAACACGGAATCCCCGCCGACGGAGAAGAAGTCGTCGTCGACGCCGACCCGGACGTCGTCGTCGACGTCGAGCACGTCCCGGACGATTGCGACCAGCGCCGATTCCAGCGGTGTGCTCGGCTCCCGATAAGCCTGCGCGGCAGGCGGTTCGGCCTCGGCCAGCAGGTGCGCAACGGCCTTACGGTCGATCTTGCCGTTGACGGTGAACGGTATCCGGTCGGACACCACGATGATCTTCGGGATCATGTGCGCCGGTACGAGCTCGGACATCGCCGCGGTGACCGCCCTGGCGTCTATCGAGCGATCGTCGGTGCGCACCAGTGCCGCGAGCACGTCGCGCTCGGCGGGGACAACGGCGGCGACCGCGGCGTCGATGCCGCCGACGCGCTTGAGCGCCGCCTCCACCTCGCCGAGTTCGATGCGGTATCCGCTGATCTTGACCCGGTGGTCGACGCGCCCGACGAACTCCAGAGTGCCGTCGGGCAGATAGCGCACGAGATCACCGGTGCGATACCAGGTTCGGCCGTCATGTTCGACGAACTTCTCGGCGGTCAGGTCGGGTCGCCCGCGGTATCCGCGGGCGATGCCTCGACCGGTGAACCACAGTTCGCCGGGCACCCAGTCGGGGCAGTCCGAACCATCCGCGGCCGCGACCCGGCAGGCGTTGTTCGGGAACGGCGTGCCGTAGGGCACCGATGTCCAGTGCGCGGGCGGGTCGTCGACCTCGCAAATCGTGCCGTGCACGGCGGTCTCGGTCGCGCCCCCCAGGCCCGCGGCGCGTACTCTGGGGGCCGAGTTCCGCAGGGCGCGAATCAGTTCCGGTCGCACCCAATCTCCGCCGAGCAGCACCACGCGCAAACCGGTCAGCCGATCGCCGCCCACCTCGAGGAGCATGTCGAGCCACCCGGGCATCCAGTTCAGGAACGTCACGCCGTGCTGCTGGATCAGCCGGGCCCAGGTGTCCGGGTCGCGACGCTGGTCCTCGTCGACCACTACCACCGCGCCGCCCGCACGCAGCAACGCGAAGATCTCGAGTACCGACATGTCGGCTTCCAGTGACGCCAGCGCCAGGCTGCGATCGCCCGCGTGCAGTCCGAAGTGGTCGGTGACGAACTCGATGGTGTTCATGACCGCGTCGTGGGTGAGTTCCACGCCCTTGGGCTCGCCGGTCGAACCCGACGTGAACAGCACGTAGCCAAGCGCATTCGGATCGACTTCGGCGGGTTGTGCGTCGGCGTCGCGGGCGGCCGCGTCGGCGACCGTGGCGACCGGCACGCCGGTGCAACTCGCCTCGGCGCCACCGCAGACGAGTACCGCGGCGACCCCGCTCGACTCGAGGATCCGCGCGCTGCGCTCGGCGGGCTGGTCCGCGCCGATCGGGAGGTAGGCCGCGCCCGCCGCGAGAATGCCGAGCACCGCGGGGATCTGCTCGGCGCACTTGGGTCCAACCAGGCCGACGAGGTCACCCGGGCGAACACCGTTGGCGCGCAACGTCGCGGCGACGCTCAGCGCGCGGGTGCGCAGTTCGCCGTAGCTCAGGTCGCCGTCACGGCTGACGACCGCCGGTGCGCCGGGACTGTCGAGGGCGTTGCGGAAGAACCCGTCGTGGATCGCCTCGCCGCTCGGCGGGGCCGTGGTGCCGTTCACCGCTTGGCGCACGGCTCGTTGCGCCTCGGTCACCGCGGGCGGATCGAGTGCGTCCCATGCGGTGTCATCGGTCGCGAGCCGGGTGAGTTCGGCGAGGTGATAGGCGAACATCGCGTCGGCCACACCAGGACGGAATGCGTCGACGCGCACGTCCCAGTTGATCATCAGGCCGTCGGCCAGCGGGGTCGCCTGCGCATCGATGAGCACCTGTGGCCCTTGCGAAATCGTCCACACGGGAGCACCGAACTGGTCGGTCACCTCACCTGCGAACAGATCGCCGAGGCCCAGCGCGCTGGTGTAGACGATCGGCGCGAGCACCTGGTTGCCGCGGTGCCGTCCGAGGTCCCTCAGCACCGACAGACCGGAGTAGCTCGAGTGCCGAGCGGTGTGATGCAGGGTCTCCTGTACGGCGCGCGCCCGCTCCGCGGGTGTGCGTGCTTCGGTGAGGTCGATATCGAGCATCAACGAGGACGTGAAGCAGCCCACGAGCTTCTCGACGTCGGGGTGGAACGGCTCGCGACCGAACATCGGCAGGTTGAGCAGGAACCGCGAATTGCTCGACCACCGCGCCAGCGCATGGGAATACGACGCCGCGACGGCCATCGCCGGCGTGATGCCGCGGCGGTGCGCGGCGGCGAACAGGGCGTCTCGGGTTGCGACGTCGAAGATGTGCCACAGCCGGACGCTGCGCCGGGGGTCGGCCTGTTCGGCGGGCGGCACCAGCGGCAGTGCGGGCGCTTCAGGTAGTTCCGGGATGCGCTCGGACCACCATCGCACGTCCTCGTCGGACGGGCCGGGGTTCGACGCGGTCAGCGCGGCCCGGTATTCGCGGTAGCTGTATCCGAGGTCGGGAAGCTCACCGCCGCGGTAGAACACCGCGAGGTCGGCCATGAACTTGCGATAGCTCACCGCGTCGGCGGCGTTCATGTCCATGTCGACATGCAGCCGGGTGCGCCCATCGGGGCGCAGTGACAGACTCAGCTCGAGCACGTCACCGTCGAGGATCTGATGCGACTTCTCGTGCCGGATGGTCTCGAGGCGCTGCTCGGCAGCCGCTTCGTCCAACTCGCGCAGGTCGTAGATCGTCACGGGCAGGCCCCGGTCCCCGATGCGCTGTGTGCCGTCGGGGAGGATTTCGACGCGCAACATCGGATGGCGCGCAACCAGTTTCGTCGCCGCACTCTGCAGCCGTTCCGGATCCACGCCGGCGCCGTCGAACTCTACGTACAGGTGGGCGGCCACGCCGCCGAGTTGCTGATCGTCGTTGCGGCCCAACCACATCGCATGCTGCATCGGCGCGAGCGAGAATGGTTCGTTCTCGCCGCCCGTCGCGGCAGGTTCGGCGGCCGGCTCGGCGGCGTCCTCGCGGGTCCGGTCGGCCACCAGCGCCGACCACGCGGACACCGTGGGGTTCTCCGCGAGTGCGGCGAAGTTGACGTCGATGCCCTGTTTCCGCCAGCGGCCCGACAGCGACATCATGCGGATCGAGTCGAGGCCGGAGGCGATCAGGTCGGCGTTCGGGTCGACGTCGTCGGGATTCACGCCGAGGAGTTCAGCGACCTCCTCGCGCACGGTGCGATCGGTCGTGCGCTCCGTCGACGAACCCGTCTCACCCACACCCACGCGTGCCCTCCAGATTAGTACAGGCTGCCCTAACTAACCCGGGGCACGCTACCTTATATTCGACGCACCGAACACACCTACCCCACGAGGTCGCATCCTTCATGAGCACCGGTTTTGAGCAGCGCCCAACCGCAGAACAGCCGCTCGACAACACCGGATTCGGCGACCTCACGGCCGGTTTCGTACCGTTTCCCGCCGAGCGCGCCGACGAGTACCGGCGCGCGGGCTACTGGACCGACGAACCGCTCGACTCGATCCTGACCGACGCGGTCGCGGCGTGGCCCGACCGGACCGCGGTGATCGACGACGGCGTCAGCTACTCGTTCGCCGAACTGGACGCCCGTGCCGATCGGATCGCGGCCGCGCTGGCCGACCGCGGCATCGCCCCCGGTGACCGCGTGCTGCTGCAACTGCCGAACACCTGCGAGTTCGCCGTGGCGCTGTTCGGGGTGCTACGCGCCGGCGTCGTCCCCGTCATGTGCCTGCCGGGCCACCGGTCGGCGGAACTGAACCACTTCGCCGCGGTCAGTGGCGCGGTGGGCTTGATCGTGCCCGATGCGGTCGGCGGCTTCGATTACCGCGAGCTGGCCGACGAACTGGCCAGGGACAACCCCGCGATTCAACACGTGTTCGTCCACGGTGAGCCGGGACGGTTCGAATCCTGGTCAGCGCTGGCATCTTTCGACGGTCCGCGCACCGAGCGCCCGCCCGTCGACCCCGATGCGCCTGCACTCCTCCTCGTGTCCGGCGGCACCACGGGCCTGCCGAAGCTCATCGCCCGCACCCACAACGACTACCTCTACACCGCCAGGACCAGCGCCCGCGAGTGTCACCTCACCGGCGACGACGTGTATCTCGTCGTGTTGCCCGCCGGCCACAACTTCCCGCTGGCCTGCCCGGGACTGCTGGGGTCGATGACCGTCGGCGCCACATCGGTTTTCACCACCGACGCCAGCCCCGAGGCCGCGTTCGCGTTGATCGACCGGCACAAGGTCACGGTCACGGCGCTGGTCAACGCGCTGGCCAAGGTCTGGACCCAGGCGTGCGAATGGGAACCGGTGCTGCCGACGTCGCTGCGACTCGTTCAGGTCGGCGGTTCGCGGATGACGCCGCAGGAGGCCGAGTACATCCGGTGCGGTCTCACCCCGGGGCTGCAGCAGATCTTCGGCATGGCCGAGGGCATGCTGAACTTCACCCGCCCTGGCGATCCCGTCGATGTCGTCGTCAACACCCAGGGCAGGCCGATGTCACCGCACGACGAGATGCGGGTCGTCGACGAGTCCGGCGCACAGGTGGGACCCGGCGAGGAGGGCGAACTGCTGGTGCGCGGCCCCTACACGCTCAACGGCTATTACCGCGCCGACGAGGCGAACGCGCGCTCATTCACCCCCGACGGTTTCTATCGCAGCGGCGACCGCGTGCGTATCTTCGCCGACGGCCCGCGGGCCGGCTATGTCGAGGTGACCGGGCGCATCAAGGACGTCATCCACCGCGGTGGTGAGACGGTGTCAGCGTCGGACCTCGAGGAGCATCTGTTCGCCCATCCGGCGATCTACGCCGCCGCGGCGGTCGCACTTCCGGACGAATTCCTCGGCGAGAAGATCTGCGCCGCAGTGGTGTTCAAGGGCTCGCCGATCTCGCTGGCCGAACTCAACCGATTCCTCGACGAGCGCGGCGTCTCGGCGCACTGCAGGCCCGACGTGCTGGCGCCGTTACCGACGCTACCCAAGACGGCGGTGGGCAAGGTGGACAAGAAGACGGTCGTCGCGCAGCTGACATCCTGAGCCGCCCTTCGGCCGCTCAGGACACCTCGACCTTGTCCGCGGTTTCCGGAGCGTCGAGCAGTTCGACGAGTCGTTCGGAAACCGCCGCCGCGGTGGGATATTCCCACAACAGGGTCGGCGGCAACGACAGTCCGGTCTGCCTCTCCAACTGCTTGAGCAGCCCGACCGTCATGATCGAGTCGACGCCGGTCTCCACCAGCGGCAGGCTCGTGTCGACGTCGGCCTCGGCCACCCCCAGCTGGGCGGCCACGGCGGCGGTGACAACCGCGGCGATGCGCTCCGGATCGGCGTCGACCAGGCTCACGTGCGGCATGTCCTCGCTCGCACCCTCGGACTCCGTCGGTGCAGCGTCGGCCAGCATCGGCACCGACGCGGCCGCCGGAAGCAGCGGCAGCACAACGATGTTCGGGTCGTCATTGCGCATCGCGAGGTCGAGCGCCCGCATCGCTTCGTCCGCGCCGATGGTGTCCATCCCCAGCGCGTCGAGTTGGGCCGCGACGAAGCCAGATGTCGAGCCCATGCCCAGGCCACGCCACGCGGTCCAGGCAACGGCGACGGTGCGGTCACCGAGAGACCGGCGGTGTCGTGCCATTCCGTCGAGGAACGAGTTCGCGCACGCGTAGGCGCCCTGGCCGGGGAAGCCGGCGAGGTAACCGCACGACGAGAACAGCACCAGCCAGTCCAGTTGTTCGGGCGGAAACACTTCGTGCAGGGTCAGTGTGCCGTCGACCTTGGGACGCATCGCCGCGGTGAAATCCTCGGGCGTCGTGTTGACCAGCAGAGCGCCGGCTTCGACGCCTGCCGCGTGGATCACTCCGCGCACCGGGGGCAGGTCGCGCAGCGCGGCGCGCAGCTCGTCGGCCGCCCCGGGTGCGGCGATGTCCAGCGCCACGGCACGCACGGACACACCGCGTTCCTCGAGCGTCGTGACGGTGTGGACCAGATCCGAATCCGATTGCCACACAGAACGATCGGGCATCCCAGTGCGTGAGAGCAGCACCAGCCGCCGCGCGCCGATGTCGGCCAGCCGCTGCGCCATCCGCAGGCCCAGGGCGCCGGTGCCGCCGGTGATGACGTACGTGCCGCCGGCCGAACACTGCATCGGCGTCCCCGACCCCCGCCCCGCGGGAGCGAGCCGCGCCGACCGAGCGGCACCGTCGCGGAACACCACGACCGGATGGCTCTGTACCGAGGCGAGGACGCCGACCGGCAGTTCGGCGGAAGCGATGTCGAGCACTCCGCCGAAGGTCTCCGGGTGTTCGGCCGCGGCGACTCTGGCCAGCCCCCACAGCGGGGCGTGCATCACGTTCGCGCCCTCGTGCACGCCCTGCGTGAGCACCCACATCCGCGCCTTGGTGCCCTGTTCGAGTAGCCCGCGCAACGTTTGGGTCACGACGGCCACCGACCGCTCCGGTGTGTCGTGCTGGTCCGGGAGCACCAACACCACGCTGTCGCGATCCAACGACGTTGCGGCAGAGCAAAGTTCGGTGGCATCGCGGTAGAACGCATATGGCACCGCGGCCGCCGACAGGTCACGCGCCACGAACTTGCGGGCGGCGTCGTCCCCGCCGACGATCGCGACCACCCCGGGCCGGCCGTCTACCTGCCACGGCACCGGCTGCCATGACAGACGGTGCAGCATCCGGGAAACGTCGCTGCCGGAAGGGCTTTCGAGTTGTTCGAAAGACATGCCCATCAGCGCGGCGAGGACCTTGCCGGACTCCTCGGCGAGCACGACGTCGGTCGTGGTGGTCCCGGGCCTGCGCCGAACGTGCAGCAACGCCACCGCGGGCGGGCGGCCGTGCACCTGAACGCGGTCGATATGGGCAGGCATCCGCAGCCGCGGCGGCCCGTCGAACACCGTGGAGGCCGCCGACGTCGCCGCGTCCAGCAGCGACGCCCAGGTGTCGGGCGTCGAGCGGTCGCCGTGGGCGGCGACCCTGGCGACCAGCTCGCCGTCGCCTCCGCGCAATTCCAGAATCTCCCAATCGAATCCCATCGCGGCCACGCCGAGCGTCGCAAGCGTGTCCACCACATGACCCGACGGCAGAGGCTCGGGACACGCGTCGCGCGCGGCCGATTCGTCGAGTACCCCGCCAAGGAGGTCTTCGATGTCGTCGTCGGCGGCGACCACCGCGCTGCTGTGGGTCAGCCAGCCGCCGTCGTCGGCGTCCTCGTCGCCGTCGACGAGGCGCGTGGCCAGCGTCAGCCCGCGGTCCTGCAGAACCACCTGGACGTCGCGGGCCCGCCCCGGCGCCACGGGGGTGCGCAACCGGACGTCGACGAGGTCCCTGCCTGTGCGATCACAGGGCGAGTCGAGCTCGTCGGCCGCGCCAAGGAAGGTGTTGACGATGACGGCGGCGGGCACGATCTCGGTGCCTTTCACCGGGTGGTCGCCCGGATACGGACGGGTGTCGAGGTCGATGCGCGTCTGCCACATCTTGGCGGCCACCGCACCGGTCACCTCGATCCGGCCGCCGAGCAGGGTGTGGGTGGCGACGTCGTGCACGCCGCGGCCGCCGGGTGGCGGGGTGGGCGTGCGCCAGAAACGGCGGTGATGCCACTGCGTGACCGGCAGGTCGGCCGCCCACGGCGTGGTCGACAGTTGGTGCTCGACCGGCGCGCCGTGGCAGTGCAGGGCGGCGACCGCCGTTGCCACCGAGTGCATCTGGGGGCGTTCGCGACGCAACAGTGGGACGACGGCGTGCTGGTCGACGCCGGTCGTCGTGAGCGTCTCGACAATCGAGTGCGCGACCACCGGGTGCGCCGATACCTCGAGGAACAGCCGGTGCCCGTCCTCGATCGCGGCCGAGACGGCCTCGGAGAACCGCACCCGGTCACGCAGGTTCGCCACCCAGTAGCGCTGATCGCGTGGCGCCGTCGAGCGCGGATCGGTCAATGCCGTTGTGTAGAGCGGGGTTTCGGGTGCCCGGGACGGCGGCAGTTGCGCGGTGAGGCGACCGAGCTCTCCGGTGAGCGCGTCCATCGCCGGGCTGTGGAAGGCAACATCGGTGTTGACGCGGCGCACCATCATGCCCTGGTCGGTCCACTGCCGGCTGATGTCGTCGATCGCGGTCACCGTGCCGGAGATCACCGTCGACTCGGGCGATGCGCTGATCGCCGCCACCACGTCGGTCCGTCCGTCGAGTCGTCGCTCGGCTTCGACGAACGGCAGCCGCACGAGCGCCATCGCGCCCTTGCCCATGACCGATCGGAAGCCGCGGGCGCGAAAGCACGCCACGGCGGCGCCCACTGTCAGGTCGAATACGCCCGCGGTGACGCATGCGGCGACCTCGCCGACCGAATGCCCGATGACTGCGGCGGGCGTGACGCCGCGCGCGCGCAGCACCGCGGCCAGACCCACCTGCATCGCGAACGTCAACGCCTGCACCTGGTCGGTGCCGCCGAGCTCACCGGTGCTCAGCGCCTGGCGCGCGGAGAAACCGAGCTCTGCGGTGAACACGGGATCGATCTCGTCGATCACGGTGGCGAATTCCGGTGCACTGGCGAGCAGTTCGCGCCCCATACCGGCCCAATGGGAGCCGTGACCGGAGAACACCCAGACCGCGCCGTTCGTGGCGGCCAGCAGCACCGTGCCGGTCACCACGGACGGGTCCGGGACGTCCTCGGCCAGCGCGGTCAACGCGGCCGCCACGCCATCGGTGTCGTCGGCGACCACCGCGGCCCTGGCCGATTCGTGCGAGCGCCGCGTCCACAGCGTCGCCGCCACGTGCTCGATCGGCGCCGGGTGGTCCCGAAGGTGTTCGGCGAGCACGCGTGCCTGCGTACGCAGCCGCGCGACGTTGCGCGCCGAGACCGGGATGATCGACGGAAGACGCTGCCGCGCTTGATCGCTCGTGAAAGCAGTCGGTGCTTCTTCGAGCAGCACGTGGGCGATGGTGCCGCCGTAGCCGTAGCTGCACACCGCGGCGCGCCGCGGTGTGGCCTCGCCGTCCCACGGTTCGACCTGCGTCGGGACCCGCAGCCCGCTGTTGGCCCAGTCGACAGCAGGGGTCAACGAGGTCAGGCCCGCCGTCGGCGGGATGGTCCGGTGGTGCAGCGCCAGCGCGGCCTTGATGAGCCCGACCACGCCGGCACCACCCTCGAGGTGGCCGACATTGGGCTTCACCGATCCGATGCGGCACGGCGCGTCGACCGGCCGGTCGGCGCCGTAGACCGATGCGAGGGCCCGCACCTCAGTGGGGTCACCCGACGGTGTACCGGTTCCGTGCGCCTCGATGAAGCCGACGCTTGCGGGTTCGACGCCCGCGGATCGACATGCGCGGCGGAACATGTCGGCTTGCGCGTCGCCGTTGGGCGACATGATGCCGACGGTGCGCCCGTCCTGCGCCACCGCGCCGCCGCGCACGACGGCGTACACGTGGTCCCCGTCGCGCAGCGCGTCGGCGAGCCGTTTGAGCACCACCACACCTGCGCCTTCGCCGCGTCCGTAGCCGTCGGCGGCGGCATCGAAGGTCTTGCACCGGCCGTCGGGCGCCGTCGCGCCCGCCACGTCGAGCACGCGGGTCAGGCCGGGGCCGATCAGCGCGCTGACACCGCCGGCCAGCGCCAGCGACGTCTCACCCGCGTTGAGCATCTGGCACGCCTGATGCACGGCGACCAGCGAGGCCGCACACGCCGCGTCGAGGGCGACGCTGGGCCCTCGCAGGTCGAGCAGATGCGAGACGCGGTTGGCGATCCCGCAGAGCGACGTGCCGATCCCCGTCCACGCCTCGATGCCGGGCAGGTCCTCCATGATGAGCTTGCCGTAGTCGTCGGAGTTGACGCCCATCAGCACCGCGGTGTCGGTGCCCGCCAACGACTTCGGCGGGACGCCGGCGTGTTCGAGCGCCTCCCAGCTGACCTCGAGCGCCAGCCGCTGCTGCGGATCCATCAGCTCGGCCTCGCGAGGTGAAACGCCGAAGAACTCCGCGTCGAACCCGGGCAGGTCGTCGAGGAACGTTCCGAACCGCGTGACGTCCTTGAGCACTGCGGCGTTGCGCGGGTCGCGCTGCAGGTACGGTTCCCAGCGTTCGGCGGGAACCTCTCGAACATCGCTGCCGCCGTCGAGGAGGAAGTTCCAGAACTGTTCCGGCGTGCCGATCGCACCGGCCACGCGGCAACCGATCCCGATGATCGCGATCGGTTCGGGGCGTGCGGAATCGTCGGGTGAGGCGGTATCGGTCACGTCAGCGTTGCCCTGAACTCTGGATAGCCTTGCCTAAGAAGCCACACGCCATGGCGGCCATACTGGCATAACGGCGCTCATTTGTGGGACCTACGCAGGCGGTGGGCTCGTGGTGCCGGTCACGCCCAAACGGCTTGCCGCGACGTCAAATCGCGCCGCAGTGTCGCCGTGTCGACGCCGTCACAGGTTGCGGATGGCCAGCGGTTCGTCGCTGCCCGACACCCGGATGTCGATGCTGCGGATCTCCGAGGTCGGAATGCTCGTCGCCGCGGACAGCCCCGTCGCCTCGTTCCCCGCCGGACGCCACGAACCGACGGCCCTCTGCGCGCCGTCGCGCGTCGTCACCACGATGTCGTAGCTCTCGACGTCGCGGGCCCACTCCTTGGTGTACTCGCACGCCCAGTTGAGCTCGGTGCCCCACTTCTTCTCCGACACGGCCAGCTGCGCGGTCAGGCCCTCGCGCTGTCCGATCTGGGCGAGGCGCCCGCCGATTCCGACGTCGCATCGCTGGGCCAGGTCGCGGCGAGGCGTCAGCGGCGGTCGCGCCGCACGATGCTCGCCGCGACGGTGGCCGTCGCGGCGGCCCTCGCGATCGTCGGCGGCGTCGTCGGTGCGACGGTGTTCCCGCGCACGCCGTCGGTGCAGAGGGTGGCGCTGGAGCCGATGCAGCCCGGTCAGCGCGAGGGCCTGACCGCGCAGCTGGCCGTGTCGGAGAAGAAGTGGGGCACCGAGCTCAACTGGGCGTGCGAGTC
>NZ_LZMD01000021.1 GCF_001668575.1 Mycobacterium sp. 1164985.4
GCCATAGTTCGTGCCCACGGTTTCGGTTCCTGCCCCCGCTTCGCGAGGGGGCGGAATCGCAGGCCCGTGGGCACGAACTATGGCAAGCTGGCGCTGATGTCACTCGTCGATCCCCGGCAGGTGCCGCCCTACCCACCTCCGCGCTAAACAGCGCCCGAAGCGGAGGTCAGCGGCTGGGTGCGACGCGGCACGGAACCGGCCGACTACGACTCGTTCGGGCTCGTGAAGTACCACTATCTCGCCGACCAGAAAGCGACCGGCGGCGACTACGGGCTGTATCGCGTCGATATCGCACCGAACGGCGGTGGGCCGGGACCACACTTTCACCGCGCGATCTCCGAGGCCTTCTTCGTGCTGTCGGGAACGGTGCGGCTCTACGACGGCGCCGACTGGTTCGATGGCCTCGGCGACCTCACCGACGAAGAGCGCCGAGAGTGGTTCATCCGCAACGACAATTTCTTCATCGAGTGACCAGCCGCGCGGCCAGGTACGGCGCCGTGCGGCTGCCCTTGGCCTGACTCACCTCCTGCGGTGTGCCCGCCGCGACGATGCAGCCGCCGTCATGGCCCGCACCCGGTCCGAGGTCGATCACCCAGTCCGCCCCGACGACCATCCGCATGTCGTGTTCGGCCACCACCACCGTGTTACCCGCGTCGACGAGGCGATGCAGTTGCGCGTCGAGCAGGTCCACATCCGCCGGATGCAGACCCGTCGTCGGCTCGTCGAGTACATAGAGCGTGCGACCACGCCGGGATCGCTGCAGTTCCGAAGCCAGCTTGATGCGTTGGGCTTCCCCGCCGGAGAGTTCGGTGGCCGGCTGCCCCAGACGCAGATAACCGAGCCCTACCTCCCGCAGCGTCGCCAGGCTCCGGGACGCACCGGGGATGTCCTCGAGGAACTGTGAGGCTTCGTCGACGGTCATCGCCAGGACGTCGGCGATGGTGTGGTCGCGGTAGCGCACCCGCAGCGTGGCCTCGTTGTAGCGGGCGCCTCCGCAGGTCGGGCAGGTGGCGTAAGTGCCTGGCAGAAACAGCAATTCGACCGATACGAAGCCCTCGCCCTGACAGGTCTCGCATCGGCCCTCGGCGACGTTGAACGAGAACCGGCCAGCCGTCCAGCCGCGGCGACGCGCCGCCGGCGTCGCGGCGAATTCCCGTCGCACGGCGTCGAACAGGCCGGTGTAGGTCGCCAGCGTCGAGCGCGGGGTGCGCCCGATCGGTCGCTGGTCGACGGCGACCAGCCGGTCGATCACCTCCACGCCCTCGGCGGTCACCCCGATGCTGGCGTCGTGATCCAGGTCGACGATCTCGGCGTCGGAATCGTCGCTGTCGCCGTCGCTTTCGGCCAGGCCCACCGCGCGGCCCAGATGACGATTCACCACATCCCCGAGTACCTTCACAACGAGCGTCGACTTGCCCGATCCGGAAACGCCGGTGACCGCGGTGTAGACGCCCAGCGGCACGTCGACATCCACGTCGCGCAGATTGTGAAAACAGATGCCGCGCAGTCGCAGCCGCGATGACGGTTCGCGCGGTGTCCGCGGTTCGGCCGCCTCGTCGCCGAACAGGTAGCGCCGGGTGATCGACTCGTCGACGTCCTCCAGGCCGTCGACGGGACCGCTGTAGAGCACGCGCCCGCCGAACTCACCAGCGCCGGGTCCCACGTCGACGATCCAGTCGGCCCGGCGCACGACGTCCATGTCGTGTTCGACGATGAACAGCGAATTTCCCGCTCGCCGAAGCCTATCCAGCACATCGAGCAGCGGCTCCGCATCAGCGGGGTGCAGGCCGGCCGACGGCTCGTCCAACACGTAGAGCACCCCGAACAGTCCGGCCCGCAGTTGCGTGGCAAGGCGCAGTCGCTGCAGCTCACCAGGTGACACGGTCGGGGTGCGACGGTTCAGCGTCAGATAACCCAGCCCGAGGTCGATGAGCACCTGGATGCGGGCGACCAGATCGGCGGCGATCATCGTGGCGACCTCGGTGTGCTCACCGGACGCTGTCGACTCGAACGCCGGCGCGGCATCCGTGCGCGACGCGGTCGGTCGGAGCGCGTCAGCGAGTTCGGCCAGCGGCATCGCAACGTAGTCAGCGATGCTGCGACCCGCAAAGGTCACCTTCAGCGCCTCGGGCCGCAGCCCCGATCCGTGGCACACTTCACACTCGACGCTGTCGACGTATTGCAGGACGCGGCGGCGCATCATCGCGCTCTGCGAGTTCGCCAGCGTGTGTCTGACGTGGCGTTCCGCACTCGAGAAGGTCCCGTTGTAGTAGTACTCCGCGGTGACCGGGTGCTGGCTCGGATCGATCTCGACGGTGGGCTGCTCGTCGGTGAACAGGATCCAATCACGTTGGCGTTTCGGCAGTTTGCGCCATGGCTTGTCGATGTCGAACCCCAGCGTGATGAGGATGTCACGCAGGTTCTGGCCCTGCCATGCGCCGGGCCACGCCGCGACGGCGCCCTCGCGGATGGTCAACGAGGGGTCCGGCACGAGCGACTGCTCGGTCACCTCGTGGAGCCGGCCGAGACCGTGACACTTGGGACACGCGCCGACGGCGGTGTTCGGGGAGAACGCGTCGGAGTCGAGTCGTTCGGTGGCGCCGCGCGGGTAGGTCCCGGCGCGGGAGAACAACATCCTCAGCAGGTTGGACAGGGTCGTGACGGTGCCGACCGTGGACCGCGACGTCGCCGTCCCTCGGCGCTGCTGCAGCGCGACGGCAGGCGGCAGCCCGGTGATGTCGTCGACCTTGGGCGCACCGGTGGGCAGGAGCAGGCGCCGCGCGTACGGGGCGACCGACTCGAAGTACCTGCGCTGCGCCTCGGCGTAGATGGTGCCGAACGCCAGCGACGATTTGCCGGATCCGGAGATGCCCGTGAAGGCCACCAGCGCGTCGCGCGGCGCGGCGACGCCGACGCCCCGTAGGTTGTGTACGCGGGTACCGAAGACACGGACGCACGGGTCGATGTCGTCGCTGGGGGGAGTGGGGGTTGCCGACATGGTTGGCGGAGAGTACCCATGTCGCGCCCGGACAAGCATCGTGTTTGCTGCGTGCACTCCTCCAGCGAGCCATCGAGTGCCGTCGGCCGCTCGACGCTCCGGTGCGCATCGGACCCGTAGGCAACCCCGACACACCGGCCGTCCAGCGACACGCCAAGCGAAGATGCGCAGCCGTAATCCGTTGCGCTAGGCTGCTGTCCGATCAGTGAGGAGTCTTTGGGTGCGGGCAGACACAGCGCCCGACACCCAGGCTTTGCGAGGCTGGCAGCGTCGGGCTTTGGTGCGGTATCTTGGCGCCAAACCGCGTGACTTTCTCGCTGTCGCCACCCCCGGGGCGGGTAAGACGACGTTTGCCCTGCGCGTGGCCGGCGAGCTGCTGGCCGACGGGACCGTCGAGCGCATCACCGTCGTCGTACCGACCGAACACCTCAAGATCCAGTGGGCGCTGGCCGCCGCGAGACTCGGCCTGTCGCTGGACCCGAAGTTCTCCAATAGCGCCGCACACCACTCGTCGGAGTACCACGGCGTCGTGGTCACCTACGCCCAGGTGGCCAGCCACCCGACCCGACACCGTGTGCGCACCGAGAACCACCGCACCCTGGTCATCTTCGACGAGATCCACCACGGTGGCGACGCGAAGAGCTGGGGCGAGGCGATGCGCGAGGCGTTCAACGACGCCACCCGCCGGCTGGCGCTGACCGGCACGCCGTTCCGCAGCGACGACAGCCCCATCCCGTTCGTCACCTACGAACCCGACGGCGAGGGGGTGTTGCGCTCACGCGCCGACCACGTCTACGGCTACGCCGACGCGCTCGCCGACGGGGTGGTGCGGCCGGTGGTGTTCATGGCCTACTCCGGGGAGGCGCGGTGGCGTGAGCGCGCCGGCAGCGACGATGTTGTGTACTCCGCGCGGCTCGGTGAACCGCTCAACGCCGAGCAGACCGCGCGGGCGTGGCGCACAGTGCTCAACCCGAACGGCGAGTGGATACCGGCGGTGCTGCAGGCCGCCGACACCCGGCTCTCCCAGTTGCGCAACGGCGGCGTACCCGATGCGGGCGCGATGGTGATCGCATCGGACCAGAAGGCGGCGCGTGCCTACGCCAAGGTGTTGACGACGCTGACCGGGGAGACACCGACGCTCGTCCTGTCCGACGACCCCGGATCGTCGGACCGCATCGCCGAATACGCGGCCGGCACGTCTCGTTGGCTGGTCGCGGTGCGCATGGTCTCCGAGGGCGTCGACGTGCCGCGCCTGGCCGTCGGGGTGTACGCGACTTCGGCGTCCACCCCGCTGTTCTTCGCGCAGGCGATCGGCCGCTACGTCCGGTCCCGTCGGCCCGGTGAGACCGCGAGCATCTTCCTGCCGTCCGTGCCGTCGCTGCTCGACCTGGCCAGCGAGATGGAGGCCCAGCGCGACCACGTGCTCGGCAAGCCGCACCGCGAGTCCCAGGACGACGCGGCGCTCGACGACGCCAACAAGAAAAAGGACGAATCGGCCGAGCTGGACAACGGTTTCGAGATGTTGGGCGCCGACGCCGAACTCGACCAGGTGATCTTCGACGGCTCCTCGTTCGGCACTGCGGCGGCCGTCGGCAGCGAGGACGAGGCCGATTATCTCGGCATCCCCGGCCTGCTCGCCCCCGATCAGATGCGGGACCTGTTGCGGCGCAGGCAGGAAGAGCAATTGACCCGCCAGACCGCCTCGGGCGAGGTCCCCCGCGTCTCGACACACGGCCAACTGCGCGAGCTGCGCAAGGAACTCAACACGTTGGTGTCCATCGCGCACCACCGCACCGGCAAGCCCCACGGGTGGATCCACAAGGAGCTGCGCCGGATCTGCGGTGGGCCGGCCGTCGCGGCAGCCACGACGGATCAGCTGCGAGCCCGCATCGAGGCCGTCCGCAAGCTACAGGCCTAGCCGCCTGCAGCGCCGCGCTCCTCGGCGAGGGTGGCGAGGTTCTTCAGCGAGTTGTCGAGGTGCTGGGGCTCGAAGGGCGGAAACTCGATGTCGCGCATGTGCGGCGCCACGTTCGACCAGTCGTAGGTCAACGTGACCGCGGTTTGTCCAGGCCCGGACGCGTCGAGGTCGTACCGCCAGATCCAGCCGCCCCATTGGAGTTCAGTGCCGTTCATCAGATAGCCCCGCTGCTCAGGGCCCTGGCCCGGCTGCCACGCGATGGCACGCGGCGGGTCGAACACCTCGATGCGGTTGGCCATCTCGTAGTACTTCTCCGGATGGTTGTCGTGGTACATGCCCATCAGGAAGACCTGGCCGATCTCGGTCAGCGGCTTTCCGTCAAGCGGTTCGCGCACCCATCCGGTGCCGTCGATCGCATGGTGCGTCGACGGGTCGGCGAGTACCTCGAAGACGGTCTCGATCGGGGCGTTGACGGTTGTGGTGGCGTGTATGCGTTGTTCGGTCATGTCGATACAGACCGCGGCGACCGCGGAAAGTCATCGCTAAAACACTCCGCAGCCGGCCACCCCGCACGCCATCGAGCTGATCAGCAGGAGCGGCCACAGACCAACCGTGACGACCAGGGCCGCGATGTTGGCGAAGATGGTGAAGTCGCCCGACAGCGCCGCCTCCAGCTGTCCGATCAGCTCGATGTGGAACGCCGCGTACACCACACCGATCACGGTGTAGATCAGAAGGATCCACAACACCACCTCCAGGTAGGTGTTGATCCCCCGCTGCAGCAACATGTGCTGCAACCGCTCCCACATCGATTCCCCTACAGTTCGAGCAGTCGTGGCAAATCCGCCACCGAGTCGATGACGTGGTTTGGCTGCATCGCGAATTCGTCTGCCGCCCAACGGTCCAACGTATCCTGTCGGAATTTGCCGGTGCGCACCAACACGCCGGTCATACCGACCACCTGCGCCGCCAGCACATCGTTGTTGAGGTCGTCGCCGACCATGTACATCTCGTCGGGTTCGACACCGAGGCGGCTCGCCGCGGCCAGGAAACCCTCGGGTGCGGGCTTACCGACCGCCGTCGCCTTCCGTCCGGAGGTCTCCTCCATACCGATCAGGTACATGCCGGTGTCCACGCGCAACCCGTCGGTCGTCGTCCATGCGGTGCTGCGGTGCATCGCGACCACAGGCACGCCCTGCGCCATCCAGTCGTAGACCCACGACAACGTCAGGTGGCTGTACTCCGGGCCAGCACCCCCGAGCAGGACGACGTCCGGGGCCTCCGGCGCGCGCGGACCGCTGAACTCGTGGGAGTAGACGATGTCGATGCCCGGCATGTCCTCGGCGATCTGCCCGTTGTTGACCAGAAAGCAGCGCGCGTCCGGATACCGGTCGCGGACGTACTGCGCGGTCAGCACCGCGGCGGTGATGACCTCGTCAGGCCGGACCGACATACCCGCCTCGGTGAGCAGTTCGGCGATCTGCACGCGGGTCTTGGTCGTCGTGTTGGTCAGGTACGCGCAGGCAATCTGGTTGTCGTTCAACGTCCGGACGGTCCGCGCCGCACCCTCGATGGGCTGCCACGAGGTCACCAGCACGCCATCGATGTCGAACAGCACCCCACCGATAGACATGGCCCCGACAGTAAACGGCGGATGCGCCAGCGCAAATCGTGGAGCCTCGGTGGATTCGAGTAGTCGACTACGCTAGTGCGCCGCGAGCGGCCGTCGAAAACTATCCCTTACCAGGGCCGATACCGGCCACGGATGTCGAGGTGAGGGGTGGACGATGCCAGTCGTAGGCGAACGAGCGGTGGTTCTCGGCGCGAGCATGGCAGGCATGCTGGCCGCCAGGGTGCTCGCAGACAGCTACCGGACCGTGACCGTGGTGGAGCGGGACGCGCTGCCGACCGGACCCACGCCGAGGCGTGGAGTCCCTCAGGGCAGGTTGATCCACGCCCTGCTCGCGCGCGGGGCCCAGGTGCTCGACGAGCTGATGCCGGGCATTCTCGACGAACTCGTCGAAGACGGTGCCATCAGGTGGGACGGCGATTACTCCAGGCTCTGCTTCACGCCCGGTGGTCATCGACTCGTGCAATCGGGCCGGTGCCCGTCCCCCGACTCGATGCCTTTCTACTTCCAGAGCCGGCCGTTTCTGGATTGGCATGTGCTGCGGCGCATGCGCGAGATTCCCAACGTGACGATCGTGGAGCGCCACGACGTGGTCTCCCTGGCGGCAACCCCCGACCGCAACCGGATCACGGGCGTCGACGTGATCGACCGCGACACCCGCGAGGTGACGATGCTGGACGCCGACCTAGTCGTCGACGCGACCGGGCGTGGCTCCCGCACACCGCTGTTCCTCGAGCAGTTGGGTTATGACCGGCCGCCGGTGGACGAAGTAGTCGTGCAATTGGCCTACGCCTGCCAGCCGGTGCGCATCAAGCCCGGCGCGCTCGCGGAACACTTCATCGCGCTCATGCCGGAGCACGGTAGGCCCCGGATGTTTGCGACCGCGTGCTTCGAGAACGACGCGACGATGTTCGCGATCGGGGCCATGGCCGGCCACCCGGTGCCGGACACGTCCGATGAAATGCGTGATTTCGTCGCCGATTTCGTGCCCCCGAACGTGCTGGCGGCCCTCGCCGACGCCGAACCGCTTGGACCCGTGGTGAATTACCGGGTGCCGTCCAACCGCTGGCGCCGCTACGACAAGTTGCGCCGGCTACCCGACGGGCTCCTGGTGCTCGGCGACGCGGTGTGCAGCTTCAATCCAATCTACGGGCAGGGCATGACCGTTGCGGCCGTTGAGGCCACCGTGCTGCGCGACTGCCTGCAGCGCGGCGACAGGAATCTGGCCCGCCGCTTCTTCCGATCCAGCGTCAAGCCGATCCGCATCGCCTGGCAGACCGCCGTCGGATCGGATCTGGCGTTGCCCGAAGTCGAGGGGACTGTGCCGCTGTCGATACGGCTTAGCAACGCGTACCTGGACCGTGTATTGACGGCGTGCGAAACGGACGAGGCGGTCACGCTCCGGTTCCTTCGCGTCCTCGGGATGCTGGACCCGCCGACGAAACTCTTCTCGCCCTCGATCATGCGACGGGTGCTGCGAGGCCGGCAGCCCCACTACCGCCGCGACCACTCATTGT
Source organism: Mycobacterium sp. 1164985.4 (assembly GCF_001668575.1). GTDB lineage: Bacteria > Actinomycetota > Actinomycetes > Mycobacteriales > Mycobacteriaceae > Mycobacterium. The sequence goes on from NZ_LZMD01000021.1 coordinate 8,064, forward strand.
CGCCCACCCACGGCGAGGCCTCGGCCGCGATCGACCACGCCAGCTCGGTGGGCACATCTATCACCTGATAGTGCTTGACCCCGGCGGCTGTCGCGGCAACCAGCGTCGCCACCCCGGCACGCCGCTGCATCCACGTCTGGCGCACCGTCCATCCGATGATGCCCGTGGCCTCGATGCAGTCGCGACGACGTTGCAGGCTGCCGGTGCGCGCGACCAGCCACCCGTCTCCCACGCGGTGTCCCAACGACCGTGAGCGGTCGACCGCCAGCATTGCGCAGCAACCGGTGATGACGGCCCACAGCACCCACCCCCATGCCGGCGTCGGCGCCGCCAGCAGCACCACCGCGGCAACCGCGGGCATCACCATCGCCCGCGTCCACCGTCTGCGACTCGCGACCGCCCCGTGCGCACGAAGCGGACCCGTCACCGCGTCGGGCCTTTCGATCAGATCGGTCAACACGTCGTCGGCCGTGCGCTTGGGGCAGGGCGGCAACAACAACGACGACTCACCCTCTCCCCCGACGCCGGTCATGACCGCATCGAGGCGGGCGCCGCCGAACAGCCGGACCAGCAACGGTTCCCGAAGTGTGCCGCCGCGCATGCGGCGCATGTCGAAGGTGTGCTCACGGACGCGCAGCAACCCATACCGCAGGTGCAGCACCTCGAAGTCACGCCGCAACTCGAGGTTTCCGTAGGTCACCAACGACTGCAGCACCGACAGCACGACGGAGGCCAGCAGAAGCACCACAACGCCGGCCGCGATGCTGGCCGCGGTGCCGAAGCTCCTTGCCGTTTCGACCCACGACTGGGCCAGCCGCGAATCCTGCACGCCGCTTTCGGCACCCACCTGATACACCACTCCCGCAGCGGCGGCGATCATCGCGAGCCCGGTGAAACTCAGGGGGCTGTAACGCAACCACGACGGCCTCCACCGGGCCAGCACCCGCCCGGGGGCCGACGGCTTGTCCTCCTCGACCGTCAAGGATTCGGCCAGCAGCAACGCGCGCAGCGGGCCGACCTGGTCGCTGGGTACGGCGTCGAGCGCGAACGCGGCGTCCCCCCTGGCTTCCCGGCCGGTGCTGACCCGCAACACCGTCAACCCCAGCAATCGGTGCAGCAGGCGGGCGTCAGTGGACACCGACCGAATCCTGTTGCGCGGCACCGAAAGCTCCTTGCGCTGCAGAACGCCGGTGCGCAACTGCACGTCGCGCGGCCCGATGCGATACGTCGTGGTGAACCAGCGGGCCAGGCCGAACGCCACCGTGATTCCCAGCGCCGCGAAGGCCAGCACCGGATTCCCGGTCGCCGAGCCGAGCAACAGTGTGCCGACGATGACGGGGATCTGGCGGACCACCTCATGCACCGGATGCACCAGCAGCATCCGGGGGCTGAGGCGCTGCCACATCTGGCCGGGCGGTGGATACCCCCAGCCGGGGCCCGTCCCGCTCGTCATGTCGCGTCCTCGGCGCCCAGCGCGGCGATGTCGGTGAGCCTGGCGACGACCGCATCGGCGACGTCGGCGTCCAGCGCGATGATGCGCACCGCGCCCGCCGACGACGCGGTCGTCACGGTGACGTTCGCGAGCCCGAACAACCGGTCCAGCGGTCCGCGCTCGGTGTCGACGGTCTGCACGCGCGAGATCGGCGCGATGCGGCGCTCCTGCGTCAACCAGCCGGTGCGGGTGTACACCGCGCGTGGGTCGACGTCCCACCGGTGCACCCGGTACCTCCACCACGGGACCACCACGACGAACAGGACGATGCCGAGCAGCGTGCCGAGCGCCGCGAGCGCGTGCACCCACCACGGGTGCGAATCCACCGCGAACCAGACCAGCTGCGCGAACGCCAGCATCGACCACGGGATCGCCGCGCCGATCGCCCACACCAGCGGCGCCTTGCGGCTCGGTCTGTTCGCGGGGTCGACAAGATCGGTCATCAGTCGTCCAGCCTAGGTAACCGCGAGTCGGTCGGCCGCTGAGTATGTTGATCGACATGGGCAGCAAGTGGACCGCGGCCGACATACCCGACCAGTCCGGGCGGACCGCGATCGTGACCGGAGCGAACAGCGGGCTCGGCTATGACACCGCGGCCGCCTTGGCGGCCAAGGGCGCGCAGGTGGTGCTCGCGGTGCGCAACCTCGACAAGGGCAACGAGGCCGTCGACCGCATCAGGAAGTCGACCCCCAACGCCGCGGTCAGTCTGACCGAACTCGACCTGTCGTCGCTCGGCAGCGTCCGCAGGGCCGCCGACGAACTGCGCGCCGCGCATCCCCGTATCGATCTGCTCATCAACAATGCCGGCGTGATGTATGTGCCGAACCGCGAGACCACCAAAGACGGCTTCGAGATGCAGTTCGGCACCAATCATCTCGGCCATTTCGCGCTGACCGGCCTGCTACTCGAGAACCTCCTGACCGTCGAGGGGTCACGCGTCGTGACGGTCAGCAGCGTCGGCCATCGCATCCTGGCCCGAATCCGCTTCGAGGATCCGCATTTCGAGACCGGATACAACCGGGTGCGCGCCTACGGCCAGTCGAAGCTGGCCAACCTGATGTTCACCTACGAACTACAGCGCCGCCTCGCGGCCAAAGGCGCTCCGACCATCGCGGCCGCCGCGCATCCTGGCCTCTCCGACACCGAACTGATGCGCTACATGCCCGCTTTCATCCCCGACTTCGTGTGGAAGTTCGCGGCCCAACCGCCGGACAAGGGCGCACTGCCGACCCTTCGCGCGGCCACCGACCAGGGCGTGCAAGGCGGACAGTACTACGGGCCCGACGGGATCGGCGAAGTGACGGGGAATCCGAAACTCGTTGCCTCCAGCGCACAATCGCACGACGAAGACATTCAGCACCGATTGTGGACCATGTCCGAGGAGCTGACCGGCGTCACGTATCCCGTCTGATGCGGACCGTCGATGAGCACCAGCGCGTCGTCGCCGCGCTGATCAACGCCCGCCCGCCCGTCGGCGTCCAGATCGCCGACGCTCTTGGACTCGTGCTCGCCGAGGACGTGGTCGCGCCGTTGTCCCTGCCGGGTTTCGACAACTCGGCGATGGACGGCTACGCCGTGATCGCCGACGACGTCGCATCGGCGACGCCCGAGAGCCCGGTCAACCTGCCCGTCTCCGAGGACATCCCGGCCGGGCGCACCGACGTTCTGACGCTGAAACCCGGTACAGCGCACCGGATCATGACCGGGGCGATGTTGCCGTCCGGCACGACGGCGGTGGTGCCGGTGGAGGCGACGAACGCGGCGACCGACACCGTGGAGATCCGCGCGGCCGCGAAGAGCGGCCAGCACATACGGCGCGCCGGTGAAGACGTCACGGCCGGAACGGCGGTGCTGCGCGCGGGTCAGACCGTCACGCCGGCCGCGCTCGGTTTGGCCGCCGCCCTGGGGCTCGCTGAGCTGACGGTGATACCGCGACAACGAGTGCTGGTGATGTCGACCGGCACCGAACTGGTCGCGCCGGGCACACCCCTGGCGCCCGGCCAGATCTACGAGTCGAACGCAGTCATGCTCGCCGCTGCATTGCGCGACGCCGGCGCCGACGTCGTGGCCTCCCCCATGACCGGTGACGACGTCGACTCGTTCCGCGCGGCCCTCGCGACACACACCGGGGACGCCGACCTGATCATCACGACCGGTGGGGTGAGCGCGGGCGCCTACGAAGTCGTCAAGGACGCACTCGCGGGAGCCGTGGAATTCGTCAAGGTGGCCATGCAGCCCGGTATGCCGCAGGGCTGCGGGGTCGTCGACGGAACCCCGATCGTGACGCTGCCGGGAAACCCGGTCAGCGCGCTGGTGTCCTTCGAGGTGTTCCTGCGCGCCCCGCTGCGCGCAGCGATGGGCCTGCCGAACCCCGGCAGGCCGCGACGCACAGCCGAGCTGACCGAGGACCTCACCTCACCACGCGGGAAACGGCAGTTCCGCAGGGGTGTGCTCGACGCCGACGCCGGGACCGTGACCAGCTACGGGCCCCCTGCATCGCACCACTTGCGCTGGTTGGCGTCGGCGAACTGCCTGTTGGAGATCGCCGAGGACGTCGACGCGCTGCCGGCCGGGTCACCCGTCCAGGTGTGGGACCTGACCTGAACCCGCCCCGTAGAATCGCTGCACGATGGCCAGACGCCCCGACCTGAAATCCGGCCCCGCGCGGCTCCTGGCGCTGGCCCGGACCACGATTCCCCCGATGCACCCCGCCGGACTGCCGTTCGTCGGCGCGAGCCTGGCGGTGGCCGCGCTCGGGCACCGCAACCGGTGGGTGCGTGGCACCGCCCTGGCGTCGGCCGCGGCCAATGCGTTGTTCTTCCGCCACCCGCCGCGTGTGCCGCCGACCCGCCCCAACCTCGTCGTCGCTCCCGCCGACGGCCTGATCTGCCTCATCGAGGAGGCGTTGCCGCCGGCCGAACTCGGTTTGCCCGCAACGCCGTTGCCGCGCATCAGCATCTTCCTGTCGATCTTCGACGCGCATGTGCAGCGTGCCCCGATAGGCGGTGAGGTCGTCGCCGTCGAGCACCGCCCGGGCCTGTTCGGTTCGGCCGAACTGGAAGCCGCCAGCGAGGACAACGAGCGCAACAGCGTGCGCATCCGCACCGCCGACGGCGTCGAGGTGATTGCCGTGCAGATCGCCGGCCTGGTGGCGCGGCGCATCGTGTGCGAGGCGAAGGTCGGCGACAAGCTGGAGATCAGCCAGACCTACGGGTTGATCCGTTACGGCTCGCGCCTCGACACCTACCTGCCCGCAGGGTCGAACATCCTGGTGACGACCGGCCAGCGGGCGGTGGCGGGCGAGACGGTATTGGCCGAAATCGGGCCCGATGTCGCCGGCCGGGCGGCTCCCGCACCCGATGTCGCCGGCCGGGCGGCTTCGCGATGATCCGGCCCCGCATCAAACGTTCCGTCGTCAGCCTGCGGATCCTGCCCAGCGCGATGACCGTCGCGGCAATCTGTCTCGGCCTGAGCGCGGTCAAGATGGCCCTGGACAACCGGCCGACGGAGTCGATGGCGTTCCTGGCGGTTGCCGCGATTCTCGATGCGCTCGACGGTCGCATCGCGCGTGCGCTCAAGGCGACCTCGCGCATGGGTGAGGAGATCGATTCGCTCGCCGACGCGGTCAACTTCGGTGTCGCGCCCGCGTTCATCGTCTACGGCACTCTGCTGTCGCAGTCGCAGATCGGGTGGATCGTCGTGCTGGTGTACGCGGTGTGCATCGTGCTGCGCCTGGCCCGGTTCAACGCGATGCTCGACGTCGACAAACCGGACTACGAGAAGAAGTACTTCGTGGGCATGCCCGCCCCGGCCGGCGCGATCGGCGCCATCGGTCCGCTGGCGGCCAAGATGCAGTTCGGCGAAGGTTGGTGGACCTCCGAACCCGCGGTGGTCATCTGGATGCTCGGCGTCTCACTGCTGGTCGTCAGCACGATTCCGATGCGCAAGATCCACACGTTCTCGGTGCCGCCCAACATGGTCGCGCCGCTACTGGCCCTCGTGGCGATCGGCGTAGCGGCCGCAATCCTCTACGGCTACCTGGTGATCCTGATCATCATCGCCGCCTACGTCGTACACATCCCGTTCGCCATCCGCACCCGCCGCTTCCTCGCCGCGCATCCGGAGGTCTGGGACGACAAACCACGCCAGCAGCGCGCCGCCCGACGGGCCATCCGCAGGGCCCAACCACACCGCCGATCGGTGATGCGGCTCGGGTTGCGCAGGCCCGGTTCCGGGCATGACTGAGCTGCAGTCCGACCGACCGGGTCCCCGGCAGCAGCTCACGCTGACCGCACGGCTGAATACCTCGGCACTCGATTCACGCAGGGGCGTCGTCCGCCTGCACCCGGAAGCCATTGCCGCGCTGGGCATTCGCGAATGGGATGCGGTGTCGCTGACCGGTTCGCGCACCACCGCCGCCGTCGTCGGCGCGGCGCCTGACGGCGTACCGGCGGGCACCGCGCTGCTCGACGACGTCACGCTGTCCAACGCCGGGTTGCGTGAGGACACGACCGTTCTCGTCGCCCCGGCGACCGTTTACGGTGCGCGGTCGGTGACGCTGACCGGTTCGAGGCTCGCCAGCCAATCCATCTCACCGGCCACCCTTCGACAAGCGTTGCTGGGCAAGGTGATGACGGTCGGTGACACGGTGTCGCTGCTGCCCCGAGAGTTGGGTCCCGACATCCCGACCTCGCGCGCGACGGCGGCACTCGCCTCGTCGGTGGGCATCACCTGGACCTCTGAACTGTTGACGGTGACCGGTACCGATCCCGCCGGACCCGTGAGCGTGCAACCCAATTCGGCGGTGTGCTGGAGCGACGGTTCTCCCGTCGGCTCCATCGCGACGGCCCCCGACACGACGCCCGGTCAGGTGGTGGTGACCGGGCCGGAGAAATCGCAACCGGCGCTCGGCATCGACGACCTCAAGGGGTCGCAGGCCGAGGCGCAGCGCCTCACCGAATGGCTCAAGCTCGCACTCGACCAGCCTGAGCTGCTCGAAACCCTGGGTGCCACAGCAAATCTGGGGGTCCTGGTGTCCGGGCCCGCCGGTGTGGGCAAGGCGGCGCTGGTGCGCGCGGTGTGCGCCGACCGGCGACTGGTCGAGCTCGACGGGCCGGAGGTCGGCTCGCTGCGGGCCGAGGACCGGCTGGCGAGCGTGGCGTCGGCGGTGGCCACCGTCCGCGACGGAGGCGGGGTGCTGCTGATCACCGACGTCGACGCGCTGCTGCCGTCCACGGTTGAGCCGGTGGCCACGTTGATCCTCAACGAACTGCGCACCGCGGTCGAAACGCGGGGTGTGGCCTTCGTCGCCACGTCGCAACAGCCCGACAACGTCGACGCACGGTTGCGGGCACCCGATCTGTGCGACCGCGAACTCGGGCTCAGCCTGCCGGACGGCGCGATCCGCAAGCAACTGCTCGAGGTACTGCTGCGCGACGTCCCGGCCAAGGAGCTCAAACTCAACGAGATCGCCGATCGCACACCGGGATTCGTGGTCGCCGACCTCGCCGCGCTGGTTCGTGAGGCCGCAATGCGGGCCGCGGCGCGGGCCAGCGCCGACGGTGAGCCACCCGCCCTCACCCAGGACGATCTGCTGGGCGCGACGACCGTGATCCGCCCGCTGTCGCGGTCGGCCACCGAGGAGGTGTCCGTCGGGTCGGTGACGCTCGAGGATGTCGGCGACATGGTCGACACGAAGCAGGCACTCACCGAGGCGGTGCTGTGGCCGCTGCAGCACCCTGACACGTTCGCCCGGCTCGGCGTCGCCCCGCCCCGCGGTGTACTGCTCTATGGCCCGCCGGGGTGCGGCAAGACGTTCGTGGTGCGCGCACTGGCCAGTTCGGGACGGTTGTCGGTGCACGCGGTCAAGGGCGCGGAACTGATGGACAAATGGGTCGGCTCGTCGGAGAAGGCCGTGCGCGAACTGTTCCGCCGCGCCCGCGACTCGGCGCCGTCCCTGGTGTTCCTCGACGAGATCGACGCGCTCGCGCCGCGCCGCGGTCAGAGCTTCGACTCCGGGGTCACCGACCGCGTGGTCGCGGCGCTGCTCACCGAGCTCGACGGCATTGAACCGCTGCGCGACGTGGTGGTCCTCGGCGCGACGAACCGGCCCGATCTGATCGACCCGGCGCTGCTGCGCCCCGGCCGGCTGGAGAAGCTGGTGTTCGTCGAACCGCCCGACGCCGATGCCCGTCGCGAGATCCTGCGCACCGCGGGCAAGTCGATACCGCTGGCCTCCGAGGGAGAACAGGCCGTCGACCTCGACGCATTGGCCGGTGAACTCGAGGGGTACAGCGCCGCCGACTGCGTCGCGCTGCTGCGGGAGGCCGCGCTGACCGCGATGCGGCGCTCGATCGATGCCGCCGACGTCACCGCCGCCGATGTCGCGGCCGCCCGCGAGGCGGTGCGACCGTCGCTCGACGCCGCGCAGGTGGAGTCGCTGCGCGCATTTTCGGCCGCCCGCTGAAGTAGATCTTGACAATGACTAGTTGCATCGGCACACTCGGAATAACTTGCCATTGTCAAGATCGAGGGGAGGTCGCCATGCCCGCCATCGCACCCGTCGTCCGCGCGGGAGACCCGGACCGGGAGAAGACCGCTGACGTGCTCGGTCTGGCCCTGACGCAGGGCTACCTCGGAATGCCCGAGTACGAGGCCCGGTTACAGGCCGCGTTCGCCGCGACCACCCGCCAGGAACTGCACGGGCTCACCGCCGACCTGCCCGTCGAGCGCCTACGGCGCAACGATCCGCGCCGCCGGGAGGCCCGCAGGAGGATGGCCCGCCGCGGTGTGCAGGTGCACCTGGCCGGTTACCTGACCATGGTCGCGATCGTGCTGACGGTGTGGTTGGCCGTCGCCCTGACCGCCGGCGCGTGGTACTTCTGGCCCATCTGGCCGATCCTCGGCGCTGGCATCGGACTGCTCGGCCACGCTCTTCCGGTGCGGTACGCGCTCCCACGGGCGCCCCGCCGAGGCGGTCACGGTTCGATCAGGCCGGCGCGAATCACGTAGCGGGTCAACAAGACAAGGCGCACAAGGCTGGTCTTGGCCAGCAGCACAGTGTGTTTCACGACCGCGAGGCCTTGCTGACCTCGACTCAGGCGAGCCAGCGGGGCGCGGCGGCGGTCATCTGGGCCGCGTCGGGAATCCGGTCGCTCGCCCACGCCACGTAGCCGTCCGGGCGCACCAGAACCGCGTCGGGAAGGCGCGAACCGGCGCCGACGGCACGGACGACGCCGGCCATATCCACGTCCACCGAGGCTGCTGTCACCAGAACAAACTTCTGCTCGCGCAGGAGTTCGTAGATGCGTGTACCGCCGCAGTCGAAATCCGGCATCCGTCGGCCGACCATTCGATGCTCGCCCTGGGCGTGCGGATAAGCGATGCCGATGCCGCTGAGCCGTTCGGCGATATAGCGTTTCGTACGGGGGACGCGGGTCAACGCGCCCACGGCGACCCTCTGCGCGAACCGCTGAACCGGCGAACGGCCGAGCACCAGTTCGTTGAATGCGTCGGTGAGTCGAAGCACCGACTCGCCGACGGGATGTCGCTCGCCGCCGTAGCCGTCCAGCAGCCACGGCGGTGCCGAGCCCCGCACCGCAGCCGCCATTTTCCATCCCAGGTTCATCGCATCCCCGATACCGGTGTTCATGCCCTGACCGCCAAGCGGTGAGTGGACATGTGCGGCGTCCCCGGCCAGAAACACCCGGCCCCTGCGGTAGTGGCTGGCCTGTTTGCGCTCACTGAGAAACCTTGAACTCCAACGCATCTCGTTCATTCCGTAGTCGTCGTCCGCGATGCGGCCGAAGGAACCTCGGATCTCGTCGAACGTCACCGGCTCAGAGAGCGGCGCCTGCTCCCGCGTTCGGTCCCAGGCGATGGCGCGGAACCAACCGTCACCGAACGGAATCATCAAAACCGCGCCGCGGCCGTTGAACACACCGGTCAGGGTGTCGCCCGGTGCCCTCGCAAGCTGGACGTCGGCCAGCAGGATGTGCGTTTCGTACTGCTTACCGATGAAGTCGATGCCGACCGCGGTCCGCACGGTGCTGTGGGCGCCGTCGCACCCGACGACGTACTGGGCCCGCACCGACGACCCGTCGGCGCACCGGACCGTCACCCCCTCGTCGTCCTGAGCGAGCCCGGTCACCGCGGCGCCGCGCACGATGGGCACGCCAAGCTCGTCGGCGCGGGACTGCAACACCTGTTCGGTGCCGCTCTGCGGAACGATCAACAGCATCGCGAAGCGACTGTCGAGCGCGCCCAGATTCATGGTCGCTCCGCCCGGCGGCGCGAACTCTCGGACCGGCACACCCCGCGGCAGCAAATCCTCCGCGAGGCCGCGCGCGTCCAGCAGTTCCAAGGTGCGGGCATGCACCGCGAACGCTCTAGTGATGTTGGGTTTCGAGGTCCGTTCCTCGAGCAACTGCACGGCGGCTCCGCCCAGCGCGAGCTCACACGCCAGCATCAATCCCGTCGGACCGGCGCCGACCACCACGACGTCGGTGGTGCCCACGACGCGGCATCGTAGCGCCGATCGTCCCCCGTAGAATGAAGATCACCGAAAGCCTTACTCGGCTGACACCCCGACCATCAGTTCTCCGGTTGGCGGCCGCGTGCTGACCAACCCAACCGATCGGAGTGCCCTGCTCGCCGTCCTGCTCGCTCACGCGGTCGCCACCGCGCTAGCGCCCCTGCTCGTCCATAGGTGGGGGCGCAATGCCTTCTATCCGCTGGCGCTGGTGCCGCTGGCATCCTTGGTCTGGGTGATGCTGAACTGGCCGTCCGCCGGCCGGGCCGGCACCGTCGACGTGCAGTGGGTGCCCGAGCTGTGGATGAACATCACCCTGCGCTTCGACACGCTCGCCGCGATCATGAGCGTGCTGGTGCTCGGCATCGGTGCGCTGGTGCTCCTCTACTGCGCCGACTACTTCCGGCACCACGACGGCCGCATCGAGAACCGGCTGCCGAGCTTCGCCGCCGAACTGGTTGCGTTCTCCGGCGCGATGTTCGGGCTGGTCACCAGCGACAACCTGCTGGTGCTCTACGTGTTCTGGGAGATCACCTCGGTGCTCTCCTTCCTCCTGGTCGGACACTACGCCGAACGGCTCACCAGCCGACGCGCCGCGACGCAGGCGCTGCTGGTCACCACGTTCGGCGGCCTGGCGATGCTGGTCGGCATCATCGTGCTCGGCAATCTGGCCGGCACCTATCTGCTCTCCGAACTGCTCGCCTCCCCACCGGGCGGGGTGGCCGCGGCGGTCGGGCTGGTGCTCGTTCTGGTCGGCGCCCTGTCGAAGTCGGCGATCGTGCCGCTGCACTTCTGGCTGCCGGGCGCGATGGCCGCGCCCACCCCGGTGAGCGCGTACCTGCACGCCGCGGCGATGGTCAAGGCGGGCGTCTACTTGATCGCGCGGATGAGCCCCGGCTTCGCCGACTCCCCGGTATGGAAACCGATCGTCGTCACCCTCGGCCTGCTCACCATGCTGCTGGCGGGCTGGCGTGCGGTGCGCGAATACGACCTGAAGTTGATCCTGGCCTTCGGGACGGTGAGCCAGCTGGGGCTGATCACGGTGATGGTGGGCACCGGCGGTGCCGACATGATGCTCGCCGGGCTCGCGATGCTGGTGGCACACGCCATGTTCAAGGCGGCGCTGTTCATGGTCGTCGGCATCATCGACCACGCCACGGGCACCCGCGACATCCGCCGGTTGGCCTGGCTGGGCGACAAGGCGCGACCGCTGCTGGTCATCGCCGTCGGCGCGTCGGCCAGCATGGCGGCGCTGCCCCCGTTCTTCGGCTTCGTCGCCAAAGAAGCCGATTTCGAAACCGTGCTGCACAGCCCAACGCTCGGTGCTTTCGCGCCGGTCGTGCTGGCGGGCATCGTGCTCGGCTCGGTGTTCACGACCATCTACAGCCTGCGTTTTCTGTTCGGCGCGTTCGCCCGCAAGGGGCATTCGCACCCCAGCACCCGCGTCGCCGAGATGCACCGCCCCGAGCGCACGTTCATGATCGCGCCGGGTGTCCTCGCGGCGGCCGGCCTGGCCTTCGGGATCTGGCCCCTCGGAATCGGCGACGTCCTCGAGGGGTACGCCGACACCGTGCCCGGCGGCAACAACGAGTACCACCTCGCCCTGTGGCACGGCGTCAACCTGACGCTGCTGTTGTCGGTACTGGTGATCGCCACCGGCGTCGTCGCCTTCATCGGACGCGAGCGGTTGCGCCGGTTCCGCACGGTGCACGAACCGCTCGGCAACGCCGACCATGTGTACGACGCCGTCGTGCGCAGGCTCGACCTGTGGTCAGTGGAGCTCACCGCGATCACGCAGCGCGGCTCGATCCCGGCGACCCAGTCGGCGATCCTGTCGACGCTGGTGCTGGTGCCGACGATCGTGCTGGCGCTGGGCGCGCGGGACCGCCCGGAGTTCAAGCTGTGGGGCTCACCGCTGCAAGTGGTGATCGGTCTGATCATCCTGGCCGCCGCACTGGGGGCGCTGGTGATGCGCAACCGCCTCGCGGCGGTGCTGCTCGTCGGCGTGACGGGATACGGCTGTGGTGCGATCTTCGCGCTGCACGGCGCACCCGACCTGGCGCTGACCCAGTTCCTGGTCGAGACGTTGACGCTCGTGGTGTTCGTCCTGGTGCTGCGCACGCTGCCCGCCGAGGCCGACCGGCTCCACATCCGGCGGTACCGGTGGCCGCGAGCCGTGCTGGCACTCGCCGTCGGTGCGACCGTGACCACCACGGCCGTGTATGCGATGGCCGCACGCACCGGAGTCCCGATCGCGGCGCTGATCCCCGACGCGGCCTACTACCGCGGCCACGGCGCCAACGCCGTCAACGTCCTGCTGGTCGACATCCGCGCCTGGGACACCATGGGCGAGGTCATGGTGCTGCTGGTGGCAGCGACCGGCGTCGCGTCAATGGTGTTCCGGCACAGACGATTCGGGGCGCCACCGCGGGTGGCCGACGCCGGTCAGCCCGACATCGGACGGCTGCCCGCGATCGTGAACACCAGCCCGGCGGCCGGTGAGATCACCTGGCTGCGAGGCAGCGAGCTACGCGACCCGCGGCACCGGTCGCTGATCCTCGAGGTGGCGACGCGGGTCATCTTCCCGCTGATCATGGTGCTCTCGGCGTACTTCTTCTTCGCGGGACACAACACCCCGGGCGGCGGGTTCGCCGGCGGATTGACGGCCGGGCTCGCGCTGGTGCTGCGATACCTCGCCGGTGGACGTTACGAACTCGGTGAGACGCTGCCGCTGGACGCGGGCAAGATCCTCGGCGCGGGGCTGACTCTGGCCGCGGGCACCGCGGTCGCGTCGCTTCTGGTGGGCGCGCCCGCGCTCTCGTCGGCGCTGATCGAGGTCGACGTGCCGGTGTTGGGCACCGTCAAGTTCGTCACCGCGTTGTTCTTCGACCTCGGCGTGTACCTCATCGTCGTGGGGCTGGTGCTCGATGTGCTGCGCAGCCTCGGCGCCCGCATCGACGTCGAACTCGGCCAGGAACAGGGGACGGCGGTGAGCTCGCAATGACGACCTCGCTCGTGCCGCTCGTCCTGCTCGGCGGCCTCACCAGCGCCGGGGTGTACCTGCTGCTCGAACGCAACCTGACGCGAATGCTGCTCGGGCTGTTGTTGATCGGCAACGCGATCAACCTGCTCATCCTCATCGCCGGCGGCCCGTCCGGTAACCCACCGATCCGGGGCCGCACCAGCGACGGCCGGACCACCACCGCAGATCCGTTGGCGCAGGGCATGATCCTGACCGCGATCGTCATCACGATGGGCATCGCGGCGTTCGTGCTGGCGATGGCCTACCGGACCTATCGGTTGACCACCGAAGAGGAAGTGGGCGACGACCCGGAGGACGCGAAGGTCTCCGAGCTGGCCGCCAAAGACACCGCCGCCGTCGAGGAGGACCGCCCCCAACCCGAAGCCGCGCGCGACACCGACGCACCCGACGAGCTGGACGCGTTGCCCGGATACGAGGGTTCGAAGTGATCCGGATGCAACGAGCGAAGGCGGACCGCGCATGACGTTGGCCGCCACCTTGATTCCCCTGCCCGTGCTGTTGCCCACGCTGGGCGCGGCGACGACGTTGATCGCCGGCCGGCGGCCGCGACTGCAGCGGCTCGTCACGCTCGTCGTGTTGTGTGTCGTGGTCGCGGTGTGCGGCGCGCTGCTCTATCTCGCCGACAGGGACGGCACGCTTGTCCTCAACGTCGGAGGCTGGGGACAAACGGCGCCGGGGATGGGGCCGCTGGGCATCACGCTCGTGGTGGACCGCTTGTCAGCGCTGATGCTCGTCGTCTCGTCGATCGTGTTGGTGGCGGTGGTGTTCTACGCCATCGGACAGGGTGTCCGCGACGGTGACGAACGCCAACCGGTGTCGATCTTCATGCCCACCTATCTGGTGCTGTCGGCGGGCGTGTGCATGGCGTTCCTCGCCGGCGACCTGTTCAACCTGTTCGTCGGCTTCGAGGTCCTGCTGGCCGCGAGCTTCGTGCTGCTGACCATCGGAGCGAGCAAAGACCGTGTGCGCGCGGGCATCTCCTACGTGATGGTGTCGATGGTCGGGTCGCTGATCTTCCTGTTCGGCATCGCCCTGGTCTACGGCGCCACCGGAACACTGAACCTGGCCGAGGTCGCCGTGCGTCTGGACGACGTGTCGGGAGGCGTCCGTTCGGCGATGTTCGCCGTGCTTCTGGTGGCGTTCGGTATCAAGGCCGCGGTCTTCCCGCTTTCGGCCTGGCTGCCCGACTCCTACCCGACCGCACCCGCGCCGGTCACCGCCGTGTTCGCCGGCCTGCTCACCAAGGTCGGTGTGTACTCGATCATTCGGGCACACTCGCTGCTGTTCCCCAGCGGTGGTCTGGACCCGATCCTGTTGGTGGCGGCGCTGCTGACGATGTTGATCGGCATCTTCGGCGCGATCGCGCAGAGCGACATCAAACGACTGCTGTCGTTCACGCTGGTGAGCCACATCGGATACATGGTGTTCGGCATCGCGCTGTCCAGCCAGCTCGGCATGTCGGGAGCGATTTACTATGTGGCGCACCACATTCTCGTGCAGACGGCCCTGTTCCTGGTCGTTGGGCTGATCGAACGTCAGGCCGGCGCGTCGACGTTGGACCGCCTCGGCGGCCTGGCGGCCGCCAGCCCGCTGCTGGCGTTCGTGTTCGTCGTGCCCGCGCTCAATCTCGGTGGTATACCGCCGTTCTCCGGTTTCATCGGCAAGGTCGCGCTGCTCGAGGCGGGTGCGGAGGACGGTTCGGTGCTGGCCTGGACGCTGGTCGGCGGGGGCGTGGTGACCAGCCTGCTGACGCTGTATGTCGTGGTCCGGGTGTGGACGAAGGCGTTCTGGCGGTCGCGTGAGGACGCTCCGGAAGGGCACCTGTCCGCGGCGGTGCCGTCGGCATTGCTCGACGAACCCGAGGACATCCAGTTCGTCGACCGAGACCACGTCGGCCGCATGCCGGCGGGAATGGTCGGGCCGACGGGCGCGCTGATCGCGGCGGGGCTGGCGCTGACGGTGCTCGCCGGACCGATCTTCGGATACAGCGAGAGGGCGTCGCAGGAGGTGCTCGACAGGGCTGAATACATCACCGCCGTGGTGGGGCAGCGATGAGCGCTTGCGCGAAGAGCAGAAGGCAGCGATGAGCGCTTGCGCGAAGAGCAGAAGGCAGCGATGAGCGCTTGCGCGAAGAGCAGAAGGAAGCGATGAGGGCGTCGAGGACCGCACCGATGAGAAGCGTCGCGCTGCGCATCTGGGTCCTGTGCTGGCTGGTGCTCGTCTGGATCCTGTTGTGGGGCACGTTTTCTGCGGCGAATGTGCTTTCGGGCTTGGCCGTCGCGACGTTGATCACCTGGCTACTGCCGCTGCCTGCCGTGCCGGTCGAGGGCAAGGTGCACGTGCTGTCGCTGATCCGGCTCATCCTCACCGTCGCCTACCGGCTGGTGCTGTCGTCCGTACAGGTCGCGTGGCTGTCGTTGAAACCCCGCCCACCACTGTCCGCCGTACTGCGCGCGCAACTTTCGGTGAAGTCGGATCTCGTGCTGTCGCTGGCGGTCATCATCTTCAACCTGATTCCGGGATCGATCGTGCTCGAGATCGACCAGACCCGCCGCCTGCTCTACATGCATGTCATCGACGTCGGGTCCGACCGCGCGCTGAGCGCGTTCTACCACCAGGTGGCCGTGATTGAACGACTGCTGGTCCGAACGTTCGAACGTCCCGAGGATTGGCGTCCGTCGCACGAGGAGGACGAAGCATGAATACCGTGTGGGTCATCGCCGCGGTGATGATCACCGCCGCCTCGGCGATCACGATGTTTCGGCTCCTGGCCGGCCCGAGCACGCTGGACCGGCTGGTCGCCGTCGACACGCTGATCGCGGTGGCCATGTGCGGGATCGGCATCTGGGGCGCCTACAGCTTGGACAGCACCGTGACCTACGGGATGGCCGCGCTGGCTTTGATCAGCTTCGTCGGGACGGTGAGCGTGGCGCGGTTCCGTGTTCCCGACGTCGACAAGCCGCGGACCGTCCGGGGGCGGCGATGACGACGTTGGACATCATCACGGCCGTGCTCGTGCTCGGCGGATCGACGCTGGCGCTGACCGCGGCGATCGGCATCGTCCGTTTCCCCGACACGCTGACGCGGATGCACGCGGCGTCCAAACCGCAGGTGCTCGGGCTCCTGCTGGTGATCGCGGGCGCCGCGATCCGGCTACGGGGCAACACCGATGTCGGCATGCTCGTGCTCACGGGCTTGTTCACCATCATCACCGCTCCCGTGGTGGCGAACCGGGTTGGTCAGCTCGCGTACCGGGAACAGAACGTCCGGGACGATCTGTTGACCGCGGACGAGATTGACGAGTTCGCCGACCACCCGGGAAGCGGTGCCAATGGCCAGGACTGACGACGACAGCTGGGACATCACCGAAAGCGTCGGCGCGACCGCGCTGGGTGTGGCCTGGTCTCGTGCGCAGGAGCAGAACACCGGCTGCCCGCTCTTCACCGACCCGTACGCCCAGATGTTCATCGACGCCGCTGTCGAGCGTGGTTGGCGACAACCTCCGCACCACATGGTCGAGCGGATCCGCACGATCGGCGGCTACGCCGCGTCGCGCACCAAGTGGTTCGATGAGTTCTTCATCGCCGCCGGTGCCAACGGCATCGACCAGGCGGTGATACTCGCGGCCGGCCTCGATGCGCGGGCATGGCGGTTGCCCTGGATCGACGGCACTGTCATCTACGAGATCGATCAGCCCAAGGTGCTGGCGTTCAAGGTCGACACCCTGAGCAAGAACGAAGTCGAGCCGACTGCCCGATACGTCCCCGTGCCGATCGACCTTCGCGACGATTGGCCACGGGCGCTGCGCGATGCCGGGTTCGACCCGAGCGAGCCGACCGCGTGGGCGGCCGAGGGGTTGCTGCCATATCTGCCGGCGAGCGGGCAGGACCTGTTGTTCGAACGGATCACGGGACTCAGCGCGCGAGGCAGCCGCATAGCCGTCGAGGCGTTCGGCGCGGGATTCTTCGATCCGGAGTATCTGGCGAGTCGCCAAGAGAAGTTACGCGAGTACCGGCAGCAGGCCGACGAGGAAGGCGACGAGAACGCATACGACGTCCAGGACCTGTGGTACGTGGAGGACCGCAGCGAGGTGAGCGAGTGGCTCGCCGACCATGGTTGGGACGTCAACGCCGTCACCGCGGCGGATCTGATGGACCGCTACGGCCGGTGCGCCGCTGGCGAAGCCGACGACACCACGCCGCGCACGGTGTTCGTCGAAGGGAAGCGGACCTGCTGATCCGCTCGTCAGCGACTAGTCCCCCGAGGACAACTGAAACTCGACCATCGCAGTGACGGTCTCGACCGCGTCGCGCAGCGCGGCCAGCCGCGCTGCGGCTGTCGGCGCGGCCAGCACGGCATAACGGTCGGCCTGCCCCATCGGCAGCCGGGAGGTCAACGCGTACAACCACTTACCGGCGTCACCGGAGGCGTCGGCACCGGCGATGAATTCGCGGCCGTTGACCTCGCCGCCGCGCGCCACTGCGATCCGCTCGAACAAGGCGACCATGCGGTCCTCGACATCGCGGATCGCATCCACGTCGACGGGATCACCCGGCTGGTCAGGCCACGGTTCGACCGCGGCACGCGGATACGGGTCGTCGGGCTGCCATTCGATGACCCGGATGCGTTCGCCCATCGTGCATTTGAGGCGGTAACGGCCATCGCCGAAGTCCGCGACCTCGACGATGTGGGCCAGAGCGCCCACATCGCTGCGGACATCCCCGCCGCCCACCTCACGGCCCGCGGTGATCAGCACAACGCCGAACGCCGGATCCTCGGTGGACAGACAGTCCGAAACCAGTGCGCTGTAACGCGGTTCGAAGATGCGCAGCGGCAGTTCCTCACCCGGCAGCATCGCCACCTGCAGCGGGAACATCGGGATGGCCGCCATCGTCTACAAATCCAGTTCGGCGACCAGGGCGTCGACGACGGAACGCAGGTCACCGTCGTGCTCCTCGGCGACGCGGCGCTGGCGTTGATACGACGCGCCGGAGGTGTAGATCTCCGCGACCCGGCGGAGTTCGTCGGCGCAGTGCAGCGACGCAGCGACCGGTTCAAGACGGTTGAGCAGCTCGTCGAGATCCTCGGTAACCAGGCGCTCGTTGCTGTCGGCGTCCTGAATGATGATCGCGTCCAAGCCGTAACGCGCTGCGCGCCACTTGTTCTCCTGCACGTGCCACGGCGGCATGGTCGGCAAGGACTCACCCGCGTCGAGCCGCCTGTCGAGGTCGACAACCAGGCAATGCGTCAACGCCACCAACGCACTCAGCTCGCGCAGATTGGACACACCGTCGAAGACCCGTACCTCCACGGTGCCGATGTGCGGCGAAGGCCGGATGTCCCAACGGATCTCGTTCATGTGATCGATGATGCCGGTCTTCTTCTGGTCGTACACGAACCGTTCCCACTCAGCCCACGTTTGGAAGTGGAACGGCAAGCCTGCCGTCGGCAACTGCTGGAACATCATTGCCCGGTTGGACGCGTAGCCGGTGTCCTGACCATCCCAGAACGGGGAGGACGCCGACAGGGCCAGCAGATGTGGATAGTGGTTGAGCAGCGAGGTGTTGATCGCCATCACCTTGTGCGCGGACCGGACTCCGACATGGACGTGCACGCCCCAGATCAGCATCTGCCTGCCCCACCACTGGGTGCGCTTGATCAGTTCGGCGTAGCGCGGGGCGTCGGTCAGGCTGCCCGGCGACCACTTCGCGAACGGGTGGGTGCCCGCGCAGAAAAGCTCCATGCCGCGGGACCGGACGATCTCGCGTGCCGCCCCGAGCGTCGAGCGCAGGTCCTCCATGGCCTCGGGCACCGAATCGCAGATGCCCGTGACGATCTCGACGGTGTTGCGCAGCAACTCTTTGTGCACGCGCGGGTTGTTCTCGCCAAGCTCCTCGATGACCGCGGTGGCCTCGTTGCTCAGATCCCGCGTCGTCGCGTCGACAAGAGCGAACTCCCACTCGACCCCGACCGTGGGTCGCGGCGAGCCGACGAAGTCAATATGGCTGTTAGCCGGTACGGATAACACCGCATGCCACCCGCGATCCGGCGTCACCGGTCGCCAGAGTGGTCGCATCCGGCGGCGGGTCACCGTTTACCTGTTGGTAGCGCTCCGGCGGGATGTTGGCGAAGTTGTCCGCCTTCTCGTGGATGATGATCGCGGTTCCCGCGCCGGAGGTGAGTTCCTCGGCGGTGAATGCGTCGGTGGTTGTCACCACCTTCGCCGAACCGTCCTCGCGGACCTGCAGCGACGACAGGTCGCCGCTGGCCGGGTGGCCGCTGTGGCCGGGCACCTGGAAGTGCCCACCCGCGGAGTTGAAGTTCCCCGGCGCACCGCCGGTCGGCGCGACCGAGTTGGCCTCACACTTGCCGACCTGATGGATGTGCATGCCGTGGAAGCCGGGAGTCAGCTTGCCCGATGCCTTGGTCTCGACGGTGATCGTCGCGTAGCCGCCGCTGAACTGGATGTCGGCGGTGGCCACCGGCGTGCCGTCGGCCAGTTTCAGTTCGGCGCTGAGGGTCTCACCGGAGCCCTGACCCTCGCCTTGGCCTGGATTCTGACCCTGGCCCTGTCCGCCACCGTGGCCGCCGCCCTCACCCGGCGGAGCCGACGGAGGCGGCGAACCCGTCCACACGGGCGGCGGGGTGCCCTGAACGTTGCTGGGCTCCTCGGGTGACGAGCAGGCGCTCAAGGCCAAAGCGGGAATTGCGAACAAGGCAGCGGCGGCGACGGTCTTGAACATGTGCAAGAGCCTAACCGGTGACCACCACGATGACGCCCGGCGGTTGTTCGGCGAGTGCGGGCAGCCGCGGTTCGACGGGCGCCTCGAGCAGACGCCCCACCTCTTCTGCGGCCTTCTGTTCGCCGGGGGCGTCGCTGAAGTACACGGTGGTCGCCGTGACCTCCGGCAGTTCGAGGTTGCCGGTCTCGGTGACGTTCCAGCCGGCTTCGCGCAGCCGCCCGGCGGCGCCCTCCGCCGCGCCCTGCACTGCGGAGATGTTGAACACCCGCACCTCGGCCTCGGCGGGTTTGGGCGTGGCCGAGGTAGTCGGCGTCGTGGACATGGTGGTCGTGGCCAGCGGTGGCGCGTCGTCGTCGTCGCTGTCAGAACCCATTGCCTGGAACGCGATCAACAGGAACACGACGCCCAGGAAGAGCAACACCATCACCATGGCGCGCAGCGGCAGCCCCGACGAATCTCGCTGGTTCATTGCGCCCACCTTATCGAGCGGGCCACGCGGCCCGGGTAACTCAGGTGACGTCGAAGCCGAGGCGGCGCGCCGCCCGCGCCTTCTGCCTGCTGGCCCGCAGCCGTCGCAGCCGTTTGACCAGCATCGGATCGGCGGCGAGCGCCTCCGGCCGGTCCACGAGGGCGTTGAGGACCTGGTAGTAGCGGGTGGCCGACATGGAGAACAACTCCTTGATGGCGTCTTCCTTGGAGCCGGCGTACTTCCACCACTGCCGCTCGAACGCGAGAATGTCGTGCTCGCGCCGGGTCAGTCCGTCGGAGAGTTCAGAGTTGTCTCCGGATTGTTCAGTCCGCGCGATCGCGCCGTCCATCTGGCTCTTGGACCCTTCCGACAACTTGAATGACATCGCTGTGGTTCGGCGCTCATTCAACCACGTGATCGGCCGATGAGCGCTTCGACATGCCCGCGAGTCGGCCGGCAAGCATTGCCGACCTAAGATTTTGCGCATGGCAGTCGTTCCGATCCGCATCGTAGGAGATCCCGTCCTGCACACGGCCACCGAGCCGGTGCCGGTCGGAGAGGACGGTTCACTGCCCCCCGATCTCGCGGATTTGATCGCCGACCTGTTCGACACGATGGACGCGGCGAACGGGGTTGGCTTGGCCGCGAATCAAATCGGGGTGTCCAAGCGGGTGTTCGTCTACGACTGCGCCGAGGTGCGCGGTCGTCTGACCCGCCGCCGCGGCGTGGTCGTCAACCCGGTGCTCGAAACCTCCGAGGTTCCAGAGACCATGCCGGATCCGGACGACGACGACGAGGGTTGCCTGTCGGTGCCCGGGGAGTCCTTCCCGACGGGGCGGGCCGACTGGGCTCGGGTGACGGGTCTGGACGCCGAAGGCAATCCGATCACCCTCGAGGGCACCGACCTGTTCGCCCGGATGCTGCAGCATGAGACCGGCCACCTCGACGGCTTCCTCTATCTGGACCGCTTGGTCGGCAGGCATGCGCGTAGCGCCAAGCGCGCGGTGAAATCGCACGGCTGGGGTGTGCCGGGGCTGTCGTGGATGCCCGGTAAGGATCCCGATCCGTTCGGTCACTGACCGTGGGCGAGCTGCCCACGGTCGGAACGCGGGTGATGGTGCGTTACCGGCGGCCGGCCGGTTCGACCCCACCGCTGACCGACTTGATCGGACACGTCGTCGATGTCGGTGCGACACTTCGCATCCGAACGAAGTCGGGTGCCGTGGTGCAGGTCGCAGTCGACGACATCGTGGCCGTCAAGGCGCTTACTGCCGCGCCGGTGCGCACCGCCGACATCCGCAACACTGAACACGCGGCGGCCATGGCGTGGCCCGGTGTCGAACAGAAGTGGCTCGACGGCTGGCTGTTACGCGCCGCCGACGGTTACACTCACCGCGCCAACTCCGCTGTGCCGCTTGGCTTCGACGCCGACGCGACGGCCATCGCGGCGATCGTCGACTGGTACGGCGAACGGGGGCTGACGCCGTGGCTCTCGGTGCCCGATCGGCTGTTCGGCGCGGCTCCCGTCCCGCCCCACCTCGAAACCGAGTTCATGACAAGCGATTTGCCTCATGCAGTGACCGACGAGCGGGTGCGCCTGACCCCGACCCCCGACGCGCAGTGGTTGGACCTGTATCGCCGCGACGTGCCCGTCGAGGTCCTGACCGCCGTCGTCGACGGCGAGGTCGCGTTCGCGACGATTCCCGGCGCGGCCGTGGGCAGGGCCGCGGTGACGACGGCGCCGGACGGTCGGCGCTGGGTGGGGTTGTCGGCGGTGCGCGTCGACGAACAGGCCCGCGGCCGGGGGCTGGCGCGTGCGCTGTGCACGACACTCCTGCACTGGGGAGCGGAACGAACGGCCACCCGCGGCTACGTGCAGGTTCTCGTCGACAATGCGGTGGCGCTCGGCCTCTACCGGTCGATGGGTTTCACGACGCAGCACCGCAGCCGTTACGTCGACGCTCGTAGCCTGTAGGCCATGCGGATCGCCACCTGGAACGTCAACTCGATTCGGGCCCGTGTCGAGCGGGTCACCGACTGGCTCGAGCGCGCCGACGTCGACGTGCTGGCGATGCAGGAGACCAAGTGCAACGACGAGCAGTTCCCCGTCATGCCGTTCCTCGCGGCCGGTTACGAGGTCACCCACTGCGGGTTCAACCAGTGGAACGGCGTGGCGATCGCGTCCCGCGTCGGCATCGACCACGTGCAGGTCGGGTTCGACGACCAACCGAGCTGGAGCGACAAACCCGAAGTGGAGGCGGCCGCGGAGGCCCGCGCGCTCGGCGCCACGTGCAACGGCGTCCGCGTGTGGAGCCTCTACGTGCCGAACGGCCGGTTCGTCGGCTCCCCGCACTACGCGTACAAGCTGGAATGGCTTGATGCGCTTCGCAATACGGCACAGAAGTGGTTGTCCGACGATCCGGCGGCCCAGATCGCGCTGGTCGGCGATTGGAACATCGCGCCCACCGACGAGGACGTGTGGAGTGTGGAGTTCTACCGCAACAGCACCCACGTGACCGAACCCGAGCGCGCTGCCTTCAACGCGGTGGTCGAGACGGGTTTCGCGGATGTGGTTCGGCCGTTCACCCCCGGACCGGCGGTCTTCACGTACTGGGACTACACGCAGCTGCGGTTCCCGAAGAACCGCGGTATGCGCATCGATTTCATACTCGGCTCACCCGCACTCGCCGAGCGCGTCACCCACGCCGAGATCGTCCGCGATGAACGCAAGAGCGGCAAGGACCGCGTCGGGGCGCCGAGCGATCACGCCCCGGTCTTGATCGAACTGGCCTGACCGGAGGCGGCGTTCTCGTTCGCTTGGTCGCCGTAATTCCCGGGGTTGAAGATCGACGCCACCGCCCCGATGAGCATCATCACCGCCGCGGCGATGAACACGACGACCAGCCCGCTGTGAAACGGTCCGGTGATCAGATGCGGGAAGAACGTTTGGCCCGTCAGGGTTTCGGCATCCACACCGGGCTGCTGAAGCGCGTGGTAGGGCTCGAGGAGTTCGGCCATCGGGTTGTAGCCGAGGAAGGCCGCGAACAGGCTCCCGACCGGAGGCAGGTTGGCCACGTCATGCGCCACAGGCGCGGAGACCCCCTGCTCCTGCAGGCCCGCATTGAGCGCCTCGGGCAGCGTGTTGGCCAGGCCGACGATCATCAGCGAGAAGAAGATGCCGATCGACAGCGCCGAGCCGGCGTTGAAGAACGTCGACCGCACGCCCGACGCGGCGCCGCGTTCGGCGGCGGGCACGCTCGACATGATCGCCGCGGTGTTCGGGGCGGTGAAGATGCCGCCGCCCAAGCCGTTGAAGAAGACCAGGACCGCGAAGACCCAGTAGTCGAAATTCACCGGGATCATCACCAGGGCGACGAAACACACGGCCATCAGCAGCATTCCGCCGACGGTGAACCACCGGGCGCCGAATCGATCGGCCAACGAGCCGGCAAGCGGCGCCGCGATCAGGAAGCCGAACGTCGCGGGCAGAAGATAGATGCCTGCCCACAGCGGCGTCGATTCGAAGTCGTAGCCGTGCAACGGAAGCCAGATGCCCTGCAGCCAGATGATCAACATGAACTGCAGGCCGCCGCGGCCGACCGAGGACATCAGCCCGGCGAGATTGCCCATCCCGAACGAGGTGGACCGAAACAGCCGGATGTTGACCATCGGCTGCGGCACCCGCAGTTCGATGACGCAGAACGCGACCAGCAGCCCGAACCCGCCGATGATCGATCCGAGAACCCACGGATTCGTCCATCCCGTGGACGAATTGCCGTAGGGCTGGATGCCGTAGGTGATGCCAACCAGCAGCGCGGTCAGGCCGATGCCGAACGTCAGGGTGCCGGCCCAGTCGAGCCGCCCCGGCGTCCGCACACCGAGTTCGCGCAGCGACCGATAACTCCACACCGTGCCGAGCAGCCCGATGGGCACACCGACCCAGAAGATCGCCTGCCAATGGATCTCGGCGAGCACTCCGCCGATCAGCAAGCCGAGAAACGACCCGGCCACCGCGGCCGTCATGTTCACCCCCAGCGCCATGCCCCGCTGATTGGCGGGGAACGCATCCGTGAGGATGGCGCCCGACGATGCCATCAGCATCGCACCGCCCACACCCTGGACCACACGCCAGGCGATCAGCCACATCGCCCCGCCGCCGAGTTGGAACGGGTCGAAGGACAACGCGATGGCCGCGACGGTGAAAACGGCGAAGCCGAGGTTGTAGATACGGACCCTGCCGAAGACGTCGCCGAGGCGTCCGAAGAACACCACCAGCACCGCGGTGACGACCAGGTAGCCCATCAGCATCCACAGCAGATAGCCGACGTTGGCAGGCGACAGCGGGTTCAAGCCGATGCCGCGGAAGATCGCCGGCAGCGAGATCAGCACGATCGAGGCGTTGATCGCGGCGAGCAGCATGCCCAGCGTCGTGTTGGACAAGGCGATCCACTTGTATCGCGGGTGATCGTGGTCCATCAGCATCCGACGACGCGTCGTTTCGGTGAGCGCCGTCTCGGCGTCGGGCGCCATCGCAGGCTCTGTGGTCTCAGGGGTCATCGCTGTCGCTGTCCACTTCGCTCCGGGTCGATGGGCGCCGCAATGGCGGAAACACATATGTTAGCTATACAAATTACTCACCCACAAATCCGCGCGATTTCGTACTCCCTTCGACGCCGCGGCTGCGCTAGCGTGGCAGGCGTCCACACACGGGAGCGCACACCAGTGCGCTGAGAGGACGGGTGGGCCCGTCGACCGTACGAACCTGACCGGGTAATGCCGGCGTAGGGAGATTGATCAGATGACGCACGTCGCGAATGGTTCTGTCACCGTGACCACCGGCCCCATCGAGGGCAGCACAAAGATCTACCGCGAACTCGACGGGGTGCCCGGCGCGAAGGTGCCGTTCCGCCGGGTGCACTTGTCCAACGGCGAACACCTCGACCTGTACGACACTTCCGGTCCGTATACCGACCCGACCGCAAATCTCGATCTGCAGGCGGGCCTGCCGGCACGGCCCGGCGTCGTGCGCGACCGCGGCACCCAGCTGCAGCGGGCCCGCGCCGGCGAGATCACCGCCGAGATGGCCTTCATCGCGGCCCGCGAAGGCGTCCCCGCCGAGTTGGTCCGCGACGAGGTCGCCGCGGGCCGAGCCGTCATACCCGCCAATCACAATCACCCCGAGACCGAGCCGATGATCATCGGCAAGGCCTTCGCGGTGAAAGTCAATGCCAATATCGGCAATTCGGCAGTGACCAGTTCGATCGCCGAAGAGGTCGAGAAGATGGTGTGGGCCACCCGGTGGGGCGCCGATACGATCATGGACCTGTCCACCGGCCGCGACATCCACACCACGCGCGAGTGGATCCTGCGCAACTCCCCGGTGCCCGTGGGCACCGTGCCGATCTACCAGGCGCTGGAGAAGGTCAATGGTGATCCCGCCGCGCTCACCTGGGAGTTGTACCGCGACACCGTGATCGAACAGTGCGAGCAGGGCGTGGACTACATGACGGTGCACGCCGGTGTGCTGCTGCGCTACGTTCCGCTCACGGCCAAGCGCGTGACCGGCATCGTCAGCCGCGGTGGTTCCATCATGGCCGCCTGGTGCCTGGCGCACCACACCGAATCGTTCCTCTACACCCACTTCGAAGAACTGTGCGAGATCCTACAGCGCTACGACGTGACGTTCTCACTCGGTGACGGGCTGCGGCCCGGTTCGATCGCCGACGCCAACGACGCTGCACAGTTCGCCGAGCTGCGTACCCTCGGCGAGCTCACCAAGATCGCGAAATCGCATGGGGTGCAGGTGATGATCGAAGGCCCCGGTCATGTGCCGATGCACAAGATCGTGGAGAACGTGCGGCTCGAGGAGGAGTGGTGCGAGGAGGCGCCGTTCTACACCCTGGGCCCGTTGGCGACCGACATCGCCCCCGCCTACGACCACATCACCAGCGCCATCGGCGCGGCAATCATCGCCCAGGCGGGCACCGCGATGCTGTGCTACGTGACGCCGAAGGAACACCTGGGCCTGCCCGACCGCAAGGACGTCAAGGACGGGGTCATCGCCTACAAGATCGCCGCGCACGCCGCAGATCTCGCGAAGGGCCACCCGCACGCCCAGGAGCGCGACGACGCGTTGTCCCGCGCGCGCTTCGAGTTCCGCTGGAAGGACCAGTTCGCGTTGTCGCTCGATCCCGACACCGCGCGTGAGTACCACGACGAGACGCTGCCCGCCGAACCGGCGAAGACAGCGCACTTCTGCTCGATGTGCGGGCCGAAGTTCTGTTCCATGCGGATCACCCAGGACGTCCGCGACTACGCCGCCGCGCACGGCCTCGACAGCGAGGAGGCGATCGAAGCCGCCATGC
The DNA here is from genome assembly GCF_001668575.1 of Mycobacterium sp. 1164985.4. Lineage (GTDB taxonomy): Bacteria > Actinomycetota > Actinomycetes > Mycobacteriales > Mycobacteriaceae > Mycobacterium. Next base: position 34,706 of record NZ_LZMD01000021.1, read on the forward strand.
AGATGGGAATGGACGAGAAGTCACGCGAATTCGCCGAACACGGCAACCGCGTATACCTGCCGCTGGCATGAGCTATCTGCCGCTGTCCGAGCCCGGCGTCACACCGGTGCGGGTGCTGACCATCGCCGGCTCCGACTCCGGCGGAGGTGCCGGCATCCAGGCCGACATGCGCACATTCGCGCTGCTCGGGGTGCACAGCCTGGTCGCGGTCACGGCCGTCACTATTCAGAACTCGCTCGGCGTCAAGGGTTTTCACGAGATCCCGCTCGACGTCATCGCCGGACAGATCGAAGCGGTGGCCTCCGACATCGGCGTCCAGGCAGCCAAGACGGGAATGCTCGCGTCGTCCGACATCATCGACACCGTCGCCGACGCCTGGCGAGCGCACGGCCTGGCGGGTTCGGTGCCGTTGGTACTCGACCCGGTGTGCGCCTCCATGCACGGCGATCCCCTCCTGCATCCCAGTGCTCTGGATTCGCTACGGACACAACTGTTCCCGTTAGCCACCCTGGTCACCCCGAATCTGGACGAGGTGCGCCTGCTCGTCGACATAGACGTCGTCGACGACGCCACCCAGCGGGAGGCCGCCCGCGCGCTGCACGCCCTCGGACCGCAGTGGGCGCTGGTCAAGGGTGGGCACCTGCGCGCCTCGGCACAGAGCCCCGATCTGTTGTTCGACGGCACAGAGTTCCACGAGTTCGACGCCACGCGCATCACCACCGGACACGATCACGGCGCCGGGGACACGCTGGCAGCGGCCATCGCCAGCGCGCTGGCGCACGACTATTCCGTCCCTGAGGCCGTCGCGTTCGGCAAACGCTGGGTGACCGAATGTCTGCGCGCCGCTTATCCGTTGGGACACGGGCATGGCCCGGTGTCGGCGCTGTTCCGGTTGGTCGAGTGAATCTGGAGGCCATCGCGGGTGTCGCACACGAGCCCGACGGTGACCCCGCAGGTGCTGTCGTTCTCACCCACGGCGCGGGCGGAAGCAAGGAGGCGCCGCTGCTCATCAGGCTGTGCGACGAGTGGGCTTCGCGCGGTTGGCTCGCGGTGCGCTACAACCTGCCGTACCGGCGCCGCCGCCCCAAGGGGCCACCGTCCGGATCCGCCAAGGCCGATCAGGCCGGAGTGGTCGAGGCTGTCGACCTGGCCCACACACTCGTCGACGGTCCGGTCATCGCGGGCGGGCACTCCTATGGTGGCCGGATGACCTCGATGGCGGTCGCCGACGGGGCGGCCGATATCGCCGTGCTGACGCTGTTCTCCTATCCGCTGCACCCGCCCGGTAAGCCCGAACGTGCCCGCACCGAACACCTTCCGCGCATCCCGGTACCGACGGTGTTCACCCACGGCACCGCCGACCCGTTCGGTTCGATCGACGAATTGCGGCCCGCGGCAGCGCTGATCGGCGCGCGCAGCGAGATCGTCGAGATCACCGGTGCCCGGCATGATCTGGGCTCCAAGTCGCTCGATGTGCCCGCGCTGGCGGTCGATGCGGCATTACGGTTGCTAGGTGCGTCCTAGCCACTGGGTGATCGTCGGGGTCGTCGTCATCGGCGTCGTCGCGCTCGCGACGATCGGCTGGTTTTACATCGTCGCGCCCCGGCTGACGGCTCCGGTGCGGGCCGACCTCCTGGCGCTCGGTGACTGTGTGCGGGCGTCCGAAAACGACGTCCTGCCGCACGAAGTCAAACGGGTGACGTGCGAAGGCCCGCACTACGGGGAGGTCTTCGCGATCGTGCGCGCACCTGACACCCGCGAGTATCCCGGCGAGGACGCGCTGAGGCGGCTCGGCGACCAGTGCAGCGGAAAGCTGTTCGACTACGCACCGAACATCCCCGAGGGCCCGACCTTTCGGCTCGCACTCGGCATTCCGAGCGCGCAGGCCTGGTCCGAAGGGTCGCGTTCGGTGGTCTGCGTCGCGATGGCCAAGAACGAGCGCTGGGGATCGATCCGCAGCTAGATGGCGATCGCCGCGCTACGGTTGCTCGCGTGACCACGCCGCCGGGCCCTCCCCCGCCGTACGGACCGCCGCCTTACGGGGGCCAACCGCCCGATCCGTACGCGCGGCCCGCGGCCGCGTATCCGCCGCCACCGCCACCCCCTGCGGGTTACCCGCCACCGCCGCCGCCTCCGTACTCGCAGCAGCCGTCCTATTACCCGCCGCCCCAACAGCGGTCCACGAATTGGTGGGCCGTCATCTCGCTGATCTTCGGTCTGCTCGGTGGCGTACTGGTCAGCGTCGTCTGCGGCGTCGTCGGCCTGAGGAAGGCCAGGGAGGGCCAGGGCGGTCGCGGCATGGCGATCGCGGGCCTGGTGCTGTCGGCGCTGTGGGTGGTCGGGCTCGTCGTCGGCCTGCTCGTCTACTTCCTGCTCGGCAACGGGACCGTGACCGCGACCGACGTCAAGGAGGGCGACTGCCTGGCCGAGATCCCGTCGAACACCCGGGTGCTGACCGTGAAGACGGTCGGTTGTGATCAGGACCACGCCGGCGAGGTCTTCGCGGTGCTCCAGATGCCCGACGGCGACTTCCCGGGCCAAGCGGCGATCGACGCCTACGCCGAGAAATGCAGTCCCGAACTGGCCGCCTACGCGCCGACCGCAATGACGGACGCGTCCGTGCAGCTGTATGTGCTCTATCCCACTGCCGAGACGTGGGAGCAGGGCGACCGCGCCGTGACCTGCATCGCGACCCTCGACCCACCGCGGTCCGGAACGATAAAGGGCTGAGGTCGCTTCGGCACGCCGACGGGCCGTATTCGCTGCCTGAGGTACCGTTTTTTGCATGACTTCCGAACAATTCGACGCCGTCATCGTCGGCGCCGGCTTCGGGGGGATCGGCGCGGCTATCCAGCTCAAGCGGTTGGGCTACGAGAACTTCGTCATCCTCGACCGCGAGGACGACCTGGGCGGCACCTGGCACGTCAATCACTACCCCGGATTGGCGGTGGACGTGCCGACGACCACCTACTCGTACTACTTCGAACCCAACCCGAACTGGTCACGGTTGTACTCCACAGGCACCGAGATCAAGCAGTATGCCGGCGACGTCGCCGACAAGTACGACGTGCGCAGGCACATGCGGTTCAACACCACCGTCGAAGGTGCGTGCTGGGAGGAAGAGGCCGACGTGTGGCGGGTCGCGTTGGCCGACGGTGAGTCGCTGACGGCGCGCTACCTGATCACCGCCACCGGCTTCCTGTCACAACCGCACACGCCCGACATCCCGGGTATCGCGAGCTTCGCGGGCAAGATCATCCACACCACCGACTGGGATGACACCTACGAACTGACGGGCCGTCGCGCAGCGGTCATCGGCACCGGCGCGACGGCGGTGCAGCTCATCCCCGAGCTGGCGAAGAAGGTGTCGGACCTGACCGTCTATCAACGGACGCCGGTATGGGTGGTGCCTAGACTCGATTTTCCGATCTCCGACGGTGTCAAGCGGTTGTTCGCGCGGATTCCGTTGACGCAGCGCGCACTTCGGGCGGTCACCGATGTGATCTATGAGTTCTTCCTCTATGTCGGTTTGCGCCACAGCCGACTGCTGTTCCGGCGGCTCAACGTCGCGGCGTCGGATGTGGCGAAGATGCACCGCTTCTTCTCGGTTCGCGATCCCGAGCTGCGCAAGCAGCTGACACCGGACTACGATTTCGGCTGCAAACGCCCCACGTTCTCCAACAGCTACTACCGCGTCTTCACCAAACCCCATGTGCACCTGCAGACTTCGGGAATCGATCACATCGAAGCCGACGGCATCGTCGCCAGCGACGGCACCAAGACCGAGATCGACACGCTGGTGCTGGCTACCGGCTTCGATCTGTGGGAGGCCAACTTCCCGGCGATCGAGATCGTCGGGCGCGCGGGGCGCAACCTCGGTAAGTGGTGGCGCGACACCCGTTTTCAGGCCTACCAGGGTGTCACGGTCCCTTACTTCCCCAATTATCTGAGCCTGGCGAGCCCATACGCGTTTCTCGGATTGAACTTCTTCAACACGATGGAATACCAGATGCGCCACATGGATCGGCTCTTCGGCGAGATGCAGCGACGTGACGCAACGACGTTCGAGGTCACCGAGGAAGCCAACGCGCGGTACCTGGACCGCATGACGGAATTGATCGGCCATTCGGTGTTCATGGCCGGGCACTGCGCGGGTTCGCGGTCCTATTACTTCGATCCGAACGGCGAGGCCACGCTGCTGCAGCCGACCTCGACCCGCAGGGCCATCAAAGAGGCGTCCCAGTATCCCCTGAGCGATTACCAGTTCGCCTGAACGGAGAGGAACAGCTGTGTCTCATGAGGATTCGGGCGGCGGTTCGCGGGCGGCCACGTTGGCCGGCCTGGGTGTCGCCGGCATCGGTCTCGCGCATTTCGTCAGACCGGAGCTGTTCGAGTCGGTGACCGCGCAGGCGTTCCCGCGCAACACCCAGCAGTACATCTACGTCAACGGCGCCCTCGAGACGGCGCTCGGGCTCGGGCTGGCCGCGCGCAAGACCCGCAAGCTGGCGCTGCTCGGGACCGTCGGCTACCTCGCCTACTTGGCGGGCAACGCGGCGCGCAACCGGTAGCGCCCCAGCAGCGTCATATCGAGCAGCCGCTGCAGCACCGCACGGTTCTGCGGTGAGTTGGTGTACCGCATCAGCCGGCCCAGATCGATCACCAGTGACATGGCCGCGTGGACGGCGAACCGGGCCTGGCCCGGCGTCCACTCCGGTCGCACGGCGACCACCAATTCGACCCACGATTCGACGTTGGCGCGCTGCATGTTTCGCAGGATCTTCTGATCGGTGGGCGACATGTTGAGTCGCTCGGTGTAGTAGACGTACTCCAATTCCGGCTGCGCGAACGACCTGGCCACGTAGGCGTCGATGACGGTGCCGAGCGCGTCCTCGGGGTCCGCGATCGCTCCGGTGATCGCCGTGAGCTCCTCGGAGAGCCGGTCCGCCGCCCTACGGAAGGCCGCGGCGAGGATGTCGCTCTTGCCGGCGAAGTAACGGTAGATCCCCGAGGCGGGCATCCCGACGGCCGCGGCGATGTCTTCCATGCCCGTGTCGCGGTACCCCCTGCTGTTGAACAGGCGCATCGACTCGTTGAGCAGCGCTTCATACTTCGACGGCTCGACACCGGTGGAGACCGGCGCGACCGGCTTCTCGGCGACGTCGTCGCCATCCGGCAGCTCCGTGGCCGTCAGGGAGACCGCGAGATCGGAGATCAGCGACCGGACCTGGGCGGCGGGCAGCTTGGCCCGATGGTCGACGATGCTGCCGACGACCGACAGCACCGCGATGGACAGCGTCCACCCCTGCCGCGAGGTCAGGTCCGGGCGCATGGCGCGGATCGGACGCTGGATGCGGTGGTTGACCGTGCGCATCTGCGCGATCAGGGACGCTTGATCGTCGCCGCGCAGATAGCGGCCCTCCCAGCGGTACAGACCACCCGACTCCCGGTTCGCCAGTGCCGTCTCGACGAGCGCGTCGGCAAGCCGCCGCAGATGCACCTGCGGGTCTTCGAGGTCGGCGTCGTCGGCGAATGCAGTGGCGTCCACCAGCTGCTGGCCCAGGTTCAGCACCGCGTCGCGGAACAGGTCGTACTTGCTGGCGTAGTGCCGATACAGTGCGGCCGCCGAGATCCCGACCCGCGACGCGATCGACTCCATGCTGACGCCGTAAAACCCCAGCGTGCTGAATGCCTCGGCGGATGCCCGGGCGATCTGGGCCTTGCGGTCCTTCGGCCGGCGCCGGACCGCGTCACCGCTCGCCGGCCGAGTGCGGGACATGGCAGACACGATATCGGACCGCGTGCCCCCACACCGGTCGAGTTCACCGGTAAGGGTCGGCGCGAACTTGCCAGAGGACGCAGAATCGCGATTAACATAATGGGGTGTTCGGCGCGCTCCGCAAGTTCCTGGGCTTTCAGGTCACGATCGGCGAGTTGATCACGGTGGCCCTCGTCCTCGGCACGCCGTACCTGCTGGTCGGTGTGTTCTGGTCGACCACCCATACCGACCACCTGCGGCAGATGAACGGCGCCGACCTGGTCGTCTCGTATCTGGGGGCGATCGTTTCCTGGCCCGTGCTGCTGTTCGCCGATGTCTGCATGACATGAACGGGGGAACACATTGTCCGACCACCACCACCGCCTCGCCTGGACCGGCATCATCGCCGCCATCGTGCTGGCCGGCGCCCTGCTGGCGTTGAACTTTCCGGTGTTCCTGGACAGCTACGACCAGTACGGATTCCAGATCAAATGTGGGACGGGGTATCTGTCCGACCTGGCGCAGGCGGCCGCGGCCACCGGCGGCGGCGACTACGTCGACCAGTGCGAGACGGCGCTGCTGACGCGACGGCTGTGGACCATCCCCCTGGCCCTGGCTGGCGGGGCCGCGCTGCTGCTGGCCCTCGTCGCGTCCGCCACGACGTCGGCGCGCCAGTCGTTGCAGGCGCACCACGACAACGCCTGATCTAGCATTCCGGCGTGAGCACGCCGGCGGGCCCAGCGCTGCCTCGGCGACTCGGCACCTTCGACGCCGTGGTCATCGGACTGGGTTCGATGATCGGTGCGGGCATCTTCGTCGCCCTGGGGCCCGCCGCGGCGGCCGCCGGATCGGGGCTGCTGATCGGTCTGGCGGTCGCCGCCGTCGTGGCGTACTGCAACGCGACCTCATCCGCCCGGCTCGCCGCGCGGTACCCACAGTCGGGCGGCACCTACGTCTATGGGCGTGAACGGCTCGGCGAGTTCTGGGGTTACACCGCGGGGTGGAGCTTCATCGTCGGCAAGACCGCGTCCTGCGCGGCGATGGCCCTCACCGTCGGCTACTACGTCTGGCCGCATGCCGCCCGGGGGATCGCGGTCGGGACGGTCGTCGCACTGACGGCAGTGAACTACGCAGGCATCCGCAAGTCGGCGCTTCTCACCCGCGTCATCGTCGGACTGGTACTCGCGGTGCTGGGCACCGTGGTGGTGACGATCCTGGGCTTCGGAGACGTCGACGCCGGCCGGTTGTCGATCGGCACCGACGCCTCCGTCGGCGGCGTGTTGCAGGCCGCCGGGTTGTTGTTCTTCGCGTTCGCCGGTTATGCGCGGATAGCGACGCTGGGCGAGGAGGTCCGCGATCCGGCCCGCACCATCCCCCGCGCGATCCCGTTGGCGCTGGCCATCACGCTCGCGGTGTACGCTCTGGTCGCCGTCGCTGTTCTGTCCGAATTGGGCAGTGCGGCAACGGCGTCGGCCACCGCGCCGCTGGCCGACGCGGTGCGGGCGGCGGGGTTCGGGGCCCTGGAGCCTCTCGTGCGGGTCGGTGCCGCGGTGGCGGCGCTCGGATCGCTGCTGGCGCTCATCCTCGGGGTGTCCCGCACGACGCTGGCGATGGCGCGCGATCGTCACCTGCCGCCCGCCCTGGCCCATGTGCACCCGCGATTCGGCAGCCCGCACCGCGCCGAGGTCGTCGTCGGCGTGGTCGTCGCCGTACTGGCCGCGACCGTCGACGTGCGCAACGCGATCGGATTCTCCTCGTTCACGGTGCTCGTCTACTACGCGATCGCCAACGCGTCGGCCTGGACGCTGGGTCGCCGAGCGATCCCGGCGGTGGGGCTGGCGGGTTGCCTGCTGCTGGCGTTGCTATTGCCTGTCCCGTCGGTGCTGGCCGGCGCTTGCGTGGTGCTCGTGGGCGCGCTGGCTTACCGTCTTAGACCGTGATCGAGCTGACCTGGAAGCACGTCGAGGCAGATTCCGGTGACGACTTCGTCGTCGCACCCGACGAACGTCTCGGTTGGGGCCGGACGATCGGGCTCGGCGCCCAACACGTGGTGGCGATGTTCGGCGCGACCTTCCTGGTCCCCGTGCTCACCGGCTTCCCTCCCGCGACGACGCTGCTGTTCTCCGGTGTCGGAACCGTGCTGTTCCTGCTCATCACGGGCAATCGGCTGCCCAGCTACCTGGGGTCGAGCTTCTCGGTCATCGCGCCGGTCACGGCGGCGGTGGCCTCACACGGAACCGGAAGCGCCCTCGGCGGTCTCGTGGCGGTGGGCCTCGCGCTGATCGCGATCGGCGGTCTCGTCCACCTGGTCGGCACGCACTGGCTCGACGTGACCCTTCCCCCGGTGGTCACCGGGGCGATCGTCACGCTCATCGGGTTCAACCTGGCACCGTCGGCCAAGGCCAACTTCGAACAGGGTCCGTTGGTCGGTCTCATCACGCTGGTGCTGCTGGTCTCGACGCTGGCCTTCTTCCGCGGCATCATCGGCCGGTTGGCCATCTTCGCGGCCGTTCTCGTCGGATACCTCCTCGCGCTGGCGCTCGGTGAGATCGACACCGCGGCGATCGCCGCCGCCCCGTGGCTCGGGCTGCCGGAGTTCCAGACCCCGACGTTCACCCTCGCGGTGCTGCCAATGTTCCTGCCCGCGGTGATCGCGCTGATCGCCGAGAACATCGGCCACGTCAAATCGGTCGGTCAGATGACCGACACCGACGTCGACCCCGTGATGGGCCGGGCGCTGGCCGCCGACGGTGTGGCCACGACGCTGGCCGGTTTCGGCGGGGGTTCGGCCACGACCACCTACGCCGAGAACATCGGCGTGATGGCGGCGACGCGAGTGTATTCGACTGCGGCGTACTGGGTTGCGGGCACGGTGGCGATCCTGCTGTCGCTGTGCCCGAAGGTCGGCACGGCGATCTCGGCCATTCCGGCCGGCGTACTCGGCGGCGCGACCGTCGTACTCTACGGTCTGGTCGGTGTGCTGGGAGTTCGGATCTGGTTGACCAACCGGGTCGACTTCTCCAAACCGATCAACCAGATGACCGCGGCCGTTCCGCTGATCATCGGCATCGCCGACTTCACGTGGAACGCAGGCAGTTTGACGTTCACCGGGATCGCGCTGGGGTCGATCGCCGCGCTGGCGGTGTATCACGGCATGCGGCTGTTGGGATTCCGGCAGGCTAGCGAGTGCTCCGCTTCCGCTGATCCGGAGGCGGAACGCCGTTGACGCCGTCGACCGACTGCGCGTAGCGGGCGATTGCATGGGCGGCGGCAGGCCCCAACACCGACAGGGCATCGCGGTTCACGTTCTCGGCGGTGTCGCGTTTGGTCCGATAGTTCGGATCGAATGGCATACCCGCGCGCCCGCCCCACAGACGGGCCTGGATCTCCGTCTTGCGCTGTGACGAACCGGCCGTCAGGCCGCCGACCGGCACCCCCGCGGTGAGAAACGGGTAATAGTCGGTGAATTCGCTCAGCGGCATGTCGGCCGGCCGGACCCCCGCCAGGTTGAGGAAGCCGGCCAGCGTCCGCTCGATACCGGCCGACCCCTCGGGAACCGACTGCGCGGGGATCGCGGGGTTGGGCTGGGCCGATTGGTCGCCGTCGTAGGTGAAGTAGCCGGCGTTCGGCGAGCCGAGCATGTCGAAGCCCAGATAGAGTGCGATGTCGCGGAGTTCGTCCGGCGAGAGTCCCTGAACGTACTTCGTCGGCCCGGCCAGCCCGTTCTCCTCTGACGCCCAGAACACGAAGCGGACGGCGTTGGCGACCGGCGGCCCGGATCCGAGGGCGGCCGCGGTCTCGAGCAACGCCGCGATGCCGGTTCCGTCGTCGTTGATCCCCGGGCTCACCGGCGAGCTGTCGAGATGCGCGCCCGCCAGCACGACGTTGCGGGCATCGCCGGTCTTGGTCTGCGCCACGATGTTTCGGGTCTTCTTCATCACCGGTTTGCGGTCGAGTACCAGTCGCACCGGTGCCGTGGTGCGCCGCAACGCGGCGTCGGCCTCGCGACCGATGACTCCGACGGGGACTGTCAGGTCCTGGTAGTAGCCGGGGGTGAACAGGCCGGCGGGGCTGCCGCTGCTGCCCGGCGAGCTGACGACGAGAAGGCCGACGGCGCCCTCAGACACCGCCGCGTTCTGTTTGGCGACGACCGAACAGCCGGTGTCGTCGACGATCGCGATCGCGCCGCGTACCGACGTTCCGTCGTAGTCGGCCGCCCGGCAGCCCGCGGCCCGCGTCGGCCGGAGCGTGACGGCGCTGAGCCCGCCGGGCGGCGTGGTGATCAGCAGGGAGGCTTGGTCGACGGGATATTCGCGCCCGCTAACCCGCATCGACGGGTTGCCGCCCTGACTACGGTCCAGCAGTTCGAACTCAGGTGTCTCGACGTCGAAACCCTTGTCGCGCAGAAACTGTGAGACGTAGTCGACTGTCGCGTCGTAGCCGGGAGTGCCGTCGGCACGGTTACCGCCGTTGGTGTCGGCGATCTCCTGCAGCTTGTGCAGGTGGGTGTACATGCCGTCCGCGGTGACCTGGTCGGCTACCTCCCGCGGAGACGGCGGCGGTGGCTCCGGCGACGAGCAGGACGTCAGGGCCGCGACGGCTCCGACCACGACTCCCGCCATACCGGCGAAACGGAGGGAGGCCGCCCACGTCCTCATGATGCGAGCGGGTGCCGGACGCGGAGGTCGCGCGTGGGAATTCCGTTCGGGCCGCCCTGGTCTTGGGCATAGATGCCGACGGCGTAGGCCACCCCGGCGCCGTGGATGCCGAGTGCGGTGCGGTCGATGTGCTCGAGGTTGTCCGACGCCTTGTGGTAGTTGGGGTCGAACGCCTGATCCGCTTCGCCGCCCCACGATTTGGCTTGTTCGGGGGTCATCTTCTCCTCGGCGCCCGAGAAGGTGCCGCCGGAAGGGATGCCGGCGAGGGTGAACCCGTCATAGTCGGAGCGGCCGTCGAAGCTGGTGTCCTCCGCCGGTTTCCCCGCCGCATCGAGGTAGTCCACCAGCGTGCGTTCCAGACCCGCCGATCCCTCGGGCACCCGGCTGATCGCGCCTTCCTCGTCGGGTGGGATCGACTGGTTGCCGTCGTAGGTGAAGTAGCCCGGGTTGGGGGAGCCCACCATGTCGAAGTTCAGGTAGAGCGAGATGTCCTTGAGGGCATCGACATCCAACGACTCCAGATAGTTGTTCGATCCGAACAACCCGACCTCCTCAGCGCCCCAGAACCCGAACCGTACCGCGTTCTGGACGTCGGGGGAACTGCCCAGCTGCAGCGCGGACTCCAGAACGGCAGCCACGCCCGATCCGTTGTCGTTGATACCCGGCCCCTCGGGGACACTGTCCAGATGGGCTCCGGCCATCACGACGTTGTGGGTGTCGCCCGTCTTGGTCTGGGCGATGACGTTGCGTGTGCGTTCCTCGCGCACACCCGCGTTGAGCTTCAGCGAGACATCGCCCGGCTCGGTCCGGAGCCGATCACCCTCGGCCTTGGTGATGCTGACGACCGGGATGGTCACGTCGGTGTCTTCGCCGAGGGTGCCGCCCATCTCGTCGTCGTTCTCGTTGTTGGCGACGATCAGCGCCACCGCGCCGCGTTCGGCGGCCGCCTTCTCCTTCTCCGAGAACTGGCACTTGCCACGGTCGACGAGAACCACCGCACCCTTGACCGGCAGACCGTCGTAGTCCGAGCCCGTGCAGCCCGGCGAGTCTTCGACGCGGGCGAGCACCAGCGGACCCGACACACCGCCCGGCGGCGTGCCGATGGTGAAGTTCAGCGGTTTGGCCTTGACCCCGTCACCACCGACGGTCAGCGCGGGCTCGTCGGCGAACGGCAGTCGCACATCGAACTCGGGTGTCTCGACGTCGAATCCTTTGTCCCGCAATGTATTCGCGACGTATTCGACGCTGGCGTCGTAACCCGGTGTGCCGAGCGCCCGGTTGCCGTCGTTGTCGTCGGCGATCTGCTGCAGCCGGACCAGATGCTGGTAGATGGCGTCGGCGGACGTGCGCTGGGCGAGACCTCTGGCGAAGTCCACAGCGGCAGGTGACACCCCCGCCTGCGTGGTGGGCGGTTGCACCGTCGGCTGCGGTTCGCTGTCCCTGCCACAGCCTCCGAGCACGACGACGGCGGCCGAGATCAGGGCGATCGCTTTCGACGTTCTCGAGGTTTTCGAAACCTTTGATTGGCTCATTGCCCACTACGTTAGCGTCGCCGCGGCGCTAGCCCGTCAGCCGCGCGACGATGAGGTCGGCCACGGCCCGCATACCCGCGGCGTTGGGGTGCAGGGGTGCGGGCTTGCCCGGCCTCAGGAAGTCGGTCAATCCGAAGCGCGTCGTCCACGGTTCGGCCGACCACGCGTGGTGTGCGCGGCTGTGCTCGGCGGCCCGCACGAGCCCGCAACCGGTCGCGGCGGCCGCCTCCGCGGTCAGCCGCTCCAAGGTTTCGGCGATGCGGCGTCCGATCGCGACGTCGGTGTCGGGCAACGGCGGTGCGGGCACACCGGGTGGCGGCAGCAACGTGAGGTAGTCGACGAACAGCACCGTCGCGTGCGGTGCGCGGGACCGCACGGTTCGGCCGACCTCGACGAGCGACGCGCCGACCTCGGCCAGCGCGTCGTCGCGCGCCCGTGGGTCGAGCTGAGCGCGCAACACGCCTCCCAGCAGCGGCAGGCGGCGGGCGATGCGCGGCAGTCCCGCGGCGAACAGCATCGGCACATAGCCGACGTCGTTGCCGCCGATGGTCACGGTCACCAGCTCCTCGGAGCCGTCCAAGGCCGAAATCTGCGGCGGCGTGCCGCGTTGCGGTTCATGCAGCACGTTGGCGGTCGTGGCCCCGGAGTATGTCGCGTCGACGAGGTCGAGGCCCAGCGTCGCGGCGACGAGATGCGCATAGTTGCGCGCCGAGCGGCCGGCGGCCCAAGGCGCGCCGTCGGCGCGGGGACCGATTCCCGGTCCCGCCGCCATCGAACTTCCCAGCGCTACATAACGACTCATCGAGTCGGGCTGGACGCCTGCGCCCAGAACCGCTTCGGGATGCGGCCGGCCTGGCGCGCCAAATGGCCCGCGGTGACGGCAGCCGCCATCGCAGCGGCCATGGTCGGCGGGTCGGCCGCCCGTGTCACGGCGCTGGCCAGAAGAACGGCGTCACAACCCAATTCCATCGCCAGCGCGGCGTCGCTCGCGGTACCGATACCGGCGTCGAGAACCACGGGAACCGAGGCGGCCTCGACGATCATCTCGATATTGTGCGGATTGGCGATGCCCAGACCCGTTCCGATCGGCGAGCCCAACGGCATCACCGCCGCGCACCCGACGTCCTCGAGCCGGCGGGCGAGCACCGGATCGTCGTTGGTGTAGGGCAGCACGGTGAAACCGTCGTCGACCAATTGCTCGGCCGCCCCGACCAGTTCGACGGCGTCGGGCAGCAGCGTGCGTTCGTCGGCGATGACTTCCAGCTTCACCCAGTCGGTGTTCAGCGCCTCGCGGGCGAGCTGCGCGGTGAGCACCGCCTCAGCCGCGCCGCGGCAGCCCGCGGTGTTCGGCAGCGGCGTGATGCCCAACCGGTTGAGCAGTTCGAGCACGCCCGTACCGCCGTAGGCGTCCACGCGCCGCATCGCCACGGTCGTCAGCTCGGTGCCCGACGCGACGAGTGCTTCCTCCAGCACCGCGAGGTTCGCCGCACCGCCGGTGCCGAGGATGAGCCGAGATCCGAATTCGCGACCGGCGATGGTCAGCTTCGTATCAGCCACCCTGCACCGCCGTCACCACCTCGACGCGGGCGCCGTCGGACAACGCGGTGTCCCACTCCGACTTCGGCAGCACCGACCAGTCCACCGCGACCGCGATGCCCTTCTCCGGAAAACCGAGTCGCTCGAGCAGCGCCGAGACCGTCGTCGCCGCATCCACTTCCACCGCTTCGTCGTTGACGAGAACCTTCACCTGATTGCTCCAACCGTGACATCGAGTTCGGCCGCGATCCGTTCGGCCGTCCAAGGCGCGAGGAGAAACCCGTTGCGCCCATGGCCCACCGCGACCAGTGTGCGCTCGTCGAGGCGTTCGACGAGCGGTAATCCGTCCGGGGTCATCGGCCGCAGACCCGCGGCGCATTCGGCGAGTTCGTACTCGCCGAGCGCGGGCATCACCGCGCAGGCGTCGTCGAGCAGTTCCCGGACCCCGGCCACCGCGGGCGCGGTGTCGCGGCCGTGCTCGTACTGCGTGGCGCCGACAACGACGCCGTCGGCCCGCGGCACGAGGTAGACCTGCCTGCCGTGCACCCGCGCCCGAATGACCCGTTGCGGCACCGGCATGCAGCCGCGGCGCCACCGCAACCGCAGCACCTCGCCCTTGACCGGCCGGATCGGCAAGTCCGGCCACAGCTTCGGCGCGTCGATACCGTTGGCGATCACGACGGCGTCCGCCTGCACCGCGGCGAGGTCGGCAACCGGCGGCGCCCACTGCACCCCGAGCCGCTCACACAGGGCGCCGAGCGCCTGCACGACCAGCCGATTGTCAACGGCGAGTTCGGTTTCGGCGCGAAAGCCGTGCCGAATGCCCTGGGCCAGCATCGGTTCGATGTCGCGCGCGGACGTCGTCGCCGTCACCGGATGGCCTTGGGCGGCAAGCCATTCCCCAACAGTCTTGAGGTCGGCGGCGTCGGCACGGTCGACGGCGACCACCAACGACTCGCGTGCAGTGACGACGTCGTCGGGCAGCCCGTCGAGGAATCCGGCGTGCCACAGGTGCAGTGACTCCAGCCCGAGCTGCAGAAGCTTCTCCTCGCCGGGCCAGCCCTCACTGTGGGGGGCGAGCATGCCACCGGCGACCCACGACGCGCCGCGGTCGTCGGTTCGGTGCACCCGAACGTCCCAACCGGCGATCAGCGCACGCCGCGCGACGGCCAACCCGATGACGCCGCCGCCGATCACGGCCAGGCTTGCTTTGGTCAACTTCCCTCCCTTCGCCGGCATGACCCGGATCAGGTGCGACGGTAAGGGCAGGTGCGCATGCCCACTCTCAGTCCCCGCTCCCGGGACTCCCGCGTTCGTCAACCCACACTACCCGCCGGGCATCCTCCGAACGATGAGTCGCTAGCGTCGCGGTGTGCACGAACCTCGGGAACGCCTGGCCGGCGCGTCGCTGTACCTGTGCACCGACGCCCGCCGCGAGCGGGGCGACCTCGCCGAGTTCGCCGACGCGGCGCTGGGCGGCGGTGTCGACCTCATCCAGTTGCGGGACAAGGGCTCGCCCGGCGAACAGCGGTTCGGCCCGTTGGAGGCGCGTCAGGAGCTCGAGGCGCTCGAGGTGCTCGCCGATGCGGCCCGGCGCCACGGGGCCCTGCTGGCCGTGAACGACCGCGCCGACATCGCACTGGCCGCCGGCGCCGACGTGCTGCACCTCGGCCAGGACGACCTCCCTCTGACGGTGGCGCGCGGCATCGTCGGTGATCGGACGGTGATCGGCCGGTCCACCCACGACGCCGATCAGGTCGCCGCGGCGGTCGACGAACCCGTCGACTACTTCTGCGTCGGCCCCTGTTGGCCCACGCCCACCAAACCGGGCCGCCCGGCACCGGGCCTCGACCTGGTCCGCCACGCCGCCCAGCTCGGTACGGACAAGCCGTGGTTCGCGATCGGCGGGATCGATGCCGACCGGCTACCGCAGGTGGTGTCCGCCGGCGCGCGCCGCATCGTCGTGGTCCGCGCGATCACCGGCGCCGAAGATCCGCAGGCGGCGGCCGCAGCGCTGAAGGCGGCGCTCAGAGCTGCCGGTTGACCAGCAGGGGAATCGAGGCGATCTCGTCGCGCAGCTGCTCCCAGCTGGCGGCGAACCCGGGATGCAGCGGCAGCGCCGCGACCTCGTCGACGGCCACCCAGCGCAGCTCGGCGCTCTCGCGGTTCGGCACGGTGTTCAGCATCGTGGGGGCATCGGCGATGACCGTGCTGTAGCTCCAGCTCACCTCGTCGCCCGCGACGAGCTTGGTCTGGACCACCTTGCGCACCGTCAGCTGCTCGGCGGGCAGCCCCGCCTCCTCGTGGGCCTCGCGGATCGCGGCCTGCTCGGCGGTCTCGTGACTGTCGCGGGCGCCGCCGGGCAAACCCCAGGTGTCGCCCTGGTGGCTCCACGCCGCGCGGTGCTGGAGCAACACCACCGCGGTCCCGTTGTGGCCGGGTGCCCGCAGCAGTAGTCCGGCTGCGCCGTATCTGCCCCAGTAGGCCTGGCCTTGGGAAACCACCCATCCGTCACCGTCGCCACGCACGCCTCAACAATAGGGCCGCCCGGCCTGCCGGAAACTCTTAGACTTCTTTCATACAGTGGGAGCGGTCGTAACGACGAGCCGGAAAGCGATGCTGATGAGGTCCGCGCGCACGTGACTGTGGAGTTGGCGCACCCGTCGACGGAGCCGCTCGCATCGCGGGCCCCGTCGACACCGGCACACCAACGCTGGTGGTTTCTGTGGACCACGCCCGGGCGGATCCTGACCATTGGGATCGTGCTGTCGGCACTCGTCATTGCGAGCGCGTTCGCCACGTCGACCACGATCAACGACCGCCAGCAGGCGCTCATGACAGTGCTCAACCACACCGAGCCGCTGTCGTTCGCTGCGGGGCAGCTCTACACGACGCTGTCCGTGGCGGACGCCGCCGCGGCGACGGCGTTCATCGCCGGCGCGGAACCGCGCGATGTCCGGCAGCGCTACGAGCAGGCGATCACGGACGCGTCGGTCGCCGTGACGCGGGCGTCGAGTGGGCTCACCGACGAGGATCTGGTGCAGCTGCTCGGGCGGATCAATGCCGAGTTGTCGATCTACACGGGACTGGTCGAGACCGCCCGCACCAACAACCGCTCGGGTAATCCGGTCGGGTCGTCGTACCTGTCTGAGGCGTCGGCGCTGATGCAGACGCAGATCCTGCCGGGGGCGCAACGGCTCTACGAGGAGACTTCGGCGCGGGTGGACGTCGAGACCAGCGCGTCGACCCGCATCCCCGGGCCGGTCATCCTGGTGGTGCTGGCGACGCTGCTGTTCGGGGTGTTCGCCAACCGGTGGCTGGCCCGGCGTACGCGCAGGCGGATCAACATCGGGTTCGTCGCGGGCGGCCTGGCGGTGCTGACGATGCTCATCTGGGTGGGCACCGCGTTGGTCATCTCGACGTCGGACAGCCGCAGCGCCAAAGACACCGCGGCCGAATCGCTGAAAACCGTGACCAACCTGGCCATCACGGCGCAGCAGGCCCGCGCCGACGAGACGCTGTCGTTGATCCGCCGCGGCGACGAGACCGTACGTAAGCAGTCGTACTACCAGCGCATCGACATGATGCAGCAACAGCTTTCGGACTATCTGGCCCGCGATGACGCCATCGACAAGACCGACCTCGGCGAGGCCGAACAGTTGTTGAAGCGCTGGCGCGCCGCCGACGACCGGATCAACGCCTACATCAGCGTGGGCAATTACCAGGCCGCCACGCAGGTCGCGCTGGGCACCGGGGAGGACGACTCGACTCCTGCGTTCAACAAGCTCGACGAGGCGCTGAGCCAGGGCATCGAGAAGAGCCGTGGGCAGCTGCGCAACGACATCGTCAACGCGCACCGGGTGCTGTCGGGCGCGACCGTCGGTGCCGCGGTGCTCAGCGTCGTCGCCGCGATCGCGGTGGCGCTGGGGTTGTGGCCGAGGCTAAGTGAGTACCGGTGATGAGCGCTTGCGCGAAGAACAGAGAGCCTCTGATGAGCGCTTGCGCGAAGAACAGACGGCAGATGAGGAAGCTTCTCGCCACCCTCGCGCTCACCGCGCTCGTGCTCACCGGCTGCGGGCAGGCGGCGTCGGTGACCTCGACGCCCAACGTCACTCTTCCCCCGCCCACCCCTGCCGGTATGGAGGAGCTGCCACCGCAACCGGTACGCCCACCCGACGACGACACCGAGGACTGCAACCGCACAGCGAGCCTGCGGCCGTTCGGCAACCGGGCCCAGGCGGAGGAGGCCGTCGCGAACATCCGCGCGCGCGGGCGGCTGATCGTCGGCCTGGACATCGGCAGCAACCTGTTCTCGTTCCGGGACCCGATCACCGGACAGATCACCGGATTCGACGTCGACATCGCCGGTGAGATCGCCCGCGACATCTTCGGGACGCCGTCGCAGGTGGAGTACCGCATCCTGTCGTCGGCCGACCGCATCGCGGCACTACAGAACAACCAGGTCGATGTCGTCGTCAAGACCATGACGATCACCTGTGAACGCAAGAAGCTGATCGGGTTTTCGACCGCATATCTGACCGCCAACCAACGCATCCTCGCGCCGCGCGACTCGACGATCCGGCAGGCGTCGGATCTGTCGGGCCGCCGCGTGTGCGTCGCGAAGGGCACGACATCGCTGGAGCGGATCCGCCAGATCACGCCGCCACCGATCATCGTGGGCGTGGTGGCGTGGTCGGACTGCCTGGTGGCGTTGCAGCAGCGTCAGGTCGACGCGGTCAGTACCGACGACTCGATCCTGGCCGGCCTGGTGTCGCAGGATCCGTACCTGCACATCGTCGGCCCGAGCCTGAACGAGGAGCCCTACGGCATCGGGGTCAACCGGCAGAACACCGGCCTGGTGCGGTTCGTCAACGGCACGCTCGAGCGGATCCGCCGCGACGGCACGTGGAACACGTTGTACCGCAAGTGGCTCACCGTGCTCGGCCCGGCGCCCGCTCCTCCGGTCGCGAGGTATTCCGACTGATGTCTGAGACCACGCTGGACGATTTCGACGACGAGGGCCCCGGCACTCAGCCGGCGAGCTTCGACGACATGG
Source organism: Mycobacterium sp. 1164985.4 (assembly GCF_001668575.1). GTDB lineage: Bacteria > Actinomycetota > Actinomycetes > Mycobacteriales > Mycobacteriaceae > Mycobacterium. The sequence goes on from NZ_LZMD01000021.1 coordinate 53,243, forward strand.
GCATGGATTCGGGCTCGACCGTCCGCCCGATGGCGACCGAGGCGGTGTTCCGCCCGCACTTCGACGACGATGACGACGGTTCGGTGGGCACCGGGGACACCGAACCCCAGGAGCACGCCGCCACCACCACGACGACGAGGGCGCTGTCGCGCACCCGACGTCTCGGGGGCGGGCTGGTCGAGATCCCACGGGTGCGGGCCAAGGATCCGCTCGAAGCGCTGATGACGAATCCCGTTGTCGCAGAGAAGAAACGGTTCTGCTGGAACTGCGGACGTCCGGTCGGACGTTCGAGCGGCGACAAGGCGGCCCAGTCCGAAGGCTGGTGCCCGCACTGCGGCAGCCCGTATTCGTTCCTGCCGCAGCTGAATCCGGGCGATATGGTCGCCGACCAGTACGAGATCAAGGGCTGCATCGCGCACGGCGGGCTCGGCTGGGTCTATCTGGCCTTCGACCACAACGTCAACGAACGACCGGTCGTGCTCAAGGGTTTGGTGCATTCCGGCGATGCCGAGGCGCAGAAGATCGCGATGGCCGAGCGGCAGTTCCTCGCCGAGGTCACCCATCCCGGGATCGTGAAGATCTACAACTTCGTCGAGCACGCCGACCAACACGGCAACCCGGTCGGCTACATCGTGATGGAGTACGTCGGCGGCACCTCGCTCAAACAGGCCAAGGGCGAGAAGCTGCCCGTCGCCCAGGCCATCGGGTACATGCTCGAAATCCTGCCCGCCCTCGGCTATCTGCACTCGATCGGGTTGACCTACAACGACCTCAAGCCCGAGAACATCATGATCACCGAGGAGCAGCTCAAGCTCATCGACCTCGGTGCGGTGTCGACCATCAACTCGTTCGGATACCTCTACGGCACTCCCGGATATCAGGCGCCCGAGATCGTGCGCACCGGGCCGACCGTGGCCACCGACATCTACACCGTCGGCCGCACGCTCGCGGCATTGACGCTCAAACTGCGCACGCGCAAGGGCCGCTACGTCAACGGGTTGCCCGAGGACGATCCGGTGCTGGCCGAATACGACTCGTTCGGCCGGGCGTTGCGCCGGGCAATCGACCCGGATCCGCGACGGCGGTTCGGCAGCGCCGACGAGATGTCCGGTCAGCTGCTCGGCGTGTTGCGCGAAGTGGTGGCCAAGGACACCGGGTCGCCCAAACCCGGTCTGTCGACCGTCTTTTCACCGACCCGATCCACATTCGGCATCGATCTGCTGGTCGCACACACCGACGTCTATCTGGACGGGCAGGTGCACTCCGAGCGCCTGACCGCGCAGGAGATCGTCAGGGCGCTGCCCGTCCCGCTGGTGGACCCGACCGACGTCGGCGCGACGGTGCTGTCGGCCAGCGTGGTGAGCCAGCCCGTGCAGACGCTCGACCAGTTGCGTGCGGCCAGGCACGGCGCGCTGGACTCCGAGGGCATCGACTTGTCGGACTCGGTCGAACTCCCGCTGATGGAGGTGCGCGCGCTGCTGGACCTCGGCGACGTCGCCAAGGCCACCCGCAAACTCGACGACCTCGCCGACCGGGTGGGCTGGCCGTGGCGGCTGGTCTGGTTCAAGGCCGTCGCCGAACTATTGACCGCCGACTATGACTCCGCGACAAAACATTTCACCGAGGTACTGGACACCTTGCCGGGTGAACTGGCGCCGAAACTGGCCCTGGCGGCCACCGCCGAGCTTGTTGGCACCCAGGACGCGGGCAAGTTCTACAACACCGTGTGGTCCACCGACAACGGCGTGATCTCGGCGGGGTTCGGACTGGCGCGCGCGCAGTCGGCCGCCGGCGACCGCGACGAAGCGGTGAAGACGCTCGACAAGGTGCCTGCGATGTCGCGCCATTTCACCACGGCGAGGTTGACCAGCGCCGTCACGCTGCTGTCCGGCCGGTCGTCGAGCGAGATCACCGAACAGCAGATCCGCGACGCCGCGCGGCGCGTCGAGGCGCTGCCGGACACCGAGCCGCGGGTGTTGCAGATTCGCGCGCTGGTGCTGGGAACCGCGATGGACTGGCTGGCCGACAACACCGCGAGCACTAACCACATCCTCGGCTTCCCCTTCACCGAGCACGGGTTGCAGCTGGGCGTGGAGGCCTCGCTGCGCGCGCTCGCGAGGGTGGCGCCGACGCAAGCCCACCGTTACGCACTCGTCGACCTCGCCAACAGCGTCCGCCCGACGAGCACCTTCTGACGGTCAGGCGACGCTCGCGCTCGCGATCTCGTCGCTCAGCGGGGCGATGGCGGCAAGGATCTCGCCTACCGTGTCCGTGGGCACTCCGGCCGCGGCGAGGCTGTCTGCCAGATGGCCCGCGACGAGGTTGAAGTGGTGCATGGTGATCCCGCGGCCCTGATGAACCCGGCGCATCGGGGCGCCGGTGTAGGGGTCGGGCCCTCCCAGGGCGGCGGCGAAGAACTCGACCTGCCGACCCTTGAGCCGCGCCATGTTCGCCCCCGTGAAGAATCCAGCCAACTCGTCGTCGGCCAGCACGCGGCCGTAGAAGTCCTCGACGACCACTTCGAGTGCTTCATGACCGCCGATCTGTTCGTAGATGCTCGGCATGGGTGTCCCTTCGTCACACGGATAGGCACACTCAAGACGACGGGCATTGCATCCTGATTTCGGCCGGTTGCCGGCCGGGCAAATTCCTTCTCACGGTCGCTACCCGGCGGGCGTATGGACCTACGGAATCAGTCGTCGTGTCAGCAAACTATCTAGCTCGAGGCGGGCTTTTTACAGGATTTGCCCATGTCGTAAGACTCAATGGTCAGGGCGCGGATTTCGTAGTAATCTGCATCACAGGTTGAGGTCACAGCCAACTGCAGAGGTCATCGGGAAACCATTCCCGAGTGCGGCTGAGTTTCGGTTAGGCGCCGCTGACGGCATCCGCGGTTTCAATTGCATCTCGACAACAGGAGTGCACCGTGTCCGCTGTAGGAACCTGTCGGGTTTTCCGACCCGACCCCCGGTCCTTCGATCAGTGTGAACACCACCACCGCGCCAGCTTCACCGCGTCCCACCGGCATGGGTCGACGGTCCTCGTGACCGTCGACGGCGAGATCGATGCCACGAACAGCCGGGCGTTGGCGACCTACGTGGAAGGTCAGGTCGCGGGCACGCGGCGGCTGGTGATCGATCTGCGGCTCGTCGATTTCTTCGGCACCGCGGGCTTCGCCGCGCTGCACTACATCAACGTCATCTGTAGCCGTAACGGCATCGACTGGCAGGTGCGCTGCGGCAGGCAGGTGCGCCGCCTGCTGGCGATCTGCGATTCGGCCGAAGAGTTGCCGCTCGAGAACCCGCGCTCAGTGCTCGACGAGGTGCGTGCAGGCGCGGGCGATCGCAAGCTCCTCATCGGTGGGAACAACTAGCACCGTCGTCCGAGAGCTGTCGGCCGAAATCCGTCGGGCCTTCTTCTCGGGGCTGGCGTTGCGGGCCTCGTCGAGCTCTATCCCCAGCGGTGCCATCCCGCTCAGTGCGTCGCGCCGCACCGCGGCGTCGTTCTCCCCCACCCCCGCGGTGAATGTGATGACGTCGGCGGTGCCGAGCAGCGCCAGGTACGCGCCGATGTACTTGCGCAGCCGGTGGATGTAGACGTCGTAGGCCAGTTGCGCAGAAGCGTCCCCGTCGTCGATGCACTGGTGGAGCACCCGGAAGTCGACCTCGCCACCGAGCCCACGGACCCCGGAGCGGCGGTTGAGCATCTCCTCGATGCCCTCGACGCCCATGTCGGCCGTGCGCCACAGGTAGAACAGGACACCGGGATCGATGTCGCCGGAACGGGTTCCCATCACCAGGCCCTCCATCGGCGTCAGGCCCATGGAGGTGTCGACCGGGCGGCCCCCGACGATCGCCGACGCGGAGGCACCGTTACCGAGGTGTAGCACGATTTGGCGCAGCGACTCCAGGGGCGCCCCGACGAACTCGGCGGCCTGTTGGCTGACGTACTCGTGCGAGGTGCCGTGGAAGCCGTAGCGGCGGATATGCCACTGCTCGGCGACGTCGCGGTCGATCGCGTAGGTCGATGCGGCCGCGGGCAGGTCGTGAAAGAACGCGGTGTCGAAGACCGCGACGTGGGGCAGGTCGGGCAGCGCCTTGCGGGCCTCCTCGATTCCCACCAGCGCGGGAGGATTGTGCAGCGGCGCAAGGGGTGAGAGCTCGTTGATGCGGGCGACCAGAGCGTCGTCGACGAGAGTCGGCTTGTAGATGTCCGGGCCGCCGTGCACGACGCGGTGCCCGACGGCGATGAGGTCGAGTTCGTCGAGGCGTTTGCCCGCCGCGGCCATCTGGTCGAACGCCGACTGCAGGGCCTCCGCGTGATCGCGTACCTGGCCCTCGCCGATGCGTTCGACGATGCCGTCCACCACCATCGTCTCCGAATCCGGTTCGATGACAGCGAATTTCAGTGATGAAGAGCCCGAGTTGAGGACCAGGACGCTGCGGGCCATCAGAGCGTCTGCGCCTGGATCGCGGTGATCGCCACCGTGTTGACGATGTCCTCGACCAGCGCCCCGCGGGAGAGGTCGTTGACGGGCTTCTTCAGGCCCTGCAGCACCGGTCCGATCGCGATGGCGCCGGCGCTGCGCTGCACGGCCTTGTATGTGTTGTTGCCGGTGTTGAGATCGGGAAAGATCAGCACCGTGGCGCGACCGGCCACCTTCGAGTCGGGACGTTTCGACTTGGCGACGGACGGATCCACTGCGGCGTCGTACTGGATCGGCCCGTCGACCAGCAGGTCGGGCTCGCGCTGCATGACCAATTCCGTTGCCTCCCGAACCTTCTCGACATCGGCACCCGTACCGCTGGTGCCGGTCGAATAGGACAGCATCGCAACCCGGGGTTCGATGTCGAAGCTGGCGGCGGTGCGCGCCGAGGAGATCGCGATGTCGGCCAATTGTTCCGCGGTGGGATCCGGCACGATCGCACAGTCGCCGTAGGCCAGCACGCGATCGGCGAGGCACATCAGGAAGATGCTGGACACTGTAGAGACGTCCGGCAGTGTCCTTATGATCTCGAAGGCGGGCCGAACGGTGTGCGCGGTGGTGTGTTTGGCGCCGGAGACCATGCCGTCGACGAGGTTGTTGTGCACGAGCATGGTGCCGAAGTAGGAGACGTCGTGGATGATCTCGCGGGCCTGCTCGACGGTGACGCCCCTGTGCTTGCGCATCTCGGCGTACTGTTCGGCGAACTTGTCGCACAGGTCGCTGGTCTGCGGGTCGAGCACGGTGGCATCGGAGAGGTCGACACCCAATTCCGCTGCGCGCGAGCGGATCGCGGGCTCCTCCCCGAGGATCGTCAGCTCGGCAACGCCTCGGTACAGCAGCCGACCGGCCGCGGCCAGGATGCGGTCGTCGTCGCCCTCGGGCAGCACGATGTGCTTGCGGTCCGAGCGCGCCCAGTCCAGCAGCTTGTAGGTGAACATCTGCGGTGTGACAACCTCGGGGATCGGGATCGCCAGCTGCGCAAGCAGATCGGCGACGTCGACGTGGGCTTCCATGAGGGCGATGGCGGTGTCGACCTTGCGCACCGAGGTCACCGTGACCCTGCCGCGCGCGGACGCCACCCGGCTGGCCGTTTCAAACGTCCGGAATCTGGTGGCGATGATCGGCAACCGCAGCCCGAGGCCGGCCACCAGCGCGGCGATCGAGGGGTGCAGTTCGAGTCCGCCGTTGAGGATGATGCACGACAGCGACGGAAAGCCCTCGGCGGCATGGGCGCTCGCGAGCGCGAGCACGACGTCGGATCGGTCGCCGGCGGCGATGACGGCGACGCCCTCGCTGAGCCGTTCGAGTACGCGTTCGGCCGTCATCCCCGCAACCATGAGGTCCATGGCCTCGCGGGACAGCAGCGCCGGATCGCCGCTGATCAACGTGCCCTCGACGGCATCCTGGAGTTCGGCGACCGACGCCGCGACGAGCAGCGGTTCCTCGGGCAGGGCGTAACACATGGGTTCGAAACCCTTCAGCGCGTCGAGCACCGCGGAGAGTTGGGCGGGATCACAGCGGTTGGCGACGACCGCTGCGGTGTACGCGTGCTGGGTGGCGATCTCGCTGAGGCAGATGTCTACGATCTGCGCGACGTGCTCGGGGCTGCGGTCTTTGGCCTTGACCGCCAGCACTACGGGGGCGCCGAGGTTGGCCGCGATCCGGGCGTTCGTCGACAGCTCGCTGGGCGCGGCGACGTCGGTGTAGTCGCTGCCGACGATCAGCACCGCATCGCACTGGTCGGCGACCCGGTGGTAGCGGTCGACGATCTCTGCCAAGGCGCCATCGGGGTCCTCGTGCAGTTGTTCGTAGCCGACGCCGACGCACTCGTCGTAGGACAGCCCGGCCGTCGTGTGGGTCAGCAACAGCTCGAGGATGTAGTCACAGTCCTCGCCGAGCCGGGTGATCGGCCGAAAGACGCCGACCTTGGCCACGGTGGCCGTCAACCGGTGCAGGATGCCCAGCGCTATCGTGGACTTGCCGGTGTCCCCTTCCGGGGAGGCGACGTAGATGGCGGATGAGCGCTCGCGCGAAGACCCTGAATCAGACGAACGCTCGCGCGGAGGTAGAGAAGTGGTTCTGGGCGCCTTCGACACGCGTCACAGCCTAATCGGACGCCCCGCCCTTCAAATCGCCATCGGGTCCACCGGGATCTCGACGGTAGCGACCAGCCCCCGGTGATCGGACCCACGCACAGCCACGGTGTAGGCCGACGTCGCCGCGCAGTTGTGCAGCAGCACATGGTCGATGCCGACGACCGACGGAACCCACGGTCTCCCCGGGTAGGTGCGAGTGAGGCCGGCGCCGGCCTGTTCGGCGGTGTCTCGGTACCCCTCGTCCAGCAGGAGCCGGAACGGACGCATGTCGTAGGTCGCATTGAAGTCGCCCGCCACGACGACTGCGCCGGATCCCGCGTCGCCCGCGAGCGCCGCAAGCGTCTCGCGCAGCCGGGCGATGTCGTCGGAGAACCAGCTCAGCGGCTGCACCAACGGAGCGGCGAGGTGCACGGCGAGTATGGCGACGTCGAACCTGACGCCGGGAATCCGGATCGAGGCGTTGAGCATCGGCATCCGGTAGCCCTCGATACTGCCTGCGCCCACGATCGGATGGCGGCTCCACACCCCGATCCCATCGGCCATGGCGCGCGGATCGATCGCCCGATGAGGAAAACTGCGGTCCAGCCCGGCCGCCGACATGGCCTCGGCCGCTTGCGGAGTCAGCTCCTGGACGACGAGCACGTCGGCCGCCGCGGACGCCAACTCCACCATCGCCCGCGCGTCCGCGCGACCCATGCCGAGGTTGGCGGTCAGCACCCGCAGCGCAGTCGAGGGAAAGCCGGCCTTCTCGGGTCCGAGGTAGCGCGGCGCGAGAACCGCGAGCAAGACCACACACAGCGTCGCGGCCACGATCGTCGCCACCCAGCGCCGAGCCACCGCGAACAGCAGCATCGCGGCGACGCCGGCGACGGTCAGGTACGGCGACGCCGCGGCGAACGCCAGCACGACCTCGCTGTCGACGGGCAGATAGCGCGACACCAGCCCGGCGAGCGCCAGCGCGAACGCGAGCGCACCAAGCACCGTCGCCGGTACTCGAATCATGTTGTGTCGGAGCGGAGCCCGATCAGCCCAGACGACGCAGACGCGGCTCGAGATCGCGCTTGAACAGTTCGAGGAACCGGCGCTGATCGTGGCCAGGGGCGTGGAATACGAGGTGGTTGAGCCCCCAGTCGACGTAGTCCTTCACCTTCTCGACGGCCTCGTCCGGGGCCGACGCGACGATCCAGCGCTTGGCGACCTGCTCGATGGGCAACTCGTCGGCCGCCTTCTCCATCTCGATCGGGTCGTCGATGGAATGCTTCTGCTCGGCCGTCAGCGACAGTGGTGCCCAGAACCGAGTGTTCTCCAGGGCCAGCTCCGGATCGGTGTCGTAGGAGATCTTGATCTCGATCATCCTGTCGATCTCATCGGCGTTGCGCCCAGCGGTCTCCGCACCCTCTTTCACGGCAGGAATGAGCTTGTCCTTGTACAGCTCCTCGCCCTTGCCGCTCGTGCAGATGAAACCGTCACCCGCGCGGCCGGCGTACTTGGCCACCACCGGACCACCCGCTGCGATGTACACCGGAATTCCGCCTTCGGGCACGTCGTAAATCGAGGCGCCCTTCGTGCGGTAGTACTCACCGTCGAAGTCGACCCGGTCGCCGAGCCACAACTCGCGCATCAGCTTGACCGACTCCCGCAGCCGTGCGAAGCGCTCCTTGAATTCCGGCCAGTCGCCCTCGTACCCGGTGGCGATCTCGTTGAGCGCCTCACCGGTGCCCACCCCGAGGAAGATCCGGTTCGGATACAGACAGCCCATTGTCGCGAACGCCTGCGCGATCACCGCGGGGTTGTACCGGAACGTCGGGGTCAACACCGACGTCCCGAGGATGAGGTCCTTGGTCCGCTCACCGACCGCCGTCATCCACGCCAGTGAGAACGGCGCATGGCCGCCCTCGTGGCGCCACGGCTGGAAGTGGTCACTGACCGTCGCGCTGTCCATCCCGTGCTCTTCGGCCGCCACGGCCAGCTCGACCAGTTCCCGCGGCGCGAACTGCTCCGCCGACGCTTTGTATCCGAGTTTGAGTTCAGCCACGGGTTCGTTTCTACTCCCTTGCCTAGACTTGCGGGATGGCAGCAGCACTGAGCGCCATCACGGACACCGTCCATTTCGCCTACACGGACCTCGTCAACTGGACGCTCGTGACCGACGAGACGGGCGTGATGCTCATCGACACCGGCTTCCCCGGCAACCGCGAGGACGTCCTGCAGTCGCTGCGTGAGCTCGGCTTCGGCGTCGACGATCTGCGCGCAATCCTGTTGACCCACGCGCACATCGACCATTTCGGCTCGGCGATTTGGTTCGCCGAGACGCACGGCACGCCCGTCTACTGCCATGCGGCCGAGGTGGGCCACGCCAAGCGGGAGTACCTCGAGCAGGCCTCTCCAGTCGACATCGCCAAACACATCTGGCGCCCGCGCTATCTCACGTGGTCGGTGGCGATCACCCGCAAGGGCGGCATGCTGCGCGAGGGCATACCCACGGCGCAGGCCCTCACCGAGGACGTCGCGGCGAAGCTTCCGGGCACGCCGATGGCGATCCCGACACCCGGACACACGGGTGGGCACTGTTCGTTCGTCGTCGACGGCATCCTGGTGAGCGGCGACGCGCTGGTCACCGGGCACCCGCTCTCGACGCGCGGCGGCCCGCAACTGCTGCCCGGACTGTTCAACCACGATCAGGACGGATGCGTACGCAGCCTGTCGGCTCTCGGCCTGCTCGACACCGAGGTGCTGCTCCCGGGACACGGGCCGGTGTGGCGTGGGTCGATTCGCGACGCGTCCGAAGCGGCGGCGCGCGCTTAAACCAACTTCTGGTACCCGAGCAGGAACACCGCGGTCAGGCACAGCCCGCAGGCGATCACGATCGTCGGCATCAGGATCATGGCGTCGAGTTCGTCGTCGTCGAGCACGTCGCTCTCGAACCGGCCGAACAACACGCGCGCCAGGCCCGTCCGGCGGAACGTGTGCACCATGATCCGGACGGCCTTGGTCTCACGTCGCCGCCCGATGAACACCCGCGACGCCACCCCGAACAGGAACGTCAGCAGGCCGGCCGCAACCAGCAGCCAGCCGACCATCGTCTGCGAAATCGCCACCATCACCCCCGGCGCCGCGCGGCTTATCGTGCTTGCGCCGACACCGGAGCCCAGCCTATAGGCCTGTCTGAAGGCCCAGGTGATCTCTGAGCGTGGAACCGTTGTACTCGGTGCGGAAACTGCCCCGCTCCTGCAGCAGCGGCACCACCTCGTCGACGAACTCGTCGAGTCCGCGCGGGGTCAGATGCGGCACCAGGATCAGCCCGTCGCATGCGTCGGACTGCACGTGCAGGTCGATCTCGTCGGCGACGTCGGCAGGAGTGCCGACGAACTGCTGCCTGCTGGTCACCGCGATGACGAGTTCACGGATAGAGAGGTGCTCGGCCTGCGCCCGCTCCCGCCACGCTTTGGCGAGGGCCTTGGGATCACCGTGACGGACGCGACCCTGGGTCACGGTCGGATCGTCGGCGGGTTCGACGTCGGGCAGCGGACCGTCGGGATCGTATGCGGACAGGTCGCGCTGCCAGACCTGCTCGAGCATGGTGATCGCGGTCGGGCCCGTGACCTGTTGCAGCCGGATGTGCCGCGCCTTGTCGACGGCCTCTTCGTGGTCGTCCCCCAGCACGAACGTCGCCGCCGGAAAGACCTTCAACTGGTCGGGGTCGCGGCCGAACGACTTCGCGCGGTCCTTGACGTCGGTGTAGTACTTCTGGCCGGCCTCCAACCCCGAATGCAACGTGAACAACGCGTCGGCGTGCTGTGCGCCGAACGTGCGCCCGTCGGCGGAGTCACCGGCTTGTAGCAGCACCGGGTGTCCCTGCGGCGGTGGCGGCAGCGTCGCCACGCCCCGCACGTCGAACTGCGCTCCGGTGTGTTCGACCGGGCGGATCCGGTCGGGCTCGACGTAGACGCCGCGGGCCGCGTCGGCGACCACCGCGTCGGGCGCCCAACTGTCCCAGAATTTCCGCGCGACGGTGATGAACTCCGCGGCACGCTCGTAGCGGTGCGCGTGGTCGAGGAAGCCACCGCGCCGGAAGTTCTCGCCGGTGAACGCGTCCGACGATGTGACCATGTTCCACCCGGCCCGACCGTCGGAGAAATGGTCGAGGGTGGCGAATTGCCTTGCCACCTCGGAGGGTTCGTTGAACGTGGTGTTTATGGTGCCGACCAGTCCCAGCCGGTCGGTGACCGCGGACAGCGCCGCGAGCACCGTGAACGTGTCGGGCCTGCCGACGACGTCGAGGTCGTGGATGCGTCCCAGATGCTCGCGCAGCCGAAGCCCCTCGGCGAGGAAGAAGAAGTCGAACAGCCCCCGCTCCGCCGTCTGGGCCAGGTGCACGAACGAGTCGAACTCGATCTGACTTCCCGAGTCGGGGTCGGACCAGACAGTGGTGTTGTTGACACCGGGGAAGTGGGCCGCGAGATGAATCGGCTTACGTTGCTTGCCTTCCCGCGTGCGCACGGTCACAGGCCCCACCTCTTGGCGATCAATTCGTGTGAGCGCAGCCGGTCGCTGTGCCGGTGGCACACCGAGGTGACCACCAGCTCGTCGGCAGCGGTGGCGCGCTGCAGCGCATCCAACTTCTCGGCGACTTCCTCTGCATCACCGACGAACTGCGTTTCGGTGCGGTCCCGTACGACGTCGAGCTGCGCCGCGGACAAGGGCGTCACCGTGTCGGGATCGGGATACGGGACCGCGCCGTCACCGGCACGGATTGAGTGCACCCAGTGGCCGTAGCTCGACGCCAGATGGTGCGCGGTGGCGGTGTCAACGGCGACCACGATGTCCGCCGAGACCACCACGTACGGTTCGGCGAGCGAGGGCGACGGCCGGAAGGCGGCGCGGTAGGCGTCGACGGCGTCCAGCGCGGTCGCGGGCGTGATGTGGTAGCTGGCCACGAACGGCAACCCCCGTTCCCCGGCCACCCGCGCGCTCTGCCCAGCACTGCTGCCGAAGATCCACGGCGTCAGGCCGGTGCCCTCGCCGGGCACCGCTCGAGCGGCGACGCCGTCGATGAAATACCGGCCGCACACGAAGTTCAGGATGTCGTCGACCTGGCGGTCGAAGTCGGGCGCAACGGCATCGGGCTGCTGAAGTATCGACATCCGCGCGCGTATCCGCGGATTGCGCATCAGCGCGGCAACGTCGAAGCCCGGCGGGATGACGACGCCGTCCCGGTCGCTCCATTCACTGTTCTGCTTTGACTGCGGCGCAGCACCCTTCAGTGCGTCGCGCCGGCGCTGACCGGACCGTCCGACCCCGAGGTCGATGCGACCGGGATGCAGCGCCTCGAGCGTACCGAAGGACTCGGTCACCGCCACCGCGGTGGTGTAGCCGAGTTGTACCGCGGCGGCGCCCACCCGGATGCGTTCGGTGGCCGCGGCGATCTGGCCGATGAGTATCGCGGGCTGTGAGCTCGCGACGGCGACGAAGTGGTGTTCGGCCAGCCAGTAGCGTTTGTACCCCCAATGCTCGGCGTGCTGTGCGAGGTCAATGGTGTTACGCAAAGCCGTTGCGACATCGGAGCCTTCGCTGATCGGCGACAGGTCGAGGATCGACAGTGGAATCGTCATGGCTGCCGCGCCTTCGCATAGCGGTTGACCGCTACCGGCAGCCCCAGCCGGGAGCGCAGATGCTCGCCGTCGCGGTAGGCGGTGCGAAACACGCCCTTGCCCTGCAGTATCGGAACCACCTCGTCGGCGATGATCGGCAGATCGAGCGCGTGGACCGCGGGACGCAGCCGTACACCGTCGAGCCCGCGATCGTGCCAACGCAGGATCAGGTCGACCAGCTCGGTCGGTGTTCCGTCGAAAATCGCCGCGTCCGAGCGGGCGTCGACGACCCCGGAGAACGAGGCGTACACGTCGGCGTACACCTTCAAGTCGCTCCCCGCCACTCGTGCGAGCAGGCTGGACAGATCGGCATCGTCTCGCGGCATGACGAACACCAGATCGGCGTTGTGCGCGGCGAATTCGTATACCTGCGGCGTGTGCGCGAGGGCGGCGACGACGGGCTGGCCTTGCGGAGGACGCGGTGTGATGGACGGGCCCTTGACCGAGAAGTGCTCACCGACGAAGTCGATGTAGTGCAGCTTGTCGCGGTCAACGTACCGGCCCGACGTCACGTCGCGGATCACCGCGTCGTCTTCCCAACTGTCCCAGAGCCGCCGCGTGACCTCAACGGCGTCGGCTGCCTCTCCGAACAGGTCTGCGCCGCGCACGTCGCGGCGGCCGAAGAGCTGCGCCTCGTGGTCCGTACCGCTGACGCGGACCTGCCAGCCCGCCCGACCGTGGGAGATGAAGTCCAGCGTCGCAATGGCTTTCGACACGTGGAACGGTTCGGTGTGGGTCACGGTCGCGACGGGCACGAGGCCGACGTGCCGCGTCACCGGCGCGACCAGGGCGGCGACCATGACGGCGTCGGGGCGCCCGGCCAGCCACCGCGGTTCGATGTCGGGGCGACGACGCCGCTGTGGGGTCAGAGCGTCGTCGAAGGTCGCGAAGTCGAGTAGCCCGCGTTCGGCGGTGAGCGTCGCGCCGGCCCAGTGCCGTCCACTGGTGACCGGTGACCGATCCGGGGTGTGGCGCCATGCCTCCGGATGCCACCCGTAACCGTCGAGTGCGACCGCGAGATGGACGTGCTCGCTCATCGCAGCACCTTGACGAACGCCACCGGAAAGACGTCGCCTTCGGCGGGCAGCGGATCGGCCAGCCTCTCGTAGCCCGCCGATTCGTACAGCGCCTCCGCTTCGGGTTGGCGGTCGCCGGTCGTCAAGTAGACCCGCCGATATCCTCGAGCGACGATCCGGGCCTCGAGTTCGGCGAGCAGCGCCCTCGCCAGACCCTGTTGTCGGTGACGGCTGTCGGTCCAGATCCGCTTGAGTTCGGCGGTGGTGTCGTCGAATCGGCAGAACGCACCGCCGGTGACGGGCCGGTCGTCGAGCAGGCCGACCACCAGGTCGCCGTTCGGCGGGGCGAACTCGTCGGCCGAATGCCCGCGCAGCCATCTGCTCACGGTGTCTTCGGACGGGCCGTAGCGCTTGGAGTACTCGACGGTCAACTCGGCCAGCAGCGGCTCCACCAAGGGGTCGTCCTGGCGTACTGCGACGAACTTCAGCTGGGTCGACACGGGCATCACCTAACTGTCCAACGCGAACCGGTCGCATGCATTCCGGTGCGGCACATCTGCTCACGCTGATCCGAAGAATGCCCACTTCCCCCTCAAACTTGACACGTGTAAAGTTTGGCCGCATGGACAACATCAGGGGCAAGACCATCGCGATCACCGGCGCTGCCCGCGGCATCGGCTACGCGACCGCGAAGGCGCTGCTGGCCCGCGGTGCCCGCGTCGTCATCGGCGACCGTGACGTGTCGTTGCAGGAGTCGGCCGTCGCACAGCTGACGAAGCTCGGCCCGGTGTCGGGCTACCCGCTAGACGTCACCGACCGCGAGTCGTTTTCCACCTTCCTCGACAAGGCCCGCACCGACGGCGGCGGACGCATCGATGTACTGATCAACAACGCCGGTGTCATGCCGATCGGCCCGTTCGTCGACGAGACCGAACAGTCGATCCGCTCGACCCTCGAGGTCAACCTGTACGGCGTGATCGCCGGGTGTCAGCTGGTACTGCCGGACATGATCGCGCGACGCAGCGGACACATCATCAACATCGCCTCGCTGTCGGGACTGATCCCGGTGCCGGGCCAGGTCGTCTACGTCGGCGCGAAGTTCGGCGTGGTCGGGTTGACGGCCGCGCTGGCCGACGAGGTCGCACCGCACAACGTCGACGTCTCGGTGATCATGCCGCCGTTCACCAACACTGAGCTGATCTCCGGCACGAAGAGCGGCGGGGCGATCAAGCCGGTGGAGCCCGAGGATATCGCCGCGGCGATCGTCAAGACCCTGGACAAGCCGAAAACCCATGTGTCCGTGCCGACTCCGCTGCGCTTCACCGCCCAGGCCGCGCAGATGCTCGGCCCGCGCGGGCGTCGCTGGCTCAACAACAAGCTGGGGCTGGACCGAGTCTTCCTCGACTTCGACACGTCCGCCCGCAAGAAGTACGAGGACCGGGCGCGCGCCGCGCAGGGCGTCGTCGAGGACTGAGCTCGCAGCGCTAGACGGGGAACGTCGGCGCCTGGTCACCCAACCGGAAGGCCTCGACGACGTCGAGGCACTCGAACAGCTCCTCGAAGTTGAATTGGTAGTCGTCGGCCGTGCCGACGAAGACCACGTGCGCGACGTCCGCGGCATCGTCAGCGGTCAGCACCACGGTGGTGACGGACACCAGATCCTCGTCCGGCACGTCGGCCTCTGACGGCGGGTAGAACCACAGCGCGGACTCCTCATCGGAGAGCTCGTCGTCGAACACCCAGCCCCGCTCGGTGATTCGCGCGTCGAAGGCCTCCAGCACCGCCGCGGTCGCGGTCTCCTCGGTCAGCGAGTCCATCACGTTGTCGGGCACCCAGCGCTCGTTACGGGCCGCCTGTCGCTTGCGGCGGCGGGCCTTCTTCGCGTCGCTGCGCTTCGACACTTAACGCAGCGCCTGGTCGAGATCGGCCAGCAGGTCGTCGGTTCCCTCCAGGCCAACCGAGATTCGCACTACGCCGTCGCCGAGCCCGATCGCGGCACGGCCCTCCGGACCCACCGCGCGGTGCGTGGTGGTGGCCGGGTGGGTGATCAACGACTTGGCATCGCCCAGGTTGTTCGATATGTCGACGATGCGCAGCTTGTCGAGCACTTCGAACGCTCGCTCCTTCGTTCCGCCCTTGACCTCGAACGTGATAACCGTTCCGCCACCGGTCATCTGGCGCTTGGCCAGGTCGTACTGGGGATGCGACTCCAGGAACGGGTAGCGCACCCAGTTCACGCCGGGATGGTTCTCGAGGAACTCGGCGATCCGCTGCGCCGACGCGTTCTGGTAGTCCACGCGCACCGCGAGCGTCTCGAGTCCCTTGAGCAACGTCCACGCGTTGAACGGGCTCAGCGCGGGCCCGGTGTGGCGCATCAACTTCTGCACCGGCTCGTCGATGTACTGCTCGTCGCCGAGGATCGCGCCGCCGAGCACGCGGCCCTGTCCGTCGATGTGCTTGGTGCCCGAGTACACGACCACGTCGACCCCGAGCGGGAAGCCCTGCTGCAGGATCGGGGTCGCGAACACGTTGTCCAGCACGACCTTTGCGCCTGCGGCATGGGCGAGGTCGCACACCGCCGCGATGTCCACCAGCGACTGCATCGGGTTCGACGGTGTCTCGAAGAACACAGCTCGGGTGGGAACCGAGAGCGCCTCCTCCCACTGCGACAGGTCGTCACCGTCGACGAACACCGTCTCCACGCCCCAGCGCGGCAGGATTTCGTTGCACACCACGAAGCACGAGCCGAACAGGCTGCGCGCGGCGACCAGCCGATCGCCTGCCCCCAGCAACGCACCGAGCGACGTGAACACCGCTGCCATTCCCGTCGCGGTCGCGAAGCAAGCAGGCGCACCCTCGATCAGGCGCAGCCGCTCCTCGAACATCGAGATGGTCGGGTTGCCGTAGCGCGAGTACACATAGCGGTCGATCTCACCAGTGAACGCCTTCTCGGCATCGGCGGCGGAGGCGTAGATATAGCCCGACGTGAGGAACAGGCCCTCGGCGGTCTCCTCGAATTCCGACCGCAGCAGCCCTCCGCGCACGCCGATGGTCGCCTGGCTGACCCCGTCGGGCAGCTCAGCGGGTGTGCGGACCGACGGAATCGAATCTTCAGGACTGGAACTCATGACTGCTTCCAGGGGAGTCCGACGGCCTTCCATCCGCTCCCGCCGCGGTGCCCCTGCTCGTCGAGGTTGCCCTCGAAGCCGTCGAGGACGTTGTACGACGGCGCGATCCCGGCCTCGGTGGCGGCCTCCGCCGCGCCGATCGACCGGTTGCCCGAGCGACACAGGAACACGACCGGCCCCGCCTCCGAATCGCTGTCACCGATCTCGCGGCGCAACTCGTCGACGAACGCGTCGTTGTGCGTGCCGTCGGTGCGGTTCCACTCGATGAACACGACCTCGCGCTGCAGCGACGACAGGTCGGGGACGCCGACGAAGCGCCACTCGGCGTCGGTGCGGCAGTCCACCAGCACCGCATTGGGGGTGCCGGTCAGCAGCTTCCAAGCCTCTTCGGGCGTGATGTCTCCGGCGTAACTCACGGTCGTTGAGTGTCCCACAGCTACCTGGGACCGGGGGAACAGACCTTCCACGCATCGCCGTCGCGGATGAAGGTCATATCGATGATTTTCTTGTCGTCGGGCAACTTGTCGAAGTGGTAGGTCACCTTGGCGGTGGCGCGGTCACCGTCGATCGCGACATCGGTGACGTCGTCGACGAAGCGCTCACCGCGCTGCGCGACGGAATCACGCTGGGCGGCAAGCACTTCGGTCTCGTCGCCGGCGTGCGCCGGGCAGGTGTAGCCACGGAAGTCGGAGTAGTTCTGTCGCTGCAGTGCGTCGTTCTGCCCGACCGCGGCGCGGGCCACCTGCTGGTCGGCGGGCTCGCCCCGGTCGTCGAACAGGTTCAGCAGCCATATTGCGATCACCACGAGCACAAAGATTGTGAGTGCGATCAGGAACGGCGCCGCGGTCTGCCGGTCGCCGGGGGTGGCCTCCGAATCCGACACCGCTACCAGAGCCTGCGCAGCGCGACCGTGACACGGCGGGCGCGGTCACGGGCGACGATCGGATCGGGTGCCGTGGCCAGCGCCACCGCGAGCCGCCGCCTGGCCTCCGTTTCGTCGGGACGGTTGAACAGCGCGACGTCGCTCTCGGCCACCGCGAGCGCCTCAGCCAGCACCGCCTGCGGATCCTCGCCGGCTGCCGGCGTCGCCTCCGCCCCCGCGTAGACGACCTCCGCGGCAGCGGGCGAGATCATGATCGTGTCGACCGGCAGCCCGAGGATCGCACGGGCATGCAGCTCGAATTCCGAAAGTCGCTGCGAGCGCAGTGTGACCAGGCCACTGTCGTGCGGGCGCGGGCGCACGTTGTCGAAGTAGACCTCGTCGCCGCGCACCAGCAGCTCGACCCCGAACACCCCGCGCCCACCCAGCGAGTTCACGATCCGCGCGGCGATCGACTTCGCGGCGTCCAGCGCGGCGGGCGCCAACCGCTGCGGCTGCCACGACTCGAGCACGTCGCCGTCGGCCTGGCGGTGCCCGATCGGCTCACAGAAGTGCACCGCAGGTCCGGTCGCTCCGACCGTGCGGATGGTCAGCAGCGTGACTTCGAAATCGATCTCGACCACCGACTCGACCATCACGCGACCGTGCGGGATCCGGCCGGCGGCCACCGCGCGCTGCCAAGCGGGCTCGACGTCCTCGGCGCGCACCAGCACCGACTCCCCTTCGCCCGCGGCCGACGCGATCGGCTTGACCACCAACGGGAAACCGGCGTGCTGTGCGACCGCGCTCAGCTCCTCGGCCGATCCGGCGAACCAGAACGGAGCGGTCGGCAGGCCCAGGTCGTCGGAGGCCAACCGGCGCAGGCCTTCCCGATCCAGCGACAGCCGGGTGCTGCGCGGGGTGGGAAACACCTCTGCGGCGCCGCGTTCGGCGATTGCGATCAGCGCATCGGCGGCGATGAGGCCCGCCTCGGCCACCACGTAGCGCGGGTTCTCCTTTTCGATGAGCGCGGTCAGTTCCTCCGCGTCGTTCATCTTCGCCACGACCGGCCGGTCGGCGACGCCGTGCGCTGGGGCGTCGGCGTAGCGGTCCACCGCGATGACCTCGGTGCCCAGCCGCTGAAACGCCAGCGCCAACTCTCGGCTCAGTTCACCGGAGCCGAGCAGCATCACCGCCGAGGCGGCGGAGGTGCCGACGACGGGTTCGGGATCGGTCACCGGATCCCCGGCATCGGCCGCGGCGTCAGGGGTATCAGTCATCGGGCATCCAGCCTGCCAGACGTCGTCGCGTACCCGGTAACGCCGTCGAGCCGACGTCGCGCGGACGTGATCTGCTCAGCATGCCGACCAACATACGGGCGGCGGAAAGGAGGGCTTGGCTTCGTGGCTGCATCACTGCTCGCGGTTCTCGTGGTGTCGGTGCTGCTGGCGGCGCTGGCGCGCCGTTTCTGATCTGATCACCGGGCAGCGCTCGACCCGCGCCAGCTACGCCACCCGGCTGCAGGACTTCGCCGTGTGGAAGGCCGTCCAGCTGGTGCTGGAATCGTTCGCGTTCCTGATGATCGGGCTGCAGCTGCCGAAGGTGGTGAGCGAGCTGGCCGGGACCCCGTTCCCCGGCCGGCCTCAGCTGGTGTTCCTGACGTTCGTCGTGGTGGTCGGCACGTTGCTACTGCACGGGCTGACGTTGCCGTGGCTGATCCGTCGGCTCGGGGTGACCGGCGGCGAGGCCGGCGATGTGCTGCGCTCGGTACTGCGCAACCTCGACCTGGAGGAGGCGACCCTCAACTCGAGATAGCGGACCGCTCGAGCTCGTTGCGGAACCGGCGCATGGCTTCGATCAGCGCACCGAACGTGCGATGGGCGGCGGTCAGATCCTCATCAGGCAGGCCGGCCAGCGCGTCGCGCGTGCTTTCCCCCAGTGGGGTGAAAAAGCCGCGGGCGACGTCCATTCCGTGATCGGCCACCCGCAGGATCACCTTGCGGCGGTCACGGGGATCCGATTCGCGCCGGAAGTGGCCCGAGGCGATCATCCGCTCGACGAGGTAGGTGATGGCCGCGGCCGACATGCCCATCCGCTTGCGCAGGTCCCCCGCCGTCAACGGCGCTCCCTCGGTCTCGGCGACCATCACATGGAGCAGCGCGCGAAAGTCGTTGACCCCGACCTCATGTCGGCTCGCGAACAGCCGGCCGATCTCATCGGATTCGGCGTTCATCGCCCGTACGTCGGCGGCTATCGCCGCCTCGAGCGCGTCGCGGTCCTCTGGCACGCCGAAAGCATAGGCCGAGTCGGCGGGGCCGGTTTGATTATTAGTTAAGTTCTTGAAATATTTGTAGGCATGTCCCGCCGACTCTCCTGGATCCTCGCGGTGCTCGTCGTGCTCCTGTCCGGCGCGCTGATGGCGTTGGTCGGCAGCGACGACTCGAGTTCGCGGTCGCCCGTGCCCGTCCCCGACGACGCCGAGTCCGCACGCGTCGACGCGCTGCGAGCGCAGTTCCCCGGCGGCGAGCAGGTTCCCGCGATCGTTGTGATCACGCGCACCGACGGCGCGCCGCTGAGCCCCGCCGACACCGGCGCCGTCGAACGGAAATGGCCCGGCGCGCAGGTGTCCGAGGACGGCGCCGCCGCATTGGCGGTGGTCCCGATGAGCTCCGAACTCACCGGATTCGAGCTCACCGACGAGGTGAAGAAGGTCCGCGCCCAAGCCGCCGAGGGCCTGCCCGACGGCTTGCGCACCGAGGTCACCGGCGGTCCGGCGTTCGGCGCCGACATCGCGAACTCGTTCTCCGGTGCCAACTTCACGCTGCTCGCCGTCACCGCGACGGTGGTGGCTCTGCTGCTGATCGTCACCTACCGCTCGCCGGTGTTGTGGCTGGTGCCGTTGGCGGTCATCGGATTCGCTGACCGGGTGGCCGCCGTCCTGGGGACCGGCGTCGCGCAGGCGGTCGGCATGAGCCCGGACGGTTCCACGTCGGGTATCACCAGCGTGCTGGTGTTCGGCGCGGGCACCAACTACGCGCTGCTGCTCATCTCCCGGTACCGAGAGGAGTTGGGTCGCACCGAGAATCACCACGACGCGCTGAACATCGCGACGCGCCGCGCAGGACCGGCCATCATCGCGAGCAATGCGACCGTGGTGCTCGCGCTGCTGACGCTGGTGTTCGCGTCTTCACCGAGCGTGCGCAGCCTCGGCGTGCAGGCCGCCGCGGGCCTCGTCGTCGCCGCGGTGTTCGTGCTGCTGGTGCTGCCACCGCTGCTCGGGCTGTTCGGCAAGCGACTCTTCTGGCCGTTCATCCCGAAGATCGGCGACCGGGTGCTCACCGACAGCGGCCTGTGGCATCGCATCGCGGAGTCGGTGGCCCGCAGGCCCGGGCGCGTCGCGACCGTCGCGATCGCCGGTCTCGCGTTGCTGTGCATCGGGTTGACGGCCACTCCGATCGGGCTGTCGCAGACCGAACAGTTCCGCGTGCAGGCCGAGTCGGTCAGCGGGTACTCGCGGCTGGCCGGGCACTTCCCCAGCGGTCTGACGGACCCCACCCGCGTCATCGCGTCCACCGATCGCGCCGCCGAGGTGCAACGCGCGATCACCGAGACGCCCGGCGTGGTGTCGGCCGATCCCGCCGGCGAAACCCCCGACGGCCTGACGCAGTGGTCGGTTGTGCTCGACGCCGAACCCGCGTCGGATCGCGCCTTCGAAACCGTTGACGCCCTGCGTGCTTCGGCGCGAGCAGCCGATCCGGAAGCTCTGGTCGGCGGATCCGACGCCACGGCCCGCGATGCCAGCGCCTCCGCATCGCGCGACCGCGCTGTCGTGATTCCGGCCATCCTGATCGTCGTGCTCGCGGTGCTGTACGTGTTGCTGCGCGCCGCGCTCGCGCCGCTGATCCTCGTTGCGGTCACGGTGCTCAGCGCCCTGGCCGCGCTGGGCTTGGGCGGCTGGGCAAGCGTGCACGTGTTCGGCTTTCCCGCGCTCGACAACACCACACCGCTGTTCGCGTTCCTGTTCCTGGTCGCGCTCGGCGTGGAC
Organism: Mycobacterium sp. 1164985.4; assembly: GCF_001668575.1. Classification (GTDB taxonomy): domain Bacteria; phylum Actinomycetota; class Actinomycetes; order Mycobacteriales; family Mycobacteriaceae; genus Mycobacterium. Next base: position 74,524 of record NZ_LZMD01000021.1, read on the forward strand.
TACACGATCTTCCTGGTCACCCGTGCGCGTGAGGAAACTCCGGAGCACGGCACCCACGGCGGCATCGTGCGGGCGGTTTCGGCGACCGGCGCGGTGATCACCAGCGCGGGCATCGTGCTGGCCGCGGTGTTCTGCGTGCTCGGCGTGCTGCCTCTGATCGTGCTGACGCAGATCGGCATCATCGTCGGCCTCGGCATCCTGCTCGACACGTTCGTCGTGCGCACGGTGATCATCCCGGCGCTGTTCACGCTGATCGGGCCGCGCATCTGGTGGCCGGCACTCAGACAGCAGGACGCCGGTTCAGGCGGAGCCGAAGCACATGGTCGGCACCGCGCGGGGCAGGCCGCCGACCCGGCCTAACGGGTAGCGTCGTGTCATGACGCAAGCACCGGAGCTGCCGCCGCTGCACATGCGTCGCGACGCGTTCGATCCGACCCCGGCGCTGACCGAGATACGCGAGACCACCGGCGTTCGCACGGTCGTCAACTCCTTCGGTATGACCGTGTACCTGGTCACCCGGCACGACGACGTCAAACGGGTGCTGTCCGACCACGAGCGGTTCTCCAACGGCCGCCCGCCGGGCTTCGTCCTCCCGGGTGCGCCGACGCTCTCGGAGGAGGAGCTGAGCAGTTCCCGCGCCGGCAACCTGCTCGGCCTCGACCCACCGCAACACCAGCGACTGCGCCGCATGCTCACTCCGGAGTTCACGATCCGGCGGATCAAGCGGCTCGAGCCCCGCATCGTCGAGATCGTCTCGACGCACCTGGACATGATGGAAACCGCCGGTGCCCCTGCCGATCTCGTCGAGCACTTCGCACTGCCGATCCCGTCGCTGGTCATCTGCGAACTGCTCGGCGTGCCGTACGAGGACCGCGACGATTTCCAGCACCGCAGCGCGCGCCAGCTCGACCTGTCGCTTCCGTTCACCGAGCGCCTCGAACTGCAGCGCGCCGGTCGGGCGTACATGCGGTCGCTCGTCGAGCGTGCCCGGCGCAGACCCGGTGACGACATCCTCGGCATGCTGGTCCGTGAACACGGCGCTGAGCTCACCAACGACGAACTGGTCGGTATCGCCGGGCTGCTGCTGCTCGCCGGCCACGAAACCACCTCGAACATGCTGGGATTGGGCACGCTGGCGCTGCTCCGGCATCCCGATCAGCTCGCCGCCGTCCGCGACGATGCCGATGCGGTCGGGCCCGCGGTCGAAGAGCTGCTGCGGTGGTTGTCGATCGTGCACAGCGCGATCCCGCGCATCACCACCGCCGACGTCGAGATCGCCGGTGTGGTGATCCCGGCCGGTCAGCTGGTGTTCGCGTCGCTGCCGTCGGCCAATCGTGATCCCGACTTCATCGACAACCCCGACGCTCTCGACATCTGCCGCGGCGCCGCGGGTCACCTCGCATTCGGCCACGGCGTGCACCACTGCCTCGGCGCCCCGCTGGCCCGGATGGAGATGCGGGTCGCGTTCCCCGCTCTGCTGCAACGCTTTCCGGCACTGCGACTGGCCGAAGACTTCGACGATGTGCAGTTCCGGTCGTTCCACTTCATCTACGGTCTGAAATCGTTGTCAGTCGATTGGAGGTGACGAGAAGTGAAGGTGCACGCCGACCGCGACGTCTGCATCCAGGCGGGCAACTGCGTGATGTCCGCGGATGCCGTTTTCGACCAGGACGATGACGGCATCGTCGTGGTGCTGGTCGATGAGGTGCCCGACGACGAACTCGACCATGCTCGCGAGGCCGTGAAGCTTTGTCCCTCACAGGCTTTGCGGCTGGTCGACTAACCGGGGCGGTGGCGGACGAGAAGCACGACGCTGACCGCCAACACCCACGCCGGAAAGATCAGCGTCAGCCACATGCTGATGTCGGCGGCCAGCAGCACCCCGACCGCCACGGCGTAGGTGGCTACGGCCAGCCAGCGGGGCATCAACCGGGTGCGCAGCCAGATCGTGGCCAGCGAGATCATGAATACCGCCGCCATGCGGAGCGCATAGGTCTTCGAGATCGTCAACAGCATCATCTGGCCGAACGCGGCCACACCGGGATGCATTGCGGCGCCCCCGCGTTCGAGTCCCACACCCACTGCGACCGCCGAGAACATCATCGCCAGAAACAGCAGGCCGCTGCCGAGGAAGACGGTCGCGAAGAACTTGTCCTCGTAGCGGCCCATCCCGTCGCGCAGGACGCCCATGAACCAAAGGAACGCGATCCCGGCGAACGGCATGAGGACCGCGGCGATCCGCATGTTGATGGTGTGCTGACGCACCCACTCCGAGCCCGGTTCCCCACCCTCGGGCAGCACCACCCGGATCAGCACGAGCGCGGTGGCGAACAACAGCGCGAACGCCACACCGGCCAGCACGGCCGAGCGCGGGGTGGTCAGGCGTCGGGGCCGCTGGTCGGCCTGCTCGGTCGTCACGCCGTGATCGTGACATCGTGATCGCGAAACTGCGGGCGGATCGGGAATTTTCGTCCGCTCACGGACCCGTCAGCGATGCGGCCTCACGGCTGTCCGGCGAGCAACTGGATCATCAACCCGTTCGCCTCGGCGAGCAGGTTGTCCTCGGGGTCGCGCAACTCGGCGTTGACGAACGCCTTGCGCCCCTGGGCTTCACGCAGCCAACCGCGCGCGGTGAGCTGGGTGTCGATCGGGGTCACCTTGCGGTAGTCGACGTGCAGGAAGCCGGTGCGGCTGATCGGCCGGCCCACGGCGTGGATCACCATGCCGAACATCGAGTCGAACAGCAGCGGCAGCACGCCGCCGTGCACCGCGGAGTTTCCGCCGACGTGGTAGCGGCTGAACGTGACCTCGAGTTCGACGCCGTCGGCCTCGAACTTGGTGACCATCCACGGCGGCATCAGCAGGCTGCCCGCCCCCGGCAACGACGGTGTCCGATTGGCGGGGCCGACGCCCTCGCGGGCGCGGTACGGATCGAGCAGCTTGACCAGTTCCTCGACCCGGTCGGCCGCCTCGTCCCAGGTGTCCGGGGCCGGGTCCGCCGAGACGGCGAGGTCCTGCGCTTGGCGCATCGCGGTGAGGAAACGTTCGAATCCGGGACCGGGTTGGGCCGGCTCGTACACCGGGAACCCGCCGTGGCGGTCGTATTCGGGGTCGACTCGCCGCGGGTCGAGCCCGTAGTCGCCGGTCATCCTTCGGTTGCCAGGATGTCGCGGCGCACGATGGTCTGGTCCCGCCCGGGGCCGACACCGATGCACGAAACATGCGCCCCGGCAAGCTCTTCCACCCGCAGCACGTAGTCACGCGCCTTGGCGGGCAGATCGTCGAATTCGCGGGCGCCGGAGATGTCCTCCCACCAGCCGGGCAGCTCTTCGTAGATCGGCTCGGCGTGCGCGATGTCGGACTGGGTCATCGGCATGTCGTCCAGCCGCTTGCCGTTCACCCGATAGCCGACACACACCGGCACGGTCTCGAGGCTGGACAACACGTCGAGCTTGGTGAGGAAGTAGTCGGTGATGCCGTTGACCCTGGTGGCGTATCGGGCGATCACGGCGTCGAACCATCCGCACCGGCGCCGCCGGCCGGTCGTCACGCCGAACTCACCGCCCGTCTTGGACAGGTATTCGCCGTTGGCGTCGAACAACTCGGTCGGGAACGGCCCCGAGCCCACGCGCGTCGTATAGGCCTTGAGGATGCCGAGCACGGTGGTGATCCGCGTCGGCCCGATACCCGACCCCACGGCGGCGCCGCCGGCAGTCGGATTCGACGACGTCACAAAGGGATACGTGCCGTGGTCGACGTCGAGGAGGGTGCCCTGCGAACCCTCCAGCAGTACCGTCTCGCCCTTCTCCAGCGCCGTGTTGAGCAGATAACGGGTGTCGGCGATGCGGTGCTTGAACCCCTCGGCCTGACCGAGCAGGTTGTCGACCACCTCCGCGGCCTCGAGCGCCTTGCGGTTGTAGATCTTCACCAGCACCTGGTTCTTGAACTCCAGTGCGGCCTCGATCTTCTCGGCCAGTAGCGCCGGGTCGAGCACGTCGGCCATGCGAATGCCGATGCGGGCGATCTTGTCCTGGTAACAGGGGCCGATACCGCGCCCGGTCGTGCCGATCTTCTTGCTGCCGGCATAGCGCTCGACCACCTTGTCGATCGCGACGTGATACGGCATCAGCAGGTGGGCGTCGGCGGAGATCAGCAGCCGCTCGGTGTCGACACCGCGATCGACGAGCCCCTGCAGTTCGGTCAGCAGCACGCCCGGGTCGACCACGACGCCGTTGCCGATGACGTTGGTGACGCCGGGCGTGAGGATCCCCGACGGGATGAGGTGCAGCGCGAAGTTCTCACCGGTCGGCAGAACCACGGTATGGCCGGCGTTGTTGCCGCCCTGATACCGCACCACCCACTGGACGCGGCCACCGAGCAGATCGGTGGCTTTTCCTTTGCCCTCGTCGCCCCATTGCGCACCGATGAGCACGATTGCCGGCATGGCTAGGACCTCGCAATTCCCGGCTACTCTTGCACGAAACCTTGTTGTAGCCGGTGAGCCACCCTATCCCAGCCACTTGCGAGGAGCCGAACTTGAACACCGCTGACGTCGTGGTGTTGCGTTTCGGCAAGCGTCGGCTGCCGCGTTCGCTGCGCGGGCTACCGGTCGCCGAAACGCCCGATGCCCCCTGTCGTCGCCTGATCGTTCTCGGCTCCGACGCCGACCTGGCGACGGTGCTGACCGGGCTGCTGCGCACCGGCCGGCTCGGTGTCGAGGTGGCCCACCTGCGGCGTCCCTGGCACGCGCGCCGGGCCCTGCACGGGGGCGCCACCCGGGTGCCGCTGATCCGCGACGACCGGGGAACCGCGCTGGTGGGGGCCGCAATCTGGCTCGGCAAGAGCGGCCTGGAGAAGAATTCGCCGCCGGCCGAGCTGACCGGCGAGGCGGTGGTTGACGACGAGGTGCTGTTCGACGGCGCCGTGACCGGGGTGCGCATCGAGCCGACGGCGACGATGCCGGGCCTACGCGCGAGCGTGCTGTCGCGCCATATGCGGCCACGCCGGTGGGTGACCGGGCGGGCCGCCCAGCTCGGCAGCACCGGCGCATTCGTGGTCCGCGACGGGGTGATGGCTCCGCGTCCGGTCCGGCGCTCGACGTTCTACCGGCACACCGAAGGCTGGCTGCGGGTCATCTGACCTCCGGTAGCGTCGACGCGTGAGTGTTCGTCCGCTGCATCAGTCGGTGCGGCCCAGCCCCGTCTTCCTGGCCATCGTGGCGGCCACCGTCGCCGGTGGTGTGATGGCGTGGACGTGCACGACGGACACGTCGCGGCCGCTCGCCTACGTGGGGGTGTTCACGTTCGTGATCGCGGGCTGGTTGGTGTCGCTGTGCGTACACGAGTTCGCCCACGCCTACACCGCGTGGCGGTTCGGCGACCGGGACGTCGCCACCCGGGGCTACCTCACGCTCAACCCGCTCAAGTACTCCCATCCGCTGTTGTCGATCGGGTTGCCGGTTTTGATCATCGCGATCGGCGGGATCGGCCTGCCCGGTGGCGCGGTGTACGTCCGCACCGGCTGGATGACCCCGCGGCAGCGCAGCGTGGTCAGCCTCGCCGGGCCGTTCACCAACCTGGTGTTCGCGGCACTGCTGCTGATCCTGACGAGCGCGCTCTCCGACCCCGCGCACGGCGTCTTCTGGGCCGGCATGGCGTTCCTGGGCTTCCTCCAGGTGACCGCGTTCGTGCTGAACATGCTTCCGGTGCCCGGGCTCGACGGATACGGCGCACTCGAGCCGCACCTGAGCCCGCAGACGCAACGAGCCGTGGCCCCTGCCAAGCAGTGGGGGTTGCTGGTCCTGCTCTTGCTGCTGTTCAGTCCCGGCTTGAACCGGTGGTTCTGGCAGCTGGTGCTGTGGTTCTTCGACTTCTCCGGCGTGGCGCGCCCGCTGGTGTGGCTGGGCAGCGATCTGACCCGCTTCTGGTCGGCCTGGTTCTAGGCACCCGCGACGCGGGACGCACACCCTTGCGACATATGCGGACTTGCGCATAGATTGCTGGCATGGGCGCCGGCCATGATCACAGCAGACGCGACACCCGCGTCAGCCGGATGGTCGTCGCCGCGGGGATCCTCACCGCCTTCTTCGTGGTCGAGCTCGTCACGGCGCTGCTCATCGACTCCATCGCGCTGTTGGCCGACGCCGGGCACATGCTGACCGATCTGGTCGCGATGTTCATGGGTCTGACCGCGGTCCTCCTCGCCCGCCGCGGCAGCGCCTCCCCGGCGCGCACCTACGGCTGGCACCGCGCCGAGGTGTTCACCGCCGTCGCCAACGCCGTGCTCCTGCTTGGCGTTGCGGGGTTCATCCTGTTCGAGGCGATCGAACGGCTCGGCCACGCGCCCGAGGTGCCCGGTGTGCCGATGATCGTCGTCGCCCTGGCGGGGTTGGCGGCCAACGCCGTCGTGGTGCTGCTGCTGCGGTCACACTCCGAGAAGAGCCTGGCCGTCAAGGGCGCCTACATGGAGGTCGTCGCCGACACCGTCGGCAGCATCGGAGTGCTGATCGCGGGCATCGTGACGGTCACGACGCACTGGCCGTACGCCGACGTCGTGGTCGCGGTGTTCGTCGCGCTGTGGGTGTTGCCGCGGGCGTTCTCGTTGGCACGGGCTGCCCTGCGGATCCTCTCTGAATCCTCACCCGCCCACATCGACGTGGAGGAGCTGCGGAGCGCGCTGTGTGCGGTGGAGGGTGTCACCGACGTGCACGACCTGCACGTCTGGACGCTGGTGCCGGGCAAGGACATGGTCACCGCGCATCTGACCAGTGACCGCGATTCGGCGCTGGTGCTCGACGATGCGCGCGCCGTGCTGACCGAACGCGGGCTGGACCATGCGACGGTTCAGGTGGAACCGGGCGACGGGGCCGGGGACTGCAACTGCGAGGCGGAGTAGTCAGGCGAGCCCGAGTTCGGCCCGCGCCGACGGATCGCAGTCGTCGAGCAGATCCAGGCAGCGCTGGTTCTCGTCGGTCTCCCCGATCGCGTCGGCCGCCCGGGCCAGAGCGGCGACACAGCGCAGGAAACCACGGTTGGGCTCGTGGCTGTAGGGCACCGGACTGAAGCCCTTCCAGCCGTTGCGGCGCAACTGATCCAGCCCGCGGTGGTATCCGGTGCGCGCATAGGCATACGCGGTGATCGCCCTGTCTTCCTTGAGCGCCTCCTCGGCCAGCGTCGCCCATGCGACCGACGCCGAAGGATGCGCGGCCGCCACGATCGCGGGCTTCTCGCCCGATGCGAGTTCGGATTCCGCCTCGCTGTCGCCGGGCAGCCGTACCGGATCCGGCCCGAGGAGATCACCCATACCTGTCATGACCCCCATTGTGCCCGTGCGAGTCAGCACCGCCGGCACGGCACCGGTCCGAGCGCGCACGCCCGAGCGATGACTAAGCTTCGGCCCGTAGCGTCGTAAGGGAGGACCGCAGCGGGCATGTCGAATCCATCAGGGCCTGATCAGCCGGAAGAGCATCCGGAGGGATCGGACGCCTCGGACGTTCACGCCTCCGAGAACCCCGAAAGCGACGACGCTTCGCCTACGGAGGAGACGCAGGACGGGGCCGAACCGGCCACCGAGGTGATCGAACCGCACGCCGATCACGAACCCGCGACCGAGGTGATGTCGACCGCCCCACCCCCGACCGAGCCGGCGCTGGCCATCGACGAGGGCGAGCGCCGGTTCACCGCACCGTCCGGGTTCGACGCGGGCACGACGCAGCGGATCGACACCCCGACCGAACCGGCGACCGAGGTGTTCGCGCCCCCCGGCCAGAAACCCATTGCCCCGCAGGTCATCCCGCCACGCGGCGAAGCGCCCAGGCCGCCGCAGCAGCGTCGCAGCTGGGGTTGGGTGGTGGCCGTCGTGCTGGTCATCGCCGCGCTCGTGGCGATCGCGGTGCTGGGCACGGTGCTGTTGACCAGGGATTCGACGCCGAAGGCGTCGCAGGAGGAGATGGTCCGCAACACCATCTCCGAATTCGACACCGCGATCCAGAACGGCGATCTGGCGAAACTGCGCAGCATCACCTGCGGAAGCAAGCGGGACAGCTACGTCAGGTACGACGACAAGACCTGGGCGGAGATCCACGAACGAGTCGCGGCCGCAAAGCAGTATCCGGTGGTCGCGAGCATCGACCAGGTGGTGATCAACGGCGACCACGCCGAGGCGAACGTCACTGCCTTCATGGCGTACGCCCCGCAGACCCGCTCGACGCGCAGCTTCGATCTGGAGTTCCGCGACGACCAATGGAAGATCTGCCAAGCGCCTGAGTGATTTCGGTGCGCTACCGATCGCTGAGCGACGGTTAGCGCACCGAAATCACTTGGACGCGGTGACCGAACGGCCGGCGCTGTGCAGATCCCGGCACGCCTCGACGACGCGTTCGGTCATCGACGCCTCGGCCTTCTTCAGATAGCTGCGCGGATCGTAGGCCTTCTTGTCCCCGACCTCACCGTCGATCTTCAGCACGCCGTCGTACTTGGTGAACATATGCGCCGCGACCGGTCGGGTGAACGCATACTGAGTGTCGGTGTCGACGTTCATCTTCACCACGCCGTAGCGCAACGCGTCCTCGATCTCTGACTTGAGCGAACCCGAGCCGCCGTGAAAGACGAAATCGAAAGGCTTTGCGTCCGAATCCAATCCGAGCTTCGCTGCGGCGACCTTCTGCCCCTCGTCGAGGATCTCGGGCCGAAGTTTGACGTTGCCCGGTTTGTAAACGCCATGCACGTTGCCGAATGTGGCCGCCAGCAGGTAGCGGCCGTGTTCGCCCGCGCCCAGCACCTCGACGGTCTTCTCGAAATCTTCGGCCGTCGTGTAGAGCTTGTCGTTGATCTCGTTGGCGACGCCGTCCTCTTCACCGCCGACGACGCCGATCTCGATCTCCAGCACGATTTTCGCCGCCGCGGCGTCCTTCAGCAATTCGCGTGCGATCTCGAGGTTTTCGTCGAGCGGGACCGCCGAGCCGTCCCACATGTGCGAGTGGAAAAGCGGCTGCCCACCGCCGGAGACCCGTTGTTGCGAAACCGCGAGCAGGGGGCGCACGTAGGTGTCGAGCTTGTCCTTGGGGCAGTGGTCGGTGTGCAGCGCCACCGTGACCGGATACTTCTCGGCGATGACGTGGGCGAACTCGGCCAGAGCGACCGCACCGATGACCATGTCCTTGACACCGAGGCCGGACGCGAATTCCGCTCCGCCCGTGGAGAATTGAATGATCCCGTCACTACCGGCGTCGGCGAAGCCTTTGATGGCGGCGTTGACGGTCTCCGACGACGTGCAGTTGATCGCGGGAAAGGCGTAACCGTGCTCCTTTGCCCGGTCGAGCATTTCCCCGTACACCTCGGGCGTTGCGATGGGCATGAGCCCTCCTCTTGCCGGTTTCGGTGATTATCCCACCGCGGCGGCCGATTCACATGGTCAAGACCATGCGGTACCGCGCGCGACCTTCCTCCATCGCGGCGAAGGCCTCGGCGGCCTCGGCCAGCGGCCGTTCCTCGATCCTGGCGCGCACCCCGCTCTGCACGGCGAAGTGCATGGTCTCCTCGACGTCGCGCGAGGTGCCCGACGGATGACCGCTGACGCTCAACCCATCGTTGATCAATTGGATCGGGGCGATCGGCAGCGGGTCGGCCGTGACGCCGATGATGACCAGCTCACCCTGGGGCGCCAGGCCGCCGACGGTGTCGGCCATCGCCTGCGAATTGGCGGCAGTCGCCAACACCACCGCAGCCCCACCGAGGTCCTTCAGCGCCGCGGCGACATCGACAGCCCTCGAGTCGATGTAGTGGTGGGCGCCCAGTTCGCGGGCGTCTGCCTCCTTGTCGGCACCTCGCGCGATTGCCACGGTCTCGAAGCCCATCGCCCGTGCGAATTGCACGCCGAGGTGGCCGAGGCCTCCGACACCGAGCACGGCCACCAGGTCGCCGGACTTGGCCCTCGACTGGCGCAGGCCGTTGAAGGTGGTGACGCCCGCGCAACCCATCGGCGCGGCCTCGGCGAACGACAGTTCCTCGGGGATGCGCGCGAGCGCGGTGACGGGCGCGACCATCGATTCCGCGTATCCGCCCGGATAGTGCCAACTCGGCACCTGCATGCGTTCGCACTGCATGAACTGGCCCTTGCGGCAGGGCACGCAGCGGTTGCAGTTGCCGCCGAACCATCCGACGGCGACGCGATCACCGACGGCGAAGTCCTCGACGTCGGGGCCCACCTCGGCGATGGTCCCGGCGACCTCGTGGCCCAACGTGATGGGCCAGTTCATGTTGGGGAAACCGCCGGCGACGAAACCGTGGTCGGTGCCGCACACTCCGCAGGCCGCGACGGCGATCCGCACGTGCAGCGGCGGCGGCGGCGTTGTCTCGACGACGGAGAGGGTGAGAGGACCGCCGGCGGATTCGACGAGAACCGCCTTGTGAGTGGGCATAGACAGACATTAGTGACGAACGACGGCCGGGCGCACCCCCTGCGCGCGGGCGGGACCGTGGTCGCGACGCCGGTATCTTGGTGAGCCATGACCACCTCGGCCCTCGCGGCGACCGACCAGCTGGCGCTCATGCCGGACTTCCTCGATCCGATGACCTTGCTCGGTTATTTCGGCACGTGGGCACTGGTCGGGCTGCTGGTGGTCATCTTCGTCGAGTCCGGGGTGCTGTTCCCGGTCCTGCCGGGTGACTCGCTGCTGTTCATGGCGGGCATGCTGGCCGCGGGCACGGCCGCGCTGGCCGAGGGTGGTGGCGACGTCATCAACTTCCAGCTTTGGCAGTTGCTGGTGTTCATCCCCCTCGCCGCGATACTGGGCGGTCAGGTCGGGTACTGGATCGGGCGCAACATCGGCACCGCGATGTTCAAGCCCGACGCCAGATTCCTCAAGCAGAAGTACCTCGACGAGGCGCACGTGTTCTTCGAGCAGCGGGGACCGTTCGCGATCGTCATTGCGCGCTTCGTGCCGATCGTGCGCACACTCGCGCCGATCACGGCAGGCGCGGCCAGGATGAGCTACCCGGCGTTCACGTTGTTCAACGTGATCGGCGCGGTCGTGTGGGGCGTCGGCCTGACGCTGCTCGGCTATTGGCTCGGCCGGTTCGAGATCATCCAGAAGCTGCTCGAGCCGATCGTGGTCGCGATCGTCGTGGTCTCGGTGCTGCCGATGTTCATCGAGTGGTACAAGCGGCGGCGCGCGGCGAAACGAGCCGGCATCGCGACCCCCCCGCTGGAAACCGGCGAGCAGGGTTAACGACCTGGTCGGCTGTTCTCGAGCGCGCGGATCAAGCTGGCCGCATCCCACGGACCCTTGTGCCGCTTGCCGTTGACGAAGAACGTCGGCGTCGAGTTCAGGTCCATCAGCTCCGCATCCTGCGCATCGTCCTGGACGTGGTGCAGCACCGTTGACGGGTGCACGCGCACGTCCTGGTCGAACCGCTCGATGTCGCAACCCGCCGCCACGGCGTAGCGGTACATGTCCGACCACTCGAGGTCGTCCTGGTGGCCGAACAGTTCGCGGGCCATCTCCCAGAACCTGTCCTGCAGCGAGGCGGCCTCGCTCGCACGGGCGGCATCGAAGGCCCGGGGATGGGCGCGCTCCAGCGGTAGATGACGCCACACGTAGCGCAGCTCGTTGCCGAAGTGCGCCCGCACCTCGTCGATCGCCCCGGTCGCCCGGCTGCAGAACGGGCACTCGAAGTCGCCGTATTCCACCAGCGTCAGCGGGGCGTCGGGCTCACCCTTGATGTGGTCGCGGTCCGGATCGATCGGCCTCAGCAGCTTCAGTCCGACCGGCTCCGGCGGACTGAGCCAGTCGGTGAGACGGAAGATCAGCCAACCGAGCAGGAACGCCACCACCGACGCGATCAGCACACCGATGATCGCCTGCTCTTTGCGACCAGGATCGTCGATCGCGATGTCGACGATGAAAAGTGAGATGGTGAAGCCGATTCCGGACAGCGCGGCACCGCCTGCGATCCGGCGCAGGGCCAAGCCGGGCGCCAGTGCACCCAACCCGGTGCGTTGCATGAACCATGTCGCGCCGGTGATGCCGACGAACTTGCCGAGCACCAGGCCGGCGACGATGCCCCACGTCAACGGCGAGCGCAGCGCCGCCGAGACGCTCTCGGCGTCGAGTTGGACGCCGGCGTTGACGAGGGCGAACAGCGGCAGGACCAGAAACGAGACGTACGGGCCGACGCCGGTCTGCAGCCGTTCGTTGATCGAGATCGAGTCGCGCAGACCGCGAGTCACCTCACGGGCATAGCGCGAGTTCGGCGACTGCCGGAACGCCCGGATACGCGCGACGACCTCCTCGACCTGGCTGCGTTCGGGCGAGTACACCGGGATCAGCAGCGCCACCGCCACACCGGCCAGCGTCGGGTGCACTCCGGCCATGTACATGCTCACCCACAGCGAGAAGCCGAGCGCGGCGTAGGCGGGTCCGCGCGCGGCGGGCAGCAATCGCACCAAGGCGATGGCCGCAATGAGGGCAATCGAAATCACCAGCGGCACAACGTCGATGCGGTCGGAGTAGAACAGCGCGATCACGCACAACGCGCCGACGTCGTCGACGACGGCCAGCGTGAGCAGGAACGTCCGCAGGCGCGACGGGAACATCGGCTTGATGATCGCCAGTGCGCCGATCAGGAACGCGGTGTCGGTCGAGATCACGACGCCCCAAGCTTGCGCGTTCTCCCCGGAGGGATTGAACAGCAGGAAGATCGCGGCGGGTACCGCAAGACCGGCGATCGCCGCCACCACCGGCACCGACGCGCGCGCCCGATCGGTGAGCTCGCCGATGGCGAACTCGTGTTTGACCTCCAGACCGACGATGAAGAAGAAGAACGCCATCAGGCCGTCGTTGACCAGGTGCTTGACGGTCAGCTCGAAACGGCTTTCGGCGAAGGTGAACCCGACGTGTGTGTCGAGCAGCATCCAATAGCTCTGTGCCCAGGGCGAATTCGCCCACAGCAGCGCGGCGAGTGTGAACAGCAGCAGCAGACCGGCCGCGGTGTTCTCGTTCGTCTTGGCGGATTTGGCGTCGCTGGTGAACCGAGCGGGCAGCAGGCGTGCGATCCGCGGGCCGGTCTCTGTGCTCACGCCCCGGCCACCGCGTGCGCGGCTTCCATCAGCATCCACCCCGACAGCTGCACCGACAGGTCGCGCTCGGGCACCTCCGAGGCGTTGACCGCTCCCTCCACGAACTGCGCCTGCCCTCCGGCAGCGGTGGGGATCTCGGCGGTGCGGTCCCAGAACGCGCCGAACAGCGGCATCCCGTCGACCACCTGACGGTTCTGCCATGCGGCCTCCGCCGAGGCCAGCACCAGCGAGCGGGCGGTGTCACGCGCCGCGGAATCCTCGTCGCCGTTCTGCGGCAGCGTGGTGGCCGTCAGCGCGAGGTAGCGGGCCAGGATGCCGTTGAACAGGCCCCCGTCTCCGCCGCCCGCGCCCTTGATGACGCCGTCGGTCGTCATGTTCTCGGCGATCGCGGCCACCAGGCGGTGCACCCGCGTGGCGTGCTCGGCGTCGTCGGTGCGCGCCGCGAGTTCGGTTTCCAGGCCGAGCACCACGCCCTGGCAGTAGGTGTACTGCGCCCGCACGAGCGAGCCGCCCTTGATGCCGTCGAACACCAGATGGGTCTCGGGGTCGATCAGGGTTTCGTCGATCCAGTCCGACATCTGCTGCGCGCGGCGCAACCGGTCGTAACGCGCCAAAAAGATCGCGGCCGGTCCGTTGGCGGGCGCGTTGAAGAACTGGTCCTGCTTGCGCCAGGGGATGCCGCCGCCGTCCTCGGGCACCCACGCGTTGACGAACTGGTCGCAGAGCTTCTTCAGCGCCTTGGGCCGCTCGACCGACGCGAGCGTGGCCGCCCGTTCCAAGGCCAGCGCCAGCCAGGCCATGTCGTCGTAGTAGCTGTTGACCCAGGACAGGTTGTTGCGCAACCGGTGTGCGCGGATCTGGCGCGCGATCGCCTTCTGGCGTTCGGGACGCGGATCGCGCACTTGGGCGTCGACGAGATTGTCCAGCAGGTGCGCCTGCCACCAGTAGTGCCATGTACCGAACAGCCGGTGCTGCCGCGTGGCCGGCCAGGCGACGACGCCCAGCTGGGTGCCCGGCAGGCCCCAAAGGCGTCTGACGTGTCGCTTGGCGACCGCGGCCTCAGCGCTGGCTGCGCGATTGGCCCAGAGCTGATCCATGGTGTCGATCCTGCCCTACCAGGCCGCGGAAAGGTCCCCGTGTTGGGTGATCCAGGTGTGCATGGCGATGCCCGCGGCGACGCCGGCGTTGATGCTGCGCGTGGAGCCGAACTGGGCGATGGACACGGTCATGGCCGCACCCGCCGTCGCCTCGGGCGTGATCCCCGGCCCCTCCTGGCCGAAGACCAGCAGGCAATTCCGCGGCAGCGGAGTGGTCTCGAGGCGCACGGCCCCCGGCACGTTGTCGACGGCGACGACCGTCAGCCCCGCGTCGGCGGCGTACGCGAGCAGCGCGGCGGTGGTGTCGTGGTGGCGCAGCCGTTGATAGCGGTCGGTGACCATCGCGCCGCGGCGGTTCCACCGCCGCCTGCCGACGATGTGCACGGTGTCGACCGCGAACGCGTTCGCGGTGCGCACCACCGCGCCGATGTTCGCGTCGTTGCCGAAGTTCTCGATCGCGATGTGCAGCGCGTGCCTGCGAGTGTCGATGTCGGCGACGATCGCGTCACGCCGCCAATAGCGGTATGCGTCAACGACATTGCGGGTGTCGCCGTCGCGGAGCAGGTCGGGGTCGTAGCGCGGGTCGTCGGGCGTCGGCCCCTGCCACGGGCCGACGCCGGGCCCCTCGCCCCATTCGGTGGGCCCCGGTTCCAGTGGTTCAGTCATCCTTCGTCCACAGCGCGGCGTGGGTGCCGATGAGCGAAACCGTCGCGTACAGCAGCGCGTTGTTGATCTCGCCCTGGGTGCACAGCGATGCCTTCACCTGCACGGAGTCACGGGAGGCGTCGGGAAGCACCAGGATCGAGGCGCCGTAGACGTCGCACGCGTGGCTGAGCCCCGGCGGGGGCAGCGTCGGGGCGACCAGCACCATCGCGGGGCCCCCGCGCTGCTGCGAGACCTCACGGTATTGCTCTGCCAGCCCGCTGATTTCGAGCCCGAGCAGCATGTAGCCGTTGCCGGTGAACGCGCCCGGGTCGCCTAGGGCCGTGGGGTCGAGCATGGCGCCGTCGCCGCGGAAGGCGTCGAGGCTCGTGGTGCGCAGCGACAGTCCGGTGTCGTTGTCCCTGACTGCGGGCAGCCCGACGGGGAACGCGGCGGGATGGGCGACGGTGGTGCCCGGTGTCCGGTCGCGTGGCGAGTACGCGTATACGCCGCGTACCTGCACCTGGTCGCGCGCCGGTCCGATGCACACGGTGCCGGTGAGGCGATCGGGGGCGGGGGCCGAGAGTGGTTGAAGGTCAAGGTTTGTCACGTCGCGACAGCTGCCGAGCGCGTTGGCCTCGATCGGGTGCGCGAGGGCCCCGTACAAGCCGAAGCGGATGTCCTCGGGTTTGGCGTGCGTCCCGCCGGCCTCCGATGGCGAGGCGTCGACGTCGAAGAGCGCGTAGTCGCCCTCGAAGCGAAGGTTCGACACCGACATGTTCCAGCCCAGCGTCGCCAGCGATTCGCCGATGGTCGCGGTTTGCGCGGCGTAGGGATGGGCCGACGCGTCGTCCTTGGAGCATGCGGATGCCGCGATGACGAGGACCGCGGTCAGCACCGCGATCAGCGTGCGCACGTATTCGGTGCCCTAAGTCCGGCCACGGCCCCTACCCACGATTTTGGTCATGGCGCGCACCAGGTTTCGCGGCACCACGCGGCCGCCGGTGGTGAGCACCTTGTACTGGACCCCGGGCACGATCACGACCTTGCCTTTGGCGACGTCGGCCATCGTCTCTCGGACGACGTCGTCGACCTCGAGCCAGAACCACGACGGCGTGCCGTCCATGTCGATGCCCGCACGCTGGTGAAACTCGGTGCGGACGAAGCCCGGGCAAAGGGCGTGAACCCCGACCCCGGTGCCGCCCAGGCCGTTGGCGAGGCCCTCCGAGAACGCGATCACCCACGCCTTGGACGCCGAGTACGTCGAACCACGCCCGGGCAGCAACCCGGCCACGCTGGCCACGTTGATCACCGTGCCGCGCCCGGCGTCCAGCATCGGGGGCAGCGCAGCATGCGTCAGCTGCATGACGGCGGTGACGTTGACATCGAGCTGCGACTGCAGCAGCGAGAAGTGCGAGCTCCAGAACTCCCCGGAGGTGCCGAACCCGGCGTTGTTGACCAGGACCTGAACGCCCTCGGCGAGCCGGTCGGCCACCTTCGCCCGGTCGGAGGCCTCGGCCAGGTCGGCGGTGAGCACCTCGACGGCCGCTCCGGCTTCATCGTGCAGTTCGGCGGCCAGGCGCTCGAGCCTGGCGCCGTCGCGGGCGACGAGAACGAGATCATGACCGTCGCGGGCGAACCTGCGCGCGAAGCCCGTACCGATGCCGGACGTCGGTCCGGTGATCAGGGCGACGGGGCGAGACATGGGTTCAGGGTACTTCCCCCGGTCGCGAGCCCCCGCGCCGCCGGAAGGGAGCGATTACCGCTGGTAGTGCGGCGACTGCCGGCCGTTTCGCGACGGCGGTTGCCGCCTGGCGTCCGGGCGAGGAGGGGGTTGCTGCGGATAACGTGCGGCTTCGGGCCGTGGCGGAGCGTCGGGCGCCGGCTCCCCGCGGCCTGCCGCCGGGGTGAGTGGACGGCTCGGCGATCCGCTTCGCCGGGCCAACGCGCCCTGGCTGCTCTGGCTGGCCATCGCCTGCGGCGTCGGCGGCAGCACGCGCAGCAGATCGTTGAACTGACGCACGGTGCGCAGACCCTCGTCCCACTGCGCGCGGGTGCTGGTGACCGGCATCGAGACCAGCGTCCAGTGCTCCTCGTTCCACATGATCTCGGCGCAGTCCGGTGCGGTGTGGGCGAAGGTCACCATGCGCCGGTCGCACGCGCGCCGCGCCGCGTCGAGGTTGGTGGAGTACACCATCCGCGGGCCGATCGCGCCGAGCAGCCAGATGTCGTTCTCGCGCGGCTCCTTGATGCCCTTGAGCCGCAGGTCGACGACCACATTGGTGCCGACCTTGCGGTGCAGCGCGATCACCGTCGCGACGTCCTCGAGGTCGAAGATGAACACCGCCTCGCCGCGGATCTGGCCGAGCACGACGTTCTTGGCGCTGACGTCGCCGACGGTCGACATCACCCCGCGCTTCCAGCGCTTGACGATGTCGTGCGATTCGTGTTCGTAGTCGAAGCCGTGCGACTTCGCCCACGACTTGCGCCGGCGGCCCAGCCCGCGTCGACGGTCGATGTCGACATACAGCAGCACGGCCGCGCCGACGAAGCACAGCGCGGACAGCGTGAACCAAAGCGGGACCATTGCGTCCTAGCCTACTTGCAGGTAGCCCTCAAATCCGAACTCGAGCGGATCACAGCCCCATCACATAGCGTCCAACGGCCCCGGGCCGGCCCGCGACGCCGCGCTCAGCCGCCGGGGAAGCTGGCCGCGGCCAACTCGAGGATCTCGGCGCGGTCCGCGGCCAGGATGAAACCCTCCTCGATCGTCTTGTCCAGCGCCGCGGTGAAACGTTCGAGGTAGTCGGCCCTGCCGCCGGGATAGAGCCTGCCCAACACCCCGTCGCCGAAGACCTCGCCCGAGCCGAAGATGAACGACATCGGACTCTCGTCGGGGGCGAGCCCCGAGAGGCGAGCGGTCGGCACGTCCACCCAGGGCGTGCGGACGCCGCCCCTGGCAAGACCGTTGGTGTCGAGTTCGGGCGTCACCGGGTCGGATCCGGTCAACGCGATCGGCGGTGCCGAGGGCGCGGGCCTGCCGGTGCGCACCCAGTCGTTCAGGTGGACGACCGCGGCCTGCAGCACATAGTGGTGCTGTGGCCCGAAGTTGATGTTGTACGAGAGCTTCGCGCCCATGAGCTCGTCGGTCGGCGCGAATGCCGCCGCGAGGTCGGCCAGCGGTGCACACCCGCTGTCCATGAAACTGCCGATGATCGTGTAGTTGTCCGCGTGGGCGGCGCCGGGTATCTCCCATGTCCGCAGCCGGTCGTGATCGGGTTGGCGCACAGCGTGATACCCCACCCGGAAGCCGCCGACCAGGTCGGTCTCGGTGATGAACGCCAGGACCGGGACGCGGGGGTCGGGCCGGAACGGGACGGCTTGCTGGGTTGACTCGTCCCCCTCGAACAGGTTCGCGCCATCCAGCGGCGCGCTGGTACCGAACCGCGAGTGCACGAGGAATCCGTCGTACACGGCGGCGTCCGGATCGATCTCGTTGATGTAGGTCGACAGGAAGACGGCCGATTGCGACTCACCGACGCCGAGCACGGTCTGCGGGCGCAGCCCGTCGATGGCACCTTCGCGGACCAGGCGCCCCACCTGCGTGTAGATGTCGTAGGAGTACTCGTCTCCCGGATGATGCAATTGCGAATAGCGTTCGGGATCCTGTGTTTTCAGCGACATGTCGATGCCGACCAGGCTCGTGCCGCCCTCGACGCCGACCCGTTGGGCCGACACCCCCACGTAGGCGTAACCCGAGCGGGCGATCTCGCGATGCGCCATCGACCACACCGCGGGGGTATCCAACCCACCGCTGACGTTGAGCCATTCGACGATCACGGCGCCGTTGAACAGCGCGGGATCGACCGGGACCAGGACCACGATGCGGGTGGTGTAGTCGGCCGTGGCGTCGGTCGCATACGACCTGGCGGTGTCGGAGACGAAGAACTCCTCGGCGCCGTAACCCAGCGTGGCCAGGTCGTAGGCGCCGAGGAGCAGGTTGGGCTTACCGGGAACGGATGTGATCACGTCCCCATCTTGCGGCTTCGGCGTGCTCGTTCACGTCAAAGCGAACGAGCACGCCGAAATCCCTTCTCAGCCGAGGACCAGCGAGTCGCCGTCCGGGCTGACGTTGACGGGGACGATGTCGCCGTCGTGCACGTCGCCGGCCAGGAGCAGCTTGGCCAGCTGGTCGCCGATGGCCTGCTGGATCAACCGGCGCAGCGGGCGGGCGCCGTACTGCGGGTCGAATCCGCGCTGTGCCAACCACCGCTTCGCGGGCAGCGACACCTCCAGGGTGAGGCGTCGCTGCGCCAGCCGTTTGGCCAGCTGCTCGAGCTGGATGTCGACGATGTGGACCAGCTCTTCGGGGTTGAGCCCGTCGAACACGATCACGTCGTCGAGGCGGTTGATGAACTCGGGTTTGAAGGCCGCGCGCACCGCCGCCATCACCTGCTCCTCGGTCCCGCCCGCGCCCAGGTTGGACGTCAGGATCAGGATCGTGTTGCGGAAGTCGACCGTACGGCCCTGCCCGTCGGTCAGCCTGCCCTCGTCGAGCACCTGCAGCAGCACGTCGAACACGTCCGGGTGAGCCTTTTCGATCTCGTCGAACAGGATCACCGTGTACGGACGCCGGCGCACCGCCTCGGTCAGCTGACCGCCCTGGTCGTAACCGACGTAGCCCGGAGGCGCACCGACCAGGCGGGCCACCGAGTGCTTCTCGGCATACTCGCTCATGTCGATGCGGACCATTGCCCGCTCGTCGTCGAACAAGAACTCCGCCAGCGCCTTGGCCAGCTCGGTCTTACCGACACCGGTCGGGCCGAGGAACATGAACGAGCCCGTGGGCCGGTTCGGATCGGCGACACCGGCGCGGCTGCGGCGCACCGCATCCGAAACCGCCTGCACCGCCTTTTTCTGGCCGACGACGCGCTTGCCGAGCTCGTCTTCCATCCGCAGCAGCTTGGCCGTCTCGCCCTCGAGCATCCGGCCCGCCGGGATACCGGTCCACGCCTCCACCACCTCGGCGATGTCGTCGGGCCCGACCTCCTCCTTGAGCATCAGATCCTCGCGAGCTTCGGCGTGGGGCAGCGCGGCGTCGAGTTTCTTCTCGACCTCCGGAATGCGGCCGTACCGCAGTTCGGCGGCCTTCTCCAGGTTGCCGTCGCGTTCGGCCCGGTCGGCCTCGCCGCGCAGCGCCTCGAGCTGCTCCTTGAGCTCGCGGACCACGTCGATCGCGTTCTTCTCGTTCTGCCAGCGGGTGGTCAATTCCGCGAGCTTCTCCTTGTGGTCGGCGAGCTCGGCGCGCAGCTTCTCGAGGCGCTCCTTGGAGGCGGCGTCCTCTTCCTTGGCCAGCGCCATCTCCTCGATCTCCAGCCGGCGGACCAGCCGTTCGACCTCGTCGATCTCGACCGGCCGCGAGTCGATCTCCATGCGCAGCCGCGACGCGGCCTCGTCGACCAGGTCGATCGCCTTGTCGGGCAGGAAACGGGCTGTGATGTAGCGGTCGGACAGCGTCGCCGCCGCCACCAGCGCGGAGTCGGTGATGCGCACACCATGGTGCACCTCGTAGCGGTCCTTCAGCCCGCGCAGGATGCCGACGGTGTCCTCCACCGACGGCTCACCGACGAACACCTGCTGGAAACGTCGTTCCAGCGCGGCGTCCTTCTCGATGTACTTGCGGTACTCGTCGAGCGTCGTGGCACCGACCAGGCGCAGCTCGCCGCGGGCCAGCATCGGCTTGATCATGTTGCCTGCGTCCATCGACCCTTCGCCGGTCGCGCCCGCACCCACGATCGTGTGCAGCTCGTCGATGAACGTGATGATCTGGCCGGCCGAGTTCTTGATGTCGTCGAGCACGGCCTTGAGCCGCTCCTCGAACTCGCCGCGGTACTTCGAGCCGGCGACCATCGAGCCCAGATCCAAGCTGACGACGGTCTTGTCGCGCAGGCTTTCCGGCACGTCGCCGGCCACGATGCGCTGGGCCAGGCCCTCGACGATCGCGGTCTTACCCACGCCGGGTTCACCGATCAGCACCGGGTTGTTCTTGGTGCGCCTCGACAGCACCTGCACGACACGACGAATCTCGTTGTCCCGGCCGATGACCGGGTCGAGCTTGCCCTCCCGCGCGCGGGCGGTCAGATCGGTCGAGTACTTCTCCAGCGCCTGGTAGGTCCCCTCGGGGTCCGGGCTGGTGACACGGGCACTGCCGCGCACCTTGACGAACGCCTCGCGCAGGGCCTGCGGGGAGGCGCCGTGGCCGGTCAACACCTTCGCGGTGTCGGAGTCGCCAGTGGCCAGGCCGACCATCAGGTGTTCGGTCGAGACGTACTCGTCGTCCATCTCGGTCGCGAGGTTCTGGGCGGCGGTGATCGCGGCCAGTGCCTGCGGAGAGAGCTGCGGCTGGGAGGCCGCGCCGCTGGCGCTGGGCAGTCGGTCGAGGAGCCGCTGCGTCTCCGCGCGAATGGTCGCGGGTTCAACGCCGACGGCCTCGAGAAGGGGTGCGGCAATGCCGTCGTTCTGCGTCAGCAGTGCCATCAACAGGTGGGCGGGGGTGATCTGCGGGTTGCCCGCGGCCGTGGCGGCCTGCAACGACGCGGTCAGCGCCGCCTGAGTTTTGGTCGTCGGGTTGAACGAGTCCACGACACCCTCCCTTTCTTAGGTACGTGAGCTTGGCAAAAATGCTTGTCGCATAGATCAACGTCGTCAATCTTGAGTCTGTTCCGCTCAAGTCTAATCAAATTCTCCCGCCTCCCGCACGCACTTCTCGAGAGGCCGTACAACACGCCGCGCAGCTGTCACAACTTTCACAGCTGTATCAGCGAGGCTGGACGCATGCGTCGGCTTGTCGCGATACTCGCGGGCTTCGCGGTGAGTCTGAGCGGGGTCGCACCGACGGCGTCGGCCGTTCCCGCGGCCTCGGTCAGCGACGAGGATCAGGTCCGGGCCGTACTCGACGGGATGAACGGCGCCTACAACCGCGAGGACTTCGCATCGTTCGCCGCGCACGTCTGCGCGCCGATGCGCCTGTCCGCGGGCTTCGCGGCCGAGTGGTACGCCAACCGGCGGGCCGACGGTCCGACGCAGATCACCGTGAGCTCGGTGAGGGTCGCCGGCGAGCCCAGCCTGACGGCCGCGGCCACCGTTCGGTTCGCGGCCGCCAACAAAGCCGAGGCCAAGATCTTCGACATCGACTTCCTGCGCGAAGGCAGCGAGTGGAAGGCCTGCCGGTACCACCCGGCGCGAGCCATCTGATCGTGACGGATGGCGACACCGCCGCGACGGTCATCATCGGCCAGCGGGTCCGTGCCGGTAAGGATGCGGCGTTCGAACGGTGGCAGCAGGACCTCAACCGCGAGGCTTCCCGATACACCGGCTTCCTCGGCGCCGAAATCCGCTCGCCCACCGCCGTTCAGCCGGAATGGGTGGTGATCTATCGCTTCGATTCGACCGCCCATCTTCAAGCGTGGATCAACAGCGCCACGCGGCAGAGCCGGCTGACCGCGGGTGCGGAGCTCTTCGACGGCCCGGCCACCCAACAGGTCGTCGGCGGCCGCGCCGCAGACAGCGATGCGCTGGTGACCGTCGTCGTCAGCCACCGGGTCCGCGCCGATCAGGTAGATGAGTTTCTCGCTTGGCAGGACCGGCTTCGCCTGGCCGAGAACGAGTTTCCCGGCTTCCGCGGCAGCGAGCTGTTCCGCCCGGTGGCCGGAGTTCAGGATGAGTGGACCGCCATGTACCGCTACGACACCGCAGCGGACCTCGACCGGTGGTTGGTCTCGAAGAAGCGTCGCGACCTCCTCGCCGAGGGCGAGCAGTTCTCCGATTTCAATCTGCGCACCATCGACCACTCCTTCGGGAGCTGGTTCGCCTTCGACGAGCATGGCAAGCAGGCCCCACCACCGACGAACCTCAAGACGTCCATCGCGGTGTGGGTCGGGCTGTACCCGACAGTCATGCTGCTCACCATCGCGCTGTCGCCGCTGAGGCTGCCGCTGTGGTTGAACATGCTCGTCGGAAACCTGTTGTCGAGCCTGCTGATCAGCTTCATCGTCATGCCCTACTACGTGAACCCGCTGCTGAAGCACTGGTTGCGCCCACCGCCGAACGTGCCCGTCGCACGGACCAACCTTCGGGGCGTCGGCACCATCGTCGTCGCGATGTTGTTCTGGGCGCTGATATTCCACCTCGCGTCGGTCGTCTTCTGAGACGCCACTGAGTCAGGAAACAGCGACGCGCGGAGTGCATGCGGCGTAAGAACCGCCCCGGCAGCGGGCATTCCGCTATGTTCGGCCTCGTGGACAAGGGATCGTTGCTCACCGAACTGATCCCGTTGGCGTTGGTGGTGGCGCTCTCACCGCTGTCGATCATCCCCGCGGTGCTGGTACTGCACACCGCGCGGCCCCGCCCGACGAGCCTGGCCTTTCTGGCCGGATGGCTGATCGGGTTGGCGGTGCTGACGAGCATCTTCCTTCAGGTGTCCAGCCTGCTGGGTGGCCGCGAGGGCCGACCACCGGGATGGGCGTCATGGCTGCGGATCGTGGTCGGCGCGGCGCTCATCGTGTTCGGGTCGTATCGCTGGTTCACCCGCAACAAGGCATCGCACAAGCCGCGCTGGATGGAGGGCGTGAGCACGCTGACCCCACTGCGCGCGGGCGGCACCGCGATGCTCTTGACCGTCGCCAATCCGAAGGTCCTGTTCATCTGCGCCGCAGCGGGTTTGGCGATCGGAACCGCCGGCGGTCCCCGCGACGACTGGGTGGCCGTCGCCTGGTTCGTGATCGCGGCCGGTTCGACGGTCGCGCTGCCGATCCTGGCCTACGCGGTCTCCGGCGACCGACTCGACCAGCCGCTGGCCCGGCTCAAGGACTGGATGGACCGACAGCACGCCGTCCTCATCGCGGGCATCCTCGTCGTGATCGGTCTCATGGTGTTGTACAAGGGCATTCACGGGTTATGACCCGCCGAGCTCCGGCAGCCCGAGCTCCGCGGCGTCGGCCGTCAGGTACCGCGTCACCGTCGGCGCGAGCAGCCGAACCAGGTCGTCATCGGGCAGCGTCGCCAACGGCGGGATCTTCATGACGAAGCGCAGCACCGCGGTGCCCACGAGCTGACTCGCCGCCAGCAGCGCTCGCAGCCGGGCCTCTTCCCCTCCACCGAGCTCAGCAGACACCGCGCTCAGCACGTGATCCTGCATGAACCCGCGGAACGCCTCGTGCGCGTCGGGGTTCGAGGTGGCCGACTGCAACATCGCGACCATCGTCGGGCCCGACTCCGGTGACTGCCAGATCCGCAGGTACGTCCGCACCATGCGGGTGCCGATGTCGGGGTCGTCGTCCGGGCCGCCGGCGAGCGCGGAGACCAGCGCACCGGGGGTGACGACGAGGTTGAGCGACTCGCGGAACAGCTGGGCCTTGGAGCCGAACAGATAGAGCACCATCGACGGGTCGACATGGGCGTCGCGGGCCACCGCACGCAGGGTCGTCTTCTCGTATCCCTCGGCACCGAAGCGCTTGCGCGCCGCCGCGAGCACCGCGTCGCGCGAAACCGGCTCGCCCTGTCGCCGGCCCCTGCGCCGGACTGTTTTGGCTGGTGACGCCATACCACGAGGCTATCATTTCAATGGGTGTTGAAATTGTCACGACGCGGCGTTACTCTGCCCGTACGCAGAAATTCAACGTCGAATGAAAAGGTGCGGATCATGACTACCGAAACCCCGGAAAGGGCCCCCCACCACGCTTCACCGGTTCACGAGCCCCCCGCCGCGGTACGCGCGACGGGCGTGGTCGTGGTGCTCACCGTCGTCATCGCGATCGTCGCGCTGGCCTTCGCGCTGCCCGCCGCTCGCAGCGGTCCACATAACGTGCCGATCGGCGCGGCCGGACCGCAGGCGGCAAGTGGCCAGGTGGTGGCGACCCTGGACCAGCAGGCACCGGGGGCGTTCTCGGTCACCTACTACCCCGGGGCCGACGCCCTTCGCGAGGCGATCCGCAACCGCGACGTGTACGGCGGCATCGCGTTCGGGCCCGAGGGACCCACGCTGATGACCGCGACCGGCGCCAGCCCGATGGTCGCCCAGATGTTGTCCCAGATCGGCAACGGCATCGCGCAGAAGACCGGCACGCAGTTGCACGTCGAGGACCTGGCGCCCCCGACCGCCGACGATCCGCGCGGCGCCGGCCTGGCCGCCTCTGCCCTGCCCATCACCCTCGCCGGGCTGCTGCCCGCGATCGCCTTGATGTTCGCGCTCAAGCGGGAGGTGTGGACCCGCTTCACCGCCGCCGTAATTTTCGCGGGCGTGGCCGGGCTGTCCATCGCCGCGCTGCTGCGCTGGGTGATGGGCTCGATCGAGGCGAACTTCTGGGGAGTCGCCGGTGCGCTGACGCTGGGTGCCCTGGCCATGGGGTTGACGCTTTTGGGCCTGGGGTCGCTGTTCGGGCGGGTCGGCCTCGCGCTGGGGGCGGCGCTCGCGCTGCTCGTCGGCAACCCGCTTTCGGGTCTGACCAGCGCCCCCGAAATGCTGCCGAGCGGGTGGGGCGAGTTCGGGCAGTTCATGCCTCAGGGCGCCAACGCCACCCTGCTGCGGTCGGCGGCCTTCTTCGACGGAGCAGGCGCCGCAGTACCGGTCCTCGTGCTGGCCTGCTGGACGGCCGTCGGAGTGGCGCTCATTGTGGTGGCGGCGCTTCGGCAGCGAAGGGTGACCCCCGGCTGACATACACTCGGGCCGCGTGGGACTCGACGACCGTGACGCGCTGAGCATGCTGCGCGACGCGGTCGATCCCGCGTCCGGCTCGGACCTGATCCGCAGCTTCTACACCCATTGGTTCGCGATCGACATCTCGGTGCGCGACCTGTTTCCGCCGGACATGGACGAGCAGCGTCAGCGGTTCGGCCACGCCGTCACCTGGGTGCTGGGCGAACTCGTCGCCCAACGGGCCCGGGAACCGGTCGCGTTCCTCGCTCAGCTCGGCCGGGACCACCGTAAATACGGTGTCCTGCAACGGCATTACGACAGCATGCAAACCGCGCTGTACGCCAGCTTCCGTAATCACTTGGCAGAGAACTGGGACGACAGGCTCGCCGAGACCGCACACGACGTCGTCGCGTTGATGATCGGGGTGATGCGCGGGGCCGCCGACGCGGAGCAGGGGCCGCCGTTCTGCGACGGCACGGTCATCGAGCACCTGCGGGTCACCCGCGACGTCTCCGTCGTGCGATTGCAGCTGGATCGTCCGCTGTTCTACCACCCGGGCCAGTACGTGACCGTTCAGGTTCCGCAGTGGCCGCGCCGGTGGCGGTATCTGAGCCCGTCGATTCCGACCGAGCCCTCCGGCGCCATCGAATTCCACATCCGCTCGGTGGCCGGGGGCATGGTGAGCACCGCGATCGTCGCGGAGACGAAACCCGGTGACCGGTGGCGGCTGTCCAATCCGCATGGCGGGCTGCACGTGGACCGCGACGGTGGCGACGTGCTGATGGTGGCGGGCAGTACCGGGCTGGCGCCGCTGCGGACGCTGATCATGGATCTCACCCGCTGGGGCGTCAATCCGCGGGTCCACCTTTTCTTCGGCGGACGGTATCCGTGCGACCTGTACGACCTGCGTACGCTGTGGGAGATCGCGTCGCAGAACCCGTGGCTTTCGGTCACGCCGGTCTCGGAGTTCAACGTCGACCCACCGTGGGCCACCGACTACCCGGACGTACGACCGCCGCGCGGTCTGCACGTGCGACAGACCGGCACGCTCGCCGACGTGGTCACCCGCTACGGCAACTGGGGCGATCGACAGATCCTGATCTGCGGCAGCCCGAACATGGTGACGGCGACCAAGGCGGCGCTGCTCGCCAAAGGAGCACCGGCCGAACGCATTCAGCACGATCCGCTGAGCTCCTGAATCGCGCGGCGCGACGGCGGTCGTACCCACTGAATTGTGCATCCGACGGCGGTTTCGTCGCGATGAGCGCAGCTGGTTTCACAAATCGCGCAGGCACGCGCTGTCGTGGCTTCATCTGAGCCCGGCGTGCGACGATCGTCTGGTGGTTGACTTCGATGCCGTCACGCTGAAGGACCCGTCGTCGGACCTGACCGCGACTTTCGTCCCGGCTGCCGGGATGATCGGCACGTCGCTGGCCGAGTCGGGCGACGAATTCCTCGGTCAGCGCCGCGGCTTGACCGCCTACGTGAACAACGGCAAGACGATGGGCATCCCGATCCTGTATCCGTGGGCGAACCGGTTGAGCGCCAATACCTATGAGGTCGACGGGTCGGTCGTCACCCTTACCCCGGGCGCAAACGGGGTCCGCACCGACGAGCACGGCGCGCCGATTCACGGTGTGCTCGCCGCCTACCCGGGGTGGAAGGTCACCACCCGCACCGAGAACGTGCTGACCGCCGAACTCGACTACGGCGCCGACGCCGAACTGCTCGCGTCGTTTCCGTTTCCGCACCTACTCACCCAACACGTCACGCTCGGCGATCGCACGCTCACCATCGAGACGACGGTCGCGCCCACTTCGTCGGCGGACGTGCCGCTGTGCTTCGGCTACCACCCGTACCTGAAGATCCCCGGCGTCGCGCGCGAGGAGTGGACGCTGAGCACCCCGGCGATGCGCCACCTGCCGGTGGACGACAACGGCATCCCCACCGGCGCTCACGAGCAATGGCCCGGCGGCGCAGAGCAATTGAAGGTCACCGCCTACGACGACGGTTTCGACCAGGTCCCAGAAGGCGCGGTGTTCACCCTCGCCGGCGGTGAGCGCCGCATCGAGGTCCGGTTCGAAACCGGTTATCCCGCAGCGCAACTGTTCGCCCCGCCCAATGACGACCTGATCGGCATCGAGCCGATGGCCGCGCCGACGGATTCACTGAGAAGGGGCGGATACCGAAAAGCGGCCCCCGGCAAGCCGGAGACCGCTCGGTTCTCGATCATTGTTTCTTGAGGAGTTTGTTACTCCGCCTGACGTCGCCGCCGAGCGGCTCCAGGTTGCCATACCACGACCGCGGTGCTCTTCGGCATCACGGCCAGATCGCGGCGCTGAGACCCGCGCAACGCCTCCAATTCGTCGGTCAGCTCCCGAACCCTCGCCTGCAGCGCCTCGACCTGGTTGGTCAGCTCGATGATGCGTTTGATCCCGGCGAGGTTGACACCCTCGTCCTGGCTCAGCCGCTGCACCTCGCGGAGAAGTTCGACGTCGTGCTGCGAGTAACGCCTGCCGCCGCCCGAGGTGCGTTGCGGGCGCACCAGGCCGAGCCGGTCATAGGTGCGCAGCGTCTGGGCGTGCATGCCGGCCAGCTCAGCGGCGACGGAGATCAGGAACGTCCGCGCCTCGTCGTTGGGCCGTTTCGCTGCCATCACGCACCTGCCCATCCAGCCCGCGGATCGAAGCCGCTGGCCCGCTCCGCCTTCGCATAGGCCTCCAACGCCTCGGCCGCCTCACCCTCGAGGTTGGGCGGCACCGCGACCTTCACCGTCACGAGCAAATCGCCGTGTCCGCCGGAGCGTTTCGGCACACCACGGCCGCGCACGCGCAGGATGCGTCCGTCCGACGTGCCCTTGGGCACCCGCACACCGACCTTGCCCTCGAGCGTCGGCACCGAAAGCGTTGTGCCAAGCGCCAACTCGTGGAAGCTGACGGGTACGGTGACGGTCAGGTCGTCACCGTCGCGGCCGAACACCTTGTCGGGCCGCACGTGGACGGTGACGTACAGGTCGCCCGACGGTGCACCGCGCAGGCCCGCTTCGCCCTGGCCGGCCAACCGGATTCGTTGTCCGTCCTCGACGCCCGGCGGGATCCGCACGTTGATCGTGCGGGTGCGGGTGGTCACGCCGGTGCCCTTGCACTCCTGGCAGGGGTGCTCGATGATCGAGCCGCTGCCACGGCATTCCGTGCACGGCTCGGAGAACCCAAACGCGCCCTGGTTGCGGTTGATCACCCCGGACCCGTTGCAGTTCGGGCACACCTTCGGGCTGGTGCCGGGGCGTGCGCCGCTGCCGTGACAGTTCGTGCACGGTGCGGGACTGGTCAGCCGCAACGGCATCGCCACACCCTTGGTGGCTTCCAGGAACGACAGCTCCGTCTCGGTCTCGAGGTCGTTGCCACGGCGTGGCCTGCTGGGCCGCGGCTGCTGGGCGCCACGGCCGAAGAGCCCACCGAAGAGATCGCCGATGTTGGCGCCGCCGGTCTGGCCGGCCGCATCGAAGAGGTCGTTCAGGTTGAACTCGGCGCCGTCGCCGCCGCCGAATCCGCCGAAGCCGCCACCGCCGCCGAATCGGCCGCGGCCGAAACCGCCGTTGGCGAACAAGCGCCGGGTCTCGTCGTACTCCTTGCGTTTGGCCGAATCCGTCAGCACCTCTTTGGCCTCGGAGACGGCCTTGTACCGCTCCTCGGCGGCCGAGTTCCCCGGATTGCGGTCGGGATGGTTCTCGGCGAGCAGCTTTCGGGCCGCCCGCTTGATTTCCTGTTCGCTGGCGTCAGAGGAGACGCCGAGCTCCTTGTAGAAGTCCTTCTCGACCCACTCACGCTGGGCCATACCGCGTCACCTCCTTCCGCTCTTGTCTGTTTATCGCAGTCTCATTCCGATTTTGATGGTTGACGACGAATCGCGCCGGATTAGTCGTCGCCGCCGAGTCGAAGGTGGCGCAGAATTCGCCCGTTTCGGCTATTCCGCGCCACCTTCTCATCAGGCTTCGGCTTCCGGCGAACCGTCACCGGCGGCGCCGTCACCGCCGTCGGCGGCCTCGCCCCCGTCGGGGACCGTGTCCACCACGCCGACCAAGGCGTGGCGCACGACCTGATCGCCGACCTTGTAACCGCGGCGCATCACGGTGCCCAAGACGGGGTGAGTGCCCTCACCCTCGTGCTGCACGGCCTCGTGGAGTTCGGGGTCGAACTCATCGCCTTCGGCGCCAAACGCCGAAAGGCCAAGCCCTTCAAGGGTGTTGACCAGCTTGTCGGCCATCACCTTGAGCGGACCGCTCTCGAGGTCCCCGTGGCTACGCGCGCGGTCGAGGTCGTCGAGAATCGGCAGCAGCGCCGAGATGACCGAGGCCTTCGCCCGGTCGGCCGCCACCTGCTGATCGCGCAACGCCCGCTTGCGGTAGTTCGTGAAATCGGCCTGTACCCGCTGCAGGTCGGCCAGCAGTTCGGAGGCCTTGTCGGCCTCCTCCCCTGCCGCCTTCTGTGCGGGCGCGTCCGGCGCCGGCTCGCCGGGGCTTGATGCCGCCCCGGCCTCACCGGCCGCCGAACCCGAACCTGCTTCTCTCACTTCACCGGTGACCGGATCGATGCGCCGTTTGTCGGTGACGGTCACCGGCTCGTGCGGATCGTTTCCTGTCACTTGTTCTCCTTGTCAGCGTCCTCGTCGACGACCTCGGCGTCCACGACGTTGTCGTCCGCCGGACCGGCGTCGGCGCCGCCGCCCGCGGCCTGCTCGGCCTGGGTGGCCTCGTAGATGGCCTGGCCCAGCGCCTGCGATTCGACGCCCAGCTTCTCCATCGCCGACTTGATCTCACCGATGTCGGTGCCTTCCAGCGCCTTCTTGGCATCGGCGATCGCGGAGTCGACCTTGGCCAACGTCTCCTCGGGGACCTTGGAGCCGCCCTCGCCGCCGCGCTGCTCGGAGACGAACTTCTCCGTCTGGTAGACCAGCGACTCGGCCTGGTTACGGACGTCGGCCTCCTCGCGACGCTTGCGGTCCTCCTCGGCGTGCGCCTCGGCGTCCTTGATCATCCGGTCGATCTCTTCCTTGGACAGGCCGGAGCCCTCCTGGATGCGGATCGTGTTCTCCTTGCCGGTGCCCTTGTCCTTCGCGGTCACGTGCACGATGCCGTTGGCGTCGATGTCGAAGGTGACCTCGATCTGGGGCACACCGCGCGGAGCCGGCGGGATACCGGTCAGCTCGAAGCTGCCGAGCAGCTTGTTGTGCGCCGCGATTTCGCGCTCGCCCTGATAGACCTGGATCTGCACCGACGGCTGGTTGTCGTCGGCGGTGGTGAAGGTCTCCGACCGCTTGGTCGGGATCGTGGTGTTGCGCTCGATCAGCTTGGTCATGACGCCACCCTTGGTCTCGATACCGAGGGACAGCGGCGTGACGTCAAGCAGCAGAACGTCTTTCACCTCACCCTTGAGCACACCAGCCTGCAGGGCGGCGCCCACCGCGACGACCTCGTCCGGGTTGACGCCCTTGTTGGGCTCTTTGCCGCCGGTCATCTCCTTGACCAGATCCGACACCGCGGGCATGCGGGTCGAGCCGCCGACCAGGACCACATGGTCGATATCGGACACCGAGATGCCGGCGTCCTTGACCACCTGCTGGAACGGCTGACGCGTGCGGTCGAGCAGATCCTGGGTGATGCGCTGGAACTCGGCGCGGGTCAGCTGTTCGTCGAGGAACAGCGGGTTCTTGTCCGCGTCGACGGTGATGTAAGGCAGGTTGATCGACGTGCTCTGGCTCGAGCTCAGCTCGATCTTGGCCTTCTCTGCGGCCTCACGCAGCCGCTGCATCGCCATCTTGTCCTTGGTCAGGTCGATGCCGGAGGTGCTCTTGAACTTGTCGACCAGCCACTCCACGATCCGGTCGTCCCAGTCGTCGCCGCCCAGGTGGTTGTCACCGCTGGTGGCGCGCACCTCGACGACACCCTCGCCGATCTCCAGCAGCGAGACGTCGAACGTGCCGCCGCCGAGGTCGAAGACCAGGATCGTCTGTTCCTTCTCGCCCTTGTCCAGGCCGTACGCGAGCGCTGCCGCGGTCGGCTCGTTGACGATGCGCAGCACGTTGAGCCCGGCGATCTGGCCGGCCTCCTTGGTGGCCTGACGCTGGGCGTCGTTGAAGTAGGCGGGCACGGTGATGACCGCATCGGTGATGTCCTCACCGAGGTAGCTCTCCGCGTCCCTCTTCAGCTTCTGCAGCGTCCGGGCGCTGATCTCCTGCGCCGTGTACTTCTTGTCGTCGATCTCCACGGACCAGTCGGTGCCCATGTGCCGCTTGACCGAACGGATGGTCCGGTCGACGTTGGTCACCGCCTGGTTCTTGGCGGGCTGGCCGACCAGCACCTCTCCGTTACGCGCGAACGCGACGACGGACGGCGTGGTGCGGGAGCCCTCGGAGTTCGCGACCACAACGGGATCGCCACCCTCCAATACCGCAACGACGGAGTTGGTGGTCCCGAGGTCGATTCCGACCGCACGAGCCATGTTTGTTCCTCCTGGATAGTCCTGCTAGGTGGGGTCTGAGTGCACCGCACTCAAGCCTGCGCCGACGAACCCTACCCTGTCAACCCAGACTTGAGTCCGTTTCACTCAAGTATCGATAGGCTCAACGGGGCCGCCGCAAGTTTTGTTCCCGGATTGGTCCCCGGGCCGGTATGTGGGACCGCGACATATCCGCTGCGAGCTTTCGTCACGCCGGCACAAGCGAACGCGACGTGCGGTCGCCGACTCTTGTCCGGACCGCACGGCCGACCTGCTGCGCGGAGGAAGCGAGTCACCATGTCGTCGTACGCGTCGGCCGTTCTGATCTTCCTGCTCACACTCTCGCCGGTACTGATCCCGGCGGCGATCACCGCGGGCCACGCTCTCGGCGCGGCACGGAAGCACCTCACGAACCCGGTCGCCTGAGCGATGCCCACACGGCAGAGGCGCCGCGCCGGTACCTGGCTGGCCGCGCATTCGGCCCAGCGCCTGCTTCCGCTCGTTCCTACCCCGCGCAGTTTCCGGTTCACCTCGCGCCACATCGCCGGGCCCGGCCGCATCAACGTGCCCACCCGTCACGGCAGCGTCGGCTGCCTGATCTACCAGCCACATCCTGCGGCGCCGTTGGCCGATGCGAGCGGTGGTCCGCCCGTCACCCTGCACCTGCACGGCGGCGCGTTCATCGTGCGCAACCCGCGGCAAGAGGAGTACCTTGCCGAATACATCGCGGCCGAGGTCGGCGCCGTGGTGGTACTGCCCGACTACGCCACCGCCCCCCAGGTTCAGTACCCGGTGGCAGAGCAACAGTGCTATGACATCGCACGGTGGTTGCGCCATGAGGGCTCCCACTACGGCTGGGACACCTCACGCATGTCGCTCTCGGGCGCGAGCGCAGGCGCCAAGCTGGCGGTGAACGTGTGCCAGCAATCACGCGAAGACGATGAGCTGAATTGGCGGGCAGCACTTCTGACGTTTCCGGTCACGGACCTCTCGCGCTTCGATCGAACGTCGGCGAAAAAGCGGGCGCGGATTTCCCCGACGATTCAACGCCTGGCCATCGAGGCCTACGTCGTCGACCCGAGCGTCCGGCGCGAACCACTGGCCTCCCCGGTGTTCGACACCGCCCTCGCCGAAGCCATGCCGCCCAGCCTGGTCATGACCGGCGAATTCGACACGCTCGGACCCGAGGGTGACGCGCTGGCATCAGAACTCGCTCGCCGAGGTGTAGCCACCACCCACCGCCGCTTCCCCGGCATCGACCACGGCTTCACGAGATCGCAAGCGGATGCTGCTCGCGAAGCCATGGCCCTCATCGGCGCTCATCTCATTCGGTACCTGACGTGAGAGGCGCCAGGATGCGTACCATTGTCGTTGCCCCACAACGGACAAGGGACAAGTTGGCGGGTTCGCACGAGCGATCCACGACGCCACGGCCATAACGTGGTCGGCATGCCTCGATCGATCTCCCGACTCAGAACCGCAGACCTCACCGACCGGGTGGCGGTGATCACCGGCGCGGGCAGCGGCATCGGCCGCGAGCTGGCGTGGCTGTGCGCCGAACGCGGCGCCCACCTCGCACTGTGTGACATCGACGACGCCGGTCTGGCCCACACCGCCGATGCGGCCCGAAGCTGGGGAACACAGGTGCTGACCCGCCATGTCGATGTGTCCGACGCCGAGGAAATGTCCGCGTTCGCCGACGCCACGTTCGACCGCTTCGACGGGGTGGACTTGGTGGTCAACAACGCCGGCGTAGGACTGGTCGGCGGGTTCCTCGACACCAGCGCCAAGGACTGGCAGTGGCTGGTCGGCG
Source organism: Mycobacterium sp. 1164985.4 (assembly GCF_001668575.1). GTDB lineage: Bacteria > Actinomycetota > Actinomycetes > Mycobacteriales > Mycobacteriaceae > Mycobacterium. The sequence continues at coordinate 108,340 of NZ_LZMD01000021.1, forward strand.
TCAACCTGATGGGGGTCGTGCACGGTTGCGACGCCTTCCTGCCCACCATGATCGAGTCCGGCCGCGGCGGCCACGTCGTCAACCTCTCCTCGGCCGCCGGCCTGTTGGCTAATCCACAGCTGAGCGCCTACAGCGCAACGAAATTCGCCGTCCTCGGATTGTCGGAAGCTCTACGGATGGAGCTCAGGCCACACCGCATCGGTGTCACGGCGGTGTGCCCGGGCATCATCGACACCGCCATCACGCAGAACAGCCCGATCCGCGGCGACGGCGACTCCGACGAGCGCCGCGCCCGGCTCGCGTCGACCTACCGCAAGCGCGGGTACTCACCCGAGCGCGTCGCGCACAACACCCTGCGCGCAGTCGACCGAGGCCGCGCCGTGGCGCCGATCGCCGCCGAGGCGCACGCCATGTATGCGCTCTCGCGCTGCGCTCCACCGCTGGCGCGGTGGGTCGCCGCCCGGACCGCCGAGATGACGAAATGACGCAGCTGGCGGGTCGACACGCCCTGGTCACCGGAGCAACGGGCGGAATCGGCCACGCGATCGCACAAGAACTCGCCGCCCGCGGCTGTTCGCTCACGGTCACGGGCCGACGCGAGCTGGAGCTCAAGCGGTTGGTCGGCGAGCTGGGACCGGCCGCCCGGGGGCTTACCGCCGACCTCACCGACCTCGACCAGGTGCGCGACCTGATGGACCGCGCGGGCCCAGTCGACGTGCTCGTCGCCAACGCAGGCGTCGGCATCCCGGAAGACCTGGCGATGCTGAGCGACGCTGAGATCGCCGATGCCATCCACGTCAACCTTCTCGCTCCGGCGGCCCTCGCACGAGCGGCGGTGGTGCCGATGAAGCGACACGGGCGCGGGCACATCGTGTTCATCTCCTCGGGAGCGGGCCTCATCGCGACCCCTGGCAACGGCTCGGTCTACACGGCGACGAAGTGGGGCCTGCGGGGCCTCGGCCTGGCCCTGCGGCACGAACTGCACGGAACGGGCGTCGGGGTCTCGACCGTCTTTCCCGGACCGATCCGGGACGCCGGAATGTTGGCCAACACCGGCGTCACCCTTCCGCGCGGATTCGGCACGAGCACACCGCAGGACGTCGCGCGAGCGGTGGCCCAGGCTGTGGAGCGGGATATACCGGAGACGACGGTCGCGTCGGTCGGCGTGCGACTGCTGGTCGGATTTGGCGCTCTCGCACCGGTTTTGATAGGCGAGGTCGCTCGGCTGGGCGGCGTCGGGAGGGTGCGCGACGCGATGCTCACTAGGTGACCAGCTCAACGAGGGCGAGTGCGGCGCGCAACTCGAGGGTGCGCTTGTCGACCGGACGCCCCAGCAGTTCCTCGGCCTGACGGATCCGGTAGGCGACGGTGTTCTCGTGCACGTGCAGCCGTTTGGCGGTCCGTCCGCGGCTGCCGTTCTCCTCGAGGTAGGTCCGCAGCGTCGCAGCCAGCCGGCGGGTCGCCTCATCCGTCGCTCCCAGCTTGCCGAGTTCGCGTCGCACGAACGCCGCTGCCTGGTCGGCGTCGACTGTGGCAAGCGCACGTAGCGAGACGGTGTGGTAACGCGTGACACTGCCCGCCGGGCGCCCGGTTAGCCGGGCGACCCGTTGGGCTTCAAGCGCCTCGACGTGACTGCTCCGGAAACCCGCGATGCCGCGCGCGGGCTCCCCGACCGCGATCCGTACCCCTGGCGCCGTGACGGTGCGGAAGCGCAACTCGTCGAGCACTTTCGACGGAACCTCGCTGTGCGAGCCGATCCACGCCGCGGCCGAGAGGATGCCGAGCGGGTGCACCAATGGCTTCTGGTCACCGATCGCCGCGGCGATGTCGCGGATGGCTGACTCCAGCAGTGCTTGGGTGTTGCGGCCCTCCTCATGCGAGTCCAGCCAAGCGATCGCCGCGACGTGCACTCGGCGGACGTCGTGGCGCAACCGCCTGCTCGCCACCTCGGTGTCGATCGGCGCGCCGGCCAGGATGGTGCCGATGGTCTCGGCCTGGCTCGCGGCAGCACTGCGCAGCCATCGGTCACGCTCTGCCGTGTAGACCTCTTCCACCAAACACAGCGCGGCGTCCACATAGGCGAACATCCACTCCGAACTCAATTCCGTTGCCAGGATCAGCTCCTCGGCGTCGCGCGCGTGGGTTTCCAGGATCGAGGTGAAGTGCTGGGCGGTCGCGGCGTGTGCGAGCCGGTAGCTGCGCATCAGGGTGGCCAACGGGATGGCGTGTTGCGCACCGTCCTGGGCGTAGGCCAGCGTAGGCGATGCCAGCCGGGCCGCCTCGCCGGGATCGGCACCGGCCAGCAACACCTCGGCGAAATCTCGGATACTGGCCTCGGTGCTCGCCCGGTTCACTTCGAGCGCCTCGGCGCTGGCGAGCAGTTCGGGGAGCCGCTCGCTGGTGAAATCGTTGACCACAGCAGAGATCTCATTGGCCCGCGCCGCGAGTTCGGTGGCCGCAGGACACAGCACCGACGACCACACCCGACATCGGTCCTCACCGCGCGCGCCCGCCCAGGCCGGCTCCATGCAGAGCACGGTATCGCCGGCGGCCAACCGCTGATACGCAAATTCCACAACGGCCGGGCACAACGTTGGCGCGCGCAGACAAGAAAGCCGGGGCCCGCCCGGACGACCATCGTCGTATGCGACAACTGACCAGCCTCGACGCCCAGTTCCTGGCCATGGAAAACGATCGCGTGCAGGGCCACGTCAGCGTCCTCGGTGTCTACGAGTCGCACACCGCGGCCGGCCTGCCGTTGGATGCGGAGCTCGTCCGAGACGTCATCGGCAGCCGCTTGCATCTGTTGCCGACCTTCCGCTGGCGGCTCGCCCAGGTCCCGTTCGCTCTGGACTACCCGTACTGGGTCGACGACGGCACTTTCGACATCGAGTACCACGTGCGTGAACTCGCGCTCCCGTCACCGGGTGACGCGCGCCAGCTCGCCGAGCAGGTGGCTCGCATCATCGGCCGCCAACTCGACCGGGCCCGCCCGCTTTGGGAGGTGTACGTGATCCACGGCCTCGCCGACGGCGGTGTCGCGGTGCTGACGAAGATGCACCACGCCGCGGTCGATGGCGTGTCCGGCGCCGAGGTGATGAGCATCCTGCTCGACGACACGACGGGTCGCGAGCGCAAACCCGCGCCGGAGGTCGTCGCCGAGAGCTTTCCCTCGGAGGTGGAAATGCTGGGCCGCGGCCTGGTGGGCCTGCTGCGCCAGCCGCTTCGGATACTGCGCGCCGGCCCGACAGCGTTGCCGCACCTCGACGATGTGCCGACCATTCGGCACCTGCCCGGCGTGAAGGCCGTTGCGCGCGGCAGCCGGTTGGTCAAGCGCGCGTTGCGGGGCGGCGCCGGCGGTGCGACTTTGCGGGGCAGCGACATCTCCGCGCCGCGCACCCGGTTCCAGGCCCGCGTGTCACCGCACCGCCGCGTCGCCTTCGGCTCGTTACCACTCGGCGAGGTCAAAGACGTCAAGAACACGTTCGGGTGCACCGTCAACGACGTCGTCCTGGCCATCTGCACCGCAGGTCTGCGGTCCTGGCTCGGCGACCAGTCCGAGCTGCCCGACGAGCCGCTGGCCAGCTTCATCCCGATGTCGGTGCGAACCCCGGAGCAGCGCGGCACCTTCGGCAACCGGGTCTCGGTGATGTTGACCGCCCTGCCCACCGACGAGGCCGATCCGGTTGTGCGGCTACGCCGCATCAACGAGGCGATGAGCGACGCCAAGGAGCGCCACCGCGCGCTGCCCGCATCGCTGCTGCAGGACGCCAACCACTTCATCCCGCCGGCGCTGTTCGCTCAGGCGGCCAGGGCGACGTCGCGGCTGGCTGGCCTGCGCGGGCTCAATCAGCCTGCGAACGTGATGATCTCGAATGTTCCGGGCCCGTCGGCCCCGCTGTACCTCGGTGGTGCCCGCCAGCGCGCGCAGTTCCCGGTTTCGGGGGTGCTGGACGGAATCGGCATCAACATCACCGTGATGAGCTACCAGGACTCGCTCGAGTTCGGCATCGTCGTCGACCGCGAACTCGTCGGCGACCCGTGGCCGATCCTCGACGCTCTGCGCGTCGGCCTGGACGAGCTGCGTGAAGCCGCCCATGCGGCGAATTCAACTGTGTCACAGAGCAAGAAGCCCCCCAATCGCAGGAAGGCGACCTCATGACCGCACACATGCTGCGCAGCAACAGCATGGACGACTACCCGCTCACGCTGACCGCCATCGTGGAACGCGCCGAACGGTTCCACGCCGACCAGTCGGTCGTGTCACGCCGGCCGTCGGGGGCGATCACCCGGACGACCCTCGGCACTTGCGCAAGTCGGGCGCGGCGGCTCGCCGGAGCACTGTCGGCACTCGGTGTTCGCGAGGGCGAACCGGTGGCCACTCTGCTGTGGAACCAGAGCGAACACCTCGAACTGTATTTCGCAATTCCCGCCATGGGTGCGGTCATCCACACACTCAACCCCCGGCTGTTCCCCGACGAACTGGGCTTCATCGTCGGTGACGCCGAGGACAACGTGATTGTCGTCGACGAGTCGTTGTTGGAGGTGTTCGAAAGCTTCCGCAGCGCACGCTCTTTCACACATGTCATCGTCGTCGCGCACACCAGCGAAGCGCCGGCGGGAACGCTGGACTACGAGTCGCTGATAGCCGACGCCGACCCTGTCGAGTGGCCCGCGCTCGACGAGTCCCGCGCGGCGGCGATGTGCTACACATCCGGCACCACCGGGCGGCCCAGGGGGGTCGTCTATTCCCACCGCGCGCTCACGTTGCATTCGCTCGTCGCCGCGCTGCCCGACCAGCTGGCGGTATCGGCACACGACACCGTTCTTCCCGTGGTGCCGATGTTTCACGCCAACGCGTGGGGCCTGCCGTACGCCGCGGCGCTGGCCGGCGCCCGCCTGGTATTGCCGGGGCCGCGGCTGGATGCCGAGAGCGTGCTCGACCTGTGTGCCGCTGAACGGGTCACGATGACAGCGGGTGTACCGACGGTGTGGATGGGGATGCTCGCGGCACTCGACGCCGAACCGGACAAGTGGGACCTGTCCGAGCTGAACCAATTGATCGTCGGGGGCGCGGCCGTGCCGCGGTCGATGTTCGAGGGGTTCGACCGCCACGGCTTGACCGTCGTGCAGGCGTGGGGCATGACCGAGACCGCACCGCTGGGAGCGGTCTGCCGGCTGCCGGGGCACCTCTTCGAGAGCGAGCGTGCCGAGCAGTACAGGCATCGCACCCGGCAGGGTGTCGCCACCCCGTTCTTCGAGATCCGGGCGCGCGATGACAACGGAGCCCTCATCGCCTGGGACGACGCTGCCATGGGCGAGCTGGAGGTGCGCGGTCCATGGGTGGCGTCGAGTTACCACGGCAGGCGGGGCGCCGAGAGCTTCACGCCCGACGGCTGGTTCCGCACCGGGGACGTGGTAGGGATCGACCCGCATGGCTGCATCCGGATCTGCGATCGGTCGAAAGACCTCGTCAAGTCCGGCGGCGAGTGGATCTCCTCGGTGGACCTGGAGAACCAGCTGATGTCGCACGCCGCCGTCGCGCAGGCTGCCGTGATCGCGGTGCCCGACGACCGCTGGGGCGAGCGCCCACTGGCCGTCGTGGTGCTCCGCGACGGCGGGCGGGCGTCGGCCGATGAACTGCGCGACCACCTGGCCCAGGAGTTCGCCAAGTGGCAACTGCCCGACCGGTTCGAGTTCATGGAAGCGATCCCCTGCACCGCCACCGGCAAGTTCAAGAAATCCGTCCTGCGAAACCTGTTCACCACAACCTGAAAGGACCCACCATGAGCAGATTCGACATCACCCAGACCAACCGGGCCGTGGAACGCTTGATCGAGACCACGGACAACCCGCGTCATCTCTACCTGCTGCACGCCTACAACCGGCACCGCTACCTGGAGATGGCCGGCCGGTACGAGGAGATCTTCGCTCCGGACATGACGGTCGAGAAACCCGTCTACCACTTCAACATGCTCGGCAAGAGCGTGACCGTCGAGGGCGCGGATGCCGTCAAGGCGCTGTACCGGCAATGGCGGGACACGGCGCAGTGCGTTTTCTATGTCGACGACGAGAAGCTGGCGGTCAGCGACGACATGATCGTGTCGACCTCGTTCATCTACCAACAAACCCCCGGCGCCATCCTGGCGGCCGAGGGGGTGCCCGCCGATCCTCAGGCCACCTATCTGGTCAAGACCGCCGAGCACATGATCTGGCCCTACGAAGACGGACTGCTCGTCGGTGAGGACGTGTGGGAGTACGACGAGACCGCACGCGAGTTCATCATGCTCGACCCGGCCGACGTGCTCACCATCGAACAGTCCGCTGCGCTGCTCGACCCGCTGATCAAGCCGCTGCCAGAACACAATCCGTTCCTGCGGTGACCACAGCCCGCAGTGTCTAGGGTGATGAGTCGGAACCGGCGAAAGGACCACGATGCCCGAACGTGCTGACACCGATGTGGTCGCCCCGAAGCTGCCGTGGGGTGAGGCACTACCGTTTCCTCCCACGCCGTCGGCGAGCGTCGCAGGGCGCACGCTGCAGGAGTCGGCGTACACCCAGCGGGTGGTCCCCCGTCGTCTGCATGACGACGCGCCCAACATCGTGATCGTGCTCATCGACGACGCTGGACCGGGGCTGCCGAGCACCTTCGGCGGTGAAGTCCGCACCGACACCATGGACCGGGTCTGCGCCGAGGGTGTGTCTTACAACAGGTTTCACACCACCGCGATGTGCTCACCAACCCGCGCGTCGCTGCTCACCGGACGCAACCACCATGAGATCGGCAACGGCCAGATCGCCGAACTGGCCAACGACTGGGACGGTTACTCCGGCAAGATTCCGCGGTCCAGCGCGACGGTGGCCGAGGTGCTCAAGCAGTACGGGTACGCCACCTCGGCGTTCGGCAAGTGGCACAACACCCCGGCCGAGGAAACGACAGCGGCGGGTCCGTTCGAGAACTGGCCCACCGGTCTGGGTTTCGAATACTTCTACGGGTTTCTCGCGGGCGAGGCCTCGCAATACGAGCCACATCTGGTCCGCAATACCACCGTCGTCGCCCCGCCGCGGACCCCCGAAGAGGGGTATCACCTGTCGGAGGATCTGGCCGACGACGCGATCTCCTGGTTGCGTCGGCACAAGGCGTTCAGTGCTGAAAAGCCGTTCTTCATGTACTGGGCCAGCGGCTGCCTGCACGGCCCGCACCACATCATGAAGGAATGGGCGGACAGGTATGCCGGAAAGTTCGACGACGGTTGGGACGCCTACCGTCAGCGCGTATTCGAGAGGGCCAAGGAGAAGGGCTGGCTTCCGTCGGACTGCAAGCTCACCGAGCGCGACGAGGCGCTAGCTTCGTGGGACAGCATCCCGGACGACGAGAAGCCGTTCCAGCGTCGTCTCATGGAGGTCGCGGCGGGCTACGCCGAGCACGTCGACGTCCAAGTCGGCCGTCTCGCCGACGAGTTGGACCGGCTCGGCTACGGCGACAACACGCTGTTCCTCTACATCTGGGGCGACAACGGTTCATCGGGTGAAGGCCAGAACGGCACGATCGCCGAACTGTTGGCGCAGAACGGGATTCCGACAACGGTGCGTCAGCACATCGATGCCCTCGACGAGCTCGGCGGCCTGGACGTGCTGGGATCGCCTCTGGTCGACAACCAATACCACGCCGCGTGGGCATGGGCGGGCAGCACACCGTACAAGGGAATGAAGCTGCTCGCCTCCCATCTCGGCGGCACCCGCAACCCGATGGCGGTCAAGTGGCCGGCAAGAATCGCTCCCGATCCGGTACCGCGCGACACCTTCCTGCACTGCAACGACGTGGTGCCCACCATCTACGACGTCGTCGGCATCGAGGCACCGCGCGTGGTCAACGGCGAACCGCAGATTCCGCTCGCCGGAGCGAGTTTCGCGTCCACCCTGGCCGACCGCACGGCCAAGGGCGGCAAAGAGACCCAGTACTTCGAGATCATGGGCAGCCGCGCCATCTACCATCAAGGGTGGATGGCCTGTGCGCGTGGACCTCGGCTGCCGTGGGTGCCCGGTCAGCCCGAGGGCATCGCGACATGGACCCCCGATGACGACATCTGGGAGCTGTACCACCTCGACGAAGACTGGTCGCAGGCCGATGATCTCGCCCAGCAGCACCCCGACAAACTCGCCCAGCTTAGGGAGGTGTTCGCCATCGAGGCGGCGCGCAATTCGGTGCTCCCGATCGGCGGCGGATTGTGGGTGCCGGTCTATCACCCCGAGTTGCGGATCTCCCCGCCGTACCGGGAGTGGGAGTTCTCGGCAGATACGGTGCGCATGCCAGAGTTCTGTGCACCAGCGCTGGGCAACAAGAACAATGTCGTCACGATCGAGGCCGAGGTGCCCGCAAACGCGAACGGTGTGCTGTATGCGCTCGGAGCCGCCGCCGGAGGGTTGACCTGCTATCTCGACGACGGGTACTTGTGCTACGAGTACAACCTGTTCATCCTGCAGCGCACCAAGATCCGGTCCGGTGCGAAGCTCCCCCCGGGACGCACCACCATCTCGGTTCAGACCCGCTACGCCGAACAGCGACCCGCCGGGCCTCTGAACATCATGCTGGTCGTCGGAGGCAAAACCGTTGCGACGGGCCGGGTTCCGGTGAGCGCGCCGTTGTTGTTCACCGCCAACGACTGCCTCGACATCGGCACCTGCCTCGGCTCACCGGTTTCGCTGGACTACCGCGAGCGCGCCCCGTTCCCGTTCGAGGGTCGCATCGACCGCGTCCATGTCGCCTACACCTGAGATTCGGCGGATCGGTCATACGGCAGCCTGTGTATCGGAGGTCACCTATCACCTGCCCCCATGGACTCGGCTGCGGCGATGTGGGCGCTGAACTCCGCACGTTCAGCGGCTGAGCGGTATCGGCGAACCCAGCTCAGATACTCCTCGGGGTCTCCCGCCGATCTGGCCAACAGCGCCCGCAGGCGCAGAATCGCGATCTCGTGCAATACGAACCCCGGTTCGATGGGTCCTGCGGTCAGCCGGTCGACGGCGGCTCGCGCGCGCTGAAGGTCACCGCTCCGCCCGTCCGTCAGCAACGCTTCGACGAGCACGGTGGTCGCCGCGCCTCGGGTGAACATCTCACCGGTCGCGAAAGCCTGCGCCAGGATCGCCTCGGCCATCGTGATCGCACCGCCGAAGTCCCCCGCCATAGCTTTGCAACGGGCAATCTCGACATCCGCAATCCGCCGGAGCCCATTCGACAGTCGTGACAGATAGTCATGCGCAGCCAGCAACAAGCCTAAACCGGCCTCGCGATTCTCCGGTCCCGCGTGAATCAAGGTGATTCCGCGAATGAGCCTGATCAAGGTGATCGCCGTCGGGTCCCCAGACTCATTGGCCTCTCGCAGCCACTCTGCGGTGTAAGCGATCGCGCTCGCGTCGGGGCTTAGCGTCCCGTACTGGTAAGCCAGGACATACCTGTATAGCGCTGCGTTGCAGCGCGATGTGATGTCGAACCGTAAGGCGATCTCGAGCCCGTGGTCGAGGTCTGCGAGCCAACCCGCCCTGCACATGCACATCTTCGCGGTACCCCGCAGCGTGTAGGCCCACGCCAGCGGAGAGGCCACCATGATGTCTCCCATGGCAGCATCGCCATCGGCGAGGCTGATCGCCCGCTCACAGAATCTGAGACATTCGCTCGCTTCACCGGCTTCGTACTTCGCTTGTGCCGCAGCGGGAAGAAGCCCAACCGTGATCGTCGGATCTCCGATCGACTCGACGAGCTCAACGAATTCGGAGGCCAACTGAGAGGCTTCGCGATGATGCGACATGAAGGCCAGAGTCGTCAGATGCCCTGCCATACCGATGGCCAGGGAGGTCTTGTCGCCCGCGAGCGAAGTGAGCCTTTGTAATTCGTCGAAGCCGGTTTCAGCTGGCCCTCCGCCCACCCGAAACGTCGTCGCGCAGATCAGCGTTCGCGGTGCGATCTGGCACGCGAGTCGATCGGGGTGGCCAGCGGGCAGCCGGTCGGCGACACCACGCGCCCGCTGCCAGCTCGTACGCGCGGCCCGGTGGTCCCGATAGTTGAACCACGAACCCGCACGCATATGCCACTGGAACGCTTCGCGGAAATCGCCTGCCGCCTCCCACTGCGTTGCGATCAGCGCGGCGTTCTCGTCAACTTGGTCGATGGCCGTGGCAAGGCGGCGATGCAGCTTCTCCCGGTCGGCGCGCAACTGTGAGTTGTAAGCAACATCCCGTATCAGCGGATGGCGAAAGGCGTACTCGCCACGGGCTGTCGCGGACATCGCGATGATCAGCTCGCCGTCGATCAGCGGTGCCAACTCGGCGTCGGGCGTCAACTTCTCGACGAGGTCCGCACTGAACAGCGATCCGATCACGGCCGCCGCCTGCAGGGTCCGCTTCGCCCGTTCGTCTAGCCGGTCGATGCGCGCAGCGATCGCTGCCTGCAGCGTGGCGGGTACGTGGATGTCCTGGATGGGTGTCAGGCACCGGTAACCGCCACGGACCCCGCACAGCACGCCGCGCTCGGCGAGGTCCCTGACGATCTCCTCGGCGAAGAACGGGACGCCGGCGGCTCGTTCGGTGACCAGACCGGCCAGGACCTCGATCGACGGGTCGGCGCCGAGCAGTTCGGCCGTCAGCTCGGCACTCTTGGAATCATCAAGCGGCGCAAGTTCTATCGTCTCGATATCTGCAACCGTCGATAGAGGGCCGTGATACTCCGGCCGATAGGTCACCAGCATCGCTGAGCGAGTCCGAGGCAGCATGGAGGCCAGCTCCGCGAGCACTTCCTCGCTTACGACATCGATCCAGTGCAAGTCTTCCACGACATAGACCGCGGGTGTTGTGCGGTCGACGAGTGCGGATTCAAGCATGTAGATCAGGCGCCGGCGGCGGGCGTCGGGACTGATTTCTATCTGCGCTGCATCGAGGTCCCGGATTCCGAGCAGGTCATCGAGCAGCGATGCGTCCTGGTCGTCGTGATCAGGGAGCAGATCACGAAGTCGAGCCCGCGCCTGCTCCGGCTGCAGGTCGCTGACTCCCATCGCGACGCGCAGCATTTGCGCGATGACATGGAACGAGATTTCGCGGGTGTGTGATTCGCAGTAGCTATAGAAGATTTCCGCACCGACGGCTTGCGCTGTGTAATCCCGGACCAACCGGCTCTTGCCGATGCCCGGCGGCCCGACGACCGCGACAACACGGCCACCGCCGTCGAGGGCCGTCTTCAACGCTTCGCGAATCGCGGCCATCTCGCAGTCACGCCCGATCAGACGGGATTCGTTCGTCATGATGCGGTGGTGTTCGTCGACGGTCAGCAGCGGATGCGCCCGGACCGGATCGATACCACCCTTGATGCGCACCATGCGCGGCTCACCCAGCACCGCTTGGTGTTCGACGAGCCTGGCGGTCGATGCACTGAGCATCACACCACCGGGATCAGCGACGGACTCCATCCGCTGGGCCAGCCCTACGTGTCGACCGGACACCGTGTACTTCATCGGTCCCGTGTCGATGTCGCCGACAACCACCTCCCCCGAGTTCAACCCGACCCGCACTTGAAGAGCGACACCGTCGCGTTGGCGCACATCGGCGGCCAAAATGCGGGCCTGTGCCTGGACGTCCAGCGCGGCCAGACAGGCACGCAGCGCGTGATCCTCCATCGCAACGGGCGCCCCGAACAAGGCCATGAACCCATCGCCGGTGAACTGGTTCATCGTGCCGCCATACCGCTGCACCACCGCCCCGGACCGTTCGACGAGCTCTGTCATCAACTCGCGTAAACGTTCGGCACCGAGCTTCTCGGCAATGTCCATCGACCGCACGACATCGGCGAACAGGATCGTCACCTGTTTGTACTCGGTCAAATGGTCGGGCTTCGACAGTGCATGGCCGCAGGCGTCACAGAACCGCGCGTGCTCTCGTGGCTGGGCACCGCATTGTTCGCACGGTGGCTGCGCTGTCGTCACATCAGTTCTTCGCAGGTCGGGGCCGTCGCTACGGTGCATTGTCCGTCGACAACCGCACCCGGTCCCGGCTTCGGACGAAGTCTCGCTCCGGGTACTTCGCATATCAACCAAGCCAACTTCGTGCCGGTCTCCGACACCTTTCTCAGAAGCGACATCGCCCGCTCGCGGCGTAGCGTCGGACGCGATGTGTCAGTACTGCGGGTGCCGTGACTTGCCGCTGATCCGCGACTACATCGCGGAGCACGCCCATGTCCTCAACCTGGGCGGCGAGGCCGTCCGCCGCATAGACCGCGGTGACCTCGACACCGCGCGACGCCTGCTGACCGAGATGGCCGAGGCACTCGAGTCCCACTGGCGCGGCGAGGAGGAGGGCCTGCTCAAGGTGCTCCAACGCGAGGAGTTGTTCGCCGAACACATCGAGCCTCTGATTCGTGAGCACCGCGAACTCGCCGACCTGCTCGCCTCGGTGGATCTGGCCAGGGAGGCCGATCAGCAAGCCGTGCGCGTCGCCGTCGAGGACCTCTGGGAGCACACCCGCAAGGAAGAGGACGGCATCTTCCCCGCCTCGCTCACGGAATTGGACGGCGAGGACTGGGACGCCGCGATCGCGGCGTGGCACGAGGCACATCCCGACCGCGAGATGGTCAAGTGGGGGGTGTGACGAGCGGCCGTCCCTAAGGTGGAGAGATGACCGCTGCACAACGGGAACGCGCCGCACTCGTCGAGACCATGCGCGAGGTGGGTCCCGACGCTCCCACGCTGTGCGGAGACTGGACGACCCGTGATCTCGCCGCGCACCTTGTGGTGCGCGAACGCAGGCTCGACGCCACGCCGGGCATCATGGTCCCCGCGCTCGCCGGTTACACCGACAGGGTCCAGCGGCAGACGGCCCAGGGCTCCGAGTGGGAAGGACTGCTCGACAAGGTTGCGTCGGGCCCGCCGCTGTTCTCGCCGTTCAAGCTGCTTGACCCGGTGGCCAATATGGGCGAGATGTACATCCACCATGAGGATGTCCGCCGCGCCCAATCTGGTTGGGAACCGAGGCCTCTCGACGACGCCACGGTCACAGCGCTGACTCGTCCGCTGCCCGTGATGGCCCGGCTGACCCTGGCCAAGACCCCTGCGCGGCTCACCCTGCGCACCCCGCAGGGCAAGACGCTCGCCACCGTTGGAAAGGGGCCCGCGCTGGGCATCGTCGGCGAGGCGCAGGAATTGCTGCTGTTCGTCTCCGGTCGCGACGAGGTTAGCGTCGAGTTCGAGGGCGACGCAGCCGTGGTCGACGCCGTCCGCAAGAACCGGCGCGGGCTGTAGCCGCAGTTTCAGTCCGCGTGTCAGTGCCGCGTGATAGTGTCGAACACATGTTCGACTCCACGCACTTGGCGGAAGTGGACCCATGCGTGGACGAGGCTGCTCTGGTCGAGCGGATCGCCTGGTTGGAGCGGGTGAAGTCGGCCGCCGCGGCGGGGCAGGCCCGAGCTTCGGCACTGCTCGACGCTTCACGTCGCGCCAGTGAGGCCGCCGCCGGCGTGCCCGCGGCCAAACGGGGTCGCGGGGTTTCCAGCGAAATTGCCTTGGCGCGGCGCGTCTCGCCGTCGCAGGGTGGTCGCCATCTCGGGTTCGCCAAGGCGTTGGTCGATGAAATGCCCCACACGCTGGCCGCGTTGGAGGGCGGGGTCCTGTCGGAGTGGCGGGCGACACTGATCGTGCGTGAGTCCGCCTGTCTGAGCGTGGAGCACCGCCGCGCGCTGGATGACGAGATGTGCTCGGATGTACAGACTTTGGAGGGGAAGGGCGACGCACGGATCGCCGCAGATGCCAAAGCCATCGCCTACCGGCTCGATCCTCAGGCGTTCGTTGAGCGCGCGGCGAGAGCCGAGGCCGATCGCACCGTGACCATCCGGCCCGCGCCCGACACGATGGCCTATTTGACCGCGCTGCTGCCCATGCGCCAGGGAGTGTCCGTCTACGCCGCGCTCAAGCGTGCCTCCGACAGCACCTTCGACAACCGGGGACGCGGTCAGGTGATGGCCGACACCTTGGTGGAGCGGGTCACCGGTCGGCCTGCCGAGGTTCCCGAGCCGATCGCGGTGAACCTGGTGATGTCGGATGAGACGTTGGTGAGTGAGGACAACAGTCCCGCGCTCGTCGACGGTTACGGTCCGATACCAGCCGCGGTGGCGCGCACGCTTGTCCAAACCGCCGCCTTGGACAAGCGGTCGCGGGCCACGCTGCGGCGGCTGTACAGGCGTCCGGACTCGGGGGCGCTGGTAGCGATGGAGTCGCGCTCGCGACGCTTCCCGCGGGCGATGGCCCGCTTCATCGGATTACGCGATCAACGATGTCGCACTCCCTACTGTGATGCACCGATCCGCCATCGCGATCACGCGGTGCCCGCACATCGTGGTGGCCCAACGCATCTGGTCAATGGGCTGGGTCTGTGCGAGCGGTGCAACTACGTCAAGGAGACTCCGGGCTGGCAGGTGCAAACCTGCCAGGTCGACGGTACCCACCACGCCGAGTTCACCACGCCAACCGGCGCGCATTACCACTCGGCCGCCCCACGGCTACCCGGCCACTCGGTGGTTCGCTTGAGCGAAGTCGAAGCACGCATCGGTGTCGCGCTGACCAACCTGCATGCCGCCTAAGCTGGCAGCCGTGGGCTCATCGGTGGATTTCCGGGTTTTCGTCGAACCGCAGCAGGGCGCGTCGTACGCCGATCAACTCGCCGTCGCGCAGACCGCAGAGGAGCTGGGCTTCTCCGCGTTCTTCCGCTCCGATCACTACCTGGCGATGAGCGGCGACGGGCTGCCCGGCCCGACTGACTCCTGGGTCACCCTGGCCGGCATCGCCCGGGAGACGTCGACAATCCGCCTCGGCACCATGGTGACGTCGGCGACCTTCCGTTATCCGGGGCCGCTGGCGATCTCCGTCGCCCAGGTCGACGAGATGAGCGGCGGCCGCGTGGAATTCGGTATCGGCACGGGCTGGTTCGAAGCCGAACACAAGGCGTACGCGATCCCGTTTCCGTCGCTTCGCGAACGCTTCGACCGGCTCAGCGAACAGCTCGACATCATCACCGGACTCTGGACGACGCCGCAGGATGAGACGTTCGACTACGCCGGTCAGCACTATACGATCATCGACTCCCCCGGCCTGCCCAAGCCCGCGCAGTCGCCACACCCACCGGTCATCATCGGTGGCCAGGGCGCCAAGCGGACGCCGGCGCTCGCGGCCAGGTTCGCCTCCGAGTTCAACGTGCCGTTCGTGCCACTGGAGACGGTCACGACGCAGTTCGAGCGGGTTGCTGCGGCCGTCGCCGACGCCGGCCGATCCGCGGACTCGATGACGTACTCCGCGGCGTTCGTGCTGTGCGCGGGCCGCGACGAAGACGAGATCGCCCGCCGAGCAGCCGCGATCGGGCGTGAGGTCGACGAGCTTCGCAGCAACTCCCCCACGGTGGGCACGCCCGCCGAGATCGTCGACAAGCTGGGACCATTCCTGCAGGCCGGCGTGCAGCGGATATACCTGCAGGTTCTCGACATGTCGGATCTGGGGCACCTCGAGTTCTTCGCGCGCGAGGTTTTGCCACAGCTGCGCTGAACAGGCGCGCACGGGCCACCGGCCCTACGATCAGTGGCCGTGCCCGGCGGCAACGGCAACGATCATCGCGGCGGTGGAGACCCGCCGCCGCAGCCCTGGTACAACCGCACCCCCGAGGTCGTCGGCGCGAGCCTTCTCGGCCTGGCCGCGATCGGACTACTCGTGCTGGCGATCTCCTTCTTCGCTGCGCGGTTCAACGAGCAGACGCCGGCGCCGGTGGATTTCATCGAGCCGACGTTCACGGCGACCGAGACCCCGACGGGCCCCTCCGCGACCCTCACGACAGGAACCATCACGAGCACCAGCCCACCACAGACCACCGAGATCAACGACCCCCTGCCGTCGGAGTCGACGACCTCGAGCAGCGAGACGACTTCGGGCACCGAGACCACGTCCAGCAGCTCGACGACGACCAGCCGGACACCGCCCAGCAGTGAGGCCGGCGAGGCCGAGGAGCCCACTACGACCCGCACGACGCGCCGACCCCGGACGAATGTGACGCGCACGCTCAATCCGTACCCCTGAGCGCCTACTATCGATGGCCGTGGCGCGATACGGACCTCCGGACGACCCGAACAACCCCGACAACGAACCCACGGCGTACATCAATTACGGCGACGGGGGTCCCGGGCTGCCGCCCGGGGAGCCGGAACCGTGGTACCGCAAGCCGGCGGCGCTGGTCGCGTTCGGCGCGATCGGCGCCCTGCTCGTCGCCCTCATCGTGTGGCTGCTCGCGTCCTTGATCAGTGGCGACGACTCGACGACCGAACGCACCTCGCTGACGCCGTTGACCACGACCTCGCGCTCCGTCGTCCCAACCACCTCGCTGTCCCCGCAGACCGTGACGGAGACCATCACCGCGCCGCCGGAAACCACCACGACCACCGAGCCGACGACCACCACGACGACGACCACCACGACCACCCCGCCGACTACGAGCATCAGCACCGAAACCAGCACCGAAACCGTGACCGAGACGGTGACGGAGTCGCCCACCCCCTAGCCACCGCTCAGCGGCCCTGGCCTGATTGGCCGCTCAGCGGCCCTGGCCTGATTGGCCGCTCAGCGGCCCTGGCCTGATTGGCCGCGGGCCGCGTACTCCGCGACCAAAGCCTCCGCGCTGCGCACCGCCGCCCGGCAGGCCCGAGTCGTGAACGGGTCGTTCAGCGGGTGCTCGGCACGCCTGCGCCAGCGCTGTGCCGCCGCGAACGCCGCCCGCGGCCCGTCGTAAGGATTGTCCGGTTGAAGGCCAAGCCTGCTGGCCGCGTCGGTACCCGAACCGCCGATGATGCGGCGCAGCGAGGCCATCTCGTCGTCATTCAAAGTCGTTGGCCGCGAACGTAACTGGCTCAACAGGCGCAACTCCTCGAACGCGTGCGTATCGGCCAGCAGCGGGTCGATGTCGGCGAGGATGTACGGGGTGGCGTAGATCGGGTTCGTCTGTACGAACTGCCGCAGCGACAACAACGCCGTGTGCGCCTTGAGCAGATCCGACCGCTGCGCGAACTGCTGATCGATGACCTCCCGAAGCGCCAACAGCCCGCTGCGCTCCAACAACTCGTCGGCCAGTGCCACCGAATCGCTGACACCGGCGCGCAGCACTGCGATCGAGATCCGGATTCCGAACATGCCGAACCGGTCCAGCAGCGCCGCTCTGGTCGCGGCGTCGACGGGCAGCGAACTGTCCTCGCGGACGAAGCGGTCCACCGACAACATCGCCTTCGTCAGCTCGGCGGCGTCCACGCCGGCGAGCTTCTCCAACGCGACGAATTCGCTCTGCCGCAACGTTCGTGCCGTCAACGCCAGCAGCCCGGACACCGGCACCACGGCCTGGCATGTTCCGGTGCGCTCCATCTCCGCGGTGAAGCGCGTCGCGACGTCCTTGGCTGACAACATCGCATCGATGCGCCCGGCCCCGATCTCGTCCGCGCGCGAGGCCACGCCGATCACCCCCAACGCGCCCGCCGACCCGCCGACCAGTTCGCCGATCTGCTTGAGCAGCGCGATATCGGCGGCGTTCAGTGTCCGCAGCAGGAAGACGACCGCGTCGACGCGCGGCACCCCGTCCTCGGGCACGAGTAGGCGCAGGGTACGCTCCGAAACGTCCCGGGACAACGACGAGGTGCCGGGGGTGTCGATGATGGTGGTGTCGATCAGCTCGGCGGCCGGCCACTCGACATCGAGGTCGACGATGTCTTCGGGGTCGAGCGTCGCGAAGTCGAACGTCAGGCCGCCCTCGTTGGGATCGCGTCCGATCGGCACGTTGGATCGCCTGCCGCCGCGATGATTAGCGGTCACCTTCGGTGTGGGTCCATGCCGGAACCACGTCACGATTCGGGTGGCCTCCGTCGCGTCGGTAGGCGCAATGTCCTCGCCCACAAGCGCATTCACCAACGTCGACTTGCCTGCCTTGAGCGTGCCGGCCAGCGCGATCCGGATCGGCTGGTTGAGCCGACCGCCGATGCGCTCGAGTTCGCGATGCACATCGGGGCGCTGCCGATACGCGGGGTCGGCCTGGTAGGCCTTTATGGTTCCACCCAGGATCGCGCGCACCTGATCGCTCGTGCTCATCTCGCGCTACCCACCAATGCTCCTGGCTGCTCTCCCCGTTCGGCGATGGCCAAGAGTCCAGCTTATGCACCGACGCCGCTATGTGGTCCCAACGGGTTCGGGCGCGGAGCCGGCGGGCAGCAGTTTGACTGCGTGCTCGGTGACCTGATTGAGGATGTTGAGCTGACGCTCGAGTTCCTTGATCCGGCCGTTGCGTTCGGCCTCCTGTACCTGTGCGGCGGCGATGGTCGCCTGCAGCGACTCGTTGAGGGACCGAGAGGTTTGATTGGCGATGCCGCGATAGTGGTCACGCAGCAGCCGCTGCGTCGCCTTGAGCCGGTCGCGCGATTCCTTGCCGACCGCGAACTGCGTGTCGTCGATGAAGCGGCGGGTGTTGGTCTTGGCCTCGTTACGAACCCGCAGCATCCGGTTCTCCATGTTCTCCCGGAACGCCGTACGCCCCATCAGCAGACCCGCGCCGAGGGAGATCGGGTTGAACATGCCCAGGCCCGCGAACGACGTCATCATGCCGAACATCAGCACGCCGCCGTACGACCCCTGCATGCCCATGGTCAGCTTGCGGCCCTTGCCAACCGGTTTGGCTTCGAGCTTGCCCAACGATTTCATCTCCCCGAGGCTGGCGCCCATTCGGCTGGGGTCGAGCTGCGGCATGTTGACCGCGTCGAGACCGGCCTCGACGAACGTGCGGGCCACCTCGGCGGCCAGCGCCTCGGCCCGTCGATAGGCCCAGACGAAGTTGTCGCCGACGGCCGTGGCGACCGCGTTCTCGAGCTCGGCGCCGATCTCGGCCCAGTGATGCGTTGGGTCACAGTTGTCGATGACCTTTTCGATGTGCTGGCTGATGATGCGGAACCGCCCGCGCAGATCGTGGTCGACATCGGCGGTCAGATCGGCGATTCCGTCGTTGAGCACCTGCTGCCACAGCGCGGTCTGCTGCAGCGCGTCCTGGGCCTCCTGCTTGCGGCGTTCCAGGTCCTCCTTCAGCCGGTCCCGGGTCTCGGGGTCGTTGAGCACCGCCAATTCAGCCTTGACCTTGAGCGTCAAATGTTCCGCCGCCGAATAGATCTCGTTCACAACGTGGTCGCGGATCCGGTCGTTCTGCCGCGCCAGCACCTGCTCGCTGAGGAACCTCACGATGGCCGGGAAGTTCGACTCCTCGTTGAGTTCCTTGTCGTTGAGCTGGATGGCGTGGGTGCGCAGCAGCGAGGAGGCCGGGATCATCGGCACGTCCACACCCGCACGCTGCAGATGCGCCTTGTTGGCGTCGACGATCTGGCGCCAGTGGGGATACAGATCCGTCTTGGTCGCGATGATCGTTGCGACACGGCAGATCTCAAATGCCTGTCGCATGAAGGTCATCTCGGGCTCGGTGAACTCCTGACTGGCGTCGCTGCACATTAGCACCGCGTCGGCGTCGGGCAGCAGGCCCAGCGTCGCGGACAGATGCGGTTGACCGTGGCCACCGACGCCCGGGGTGTCGACGAATGCGAGCCCGTTCTTGAGCAGCGGGCTGGCGGCGGTGACCTCCACGCGAATCACCTCGCGTCCGTTGGCCTGCGGGGCCCGTCGCAGATCGTTCTTGATGTCGGCCATCGGGATCTCGACGGCGTCGGGCTCCTCGCCCTCACCGCGCGCCACGATGAGCTTGGCCGCAGCCGTCTCCCCGTACGTCACCACGGTCGGCAGCACCGTGCTCTCGTCATCACCGACCCGCGAGACGGGAACGTTCAGAAGCGAGTTCAACAACTGGCTCTTGCCCTGCTTGAGCTGACCGGCGATCACCACCCGGATCTGCGGATCGGTCATGCGCGCCTTGGCTTTGGCCAGCCGTTCGACCAGATCACCGCGATCGTTGGCGTCGGCGATCCGGCTGGTGTGGTCGATCAGCTCGACGATGACCTTCGTTTGCCTGTCCGGCGCCGCCTGCTTGGCCGGCGTCGCCTGTCGATCATTGCCTTGCGTCATCAAGTCCTCGTATCCGGTTGGGCCGGTGAGTCAACGGTAGACGTGCCGACTGGCGGGGATCGCAGTTTGATCCCCGCCAGTGGCGTTGTGTGCTCGGCTCAGAACAGGCCGGCGTC